>NZ_JAENIO010000004.1 GCF_016595415.1 Roseibacillus ishigakijimensis
GGGTCTCTACTTGGCCACCTCCCCGTTACCGGGTCATAGTAACGATAGCCGTAGTAGTAGAGGCCGGTGTGCTCGTCTCTTTGTTTGGTTGAAAAGCGATGGCGGAAAGTGCTGCGCACCGAATTCCCAGCATTAACGACAATTCGCCCAAAGGAATCATACTCATAACGAGCTTCCAGCACTCCAGCACTATCCAAGTATTGGCACACATTGCCGTTGCCGTCGTAAAGAGGATAATTCTCTCCGGCATTACCACCGGATTGGATTTCGGCAACGAGTAATCCCCCCACTCCCCCAGCTCCTTGCGGGGAACCACTGAGATCCAGTCCCCAGGTCCAGGTGCGGTTCAGCGTCGTTCTAACCCAAAGTCCCAGTGGGTTCCAGCCATCGTAGTGATAATGAAAGACGGTCCCGGAGCGAGTGCGCTTGATACGGCGGCCCAGATAATCGTAGTCGTAGCTAATGGTCTGCCCATCGACCACGAGGGAAACGAGCCGGTTCTCTCCATCCCATTTCAGGTTGGTGGCAGCCGCAAAATCCGGACCATCGACATCTTCGAACTCCGTGCCCGCCGCTCCCGTCGCGCCCGGAACGACTCCTGCAGTCCTATTGCCATCGCCATCGTAACTTGTGGTGCGACCGAAGGGGGTGATTCGATTGCCGATGGTGTCGTATTGATAGGGCTCATCAAGGCTCTCATTGGCACTGCCCCATCCGAATCCAATCACCTGGCCAAGAAAATTCACGGTTTCAGCCTACTTCGAAATTCAATTGCTACCAGCATTTTCGACCTTGGCGCTGACCTCAAGTTCGTTGCGAGCGGATTGCCAAGTCTTGAAAGCGATGTCGTTATTCAGCTTACCTCCCCCATGGGAGGAGGTCTCGCCCCGGTTCGTCATTTCTCAAAAGCGTCCGGACGCGCGCAGATCGAGAAACTGGTTGGCCAAGGCGATGGGGTAGTGCTCGAGGGATTCATGAATCGCGCTGAAGCCCAGGCCCCGGGCTTCGCTCACCAGGCGGGCGACGTCATCTTCGTAGGCCAAGGCCCCGAGGTAGCGATCGGCATCGGCCGAGCTTGCCAAAGGAGACCGAAGGGCGGACTCGACCACAGTTTCGCGCACGGAGGCCAGCATAACGAGGTGTTGCCGGGAAAGAAGCTGCAGGGCTCCGAGGGAGCCAAACTGGTCTTCGCTCCGCAAATTCGTCAGTAAAACAATGAGGCAGCGCTTGTGCTGAGTGCGCAGGATGCGGGCGACCAATTCGTTGTAATCACTATAATCCCGTGTCGGCTGATAGTTATAGAGATGGTCAAGGATGCGGGCCATCCCGGAATTGCCTTTCACCGGCGAGAGATAGCGGTCCGCCCCGCCGAAAGACATGACTCCCACTTTATCTCCCTGCCCCAGCGCGATGTAGGACAGCAAGATGGCGGCATTGAGGAGGTGGTCGAGAATCGGCAAATCCCCGTCGATGGCCCGGGTGCGCAGACTGCAATCGGGCACCAAGAGAATGGTCTGATCGCGCTCTTCCTGATACTCGCGGGTGATGAGCCGGTTGGCCCGGGCAGTGGCTTTCCAATCAACCTGGGACAGGCTGTCCCCTTCGTGATAATCGCGCAGCTGATGAAATTCCTTACTCATCCCACGACGCCGGGGCTTGACGATGCCCATCAATTCGGCCCGGTCGGCGGTGGCGAGAAGACCATAGTTCAAGGCTGGCACGTAATTGGGATAAACCCGCGCGGTGAGGCCCTCCCCCACCCGGCGGCTCCGCCACCACAGGCCCAGCAGCGAACGCAACTCGAGATAGGCCGGCTCCACCGGCAAATCCCCGCGCTGGAGGAAAGCAACCCGATAGCTGGCCCGAGCTTTCTCGCCCGGCTTCAGCCTGGGTAAGTCAAAGGGAAGATGACTATAGCTCGACTCTGGGGGCAAGCCCTCGAAAAAGCGCAGCCGCACCGGCAAGCGGCCTTCATTGTGAACCTCATAGCTGACCTCGGTTTCTTCCTTGAGGGCAAATCGCGTGGGCCACTTGCGCACGAGAGAAACCTTGCCAATCATTCCCAGCAAGATGGCATCGAGGAGAGCCACGAAGAGGAAAAGGACGAGGGCCAGAGAGAAGAAAATCGTCGCCCCCGGCCAAAAGACTACAGCGAGGGCGAAAACGAAGAGGAGCGCACTGACTCCCAGCAACTGGAATGACGGCCGCATGGCTTATTGCCGGGGAGCTTCCACCGAGTTGATGATGGCGCGCACGGTCTCGTCGACCGTCTGGCCGGAGATCGCCACCTCGGGGGTGAGACGCACGCGATGGCGGAGAACCTGCAGGGCGCATCCCTTGACATCATCGGGCACGACATAATTTCTGCCCCGCAAAAAGGCGTAGCCTTTGGCCACCTGCACCAGCGAGATGCTCGCACGGGGGCTGGCACCGTAGGAAGTCATCTCCGAACTCCGGGTGGCTTGCACGAGCTCGACGGCGTAACGGATGACTGCAGGCGAAATGGTGATCGTTTGCAATCGGACCCGCAGGGCCTCCACTTCCTCGGGTTGGCAAATGGTCTCGATCTGCTCAGGCGCGAGATCACTTTGTCCCGAGCCCGTCGCCCGGGTGGCAATGGTGACCTCCTCCTCCAAGGCGGGCTCGAAGACGAGCAGCTTCATCATAAAGCGGTCCAGTTGGGCCTCGGGCAAGGGATAAGTGCCATCCTGCTCGACCGGGTTCTGGGTAGCCAGGACCATGAATGGCTGGGGCAAGGGGTAGGAGACGCCATCGATGGTCGCCTGCCGCTCTTGCATCACCTCGAGAAGAGCGGATTGGGTCTTGGCGGGAGCCCGGTTGACCTCGTCCGCCAACAGCAGGTTGGTGAAAACCGGGCCTTTTTTCACCTCGAAGGCCTGGCGCGACATATCGTAAATGCTGTGCCCGCTGATATCGGAAGGCATCAAATCCGGGGTGAACTGGATGCGGCGAAATTCCCCATGAAAGGTCTTGGCCAGGGAGAGGACAAGATGGGTTTTTCCCAACCCGGGGTGGCCCTCAATGAGAACATGGCCTCCACTGAGAAAAGCGACCAGCACCCCGTCGACGAGCTCCTTTTGCCCGACAAAGACGCGCTCGATCTGGGTCCGGATGCGGGAAAGGAGGGAAAAATCGGCGTCGCTGCCAATCGCAGAGGAAGACTCGCCGGGAGCTTCCTCCCCAAGGGGAGAAGCAGGCGCGGAAGAAAGGGCGGAATCAGGGTCAGTCATAGCTTTTTATCAAGTTGGGAAAGGTGTTGCAGTCGCTCGAGAAGCCCTTTGGCAGTCACTGGAGTGAGCAGTGCCACTTCATCATCGGGACCCAGCAAGGCACGTTCTCGGGCCACTGCCACGAGCTCGGAGGCCGGAGTATTGAAGGGCAAATTGGTAGCCTTGGCCAGGCGGTGGAGCAGGCGCTCCCGCAGCGGCGCGAGCACAGCATCCTCGGCCCGGTGCTTGCGAAAAAAGGCGCCACTGGCTTGCAAGTGCTCATCAAGTTTGGCCGTGCTCACTTCCAGGCGGTGGAAACGGGGCCCGAAGCCCCGGGCCGCCCACCAGACAAAGAAGATCAGGAGCAGAAGGAAGGCCACGACCGCCGCACTGGCCTTTTCCCAGAGGAGGCGAAAGAAGGAGAGGCGGGTGGAATAGACAAACCAAACGGCATCTCCCTCTTCCAAAGTGAGCAGGTCCCAGAGCAGGGTGGCGTGCTCGCCTTTGCCCAAATGACGATTGGTGAAGGGCTCTGCGGTGGCCATCACGGTCAAGCTACCGCCTCCATAGTCAAAGCTACGGATGGACTCGGCTGGCGCTTCGTAGTCCTCCAAGTCGTCGATGAGAAAGGGAGTCTCGAACTCGGTGGCATAGGTTCCCAAGCCAAAAGGAGCGAGCGCGCTCACTTTCTTCGCTTTCTCATCCCCACCCGGAAATTCGAGCGCCAGCTGGAAGTAATTCAGGAAAGGAGCGAAATAGTCATCAAAATCCGAGCTTTCATACCACAGCCAGTCCTTGTTTTGCAGCACCATGTAGACCACAAGATGGCCTCCCTCGTCCATCCATTGCGAGATTTCCCACAATTGGCCTTCGCTTTGCAAACTGGCGGCCGAGACGACGAGAGTAGTGCCAGTGGGAGGCGGCAAGGCGGGAGCCCCCGCATAACTGCCCGCTGCCAAGCCCATTTCCTCCGCCAGCCGCTGGGCCGCCAGAAAGTGATTGATCTTGGCCAGCCCCTGATAACCAACTTCGCGCTCTTTCTCCTCAAAACGACCGCAAGCGGCAAGGAGAACCGCCATCGCAGCGAGCAGAACCCGCGCGAGCCAAACACCGCACCAGTTTTTCACGACGGCCTCCTTTCAAAGGGCCACCCTTGGCAGAGAGTTTCAAAGTCTTCCCCCGTCACTCGCTCGCGGGAATAGGCCTCCTTCATCCACTGCCCGGAGAGATGGGCAAAATAGCTCCCGAGGGCTACCGGAGCGTGGCTTTCCACCTCGGCAAGACATTCATTCTCAGTCGAGGAAGATTCGATGGGCACCGCCTGCGCGGTGATGAGATGAGTGAGGGCTCCGCGATAGAGTAGAGAAAGCGCGAGCCGACTGTCCCCGGCCTGCCAATGGCGGCGCGCTTCGCCCAGTAAATCAGCGGGCAGCGACTCGGGGGTGACCTCCATCCCCAGCACCACCCGGGGAGCGGGCCGGGCCCTTTTCTTGGACAAAGCCGAGCCTTCTCGATCAGACAAACTGGTCACCAACCGAATGGCGAGGACGAGGAGGACCACCACCAGCAGCACGAGAGCGAGCACCTTGATAAAGAAAAAGAGGATTTCCCCGAAGCCGGAAGCGACTTCCGCCCCGGCACCCAGCCCCCCTAGCCAGTCAAAAAATCCTTCCCACCAGCTGCCCTCGGGCGGAATCCACTCGCGCTCGGTGCGAGTGCGGATCTTGAACTCATCGTCGGCGAGCACCTCCGCCACCACCGTCTGGGGATCGGGCCCTTGCGCGGACAACTCCCCTCCCCCGCAGAAGGCGAAAAGAAGCAACACAGGAGCGAACCAAGCTGCGGCCGAGGAGGCTTTCTCGCGCACCCGGCTCGCCAGCTCCCGGAAGCGCAACTCGATATCCCAGGCCTCCTGATTGATGCGACTATTGAGATAAAGAGCGAAGCCGCTGGCGAGATAGAAGGGCTCCAGAAGGAGGACGAGGAAGCCGTAGGACAATCCCAAAGCCAAAGTCAGCAGGGTGGGACCCGTGCCCCCCCGGTCAAACCACGTTTGCCAGGTTTCCTGGCTCAAATCCTGCCCCTGCGGCACGAAAAAGAGGGCGAGGAGAATCACCGTTGCAAGGCCGATCAGCTCCAAAATAGCCCCGCCAGCAGTCACGAGCACGCTCTGTCCCCCGCCCATGCGAGTGACGGTGGCGCAGCGTTGGGAGCGAGCCGGACCATGGAGGTTTTCCAGATCAGTCACGGGCAAGGTCATGCTCCGGCTGGGAGAAAAGCGCCGCCAGGTCAGTAGAGGCAAAGACCCCCGGAAGAGCAAGCTCCGCCACTGGCCCAGGGTCTGCCGCACGGTGACCTCTTGGCCGAAGATTCGACGGCTCAGGTAGAAAAGGTAAAAGCGGTCCAGGAGGGGCTTGCCCCACCAGAGCAGAAGCGGGAACAGCCAAGGCCAGAACCAGCACAAGAGAGCCAGGAGGAGGGCGGGTGGAGTGCCGAGCTTCCAACCGATGCGGAACAGGTCGCGGTAAGAATGGCGAGCCAGTTCAGTCCCGAGGTCCACGGCCTCCCAAGCCGTGCGCGGCCGAAGGCTGACGGTCAGGTCACGGACGTTCATACCACTCCTTCCTACCTGACAGGAGATAGAGAATGGTCACCAGCCAAAAAGCACCGCCCACCGCGAACTTGAGGGACGGAGGGTGGGGATGCGCTGACCAGAAGCCCTCGATGAACGCCGCGAAAAAGGTGAGCACCGCCGCGCCCCCCAAGAGGACGAGAGCCTCGCGGGCATTTTTCCCCAAAGCCGCCATGCGGGTGAGCTGCCCGGGACGAATGAGCCCCCAGCCCAGGCGCAAGCCCGCCATGGAAGAGATATGCAAACCCACCAGCTCGAAGGCCGAATGCCCGCTGACAAAGGTCCAGAACTTCATCGGATCCCCCGTCGCTTGCACATACCCGGCGGAGGCTCCGATGGCGAGACCATTGAAGATGGTGAAAAACAAGGTGCCGATGCCAAAGAAAATGCCCCCCGCGAATGTGCGGAAATCGATGCTGACGTTGTTCTGAATATAAAAAGCGAACATCATGAAATCGCTGCCATGGGTCTCGCGACCATGAGCGAGGGCATCGCCATTTTTGCCATACATGGCATCCAGCCCCTGCATGCTCTCCGGCCCCAGGATGGCCTGAATCCACAAGAGCCCGTTCTGCCCCGAGAAAAAGAGAAGGAAAAAGGGCAGCCAGAAAAGGACCACGCTGAGCCAGAAGAGAGGGACATTGTGTTTGAAAGCTCCGGGAAAAGTCCGCGTCAGGAAGCGAACCGGGGCAAGGCGGGCCCGACTGCGGTGGAGATGGCGGAATCCGCCCATGACCAGGTCATTGAGCCGGGTCGTGAGGGCCATCCCGTAAAGCCGTTCCCCGGCCAGAGCGAGGTCTTGGCAGAGACGGCGGAAGCGCGCGGGCAAGGCCCGGGCCTCGGCCGGGGTGAGAGCCTCCTTTTTGTCGAGACGGGCAAAGAGCTGCTCGCTCTCCTGCCAGCGCCCCTCATTCTGGTTCTGGAACTGCTTGCGGGAGATCATTGTTCGTGGCGGGAAAGCCAGCGGGCAACCCCGAGGGCAAAGCTGGTCGTCTGGGGCGACTGTTGAGCGGCGGGCAGCTCGGCGAGAGCAGCGGTGACCTCAAGCTGGCGGGCGGCATTGAGATGGGCCGCGCGATCGGCGAACCCGATGAAGGCCAACTGTTCCTCGCGCGAAAGGGGCACTCCGGGCGACACGGCGGGCACGGCGATTTCGGGCAACTCCGGCACCTGCACCGGCTGTTGATAGACCACTAGGGTATCGGCCACCCGATCACCGAGGCGTTGCGACTGGCGGGAGGCCAGGATGGAGACAATGCCCACCGAACCGCAACCCGGCAGGACGTCGATCCAAAAGAGAAGGCCCCGTAGAAAAGCGGAAGCGAAGCCCACGGGAGCCCCCGAGCGCCGCACCACCTTCAGCCCCAGAGCCCGCTTCCCCGGCGTGGCGGAGTGCTTGCCCGCCTCGAAGAGCGGATCATAAAACCAGAACATGACAAAGGCGAGGAGTTGCAGAAAACCTTGCGAAATCTCCTGCCCCAGGAAGGCTCCCGGCAAAACCAGCAGCAGGGAGAGAATCGTGTAAATGGTGCCCCAGAGGAAACCATCGATAACGCGGGCGATGAGACGCGGAAAGAGGCCGGCCGGACGAAGATAAATCTGCACCCCTTCCGCGAGCTCAATCTCGCGGCGATTGTCCAATTTGGCAGCAGGGGCGATACTCATGAAAAGTCCGGAGAAAGATAATGGTTGTTTACAGGAAAAGCACTCTTCCCTAAGCAAACCGGTCTATCAACCCTCAAAAACTGAATGTCCGATAATCTCTATCAAGCACCCACCGCCGCTCTCCAACCGGAAACGACGGAAGCGCCCCTCAGCCTCAAAGACAAGCTCTTCTCCGGCAAAGGCCGTTTCAGCCGCTCGCAGTATTGGGGCTACGGTGTGCTGGGCAGCTTCCTGGTCAGCCTTCCTGCCTGGTTCGTCTACGGCATGGCCTTCATCCCCTTGTTCATGGGAGAGCAAGGCGCGGAGCCCAGCGACGGCCAAATCGTCACTCTTATGGTCGGCATGCTGGTCGCCTTTCTCCTCTACATCCCAGCCGCTTGGGTCTCCTTTGCGGCCATGTCCAAGCGCTTCCACGACCGGGGCAAGAGCGGCTGGATGGCCCTGGTCTGCCTCATCCCCTGGGTCGGCGGCATCTGGATCCTCATTGAATGCGGCTGCCTCGTCGGCACCCCCGGACCCAACCCCTACGGCTCCGACCCCCTGCAGAGCAATCAGCCCCCCCTCAACTAAAAAACCTCCGCGAGTCACACTCACGAAGGCTTTTCAAACGAAGCGAGCGGCTCCAGGCCTCTCGCTTTTTTATTCGTAAACTTTCAGGTAGCTGACCACATCCGCGACATCCTGGGCGGTTAGACCCAGTTGCTCGGCCGACATCATCAGCGAGCGACCCAGGTCTTTCTCGGACGCGATCATCTTGCGCGGAATCAGCTGCTCCACCCCTCCGGTGGAAATAATGACCAGAGGATCCCCGGGGCTGGTGACAAGACCATGCACCGTTTTTCCATCCTTGGTTTTGATCTCCGTGCCCTTGTAGCCGTGCGCGATATCGGCGGAGGGGTCCACCAAAGCCCGGGCGATGACCTCGCGGGGCTGCCCTTTGCCCCAGCCGGAGAGACTGGGTCCGTAGACCATGCCCGCGCCCTCGAACTGGTGGCACATCGCACAACGCAGAGCAGTGGTCTTCCCTTTTTCGGCATTGCCTTCCAAGGCCAGCACGTCCTCGACGGTGTAAGTGCGCTCGCCGGAAGGCTCGGCCACCAGCACCTCACTCACTTCCACGGCATCGGGATCATAAATTCCACGCTTTTTCAACTCGGGTAAGACGTTGTGCTTCTGCCACTCCCCGGTGCCCCGGCGGAAGAGCCAGTCCATGGCCGCCCCCCGGGCTGGCGACCCCTCGTTGGCGACGGTCAGCATCGCTTCCACCGCGTCGGGGTGATCAATGAAGGCGAGGGACTCCACCGCAAAGTTGCGCGCCTCGGGTGAGAGTTCGGAGGAAAGGGCTCGCTGCTGAAGAGCGGACACTGCGGCCACCGGCCAGAGACGCCAGGTGAGTCTGGCAAAACGGTCGTCCCACTTGAGCGCATCGCCCGCCCCCATCTTGTCCCGCAGGTGGGTCCAGATTTCGTTCTCCTGCAGGGCCGCGCCCAACCCGAGGGCTTCCAAGGAGTTTTTATCGCTGTAGTCGACCTTTTGAGCCAAGGTGAGAAAAATGTCCTTGGTCTTTTCGGCGGGCAAATCGCGCAGCGCAAGCGCAACATCACGGCGCACCCCGGCATCGGGATCATGGGCCAAGGCCTGTGCGTGAGGCAGAATATCCACCCCCACCCGGCGCAGCGCCCGGAGCGCGGCAATGCGCTTCTGGGCATCGGTATTCTTCAAGAACTCCACGCAAGCAGCGCGTCCCTCCTCCCCGAGATGGGGCAAAAGCCAGATGCCGCGCACAGCAACAAAGGGATTTTCCTCATTGGCAATGAACTCCTGCACTGCCGGGAGAGCCTCCGCGCCCTTTTCCTGCAGGGCCGTGAAGCCGAGATAACGCACATTGACCGCCGGCGAACGAAGAGCCTCGAGCGCCCCCTCCAGAGTGGAGGCATCGAAGTCTGGCACCACAGGCTGGAAGCCCTTGGGGGCAATACGGTAAATCGTGCCCGAACAGCTGTCATCCAAGTCAGCATGGCCACCGACCCGGGCATCATACCAATCGCTGATGTAGAGCGCGCCATCCGGTCCCACCGCGACATCGGAAGGCCGGAAAAGGAGGTGGGACTCGGTCTCGGATTGTTGCTTGCCCTGCGTGCCGCCCACGAAGTCGCTCCCAAAGAACTTCTTGTCTTTGTTGGTGTTGACGAAATCCTGGCGATTGAGCGAGAACGTTCCCTTGTGGGGCCGGGGTTGGTAGCTGAAGACCACATTGCGACCGGGTTCAGCAGCCAACAGGGTGCCGACAAAGCCATCCCCGAGGGCACCGTTTTCATAAAAAGCCACCCCCGTAGGCGAGCCCCCGCCGTAGACATCACCGGCATCCATGGTGCCGGGATCATCTTGCCGCCAATGATTGCGCCAATGT
Source organism: Roseibacillus ishigakijimensis (assembly GCF_016595415.1). Classification (GTDB taxonomy): domain Bacteria; phylum Verrucomicrobiota; class Verrucomicrobiia; order Verrucomicrobiales; family Akkermansiaceae; genus Roseibacillus; species Roseibacillus ishigakijimensis. The sequence goes on from NZ_JAENIO010000004.1 coordinate 9,938, forward strand.
TCCTGGCCGGGCCGCTTTTCCGCCCGGTAGTAGCGCCGGGCATCACGAGAAAAGTAGCCCGCGCACCCGTATTCCAAGATGTAGGAAACCCGACAGGCCGGCGGATCGTCATTGTCATTTTGGAACATATCCCCGTAAGAGGTCAGGGTCTGCTCGTAGGAATTGCGGTAGCCGTGACCAACGACTTCGAGCCCACTGCCGTCGGCATTCATGCGGAAGGTCGCCCCGGCGGTCCAGACGTGGCCGTCGGCGGACTTCTCCCCCGCCCGCTCGTGATTGTCGACAAACCACTCCCCGCCCCCACCGCGGTAAGGGCCTCCGATCACGAATTCACGCTGGTCTTGGTCTTCAAAAATCGCACCGCAGTTTCCGACATTGAAGTAGAGCTTGCCATCCGGGCCGGCCGTCACCGAGTGCAGGGAATGGTCGTGATTGCGGGCGTTGAATCCAGTGAGAAGCACCTCCCGCTTGTCCACCTCGGGCTCGAAAACGAGGTTCCGGTTCACATCCGTGTAAACAATGAGCTCCGGCGGCTGGGAGACGTAGATTTTATTGTCCAGAACGCCGATGCCGAGGGGGGCGACGAGGGCCTCCTCCTGCACGAAAGTGTGCGACTTGTCAGCCTGGCCATCGCCATCGCTGTCCTCCAACACGACCACCCGATCTCCCGCCGGTTGCCGGTCCTTGTGCCGCCGGTAGCGCACGCCTTCACAGACCCAAATCCGTCCCTCCTTATCAATGTCCATATTGGTGGGATTGAAAAGCTGGGGAGTAGAGGCCCAAACGGTGACTTCCAAACCCTCCGGCACCTGGAAGAGGTCCGTGGCCACTTTGGCCGGCGGGGCGCTTGGTCCCGTCTGGTCATCTGCTCCAAGCGCCAACGGGAGAGTGGCCGCCATGGAGACTCCAAAAATAAGGGTTCTGTTCATAAACGAAAATGAGACTGTGAAGGGGAACGGTCGGGCGGAAAGAGAAATTACGACAAATACAGAGAAAGAACGACACAGCGTTCCAAAATGCCGCCCCTTCTACCATCGCACCTTTCGGAAAAGGGCCTAGTTTGTCGCCATGACCCCTTCCCACGATACCCACTCGAAGACCGTCGGCTACTTGCTCTGGATCTTTGGCTTCACCGGAGCCCATCGTTTTTACTACGGCAAACCCATCACCGGCGTCCTCTGGCTCTGCACCGGGGGGCTCTTCCTCATCGGCTGGCTCATCGACCTCTTCCTCATTCCCGGTATGGATCGCAAGGCCGACCGGCGCTTCCGTCCCGGACGCTACGATTACAGCATCGCCTGGGCCCTCCAGACCTTTCTCGGCTACTTGGGCGTTCACCGCTTCTATCTCGGCAAACCCCTCACCGGCCTCCTTTTTCTCTGCACCGGCGGCCTCCTCTTCGTCGGCTGGGCCTACGACTTTTGCACCCTCAACAGACAAATCGACGAACTGAACAGCGAGAGCTAAGTCACAAAAAGCCCCGGGACTCACGTGGAGCCCGGGGCCTGGAAGGAGAAAATCACAGCTAGCTCAGGGAGCGGCTGTGCCAGCCTTCTGGATGAGGTAGAAGGCCTTGCCACCCGCCGGAGGGGCGGCATCGGTGTAGCTGCCGGAAGCCACCCCCGCGCCTGCAGTCGCCGGAGTCCAGGTTTGCAGATCCGTGCTCACATAGACATCGGAGGCGCCGGTCGCCGTGAAGGTGACAACGAATTCCCCGCCACTGTAGGAACACCCGCTGATGGCAACAGTGTAATCGGAAGGCTCGCCAAAGAGGAAGGCCCCGGGCAAAGCGCTCGCATCGACATCTTCCCGGTTATCCCCGGTGGTGTAATTGGCCGCTTCGGTGAGCGCGGCCTTCAGCTCGGCCGGCGACCCGGTGGTGGGCCCGGTGTAGACCGCATTATCAGCTCCACTGCCAAGGGCAAAAGCTCCTCCGGAGAGCAAATCCGCCGGGAGAGCCGAGGTGTTTGGGCTGGTGGCGTCCTCATTCCAATCCGTCCCCATCTGCAAACCCGCAAGGAAGGTGGGGGCGGCATCATCCCCCTGATAGGCAAAGAGCTGGTCTCCTCCTGCCGCAAGGTTGAAGCTCCCGTCCGTAGTCTCAATGGTCCCCAAACTGACGGCCCCGTCCTCGTAAATGACGACCGTGCCCGCAGGCACCCCTTCGTTGGGAGCCGTCCAGGTCAAGACACCCTCGTTGCTGCGAAAACCACCTGCCGCGAACCAGCCGTTGTCAGTGAATTTGATTTGAATGCCACTGGCCAAATCCACCATCGCGACAAAGGCAAAGAGGTCGGGAGTATCGGAAACAGCGGCGGCGAAGAGAATATCGCAGGGCTGCAGACCCGCGGCATCAGCATCGAGAACGATCACTTCCCGCTGACCGGTCAAGGCATCGAGGGTCGCGGTCACCGTGACCGGCTGGTTGCCATCGATTTCGCTATCCGCTACCGGAGTCGCCACGAAAGACGTCGAACTCTCGCCATCCAGGATGGTGACAGAAGCGGGCACGGTAAGTTCCCCGATGTCGCTACTGCTCAGCGTCACCGTCGCTTCCCCGGTCGTATCCGGGAATCGGGTCACGGTGAAGGTCAAGCCTTCGCTGTTGGCTTCGCTCACCGAGTCGGCCGAAACCGCGAGCGTGAGCATGGGCGAGACATTGGAAGCCCCGGGCGTGGCCGATGGCGCGGGCTCCGAAACCGGGCCAAAGGGAATGAGGCCGGTTTCTTCTCCCCCATCTTCGGTCAAATAATAACCTGCCGGAGCGAATCCACCCGGATCCACCACCGTGATATCGGGGGCCACCGGCTCTCCCGCCCGATTGGCGGTGACATTGATTTCTTCGTCCGGGTCATAGCTCAGAGTCGAAAAAACCACCTCGTCAGCGGCATTGACGAGCAAAATGGTGATATCGAAATCGTTGATATCCAGATCGGCCACCTCCAGGTCTGGGGTCACCCCGTAAACGCTGGCCAAATGCTGGTTAGCGATGGTGAAAAACTCCCCCGGAGCAAGGCTTCCGCTCGCAATCTCGATTTCATTGAGCAAAGTGCCCGCCGAGAACCGGGAATTGGAAGCATAGACCTCCAACGAATAACCGGCCAAATCCACCGCCGTATCTCCATTGTTGAAAAGTTCGACAAATTCGGTATCCGCCCCTCCGCTGCCTTTCACCAGCATTTCGTTGATGACCAGAGTCGGGAACGAAGCTTCGTCATCTTCTACCACCAAGGACCCTTGGGAGGCCTGGTAACCTGGCGCGGTGACCTCGAAAACCAACACCGGATCGGCATCGACCACCGCATTGTCCACCGTATCGACTGAAAATGAGGCGAAATCCTCCTCAGCGGCGAAGTTCAAGGTAGTGGTACTTAAGCTCACCCGGGAGGCATCACCGGACACGATAGCGACCGTCGCCGTCAGAGCCTCGGACAAGTCTCCCCCCCGGACAACCTCTCCCAAGGTGGCAAAGGAACCGGTCTCCTCGGAAACAATCGCCGGAGCGAAATTGACTGTGAAGGAAGGCTCGGCAAAATTCGTCGCCCCAGGCGTGGGCTCCTTGACCACGAAGCTCGCCGACCCGTCCGGGTTACGCTGAATGGACTGGGTGTCTTTGGCGCCATTTTCGTCTTCGTCGTATTGAATGCTCTGCCCCAATCCGGCCAAGAGCTCGGCATCGTCCGAATCACTGGTCCCGTAAACGATGGCATCCACCAAGTCCGTAGTAGTGGGGCTCAGGGTGCCTCCGTTAGGATCGAAGTTGGCCGCCGTGTCCCCGTTGTAAAGAGCTACCGCGTCGGCCCCATTTTGCAGGAAACCGTTCGCCCCGGGTTCGATCTCGATGTTCACATTGGGCACCCCCGGATTACCGAGAACGAAGAAGCCACCCGCCGGAATGACATCGCTCTCGAGGAGCTCAATCACCTCGTAGGACTGGTCATCGTTACCATTGAACAGCACCAGAATGTGGCCCGCCAGGTTGACTTCGGTTTCGCCCGGATTGTGGAGTTCGATGAACTCGGCGGCATCATTGCCTGGGGTGTCGGCATCGATCTCATTGATCGTGATTTGGGCCCAGGTAGCGGTGGGGAAGGTGAGGGCGGCAGCTAGTCCGCAGAAGGATTTCATTTTCATGGGAGGATTTCTCTCGTGTTCGAGTCCGTGCTCATGGTCAGCATCAGCACAAAGCGCGCCCACTGGCCAACGGATTCAGTTCCAGAGCGGTTACGGTTTTGTCACACAAAAGGTTCGCCCTTTCCTCTCCGGGAAAGAAAGCTCCTCTCATGCGTTCGCCTGCCGATGAACTCGCCCGCCTCCGTGCCGCAGGCCTTCTGCGGACGCTGCGCCCGGCACAGGACTCCGCTCTCCTGAACTTTTCCTCCAACGACTACCTTGGGCTTTCCCGGCACCCCGCCTTGCAGGAAGCGGCCGAACGGGCTCTCCGCGACTACGGCACCGGGGCCACCGCCTCCCGACTGGTGTGCGGCAACCACCCCTACCACCGCGAGCTGGAGGAGCAGATCGCCAGCCTCAAGGGCACGGAGGCCGCCCGGGTCTTTGCCAACGGCTACGCCACCTCGCTGGGCACCCTGAGCGCCCTGCTACAAAGTGGCGACACCGTCATCCTCGACAAGCTGAGCCACGCCAGCCTCATCGACGGCGCGCGCCTCAGCGGGGCCACCATACGGGTCTTTCCGCACAACAATCTCTCGCGACTGGAAACCCTTCTGCGCCAGATCCGGGCCAAGGCCCCGCCGGAGAGCCGCCTCCTGGTGGTCACCGAGTCCGTCTTTTCCATGGATGGCGACCGCTGCCCGCTGCGGGAAATCATTGCACTCAAGGACCGCTACGGAGCCCTCCTCCTTCTCGATGAAGCCCATGCTCTAGGCGTTCTCGGCCCCCGTGGGCTGGGCCTGGCCGCCCAGCTGGGGCTATCCGGCGCGGTGGATTTGCAAATGGGCACTCTCGGCAAGGCCGCGGGTTCGGCAGGAGGCTATCTAGCCGCCAGCAGGGATTTTTGCGAGCTCCTCACCAACAAGGCCCGTTCCTTCATCTACTCCACCGCGCCCCCCCCGGCCCAGATAGCGGCGGCCCAAGCCGGACTCTCCCTCCTCACTTCTCCGGCAGGCGACGATTTGCGCGCGCGGTTGCGGGAGAATCTCCGGCACCTGCGCTCGGCGCTCGCCCTGGAGCCACCCGAGGGCGAGGTTCCCATCATTCCCCTCGTGCTGGGTGACAACGAGCAGGCACTGGCCCGGGCCGAAGCCCTGCGCGAGCACGGCTTCCTCGTCCCGGCCATCCGCTACCCCACCGTTCCCAAGGGCACGGCCCGCCTCCGCCTCACTCTCAGCGCGGCCCATCAGCAAGATGAGATCGACCAACTGACGACCCTTTGGCGGAAGCTGGCCCGTGGCGGGAGTTAAGCCACCCGACCCCAGCCTACCCGAACACCAATACTGTTAGATGAAAACCAGTCGTTTACGGGAAAATAAGCCTCTCCTCTCTCGGTTAAAAGGAAGGAACCCGCAAACGATTGGACCATGACCACGACTCTTCCCAGACGCGCGACCTTGCTTCTTTGGACCACCCTCTCCCCCTTGGCTTTTGGCGACTTGACAGGGAATTGGCACGGACTCTACCTCAAAACTCCCCGGGAACTCATTGTAAACAGCGAGGAACACCTCCTCGGAGCTTCCGACTTTGGAGGCGACAGCTACACCTATCACGCCGAAAACGGGGAATTCCGGGCACCCGGCATCGCTCCCGGGGCGGGTCTTCCCTATACCCTCGAAGACCTCGGTCGAATACTCTTCAACGACGAGGAGGGTGATCCCCGCTCCTTTTGGGTCTCCCGCAGTCGCGACGTGATGGTCGAGTCGCGCGCCTTTTTCTCCGCAGGCACAGCCGGCCCCGCCAGCTCAGGCCACTTGCATGAGTTCAATCTTGCGGTCCGTGCGCCAGAGACCGTGACGCTGACCGAGTTGGCCGGCAATTGGCGGGTGGCGCGCTACGTCCTCCCCGCTGAGATCAATTATTCCTACTATCCCCCCGAACAAGGTGGCTGGTTTGTTTCCAACAACCACGACTTCCGGGGAGAGAGCTTCTCCGCCACTCTTTCCCCAACGGGTGAGTTCACCATCGAAATCCCCGGGCAGCCTGCCCTCAGACAAAACCTCACAATCGACGGACCTGAAAATCTCCGCCTCGACACTTCTCCCGAGACCAGACTGTTCATCAATGCTTCCAAAAACCTCATGATAGGAGCCCTTCGTGAAGAGGAGGCCATCGGCCAAAATTTCTACCTTCCCGGCATGCTCATTCTCATGAAGCTGGCCCACGACAACCTCTCCTACGAAGCACTCGCGGGACCTCTGGTCAAAGTGAGCTTCGAGATTCCAGTCCGTTGGGAACCCCACTATGAAAATATATTCGGCAATCACCGGGGAGGAGACCGTTTCGGGGTGCGACTGGAAGGCCTTCGCTTCAGTCCCTTCGGTGATTGGCGGGGTTCCGGGCGCCATGCCGGGATCTATACCCGCCCCAATCCCGGACATTTGATCGTCAGTGGCGGAGGAATGAGCCGCTCCGTCTACTATCCTGCCAACAACGAATTTCTGCTCACGACTACCGAAGAAGGCGACGACACGACCGATCCCGCGAGCTCCTTTCGTGCCATCGAGTTCCTCCTCCGTCCCCGCCAGAGCATGGAAGTTTATCAGGACCCGGCCGACCCCGAATCAGTAGCCATTGCCTTTCCCGAATCCGGCCCCACCGAGCAACCGGTGAGGAGCAACGACGGACAAGAGTGGACTGCAGTTCCCGTCAATAGCGAGGGCTACCATTATGAACGGGCAGACGAAACCGCCCTCTTTCGCCTGGGACAAGCTAACGAGGAAGAGTGAAAGAGGAGAGGATGCTGCTTTTGAGATCAGCGACCCTTTTCTGTGAGCAGGAAAAGTCGTTTCCCTTTACTCCTCTTCCAACCGGATCTGTAAGTCGGAAAGGGCGTTCATGAAGTAGAGGTAGGCGTCGTAGGCGCTGGGGTAGGGTCGCAGCCGATCGTGGAAATCGCCACACTCCCCGCCCTTGGTGCTCATGTAGTAGAAGTGCTCCGCCGTCTGCATCTTGCGCCAGCGATGAAGCAGCTTGGGGCAATTCTTAGACTTCACCAGCTCTTCCATGTTCAGGATTTTGCGCCGCGCTTCCTCCTGCATGGCATTGCCCTTCCAAGGGGAAAGATCTTTGTCCAAGTCCGCCCAAGACGTGGGTTCATGGCAGTCGTAGATACCTGCCGAGTCAAACTCGTCGTTGGCCTCGGAAACGGTCACGAAACGGCCACCCAGTTTGGCCCACTCGCGGGGGAAGGCTTTCAAGAACTTGAAGATGCCGGTCTCTTCTTCCTGGTGATAGCCCAGGCACTCGTAGTCCATGAAGAGGTTGATAATCTCCCCGCCATTGGTCTGGCACCAGCGGGCATACTTCTCGGCGGTGAGGGGGTGCTCCGGCCAGGCGTGATTGCCAAACCGGAAGGCGATATCATCGGAGAGAATGCCATTGCGAAGGTGAACCTTCATTTCTTTCACATTGGGCGAACGATAAAGGTAGTTCGCTTCGCGTCCGTCCAAGATGCGGCCCACGGCCTCACCCAGCATGGACTCGAAGCCGAGCCCCTCCACAAAGGCGGCCAACTCGTTGTAATAGACGCAAGCGGTGTGGCGGAAGGCCTTGGGCTTGACCCCGAAAACGCTTTCGATCTTGTCCACCTGCATCTGCACCTGCTCGGCAAACTCCTCTTTGCTGCGGTGGAAGCTGATGGAGTGGTAATAGGTCTCGGCCACAATCTCCACGCCGCCAGTGGCATGGAGCTCTTGAAAGCTCTTCAGCACGTCGGGCCGCTCCTTCTCCAATTTTTCCAGCAGCACTCCGCTGATGGAAAGAGAGATGCGGAAATTTCCCTCCCCTTCTTCAATGAGCTCCTTCATGAGCTTGTTGGCCGGGAGATAAGACTTGTCACAGATTTCGTTGAGCAGTTTGTTGTTCAGCTCGTCGTCCTCATAGTTCTCCTCATGCCCGATATCAAAGAAGCTGTAGGGCTTGAGGCGGTTGGGCTGATGGGCTTCGAAGAAAAAGCAAATGGGCTGAATGGGTGCTGGGGGGGCCGAATCTTCCGCCGCCACCGCCACAGAGGCCTCTTTCTTCTGCTTCCGGACGGGAGCAGGTGCCGCTGCGGTAGCGACAGGGGTCGGAACGGGCTGCTCCACAGGCTCGGGCTCGGCTTCTACGACCGGCTCTTCGGCAACCGGCTCTTCGAGCACGGGAGCCGGACTCACCTCCTCGGCTAATGGAGCCGGCGCGGGGTCGGTCACCGCTGGTGCTGGAGGCTCGTCTGCAATGGGTGGGGCCGAATCAACGGACTCCGGGGCGGTTGCCTGGCTCTGCTGCTGGCTCTGGCTGGCTGGTTTTTCCTCCGGCTCATCTTTGGAGCCGCCGGAGAGCACTTGGCTCAAACGGGAGAGAAAGCTTTTCATCATGGTTTTTTTCAGTTCTGAATTCCGAGTTGGTCGCGATAGAGTTCGATAATGCGGTCTGAGGCTGCCTCCCAAGTGCAGTTCTTCTGGTCGGCCAGAGAATGCTGGATGGCTTCTTCCCGCGCTTTGGGATCGGTGAGCAGTTCAGTGATGTGATCGGCCATCAGATTGACATCCCAGAAGTCGGCCTTCCGCGCGTGAGTCATCACTTCCGCCACTCCAGACTGCTTGGAAATAACGGCCGGAATACCGTACTGAGCCGCTTCGATAGCAGAGAGGCCAAAGGGTTCGCTGACCGATGGCATGCAGTAGACATCCGTCATCGAGAGTAGCTTGTTCACCTTCTCCTTATTTAGGAAACCAGTGAAGTGCAGGCGATCGCCCACATCGCGGTAGGCCCCATACTCAATGAGTTCCCGCATTTTCTCTCCCGTCCCGGCCATCACGAAGTAGACTCCCGGATTCTTCTCCAAAACGCGCGCCGCAATCTCAAGAAAATAGCGCGGGCCCTTCTGTCCGGTGAGACGCCCGAGGAAAAGCACGAGTCCGTCCTTGAAGGGACTGGCACTGCGGAAGGTGTCAACCGGATCGGCCCCATTGTGAACGAAATGCACTTTGCGTGGGTCGATGCCGTAGTGCCCGGTGCAAATGGTACCGGTGTAGCGGCTCACCGGGATGATCAGGTCGGCCGCCTCCATGGCGTTCTTCTCAATATCAAAAATCCAGCCCCGGCTGTCCGGACCACCCCGGTCGTAATTCAGCGAATGGACATGGAGGACAAGCGGCTTGCCGGTGCGCTTCTTGATCTCCATCCCGGCGACAAAAGTCATCCAGTCGTGGGCGTGGACGATATCAAAGTCCATGTCCTCCGCCAGAGAGGCCGCGACTTGGGCGTAGGCCCAGACTCGCTCGCCGACATCCTCGCCGTAGAGGTTGTCGCCCTGAAACATGGCCAAGCGGTCATCGAGGCCCACCGCGCGCAACCGGTCCACCACTTTCTCCCCTGCGACCACCTTTGCCTGCTTCTCCGCCAAAACCGCCGTGCTCTCAGCGTGTCCAGCACTCCGCTCCACCTCCTCGGGCAGGTAAGGCATGAGCCGGGAGGCCACCTCCCCCTCCACCCACTTCACATTGGCCACATCTGCCAGGCTGGCCTCCATTTTTTCCCGGTCCACGGTGCGTTCGTCCAGATTGTTGAGGCCAATGAGCTCCAACTGATCAACGAGGAATTCAGGATCTGCCTTCGGAAGAATAAAACTCAATTCCACCCTTTGAGCCATGGCCCGACCCAATCCCAGACAAGCTATGCCCAGGCCTCCATTAATCAGCGGGGGAAATTCCCACCCCAACATCAATACCTTCATCGTTTGGTGTTTTTCTAATCAAGTTTTTTGGACGACAACTTGAGTCGTCAGCTTATCCTGTTCCAAAATCAATTTTTTTTCGATGACTATTTTGACTAAATACCATGAGTCGATTCTCGACACTGGCGCACTGCCTGCTAAAGCCCTCTTGAAAACCTGAAAATGAACAGTGAAACCAGCGACGCAGCTCTCCAGGGAGATTCCTTCGATAAGGAAAATTATTTAGCTTCCGGTAAGAAAGAAGTTCTCCACGATCTCTACCCCGGCAAGCTCACCAAGAACTTTTGCGAAGAGAATCGTTGCATTTTGCAAACCGACAACGGAGTGAAACTTGCGGTTTGCGCCCTCTCGGAAGAGATTCTCCACTTCACCTTCGCCCCCAATGGCCACCTTGGCGACGGATTCTCCTATGCTACTCTGAGCGAGAACTTCCCGCACGCCAAAGCACCGACATTGAGCGAGGAAGGCGCGGATATTTTGCTCGCGACCTCGCGTCTCCAAGTCCGGGTTGCGGAGAAAGGCCTCCTCCTGACCATCAGCGATGAGGAGGGCCAGGTGATGAGCGAGGACGAAAAGGGCTTTCACTGGGAACCGCACAGTCGCTACGGCGGCAATATCGTGCAGCACTCCCGCCGCATCCAGCCGCGCGAAATCTTCTACGGCCTGGGTGACAAATCCTGCCATTCCGAAATCCGCGGGCGCCGCTTCGAGCTCTGGGGATCGGACACCTACGCCTATGGAACGGAAACCGATCCTCTTTATAAAAATATACCTTTTTTTATAGGCATTCATCACGGAAAAGCCTATGGTATTTTCTTTGATAGCACCCACCGCTCTTACTTCGACTTTGGCAAGGAGCGAGCCGATGTTTCCTCCTTCTGGGCACAGGGCGGCCTGATGAATTTCTACTACATCCATGGTCCCAGCGTGGCGGAGGTGGTGCGCCGCTTTGCGAAATTGACCGGGGTGCCCGAGCTGCCTCCCCTCTGGTCGCTGGGCTTCCACCAGTGCAAGTGGTCCTACCGCACCGAGAAGGAGCTCACCACGCTCGCCCAGGGCTTCCTCGACCACGAGATTCCGTGCGATGCCCTCTATGTCGATATCGACTATATGGATGGCTATCGCTGCTTCACTTGGAATCTAGAGGCCTTTCCCCGCCCGGGAGAGATGATCCGCGAGCTGGAGGGCAAGGGCTTCAAGACCGTAGCGATCATTGATCCCGGCATCAAAGTCGATCCCGGCTACTTCGTCTACGACGAGGGCATTGCGGGTGACCACTTTTGCAAAGAGATGGACGGCGATATTTACACGGGCAAGGTCTGGCCCGGAGATTGCCATTTCCCCGATTTCACCAAGCCCAGTGTGCGCGATTGGTGGGCGGGTCTCTTCGACGGGCTCATCAAGGACGATGGCCTGGCCGGGATCTGGAATGACATGAACGAGCCCGCCGACTTCAACGACGACAAGACTTTCCCCCGCCACATCCGTCATGACTACGATGGCCACCCCTGCTCCCACCGCCGGGCCCACAATGTCTATGGCACGCAGATGATTCGGGCCACCCGGGAGGGCATTGCCCGCTTCAATGGTGGCAAGCGCCCCTTCGCCATCACCCGCTCGGCCTACGCCGGGGCCTGGCGCTATGCCTGTGCCTGGACCGGGGACAACATCTCCACCTGGGAACACCTGCGCATCGCCAACCTGCAATGCCAGCGCCTCAATCTCTCCGGCTACAGCTTCGTGGGCTCGGACATCGGCGGCTTTCTGGACCAGACCAATGGCGAGCTCTTCACGCGCTGGATTCAGCTCGGCATCTTCCACCCCTTCTGCCGGGTGCACAGCTCCGGCGAGCATGGCGACCAAGAGCCCTGGTCCTTTGGCGAGCCCTACACCTCCATCGTGCGCAAGTTTCTGGAGCTCCGCTACCGCCTGCTGCCTTACTTCTACACCACCTTCTACCAGCACATCGAGAAGGGCGACCCCATGCTGCGCCCCCTCATCTACCTCGACCACACCGATAGCGAGACCATCCACCGCGCCGACGAATTCGCCGTCGGGGACAACCTGATGGTCTGCCCGGTGCAGGAAAAAGAGGCCAAAGGGCGCTGGATGTATCTCACCAAAGGGCACTACTACAATTACTGGACCGACGAGCTGGTCTGCGGAGGAGAAGAAATCTTCTGCGAAGCGGAGCTGGACCGCATCCCGCTCTTCGTGCGTTCCGGGGCTCTCTTACCTCTCGATCCCGTGCGGCAATATTCCTGGCAAAAAGTCTCCGCCCCCCAAGAGCACCACCTCTACCTGCCAACCGAATCCTGTGGCGCGGTGGAGTCACAGCTTTACGCGGACTCCGGCGACCACTACGACTACCAGGACGGTCACTTCGCCCTCGCCACCTTCACCTGCGAGCGGGTGGCGGCCGACAAGGTCGTCCTCGCCGTGCGCCGGGAAGGCGACTTCCCCCTGCCCAAGGTCCGTCTCCATCTGCACGGCCTCACCGGGAAGCCCAAGAGCATCACGGTAGACGGCAAAAAGGTGGCGCCCGCCCTCGAATTCACCGTCCCGGCAGCCTACGAACGAATCGAGATCGAGCATTAATCCCAGCTCACCCGCTCTCCCACTGCGGCGTCCAGCGGGAGAGCCTCAGCCCCTGTCAGGTAGGCCGCGCGCACCTGGGCAGAAGCCTGCTCCGCACTCGCCTCATCGCGGGCGTGGACCAGACAAAGGGCCTCTCCCGCCGCCAACTCGTCACCCAAGCTCCGAAAGTCGCTGAGCCCCACGGCATAATCGATCCTGTCCTCGGCCCGACGGCGCCCCCCGCCCAACTCCACCACTGCCAACCCTAGAGCCCGGGTGTCGCATTTTTGTAAAAAGCCGCCCTCCGCCACCGTGACCTCCCGCACCACCGGAGCAGCCGGCAAGTAATGGTCCACTTTTTCCACAAAATCAGTAGGCCCGCCCAATCCTGCGACCATTTTAGCAAAAACCTCCAGCGCTTTCCCCGTCGTCAAAGCCTTTTCCACCGCCTCACGAGCTTCCTGCACTTGCCCATAAAGACGCCCTAACACCAGCAATTCAGCAGACAACTCCATCACCACTTCGTGCAAGCGGGATCGTGTGTTGAGGCCCGACAAAAAGCATACTGCATCGCGCACCTCCACCGCATTGCCCGCCGCACCACAAAGAGGCTCATTCATATCGGTGATGAGGGCACTGGTGCGCACGCCTGCTCCATTGGCCACTCCCACAATGCTTTCCGCCAGACGGCGCGCATCCTCTTCCGTGGCCATGAAGGCCCCATTGCCCGTCTTCACATCCATCACCAAGCCCTCCAGTCCGGCTGCCAATTTTTTGGACAAAATGGAGGCCGTGATCAGGTCGATCGACTCCACCGTAGCCGTGACGTCCCGGGTGGCATAGAAGCGGCGGTCCGCCGGAGCCAGCTCGGCAGTCTGCCCGATGATGGCCACTCCACAGTCGCCCACGACTTGGCGAAAGAGAGCCTCGTCGGGTGAAGTGCGGTAGCCGGGAATACTGTCCAGCTTGTCGAGGGTGCCCCCGGTGTGGCCCAGGCCGCGACCGGAAATCATGGGCACATAGCCCCCGCAAGCCGCCACCAGGGGCCCGAGCATCAGGGAAACATTATCCCCCACCCCGCCAGTGGAATGCTTGTCGATGGCAGGACCATCCAAGCCATCCCACCGCAGCACCGTGCCCGAGTCCCGCATGCCCTCCGTCAGCGCCACCCGCTCGGCAAGAGTCATCCCCCGAAAGAAAACCGCCATCGCAAAAGCAGCGATCTGCCCTTCGGAAATGGAATCATCCCCAATGCCCCGGGCAAAAAAGGCCACTTCAGCGGGAGAGAGTTCAGCTCCATCGCGCTTCTTGCGAATGATTTCCTGCGGCAGCATACGTCCATGCTACCCAATTCCCGGGCGCGAGAAAACCTTCAAGCTCGCCCGCAAGGCACTTTGCCTTCCCCCAAGTTTTGATAACCTCTCGCTATGCGCATTCTTCTGACGGGCACGACGGGCAAGATGGGGGGCTATCTCGCCCGGCACTGGGCCCGGCAGGACCTGCTCACCCCAGGACGGGAGGAGCTCGATTTGAGCCGCCCCGAGGCCCTCGCCCGTCAATTGGACCGACTCGACTTCGACCTCGCGGTCAATCCTGCGGCCGTTGCCACCCCGGAGGGCTGCGAGCAAGAGCCAGAACTGGCCCACCGGGTCAATGCGAAAGCGCCCGCCCTCCTCGCGCGCGAATGTGCCCGTCGCGGAGTTCCCTTCGTCCACTTTTCCACCGATTACGTACTGGATGGGAGCGAGCCGGGCTTCAAGGATGAGCATGCTCCTTGCCGACCCAACAATCACTATGGGGCGACCAAACTGGCGGGCGAAGAGGCCGTGCTGAGCCTCCATCCCAGGGCTCTCGTCGCGCGGATTTCCTGGGTCTTCGGAGCAGCCGGAGAGAGCTTTTTGGGAAAAATCATCCGCCAGGCCCGGCAAGGGGAGCCTCTGGCTGCGGTTGCCGACAAGTATTCACTGCCGACTTATGCCAAGGACCTTGCCCGGGCCATTGACGAGCTCCTCGCCCATGGCAGGCAGGGGCTCTATCACCTTACCCACCCGGCGGAGGCTCCCGTCAGCTGGCACCGCTATGCGGAGGAGGTGGTGGCCGCCCTCCACGAGGAAGGCCAATTGCCGCGACTCCTTCCGGTGACTCCGCTGCGCTTGAGCGACCTCCCGGCCCTGCGGAGCGAGCGCCCCATCCATACTGCGATGACCCCGGCCCGTCTCTTGGCGGAAGGACACTCCCTCCGCCCCTGGGAGGAGGCGGTGCGCGCAGGCCTACGAGAGCAGCTCCCACCCTCTCCACAAAAGGGCCTCATTATCTGAAAACCCATTGACCGGAGACAAAGGGATGTCATTCTCACTCCATGACAAGCTGCAAATGGTTAACTCTGGCTGCCGCCTCCGCACTCGTGAGCTGTGGCCAAATCACATCTTCCCTGCAGGAGCCCATCTCAAGCGAATACAGTCCTTTGGATGGCCCTAACAGCCCCCGGGTGAGAAGCCAGAGCTTCCAGCAAACTGGTCCCAGCTACGATGCCGGCGAGTGGGTCGAGACCTCGGTGCCCAACGCCACCTTTTTTAACAAGATTCCCAAAGGGAGTGCCACTGCGGACAAAGTGCTGGCCCTGGGTTCGCCACTGAAGGTGGTCTCGACGAAGGGAACTTATCTCAAGGTGGAATTGGAAGGCGGCTCCGTGGGCTACGTGCCAGCCATCATGGTGGCCGAGCCCACGAATTCCAGCGATTCCACGCCCTTCCTCCCGCCCCCGCCCAGCCAACCCCTGCAGCGCAGCAGCGGAGCCGATGAATTCGCCCCACCCAGCTTGGAGCCCGCTCCCTTGCAAGATAGCGGGGACTCCGTCATTCCGCCTCCTTCCAATTACTCCGAGAACACCGTCCCCCTGGCCCCAGAGCCCTCGCCTGAGCGCAGCCCGGGAGAGATTCTCATTCCGACCACTTCCCGCCCGGCGGAGGCCTCCCCCCAGCTGACCATTCCCGAGCCTGCAGGCACCATCCCGGCTCCTTCCGACGAGGAAATCATCGAGGAGCCGACCATCGGCATCGAGTAGCTTTCCTCACCGGCGCATCCTTTCCCTCCTGCCTCCGGCCCGGCTGGTGGCAGGATTTTTTTGCCCCCTTCCCCCACGACAAGACCGCCTTTACTCCATTTGGGTAGCCATTTCCTTGCAGGAATTGTCGCTGCCATGCGGTATCACCAAGGTATGCTTCGGTTTTTTCTCTCTTTCCTCTCTAGCGCTGCGGTGGCCAGTGCCCAGCCCCTGAGCTTCGATACCAATCCCCTCGGTCAGGCGGATCGCCCCCTCCTGCTGCGCACCTACGCTCCCGATCCCGGGCTGGACCCAGCGGTCTTTGCCAATCACGGCCAAGCCTCACCCTCCCCCGTCTACAGCCCCAAGGACGGCCGAGACCATCCGGAGAAAGGCGACTACGAGCTCCTCAAGGTCATTCCCGGAGCGATTGCGGTCAACCACGGGCTGGCTCTCTCCTATGTTTTCGACACCACCGAGTGCCGGGTTCTCTATGCTTGGCAAGGGGGCTTTCTCGACATGTTTCCCTATTGGGGCGATGCCACCATGGGCTCCCGGCGTTCCTTTGACTACGCGCCCCGCCTGATGGGTCACCTCTTTTACCTCGCCCGCCCGGAGGAGCGTCCCAAACCCCGCTTCCTGGGCTACGATCTCTCCGCGCAAGGTGTGCCCACCTTCCGTTACCGCCTGGGGGAAACGGCCTATGAAGAGACCATCCTGCCCAATGAGAAAGCCCTTTCCTTCAAACGAATCGTGCGCACTGCGGGCGAGGAAAAGGAAGAAATCGTCAGCGGAGAAGTCCTCTCCCGCCATCAGGGCTTCGACCGCACGATCAAGATTGACGAGCCCAACGAGGACGCGGGAGAGCAGGTCTTTCTCGCCTATGGCTGCGTCGCCTGTCACTCCACTGATGGCTCCGATGGCCATGGCCCGACCTTGAAGGATCTGCACGGCAGCATGCGGGAAATTGAAGGAGGGGAGCCCGTGCTCGCGGACGACAATTACCTGCGGGAGTCCATTTTCGCCCCTAATGCCAAGACCGCGAAAGGCTTTCCGCCCAACTACATGCCTCCTTTCCAGCTTCCCGAGAAGGAGCTGGCCTCCGTCATCCTTTTCATCAAATCCGCCCGCGAAGTCGCACCCGAGTAGATTTCACCTCTTTTCCACCACCCCTTTTCAACGATCATGACCTTCACTCGTTTTTCCCGTCTTTTTGCTACTGCCACCCTCGTCGCCGCTGCGGAGGCCCCCCTCTGGGCCGCCGACGCCTATCAGGTGGAAGCCATTCCCCTCCCGGACAACAGCCCACCGGAAGTGGGTGGCATCGACTTCGCTCCCGATGGCACCTTCTTCGTCGTGCTGCGCCGGGGCGACGTCTTCCGGGCGACTCCCAGGGCCAATCCGGCGGAGTGGGACTGGCAACTCTTCGCCACCGGCTTTCACAACGGCTGCGGCATTGATGCCGTCTCCCGCGATCAGGTGCGGGTGACCCAAATGGCGGAGTTCACCGAAGCCCTCGACACCGATGGCGATGGCACCGCCGACCGCTACAATGCCTTTGCCTCCGGCTGGGGACTCTCCGGCAACTACCACGAAACCAACACCCTCTGTGAAGACGGCAAAGGGGGCTACTACATCGCGGTGGGCACCGCCTCGCACAATGGACCTACCGCCGAGCACACCCTCGGCGATTACTCCAAATTCGGGCGGCGGGGCCGCAACTTTGCCTCCGTCAAATGGCGCGGCACCACCCTGCACTGCGATGCCGAGGGCAATCTGACCCCCTTTTGCTACGGCTTCCGCATGCACAATGGCATTCACCTCGATCCCGAGGGCAACCTCTGGTGCGGGGACAATCAGGGCGACTGGCGAGCCGCCACCCCGCTCTATCACCTTCAGGAAGGCCACTTCTACGGTCACCCTAGTAGCTTGGTCTGGGACCCCTCCTGGCCAGCGGACAAGGACCCTCTCGCCACTTTCCGCGATGATTTGGAAGCCTACAATGAGCACCGCACCTACCCGGCGGTCCAGATTCCCCACAAGGAGATCAACCGCTCGGCGGGTGAACCCCATGTCATCCCGGCCGCATTCCCCCATTTCGCGGGGCAAATGCTCCTGCCCGACAACAATGGCACCCGCATCAGCCGCATCATGCTGGAAAAGGTCAATGGCGAGTTCCAGGGAGCCTGCACCCACTTCCTGGACGGAGGAGGATTGCGCTCGGGCAATCACCGCCTCCGCTTCAGCCCCGATGGCCAGGAGATCTACGTGGGCCAAACGGTGCGTGGCTGGGGGACCCCGGCCGAAGGACTGCAACGCATCCGGGCCGTGAACAAAGCGGAGCCCTTTGACATCACAGGCTTCCAAATCACCCCGACCGGCTTCCGCCTCACCTTCACCCAGGATGTTGCCGAATGGCCTGCCGCCAGCGAGCTGGCTTTCTCATCCTTCACCTATCAATCCAAGTGGACCTACGGTTCCCCCCCGGAGAATCAGGCCGGGCATGCCATCACCGAGCTGCGCAAAATCGACCCACGGACCATTGAGGTCGACTTGGCCAACTTTGTGGCCGGGAAGGTCTACCAGCTCGACCTCCCCGCCCTGACCAGCGCCGGGGGCGAGAAGGTTCAGAATCAACTCTTCTACTACACCGCTAACCAACTACCGAAGCAGTAACAGTAGCAGGCGAACCATCCTCGGTCGCGGACCGGGGATTCAGTCTGCCAGCGCCGACCAATCGAGCAAAATATCCCAGCGATACTGCTTGTCGACGGGCAGAGTGGTGGCGGTCTCGTTGTCAATGCGCTCGAAGACATTTTCCGGCGGGGTCAGGATGGCATCTTTTCCATAAATGTAGTCCTGATCCTCCACGATGGTCTTGTAGGCCTTGTTCAGCTGGAGGGCGCGCTCTCGCGAAGGAGTGATCAAGTCGTAGACATCCCGCGCCGCCGCCAGCTTCTTCTCATCTGGCACAGTCGGTTGGTCCTCGCGGAACCAGCGCCTGGTCATTTCTTCATTATTGCGAAACTCACTGCCACCACCCACTCGCTTTAGGTAAGTGAGAAACTCTCCCTCCTCTTCTCCCCTGGTGGGCACATCGGGCATGTTTTTGAGATTGATATAGCCCCAGCCCTTGGCTCCTTCCACTTTGCGGGGGAAGCCAAAGGTCTTGTCGATAGTGGACCCGATGGAATTGTGGCACCCCATGCAGGAGAAGTTCTCCTCATGAGTGAGCGCCCGCAGGCGGCCATTGTAACCTTCGATAAAGCCCGCAATGGACCAGCCATTCTTGTTGTCGAGGCCATGGGCACCCACCTCCTGGTAGCCCGGCAGGTGCCCGGCTTCTTTCTCAAATCCCTCTTCCTCGTAAGCCCGGCCATAAGTTGGCTTGCCGTAGCCCCGCCATTTTTTCATGTAGCGCACCTCCTTCATACGGGGGGAAACGGTGATCTCCCCGTTGTCGGCAAATCCCAGATAACGCACGGTGTGGAGAAACTCCGTCCCAGCGGGGTAAAGAAAGGTGTCCTTGAAGTCATCCTGGGCCGCTCCCACCCAGCGATCGTGCACGGTGATTTCATGAGCGGTCCCCAAAGTTCCATCGCCATCCAGGTCGACCCCGACTTCTTCTTCGTCCACCGGGAGGCAGGTGATGCGGGACAAACCTTTGATATTGGCCTCCAACAAAGCGAGATTGGCGCGATAAACCGCTAGCGAGGGCTCGCCCGCAGCAGTCTGCCGATACTTCTCGCCCAGCCGAATCATGATATCATCCGTCGAGCCATTGGTCGGCCAGAAGGTGCTGGGAAAGGGTTTGTAATTGAAAGCCACCCACTGGCTGCCGTCTTTGGCAAAGCCGAATTCATCGAAGGCTGCCGTCCCTTTCTGCAAATCCTTGAGTTCCGGGATCCAACCTTGAAAATCCGCCGCCCGCAATCGCTCCGCCAGCTCGGAATAATTGTCCTGATTGATGTAGGCCAAGATCTCCTCATCACTCATCGCCGCGATTCGTGCACTGCGGTCCTCAAAGAGATTCTGCCAGTGATTGATCATCCCAACATCACTGAAGCTGTATTCCGCCTGCAAATCGTCATCATTCATGACGTTCTCCCGCCCCGCTATCCCGGCCTGATGGCAGACATAGCAGGCATTGAAAGTCTCGTGATTCTTGGTGTAGCACTGGGGAGGAATCACACTCTCCCGATTGAACATGGCCCGCACGTTGTAGACCTCGTTGGAAGGAGGCAGCACGCCCTCGTGGCGGAGGAGCTTTTGCAACAGCGTTTCGTGATAGGCAGGGCGGACTGCGGCAAGGGCTTCCGCTTGTTCAGCAGCAAGGGGAAGGGAAAGAAGAGAAGTGGCAAAGGCAGCCAGAAGCGCAGAGAGGTGGGATTTCATTTTGGCAAAAGGTTTCAGCAAAAAACGGGGAGGAGGCCATCCCCCCTCCCCGTAGAAAGAACAGGCAAACGGACCCCGGGCTCAGCGGCTCTGGGTCTGAATCAGTTGATGAACAAAGGTCTGGTCGGGAATATTGGTCACGTTGAACATCCAGACTGCATCTCCCAAACCGCTATCCACTTCGTCCAAGTTGGTGGAAGCCGGGTGCTGGACGGCGACCACAAACTCCTCGGGATAGACCGGGTTCCAAATCATGCCAGTGGCTTCGGCCCCGCGCACCCGCAGGCTCAGGAAGTGGTCGACTGACTCACCCACCCCGTCGTTGTTGGTGTCGCGCACGAACCAGATGTCGCCGCCAGTGTCGCTGCTGTTGGGAGCGTCTTCGATGATGTAGATGTTGCCCAGGGCGTCCTGCGCCAGGTTGTCGGGGGAATTGATCACCGCCGTGGTGCTGGCGAAGCCCTCGTTCTTGGGCGTGCCGGAGTCGGAAGCAAAGACCCGGACCATGGCCTTGTCCACCGTGTGGGCGGGAGACCAGACCCAACGGCGACCCACCCGGTTCCAACGGCCGGGAATGTCCACCTGCATCATCTCCACCGAGTAAACGGTGTTCTCCGAAGTGGCGGCGAAGTAGAGAACTTCATTGCCATTGGCGAGGGTGCCCACTTCGCAGTCCTCGGGACGGCCGAAGGGAGTGCCTCCCACTTCGTTGGCAGCGGTGCGACCAGGACGGCCATCAGCTTCCGTCCAAGTGAAGGCGTCGGTGAGACCGGGAAGAGGATTCCCTTCCTCATCACTGATAGCCACCCAAGAAGCTTCCCCGGTGCGGATGTCGCGATTGGAGCCCCCGTCCCAGTTCAGAGCCGCATCCCCGCCATGGAAGGCGAAGGCATCCACCGACAGGACGAAAGTCTGACCCACGGTGTAATCTCCAGGAGTCTTCATCACAAACTTGTAGATGGAACCGGAATGATCCTCGTCCACGAAGTAAACGGTATCATTATATTTGTTACTGAAGTTGATTCCCTCGTGAGAAACATTGGCGAAGCTGTGCAACTCGCGAATCTCCACATCCTCCCGATCCGCGTAAGGATTGAGACATTCGATGACGCGACCTTGGCCCGACCACTCTTCAGCCGCGATGACGGTGCCATTGGGAGTGAAGCGCGCGGGGTCAAAAGCTCCAAAGTCGTTGGACCAGTCGCCCATGTTGCCTTTGGTATCGCCAGCGAAAACGATTTCCGTCTCGCAGGTGTAGAGGTTCACCCGGCTCACTCCTGCTCCCACGAGAGTCTCATGGGGAAGAAAGAGAAAGTTGCCCGAGGGATCATAGGCGATCATATCGATCATGGATCCATTGGAACCGAGGTCGGGAACGCGCACGATGCTTTGTCCGTAACTGAGAACCTGATCTTCGACCTCACGCAGGCTGACGATGTTTTTCTGGCTGAGCCCCTCGGGAGCAACCCAGGGCTGGGTCAGCTCTTCGGGCGAATTCGGAGTGGTGACCGGCGCGGACTCCGTGAGAGGAGTGAACCAGGTGGCAGTTCCCGCCTGGGCAGTGGCACACGCGGCAAGCGTGAGTGTAGTGATGACGTTTTTCATGGATAGGGTGTGAGAAAGAAGCTGGCTCAAGCGTGCGCCCTCGGGGGAGAGCAACGAATCGCCAACAGTAGAGTTCTAGTAGCGGTCCCTTGCCCTGATAAGGTGATTTCCGTGACGGTTCCGTGACAATGAGAAATCACACAAAAACCTCACTATAAATAGGATACAAACAAGACCGCGAAGGAGGAATTATCGGCGACGACGCAGGAAACCAGTGGCTCCGAGGACCAGCAGAAGAGCGGCAGAAGGCTCGGGAATGGCGGTGAAGCCCGCCGGATCGGAAACATCGATGATGAATGCCTCGATGGTGGGGTCCGTGATCAAGGTGGCTTGGTCGAGGGGAAAATCACCCGGTTTGGCGTTCAGCCCGGGAATGATTCCCGCCACCCGGTCGAGCTCTTCCTGCGTTTCCGCGATGGCAAAAAAGAAGGAGCTTGGGGTGTTGTTGATGAAATTGAGAGCGTAGAAGATCTCGCTCTCGCCCAGGTATCCGGACTCATCGCTTTTGGAGAAAGTCTGCCCAAAAAGGGTGATCTCGAAGGTTACGTCCTGGGCGAGAAGATTCTCCCCCGGAGCCCCCTGGTTGGTGAGTTTGCTTTCATCAAAAGTAAACTGACCGCTAACTGGCGTCGGGTCCACCGAAAGGCTGGAATACAAGTCTCCAGCGAATTGATAAGTCATAGCTGCTTCCCCGGAGGCCAACAAGGCAAGGGAAGAAAGGGCGAGCAAGGATTTCATTTTCATAGTTTTCCAAGAATGGGAATCCAACTTTGGAGCTGGATAAAGGAAGGCATCGGGCTCGGGAAAGAATGGTCCCCGAGACCCGCTGTTCTTGAAACCTGACAGCAAGCCATCGTCAATTTTCTCACTGTGAACAATCCGTCACATCTCCCACCTCACCCGGCTTCCTCACTCGAAAAAGGTGTCGTCGTGGGAGTAGGGGGGAGCACAGCAGCAGAGAAAGCGGGTCTCTTCCAAACCCCGGATCTGGTGCCAGGCCCCGGCAGGAATCAGGACCGCATCCCCGGGACCCACCTCCCGCTCCTCGCCCTCAATCTCCATCACTGCGCGACCCGCCAGAAGGAAATAGAACTCTTCGCTGAGGCGGTGGTAATGACGCTGGGTCGCGCCCCCGGCCGACACCGTGGCCTCGGCGAGGCTCTGCTTCTCCACAGGGGCATTGGCCGCATCCAGAATGCTCCGGATGGTGGAACCATCGGCGGTGATGAATGGCTGCTGGGCGGAAAGCTGGCGAATGGTCATGGACAGAGCAAAGCAGCTCTTCCTCCCTCCTTCAACCCAGCTCGCTCACGCTCGCCCCATTCGGCAGGGGCTCGCCCATGCGGCGACCTTCCAGCAAGGCGAAAAGAGGACTCTCCGGGCTCAGGGTGGTGACCTGCTGCTCCCCACAAGTCACCTCCAATCCCCCACCCACAGGCAGGAGAAGGTAGGAACGCCACTCCCCCTCTTGCTCCAGCTCGACCAAAGCCCCGACCTCCACCCGCTCGGTCACCGCAAAGTCCCGCAGCGCAAAGTTTTCCAGCTCCCGCAGAGCTTCGCGCAAGCTCTCGGCCTGCCGGGCTTGCCCGGAAGCCAGGTAAGACATTTCCAGGCTACGGGTATCATACTTGCTCTCCGCTTTGCTATCGGGATCGGTAGCGGCAGCGCTGGAATCAGCCAAGGCCCGCTCAAGGGCGGACAACTCCTCCCCCAGCTTGGCCTGCACAGCTCCCAACAACTGTTCCTTGAGATTTGCCATCCCGCGATTGCAGCGACTCGCCCTCCCGGTGGCAAGGACATCTCACTCCAGCAAACGGGAAAAGCCGCAAAAGAGCTTGGAGCGCTCCGGGGGCAGGGCGGGCATAAGCTCCTCGTTGTCGAGATGATCTCGCAAGAGCGCAAAGAGCTCCCCTTGCTCCCGACAGCGCTTCATGCGGTATTCAAGATCTTCTCCCAAGCCACTGACCACATAGTTGAGATAGCGCTTCATCTTCTGCACATGCTTGCCCGGATCGAAGTCTTTCTTGAATTCCAGCCGGGCGCGGGCGGTCTCCTCCCAGAGCAGGGTGAGATAGCGCAAGAGATCCCGTTTCCTGACTTCGGCCACCTCCTCACCAGCGAAGGACTGGCGCAGCTGGGAAAAAATCCAAGGATTACGGATCGCCCCTCGTCCCACCATCAAGCCCGCCGCCCCCGTTTTCTCCAGATAAGCCCGGCCCGTGGCCACATCCACGACATTGCCATTGGCCACCACCGGACAGGACAAAGCCTCCACCGCCCGCCGCACGGCCCCGGTGTGCACCGGAGTCTGGTAACGCTCTTTGACCGTGCGCCCATGCACACTCAACATATCAATCTGATGACGAGAAAAAACCGCCAGAAGTTCCTCAAACTCGCTCTCGCTGGCAAACCCCACCCGCGTCTTGACCGTAAACCAACGAGACCCGCAGACCTCGCGAAGATGACCTAACAAGTCATCAATCTTATTCCGATCCCGCAGCAACCCCCCGCCCGCCTGCTTGCTACAGACCACCGGGGCCGGGCAGCCGAGATTGATATCGATTCCAGCCACCTCCTCGTAGTTGAGAAGCTCGCCCGCCGTTCGTCGCATCTCCCCCGCATCCTGGCCAATGAGCTGGGCTATGACTGGTCTGCCGGTGGGGTTCCGCAGGATGCTCGCCAGGATGTGCTTCTCCAAGGTGGAGTGAATGTGCACCCGGAAATACTCGGTAATGGCCAGATCCGCCCCTCCCCCGCACTGGGCCAGGGTGCGCCAAAAGGGCAGGTCCGTGACCTCCTGCATGGGGGCCAGAACGGTAAAGGGACGCGGCAAGTCAACCATCGGCAGCTCTTAGCGCAATCCCCCGCCGCTGGCGAGCCTCACCTCTCGCCCCGGTTGCGATGAGTCTCGCGCCGCACCTCGTGCAAGACCTCTTGCGTGGTCATCACATTGGCATAGCGGAACTTGAGCACCCCCAGAGAGGCCTCATGCAATTCTTGCGATACAGTGGCGCAAGCATCATCAACCACGGTCACAAAGTAGCCCAAATCGCAGGCATCCCGGGCCGTGGTCTCGACGCACTCATTGGTGTAAACTCCCACCATGTAGAGAGTTTCTATTTCCATATTTTGCAAAACATAATGCAAATTGGTGGAAGGAAAGGCCCCGCTGGCGGTTTTATTGATGATGATCTCATCTCCGAAAGGAGCCACCTCGGGGAGGAACTCCGCTTCTTTGGAATCGGGCGCGGCGAGGAGATTGAGGCGCTTGTGCCCCTTCGAGCGATCCCGTCCATCATTGGTCAAGGCGCAGATGCGGCAATGGATGACCTCCAGAGAACTGTCGCGAAACAGCTCCTGCAGGCGACGCATATTGGGGAGCACCGTTTTTTTCAAACGAGAAAAATAGTAGCTCCGTCCCTCTTCGGAAACGCCCGAGGCATCGGGGTCGGTGAACAAGCCATAACCGGGGGCGGCATCGAGATACTGCACATCGATGCAGAGAAGAGCCGCCCGCCGTTCCCGCAGAGCCTTGGCCCGCTCGGGGTGGTTGAGGAAGGCCTCAATATAGTCCGCGCGCCGTTCGCCCTCATCCAGGGAAAGATTCAACATGATACTCCTTTCTGACCCGGGTGACCCGAATTGCCGAATTCCAGCAGCGCTTCCAGCAAGAGCTTGGTCCCGGCCTCAATATCGTCCCAGGAGGTCCACTCCTGCGGAGAGTGACTTTTTCCCCCGCGTGAGGGCACAAAGAGCATCACCGTCGGGGTAATGGTGGCCATAATCTGGGCATCGTGGGCAGCCCCCGATGGCATGCGGCGATAAGCCAGATCCAGCTCCTTGGCCTTTGCCTCCAGCACCTTCAACATGGGCCGCGAACAGGCCACGGGAGCGATCTCACTTTCCACCGTGAACTCAAACATCAGGTTGCGCCGCCGGGCGATGGCGGAGAGGGAGCGCCGGAATTGATCGGCGAGCTGCCGCAAAATCTCCGGATCGGTATCGCGCACATCGAGAGAGAAGATGGCCTCGCCGGGGACGGTATTGGCCGATCCGGGGTGGAGTTCGGCCTTCCCCACCGTGGCCCGGGAGCGTTCACTGCCATTCTCCTCCAGCACGCGGGGAATCTGATAGGCAAACTCCGCCATGCCGAGAAACGCATCCTGCCGCATGTCCATGGGCGTGGTCCCGGCATGATTGGCCTCTCCTCGCAGGGTCACCGACCATTTGAAAAGCCCAGTGATATCCTCCACCAAGCCGACTTGCTCGCGGGCGACATCAAGAACCGGGCCTTGTTCAATGTGCAGCTCCAGATAGCACTCCAGGCTTTTGGGATCGCGGCGCGCTTCCAAGGCTTGCCAAGGATCCATGCCGTGGCGCTCCAAGGTGTCGGACAACTTCACCCCGTTGAGATCGCGCGCATGGTGCAGAGTCTCCGGGGTCAGCTTCCCCGCCACCGCCTGCGAACCAAACATGCCACCGAAACGGCCCTCTTCATCCGAAAAGGAAATGACCTCGATGGAATGCCGGGGCCGGACGCCCGCCTCGGTCATGGCGTGCAGGCTCTCCAGGGCCGCCATTACCCCGAGAGACCCATCCAAGGTGCCGGCACAAGGGACGGTATCGAGGTGGGAACCGACCAGCACCCGGGGGAGATCGGGCTCGCTGCCCTCCAGCAAACCGCTGACATTGCCCGCTCCATCCCGCGATACCTGCAGGCCGGCCTCTTTCATCTCTTTCTCCAGCCAGTCGCGGGCCTCCATGTCCTCCCGGGTGAAGGCCATGCGGTAAAGCCCTCCCACCTCGGGATCGAGACCAATCTCACTCAACTCCTTGAATCGTCGCTGCAAACGCGACAGCGACACCGCTGCTTTTTCTTTCGTTGCACTCATTTCTACCCAAAGGCCTCGCACGGATCGGCCCGCATAGCAACGAAACCCCGCATTTTTCCGGGAGGATGGCACGGGGAAGGCCTCCGCCCCAGCCGCCTCAAGCCACACATTGCTTGAAGGCAGCGATGGCCCGGTCCAAATCCTCGCGGCTATGGGCCGCAGAGATTTGAGTGCGGATGCGGGCCTGCCCCTGAGGCACAACCGGGTAACTGAAGGCAATGACGTAGAGGCCGAGCTGAAGCAACTCGTCCGCCAAGTCCTTGGCCTTGACCGCATCGTAGAGCATCACGGGCACAATGGGAGTGTCTCCGGGAAGGAGGTCAAAGCCGGCCGCCGTCATCTCCTCGCGGAAGTAACGCGTATTTTCCCAAAGCTTTTCGCGCAGAGCCGGGCCTTCATCCTCCAGCAGATCGAGCACTGCCAGGCTGGCCGCCACGATGGGCGGAGCGATGCTGTTAGAGAAAAGATACGGGCGCGAACGCTGGCGCAGAAGATCAATGACCTCTTGAGAAGCTCCCACGAAGCCGCCGCTGGCTCCGCCTAGCGCTTTCCCCAAGGTGCCGGTGATGATGTCGATGCGACCGAGCACCCCATGGTGCTCGTGGGTCCCCCGCCCGGTGGGGCCCATGAAACCACTGGCATGGCACTCATCCATCATGATCTGAGCCCCGTATTTGTCGGCCAAATCGCAGATCTCCGGCAGTTTGGCCGAACAGCCATCCATGGAAAAAACGCCATCGGTGGCAATGAGGATATGACGCGCCCCGGCCTCTTGCGCTTCCTGCAGCTTGGCCTCGAGATCAGCCATATCGGAGGTGGCATAGCGATAGCGCTTGGCTTTGCAGAGACGAATGCCGTCGATGATGGAAGCATGATTGAGGGCGTCGGAAATGACGGCATCCTCGGGTCCGAGAATAGTCTCAAAAAGACCGCCATTGGCATCGAAGCAACTCGAGTAAAGAATGCAATCTTCCACCCCCAAGAAGGCCGCCAGCCTTTGCTCCAACTCGCGGTGAATGCTCTGGGTGCCGCAGATGAAGCGCACCGAGGCGAGTCCGAAACCCCACTCGTCGAGAGCCTGATGCGCAGCAGCCACGACTTTGGGATGATTGGCCAGGCCCAAGTAATTATTAGCGCAGAGATTGATGACTTCCCCACTGCCGGGCACGGCAATGTGATTGGACTGGGGAGTGGTGATGAGCCGTTCCGTTTTGTAGAGACCAGCTTCCTTCATTTCGGCCAACTGAGCGGCCACTTTTTCAAAAAGAGACATAAATTCGTTATCTTTAGCAGTGCAAAAAAATCGTCCTTAAACCCAATTGAGAATCACCTTCCCGCAGGAGCCCTCATTCATCAAAGCAAAGCCCTCCTCGAAATCCTGATAAGGCAAGCGGTGGGTGATGACAGGCGAAATATCGAGACCCGACTGAATCATGGTCGTCATTTGATACCAGGTCTCATACATTTCGCGGCCATAGATTCCTTTGAGATGGAGCCCATTGAAAACGACCTTGTTCCAATCGATGGAGACTGAAGGATCAGGAATGCCGAGAAGGGCAATCTTGCCCCCGTGCGCCATGTTGTCGATTAGGTCATTGAAAGCCGCCGGATTACCCGACATCTCAAGGCCGACATCGAAGCCTTCGGTCATGCCAAGGTCCTGCTGCACTTGAGGCAGTTTCTCCTGGGTCACATTGACCGTGCGAGTCGCTCCCAGCTCCTCCGCGAGGTCAAGTCGCTGGGAATTGACATCGGTCACCACCACATGGCGGGCACCCGCGTGAACCGCGATGGCCGCCGCCATACAGCCGATGGGCCCCGCACCAGTGATGAGCACGTCCTCACCGAGCAAGGGGAAGGACAGCGCGGTGTGGGTGGCATTGCCAAAAGGGTCGAAAATTGCCGCCAAATCCCGGGAAATGCCGCGCCCGTGCTTCCAGACGTTGGTGGCCGGAAGAGCAATGTATTCCGCAAAGGCTCCAGGGTGGTTGACCCCCACTCCCGCAGTATCGCGGCACAGGTGGCGACGGCCAGCGAGACAGTTGCGGCAGCGCCCACAGATGAGGTGCCCTTCTCCCGAGACCAGGTCGCCCGGCTGCAGGTAGTCGACGAGCGAGCCCACCTCCACGATTTCACCCACAAACTCGTGGCCGATGATGAGGGGTGCGGGCACCGTTTTGCGCGCCCAGGCATCCCAATTGTAAATGTGCAAATCGGTGCCGCAGATGCCGGTGCGATCCACCTTGATGAGAACCTCGCGATTGCCGATTTTCGGCTCAGGGACATCGACGAGCGAAAGGCCGGGTTCTCCGGCGGCTTTGAGAAGTGCTTTCATATCGGGAGCACGGCCACCCTAACGAAATTGACAAATTATTCAATTCTTTTTCACAAAAGCCTAGAATTCAGAACCCTTCTCAAGTCCTTTAAGAAGCTAGGCAAGCAGGCTTACGGCCAACAATCTCACAAATTTTTCCCACGAAACCCCTTGCATCCCTCTCTTCTTGTGTTTGGCTGGACGGCCCTGAGGCGCTGCTCTCTTTGCCCGAAAGAGCTTCATTCGACCTGACCCATTCGTTATTTTCCGACCGCAAGTCATCCTCACACTCCTCGCCATCGTCTGCTTCGCGGACGGGGCTGCAGCGACCTCGGTCACCTTCACCAGCCCTCCAGCGGACGAACGCTTTACCGACAATGGCACGGTGACCTTGAGTTGGGAGCCCACAGAGGAGGCCGGTCCCCAGCAAACTTTCCAAATCGAGCACCAGCCACCGGGGGAGGAGAGCTTCCTGCGCCATCCCGGCACCGACCGCACCACCGTGATCACCGGCATGGCTGCGGGCGAGCACATCTTCCGCGTGCGGGCCGGGGAAAACGACCCCTGGTCCCCGCCCTTGACCGTCGAATGCCAATACATGGCTCGCGGGCAGGTGAATCTCCTGCTCATTCTCGGTGGCCTGGTCGTCCTCGCCACTGCTGGCGCAGTCGTTCACGGTCATCTGTCCTCCCGCTCCCAACCTGACGAACTCCCCTAAGCTTCCGATGTTGTTCGCTGTCACCACCGCCTCTGTCTCGCCCGTTGTGGGCTGGTCTGTTGTCATCCTCCTCAGTCTTCTCTGGGTGGGGCTCGGCATTTATTGGGGGCGCAAGGCCAAGGACTCGGAAGGCTTCACCCTCGCCGGACGGAACATCGGCCTCGCCCTCGGTTCGGCTACCGTGATGGCCACCTGGGTGACCTCCAACACCATCATGGTCGCCCCGCAATTCGCCTACACCCAGGGGCTCTGGGGCGTCCTGGCCTTTGCCACCGCCTCCTTCGGCCTCTTTCTTTTCGCCCCCTTGGCGGTGCGCATTCGCAAGCTTTTGCCCCAAGGCACGACCGCTGGCGATTTCTTCCACCTCAAATATGGCCAAACCGGGTGGCTTCTCTTTCTCGTCATCACCCTCGTCTACTCTCTGGCCTGGCTGGTCACCATGACGGTCGCCGGTGGCGAGTTGCTCGAAGTCCTCACCGGCATTCCCTACCACACCGGAATGTCGCTCATCCTCCTCGTCTGCGTGCTCTACACCCTCTTCGGCGGACTCTACGCAGTGGTGGGCACGGACTTTATCCAGAGCCTCATCATCCTCTTCGGCATCGTCCTCACCGGCGTGCTGGTGCTGACCAATCTCGATCTCCCCGACACCCACGAGCGCCTCGCCCAGCGCCAGCCCATGCTCCTGCAGACCTACATGCCGGTGGCTCTCCTCTCCTTCTTCAACATCATGCTCTTCGGCTTTGGCGAGGTCTTCCATAATAATGTCTGGTGGTCGCGCACCTTTGCCATGCGTGAGGGCGTGGCTCCCAAGGCCTTCACTTTGGCGGGATTCTGCTGGTTCCCCATCCCCATCGCGGCGGGCTTCATCGCCCTCTCCGCCGGTCCACTGGGCTTGAACGTGACCAATACCAACCAAGTCGGCCCTGCCGTCGCCCAGCACGTGCTCGCCGAGGCCGGCTTCGGCCCCGCAGCCGGTATACTCATCCTCGTTGTCCTCTTTTGCTCCATCGCCTCCTCCATCGACTCGCTGCTGGCCGCCACCTCCGACCTGATCCTGAAAGACGTGCCCAAGCATTTGGGCCGAGGCGAAATTCCGGAAGCACGCTTTCGCCGCATGGCGGCCTACATCATCATTGGCACCGGTCTGGTAGCCTGGAGCCTGGCCCTCCCCCGCTGGCCTCTCTACAAGGTGCTCTACGCCTCCGGCCCGCTCGTTGCCGCTCTCATCTGGCCTGTTATCGCAGGCATTTATTGGAAAAACGCAGCCCGCTTGCCCATCCTCATCGGCATTGTGCTCGCCGCTGGTCTGGGTCTCTGGGCCTATTTCCAGCTCGGCTGGTATACCGCCTCCCTCATCTCGGCGGCTATTTCCATGCTGTTCTGTTTGACGGCAAAGTTTATCGGTCGACCTTCCGCCCACTAATTCCTTTCCCCGCAAAAACACCATGTTTTCACCCACTGCTCTGCAGATCATCATCTATGGCTCCCTCCTCTGGACCAGCCTCGCCTTCCTGGCCCTCGCCTTGCTTTTCTTTCGCGATCTCAAAAATAAAAACCTCTGGTAAACCATGAACGACGACCTGCCCATCGCCGAGAACAAACAAGCGCCCTTCCTCGATCCTCCGGTGGATTCCGAGGCCACTCGCCCCGAGCCCTCCGGCCTTTTCACCAACAATCCCGTCAATTTCGACACCCTGGAAGAGCTGGCCGGAACCAATATCCTCAGCGCCACCCAGTTCACCTTCGATCAAGTGGCCGAGCTCTGCAAACTGGCCGCCGTTTTGGAAAAAATCGAAGTCTGGCCCTACCACCCCCTCGACGGGAAAATCGTGGTCACCGCCTTCTTCGAGCCCTCCACCCGCACCCGCATCTCCTTCGAAAGCGCGGTTCACCGGCTGGGCGGCAAGGTCATCTCCATCGCCGACGGCACCACCACTGGCCAGGCCAAAGGTGAATCCCTGGGCGATATTGGCGAAATGTTCAACGCCTACGCCGACCTCGTGGTCATGCGTCACACCGAGACCACCGCACCGGAACAAATCCTCGAGAACATGCGCATCCCCCTTGTCAATGCGGGCAACGGCTCTGGCGAGCACCCCACCCAGGCCCTCGCGGACTGGTTCGCCCTCCTCAAGTGGCGACCCGAACTGGCCGCTCCCAAGCCCCCCGAAGCCCCCAAGCTCCACCTCGGCATTCTCGGCACCCCGGGCTCCATGCGCGCGGTGAAATCTTTCCTCCTTCTCTCCCTTCTTTTCAAAGACCACATCGCCAAGGTGACCGTCATCTCCGAGATGGCCGACCCCTTCGGTGAAGACGTCATCAACCACCTCACCGAAGCCGATATCGCCTATGAGGTCACCAACGACATCCAAGAAACCATCGCGGACCTCGATGTCGTTTACATGAATTCCATCGCCTTCCTGGGCGACTCCTACAAGTCCCTCGACGCCCGCTACAAGCTCGATGCGAACAGCCCGCTCAAGCCCGATGCGGTCATTCTCCATCCCCTCGCCCGTCTCGACGAGCTCGACACCTCCTTGGACAAGACTCCCCACAACCTCTACTTCTCCCAGGCCCACGGCGCGGTCTTCATCCGCCAGGCCCTCCTGATGGCCACCCTCGGCCGCCTCGACAGCCTCCCCCCCTTGGAATCGCTTTAATCCTTTCGATGGCAGAGTTAAGAGTGCAGAGTTAAGAGTTTCGACGATTCTTGTTCACCACCGTCACGAAAATCGCGATGAGCTCGTCGGCTTCCCTCTCAAGACCCTCCAATCTTTCCGCTGCCATCAGTTCACCCCTCCGTATCAACTCCAGCCAGTAGCTTGTTTCATCCAACTCCTTCAAACAATCCCCCATCTTGGCGAGGAACTCGGCTTGAGAACGAGCCCGGCAAGCTTCGCGATGATTGGCTCCCACCGATGAGCTGCTCCGCAACATCTGCACCCCGAAAGCTTTCGATTCCTGACTTCGCGGCAGAGCCCGATACAGTGCCAGACACCGTAACGAAAAAACCATTAGCCTTTCTCTCAACTCCTTTGTCCTCGGGTCCACCCACCCACCCACTCTAAACTCTGAACTCCCAACTCTAAACTCAAATCATGTGCGGAATCGCCGGATACTTCACCACCAAAGGCCTCACTGAAAATGCTCCCGACATCGTCAATGCCCAATTGGAGACGATCAAACACCGGGGTCCCGATGCCTTCAATCAACACCTCGATCGGGAGCGCGGACTCGCCCTAGGACACTCGCGGCTTATCATTAACGATTTCGAGCACGGAGCGCAGCCTCTCTTTACGCCCGACAAGAGCCACTATCTCACCGTCAATGGCGAGTTCTATGACTTCAAGCGCTACCGCTCCACCCTGATGGCGGAGGGGCAACGCTTTCTCACCAAGTCAGATTCTGAAATTGCGCTCGGACTCTACCGCAAGATGGGACTCGATTTCTTCGAGTGCCTTCGCGGCGAATTCGCCTTCGCACTCTACGACCAAAAAGAAGACGAGCTCATTCTCGCGCGAGACCGCTTCGGGGTGAGACCTCTTTTCTACTACGTTTCTGGTAACAAAGACACCATCGTCTGGGGCTCGGAGGCCAAAGCCGTCCTCGCCCACCCCGAGGTAGAGGCCCGGCTCGACCCCAAGGCCGCTCTCCATCAGTTGATGCAGACCATCGCGCCGGGCATGAGTGCTTTTTCGAATGTCCACTCGCTCTCGCCCGGTCATTTCCTCCGCATTCGCAAGCGCAACGGCTCACTTGAAATCACGCAGGAACGCTACTGGGACTTCGACTTTCCCACCGAAGAAGAACGCCCCAAGGAGATCAGCGAGAAGGAAGAAGAGGAGCACGTCGAACGCATCCGCGCCGAGCTCATCGACGCCATCGTCAAGCGCCTCGAAGCCGATGTTCCCGTAGGCTCCTACCTCTCCGGCGGCATCGACTCCTGTTGCATCCTCGGCCTTGCTAGTGGTGCCATGCAGAGCCCGGTGAAGGCCTACACCATCTCCTTCGACGACGACCAATACGACGAGGCTCCCATTGCGAAGGAAATGGCCGAGTCCATGAACGCCGACCAGCACGTCATCAACCTGAAAGCCGAGGATCTCTACGGCCAGAACTACATCGACACCGTTTGGCACGCCGAGCGCACCTTCTACAACACCCTCGGCGTGGCGAAGAATCTGATGTCCAAGACCGTGTGGGAATCCGGCTACCGCTGCGTCGTCACGGGCGAGGGCGCGGACGAACTCTTTGCCGGCTACCCCGCCCTCAAGCGCGACATGTTCTTGCATGGCATCAGCCACGAGCCCGCCAGCGTGCGCGCCGAATACCAAGCCGCCCTCGAGCGCACCAACAGCCTTTTCAAAGGAGCCATTCTTTCCGAAAACGAGCGCACCCACCCGGCTTGGATGGGGCTTTGCGGCTTCACCCCCTCCTGGCTGCAACCCTGGATGGACACCCTCGACATTGCCCGTCCGCTCCTCGCCGACGATGTCGCCCACGAGCTGCGCGACTACGATCCCATTGAGGCCATCGCCGACCGCATTGACGGCTCGATGTTAGAAGGCCGCCATCCCCTCGACATCGCGCAATACACCTGGTCGAAGTGCCAGCTGGAAGGCCAGATCCTGAACTGGGGCGGCGACCGGGTGGACATGGCCAACTCCATGGAATCCCGTCCTCCCTTCCTCGATCACCACCTCGCCGCCGCCGCCGTGGACGTGCCACCCAGCCTGCGCATCAAGGGCAATACCGAGAAACACATCCTGCGCGAAGCGGTCAAAGGCGTGCTTCCCGAGGTCCTCTACAAGCGGGAAAAATTCGCCTTCATGGCTCCGCCCGCCCACACCGACGAGTCGAAAAAGGCCAAGGTCGGCGAGCTCATCAGCAGCTTCCTCAACGAGGACACCGTGCGCGATGCCGGACTCCTTTCCCCCGAGCGCGTGACGCAATTCCTCAACGCCTACCGCGCTGACACCGACCCCACTTCCCTCGTCCGCAAAGACGCTCTCCTCAACCACCTCCTCTGCCTCCACATTCTGCACCACCAATTTGTGGCGTAGGAAGAGAGGTGCTCATTCCACTCTGTCACAGGGTGCCGGTTCCGCCGGCACCTTTTTTTGTCCGCCCCGCCCCCTCACTCGACGTGTGCGGCGGCCAATTTTTTCCGCATGCGGCCGAGAATCTCTCCCGCCTCATTCTCCTCCGCCAAATTGTGCCATTCGTTCGGATCGGTCTCGTGATCATAGAGCTCCTCCGAGCCATCCCCGTAGACAATGTAGCGGTAGCGTTCGTCCCGCAAGGAGCGCCCGCCATCCTTGCGATAAGTCAGCGCGGGATGATCCCAAGTCGCGGTTTTGTTTTCCAAAAGAGGGACCAGACTCCGGCCTTCCGCCTTTTTATTGGCCGGCAAGCCACAGAGTTCGAGCAAAGTGGGATAGAGATCGAGCAAACTCACCACCCGCTCGCACTTGCCCGGTGCAATTTTACGATCATCGGCCTCGGGCACCTTGATAATAAGCGGAGAAAGGGCGGAACGCTCCCAGAGGGTGTGCTTCTGGAAGGTGTTCTTTTCCCCCAGATGATAGCCATGGTCCGACCAGAGCACCACAATGGTGTTGTCGCGGTAGGGGCTGGCCTCCAGCGCCTGCAACACTTGCCCAATCTTATCATCCACGAAGGTGATGCTGGCCAGGTAAGCCTGCACGATGTCACGCCACTGGTCCTCCTCCTGCGCCCACTCGGTGCGGGGATAGCCCTCATTGAGAGTTGCGCGCCCTGCCGCCGGGACATCAGCGAGGTCGTCCGCACGATAAGGCGGCAGCTGAATCTTTTCCCGATCATAGCGGTCGAAATACTCCTGCGGCACATACCAAGGCACATGGGGGCGCAGAAAGCCGACCATGAGCAGAAAAGGCTCCTCGTGCTCCTCCCCCAGCCGCGCAGCCGCCCACGCCGCCGCCTTGGAGTCACTCATCTTCGGCTCCGGAGTCGGGGAGCGCCCCCAGTCAGTGAGGGTTTTCTGGCTTTTCCACTGCAACTTGCGCCGCCCGCCATCCTCATCGCGATAGGTGCCCCAGCCGCCCCGCCCGCCGGAGAGGTCGAGGTGCTCGGCAGGGAGATGTTTGTGGAGGATTTTCCCCACCGCCATGGTCGTGTAGCCCGCTTCCTTGAAGCGTTCGTGCAACAGAGCAGAACCCCTCGCGTGCAACTTCTCGGCCACCACCTCGTCGTCCATTTGCAGCTTTTGCGACTGATACTGGTGGTAGTAAATGCCCCCCATCACGCTGGCTCGCGAAGGTCCACAGACGGGATACTGGCAGTAGGCGCGCGAAAACCAGACGCCTTCCTCTGCGAGCCCATCCATGTGGGGCGAGATCACCTGCTCATCCCCCCGGTAGCCCGCCCAATCATTGAGATCATCCACCGCGATGAAGAGCACATTGGGTCTCGTCTCCTCCTCGGCGACCGAAACAAGAACTCCAACCAGCAGCAGGATCACGATTCGAGCCATCACCTTCATTCCCACCCACTACTTCTCCCGACGCTCACATTTGTCAGCACCCCCCTCTCGCCTTTCGGTCACCCTGTGTTGCAAAAGCCGACTGCGCCAAGGCCAGCT
This sequence comes from Roseibacillus ishigakijimensis, assembly GCF_016595415.1. GTDB lineage: Bacteria > Verrucomicrobiota > Verrucomicrobiia > Verrucomicrobiales > Akkermansiaceae > Roseibacillus > Roseibacillus ishigakijimensis. The sequence goes on from NZ_JAENIO010000004.1 coordinate 45,999, forward strand.
CCAAACCAGGAGCATTGCTTGCTGGCAAAAGAAACTACTCCCCCACCAAATCCTCGGGATACTTGGGCCGTCCACTGGCATCAATCGTCGTCGAGGAGATCACCAAGTAGAGGTAGCCTTGGTCGGTCGAGATTCGCTCGACCAAGGCATGACGCTGAGGTGGCGCAATGTCGCGATACTCCGCAACCGCCGCACTGCTGAGCGCGAAAGTTGAACCTTCCCCCAACTGAATCGGACTTCCTCCCGGGCGATACTCAAATCGAAAATCCCCTTGAGAGCCAAAGCCGAAGCCACCGGCTGCGACCGAAAGGCGCAAACCTTTCCAATCCCCATTCGGGTCACCCTCTATCGATTGGATTTCAGCTGGGGGCCCGGCAGCGGTCACCACACTGGGGAGAGGAAACACCTGTCCCTCTGCTGAAAAATCATTCTGCAAGTCCTCCCGAGTTAGAAATCCTCGCTCCAAAGCCGGGATCTCTTGCTCGGCATAGACCATCTCACCCACAACAAGCTGTTGATAAAATACTGTTCTAAGCAATGAGCTGGTGAAGCCATCAATCTCGTCAAGTGCCGATGGGGCGGCGCGAACTGTAACCATTCCGTGAGAGCTATCAAATTCCGCCTGCTCGCCTGCTCCTCTCAACCAACCAAGCCGCTTGAACATGGCATCCAGCGAGGCCTGCTCTTCGGAAGTAATCGGAAACTGACCTTCATTCGCCCGAAAGAATAGCTCGTGTAGGTCTGTCTTCAAAGTCGGCGGCACGGTCCACGTTCTCGTCACCAACTCCTCTTCGCTAGCAACGGCCAAATCCTCGATCCGGACCAAGTCGAACTGCCCGTCTTCACGCCAAGTCAGCTTCACCCCATAGGCAATGGCCAAGGTCTGCAGCACTTGAGAAAAGGAGCGGTTGGTCATCAGAATATCCTGACGCTCATCGAGTCCAGCGGGAACCTGGGGACGAAAGTCGAGCGGCTCCTGTTGAGTGCGCAAGCTGATGAAAGTGTATTCCTCCAAAAGTGCATCCAGCGCCTCGGCAAAGGTCGCCTGCTCCAGTTTCAACTCCGGAATAGTGAATTCCACCAAATCCGCAACCTCGTGCGTGCCGGGCTCAAAATTCGGGGAAGGCTCCACCGTCGCTCGCAGCCGATCCAAGCGGCTCTGCTGGGCCGTCTTGCGCCCCTCCGTGAGAAGCTGGGAAGACTTTCCCGCATGAGAGCTGAGCGGGCGGACTTTTTGAGAATCTGCTCGTTCACCACTCAATGCGAGAAAAAGGGCCACCGCCATGAGAACAATTCCCACTCCAAGCCATCGTTTTGACATCACTCCCAAACTAATTCTCGCAGAATCTCTTGTCGACGAGAAACGCTTACCATGGTGGCAGCAGGCGAAAAACGCGCTCTCTTTTTCACGAGATTTGATCGCTTTCGAATCGGGATTACCTTATTCCCATTAAACCAATCATCCGATGAGCGCGATTCATTGTGCTCTCCAGCCGCCAAGTCCTTCACCATCAGGATTCACTCTACTCAAGCCTTCCAACCCACCTCGAATCTGCCTGCCCCCCGACCCTGCCTAACGTCTCGCCACCCTTAGATAGAATGGATAGCCGACACGCAAGTGCCTCCCAGCCAACTCTCTCCCGCCCAGTTTCCTCGAGCCTCCCTGCTGCTCCGGGGGTGCGCGAGCTGCTGTTAATTCTTTGCTGGCTAGGCTCCTCTCTTTCCCTTTTGGCGGAAGAAGAAATGGCCCCGGAAGTGGAGGGAGATTGCAACAATCCCTCTCTCAGCTGGAAGACCGCAGAAAACTTTCACTACTACCTCGACAGTAGCCCTGATCTGGAAGACTGGACCTGGACGGGCCGGGAAGTAGCCGGAACGGGCAGCCGGGTGGTGGAATCGAAGGCCACCAATGCCAAGCGGATGTTTTTCCGCGTCAGGGAGATGGCAGAGCCAAACAACGACGCCTTCACCCTCCTTCCCCTCCCAGCCGACGAGTCGGACGAAATTGACGGCATTTGCTTCGCCTTTGACCTGAACCTTCTCCCTAAGCGGCCCAGCGCGATTCAACTTTTCAAACGGGCGACCCATCCGCCCAATCAGCCTTGGGAGGAACTGGGAAAGATTCGGGATTTTGACGAGGAAGATGACTTCCAATTCATCCGGGGCTGCGCGGTCTGGTTGGCCGAGGTGGCTCCCGGAGATGATAACGGCGTCTTCGAGCTGCAGGCTTCAGCCCTGAATGAGGAGGGAGTGGCCTTCGCCAGCAGCATCCGGCAGGTCACCCTGGGCCGCAACATGCCTCCCACGGTCACCATCACCGCCGGGCCGGAGCAGAATTCGCCCAACCGGCAGTTTGTCAACTTCACCGCGCTGACCCAAGATGTGGAGGGAGACCCCGTGCGCCGGGTGGAATTCTACGCCAACGGGGAGCTCATCGGGACCGACAGCACCCCGACTGAAACCGACGATCCGGCCGTTCTTTCCTTTGGCAACAATGTCCTCACCCGGCGGGGGAACTACGTGGAGCTTCTGCGGCTTGACGACGATCCTTCCACTCCCGAGGACGAGAGCATCCACCACATCACGGCCAAGGCCTATGATTCCCGGGGTGCGGTGGGGGAGACCGCCGAGTCATATCCCATCACCGTCACCAGCGGAAACGCCCGCCCCCAACTGGAGGTCCTCTCACCTACGAGCGACTTCATCACCGTCGTGGAGCCCAACAACACCTTCACCATCCACTGCCTGGCCAGCGATCCGGATGGCGATGACGATCTAGCCAGTATCGAGGCCACCATCCTCTCCTCCCGCAGCGTCCTCTACGCCCGCACTCCCCCCGAAGGGAGCTTCACCTTCGACACCTCGGATTGGGACCTGAAAACCCACGTCATTGAGGTCGTGGCCCGCGACCAAAACGGCGACACCAGCCTCCCCTACTACCTGGAAGTGGACGTCAGCTCGGGCCTCGCCCACTCCCTGGTCAGCTCCATCGTGGCCGGCAGCTCCGTCACGGTCGTTCCCGGGAGCGAACGCTTCCATGGTGTGGAAGCCTCCAGCGGGCTCTTTTCCGGCGGCCTGGATGCAGGCTTGGAAATGGACGCAGGCGCCCTGCTCACCACCGGCCGCAAAAGCAATTGGAACAGTGGCGACGAGGATGAAGGCTCCCACAACGACACCGAATGGCGCACCGGGGGAAATGCCGAGCTGGAGGACCGCGTGGTGGGATTCCGCACCGAAGATGCCGCCGTGCTGGAATTCGACATCATCCCCTCCTCAAGCCAAATCGACATCGAGTATCAGTTTGCCTCGGAAGAATATGTGGAATGGGTCACCCAGAGAACCGACCCAAGCTGCCACAACGATGCCTTTATGATCACCGTTAATGGCGTCCTCGTATCCATGGTGCCCGATTGCTCGGACATCGTGGCCGTGCACTCCATTCACCCCAGCATCTCCGCCGAGGAATCCGACTGCAATCCCGACGACGTGAGCGCGGAAAATGAACATCTCTACGTGGACGATTCCGACATTCTCGCCCGGGTGGACCCGGAGAAAGCCGACACTCGTTGTGAATATGACGGGATGACGATCAAGCTGAGGTCCCACGTCTTCGTCACCCCCAATCAGACCTACCGCATGAAGTTCATCATTGCGGATGTCGACGACGCCCAATACGACTCGGCCCTCTTTATCAAAGAAAACTCTCTCCGCTCCCCGGAAGAGTCGGAAGAGGGCAAATAAACCCGGCGGGAGCGCCCGCGATCACGACCTCGACAAATCCCCCAGATGCTTGCGTAAAAAAGTGGCGACGCGGTACTGCCAGGCGGGTGAAAAGAAGCGGGCTCCCCCGTGCTTTTCCTCCGGAAGAATCTCACTTTCCACCGTCAGGCCTTTCTCTTGATAACAAGCAATCATGCGTTCCGCTTGATCGACGAGAACTTGGGGATCTTTCCCGCCATGGATGACCAGCAGCGGCGGGGCAGCGGCATGGACGTGAAAGGCCGGGCTGGCCAAGCGAGCCCGTTCCGGATGCTCCCTGACCGCGCCTCCCAGGAGCTTGTGCACCACCGAGCCCGGGGGCTCGGTGGCCCGGGGCTGGCTGCGGCTGCGCAGCAAAAGATCGCTGGCTCCAAAGTAATCGACCACCGCTTGCACGGAGGAATCCTCTCCCTCATTGCCGCCCACCGTCCCTTCCAACTCGGGATGGCCGGCAGAGACCCCGGCCAACATCGCCAGATGCCCCCCGGCGGAAACTCCCACCGCTCCGATACGACGTGCATCGTAGCCATAGTAGGGAGCCCGGGCCCGCAACCAGCGCAGCGCTCCCTTGACGTCGTGGATTTGGGCCGGAAAGACCGCCTCCCCACTGAGCCGATACTGCACGCTGGCCACTGCAAAACCATAGCCCGTCAACCATTCCGCCCCAGGGCTGGCGTAGCTCCCCGAGCTCCAGCCGCCGCCATGAAGCGAGATCACCAGCGGACAACTGCGAAGGGAAAAAGCCGGGAGATAGAGGTTAAGATGCAGCTCTTTCCCCCCAACCTCGCCATAAACGAGGTCCCGGTAAGTCGGCCCCCGCAAGCGGGCCCATGTCATCCGGAAAGCGACTCGTAAAGGATTCTCCATCATTCCTCCTCCCTACAGGGGAAAGCGAATCAGCAGGCAAAGCAAGGAGAAGATCTTGTGAAAAGAAACCGCGTTTTCTAGATTCTCACCCGAATGAGAGAGCCCCTTTCTCCGTCAAACTTTCCGCCTTCGCCGGAAAATCCCGTGCGGCACCCCCTCGCCAAATGGCGGGTGCCCCTCGCTCTCGGCATTGGATTGCTCTACGGCCTCCTGACCCGCCTGAGCTGGGGCTACGAGCCGCTGCAAGGGATCTTCGGCACTCCCGTGAGCATGAGCTATCTCTTTCTCACCCCCTTCGTCCTCGGAGCCCTGGTGGCCCTCGTCGGCATGCTCGTCGCCCCCACCCGCAATGTCTCATTCTGGGGCGTGGCGATGCCCATTCTGGCCATCATCATTGGCACCGTGGCTGCCCTCATCTCCCATCTGGAGGCTCTTTTTTGTCTCATCGTGGCCTTTCCCATTCTCATGACCATGGCCATTTTGGGCGGAGTCATCACCTCCTTGCTGATGCGCCAAATGCGCCCTTCCAGTCTCAAGTTCTACTCCTCCAGTCTTCTCTTTCTCCCCTATCTCGTCGCCCCCATCGAGCAAATGCTCGACCTCCCTCCTGAAGAGATCACCATGCACGACAGCATCCTCGTCCAAGCCCCTGCCGAGGTCATCTGGGACCAAATCGCCAGCGTGCCGGAAATCCAGCAGGACGAGATCCGCAATTCCTGGATCTATCAACTCGGCTTTCCCCGCCCCCGGGCCGCCACCCTCGATCACCACGGCGTCGGCGGCAAACGCATCGCGACCTTCGAGCGGGAGGTCAGCTTTTTCGAGGTCATCGACACCTGGAATCCCCCCCAGAGCCTCTCCTTCAGCATCGAAGCCGACCCCGCCTTCATTCCCGCCAATGCCTTCGACGAGCACATCATCGTCGGCGGCCGCTTCTATGATGTCTTGGATGGCAAATATGAAATTGAAGCCCTCGACCCTCATCAGTGCCGCCTCCACCTCACTAGCCGCCACCGCCTGGGCTCCCATTTCAATCGCTATGCCGAGTGGTGGAGCCGGGTCATCATGAAGGAAATCCAGACCACCATCCTGGAAGTCGTCGCGCAGCGCGCCGAAGCAGCCTCCTCGCACGCAGAAGGAAATCGGTGAATCTACGGGGGACTGAACACCCTCACCTCCCTCAGCGCGATCGTCTCCGGGAGTTTTTGCCAATAAAATCGTGGGACCCAATGTCTTCTTGGGCAAAATCCAGGTAAGCTTTCAGTCGCGCAACCACCTCGGGATGGTCGGCAGCCACATTTGTGGTCTCCCCGATGTCCTTGCTCAGATTGTAGAGGGTCAACTCCTTGAGATAAGGGCGGTCCTCTTCGGGGACATGACTGAGCCAGCTTTCTCCTTCCTTGGTCTTATCGAGCTCCGAATGGGGAAGATGGAGCTTCCAGTCCCCCTCGCGCACCGCGCGCAGAGCCTGATGCTGGTAATAAAAATAAGGACGCATCCTTTCGCGGTCCTCCCCATGGAATTGACTTGTGAGATCCAACCCGTCAATCACGCGATCGGTAGGAATCTCTCCTCCCGCCAGTCGCACCAGAGAAGGAAGCAAGTCGATGGTGGCGGCCAGCTGATGACAGGTGGTTCCAGCGGGGATCCGCCCCGGTGCCCGAATGACAAAGGGCACGCGAAGACCGCCTTCGTAAGTGCTCGTTTTGGCCCCGCGCAAGGGATGGCAATGCCCACCATTCTTCCCCTGGCGCCACCAGGGTCCATTGTCGCTGGTGTAGATGAGGTAGGTGCGCTCATCCAATCCGAGCTCCCGCAGCTTGTCCAGCACCCGCCCGGTATGGAAGTCCAGCTCCTCGATGACGTCCCCATAAAGTCCTTCCGCAGACTTTCCCTTGAAAGCGGGAGAAGCATCGATGGGGGTGTGCGGCATGGGATGTGCCAAGTAAAAGAAAAAGGGCTCCTCCTGATGCTCCTCAATGAAGTCGAGAGCCTTCTCGGTAAAGAGCTTTGTCAGACTTGCGCGCGGGGGCTTCCTGCGCACCACTTCCTCCCCCACCCGGATGTTCCGGCAATCACTGGTCTCAGCCCAAAAGGTGGTCTCGAATCCCTGATTGTGTGGGCCGAGCGCAACCCGAAAGGCATCCTTCCGTCCCGAGAGGTCCCACTTGCCCGCCATCCCGGTGCGATAGCCCAGGGGTTTGAGAAGCTCGGCGAGAGTCACCTCCTGCAAGGAAATCGCGGGATGTGGAATCTGTCCGTCATCGTGCCCGGCCCACTCCGTTCTCATCGGATAGGAACCAGTCAGAAGGGAAACGCGAGCGGGACCACAAACCGTTTGCGCATAAAAATTGGTGAACTTGCGCCCTTCCCGCGCCATCTGGTCGACTCGTTGCGTCCGGATATTGGGAGAGCCAAAGCATCCCAAGTCCTGATAACCCTGATCATCAGTCAGAATAATGATGAAATTCGGCTTCACCCGCGCTTGGGAGGTCTCCGCCACCGCCGGGGAGAGAGGAGAAAGAAAAGCCGCCAGCAGGAGTCCGGCCTGCCGGAGAAGGGATGCACCGGAGCAGGGCCGCTTCGCTCGCAACAGGCTTTTTGTCCAAGAAGAGATCGGGGTCGGAAGAAAGTTCATACTAACAATGCGCGGGATTCCGGGCGATTGGAACACCCCATCACGAGAAATGTCCCTTCGCAAGGCAGTTTCCCGAAAAGCCCTGCCCGGGAACGCGAATCGTGATTTTCCAACACTTGCCAAATGACGCCCCGCTGGGCAAAGTCGGCCCCTATGCCCGTTATCAAGCCCAAGATCCGTGGATTCATCTGCACCACCTCGCACCCCGATGGTTGCGCGGCCCACGTGCAGGAGCAAATCGCCTATGTCAAAAGCCAGCCCAAGCTGGACAATGCTCCCCAGAAGGTGCTCGTGATCGGCTCCTCGACGGGTTACGGGCTCGCTTCGCGCATCGTGCCCGCCTTCGGAGGAGGGGCCGCCACCATGGGGGTCTTTTTCGAGAAAGAAGGCACCGAGAAAAAGCCCGGATCGCCCGGCTGGTATAACAGCGTGGCCTTCGAGGAAGCCGCCAAGGAGGAAGGGCTCTACGCCCGCAGCTTCAATGGTGACGCCTTTTCCACCGAAATGAAGGAGCAGGTCATCGCCGCCATCAAGGAGGACCTCGGTCAAGTGGACATGGTGGTCTACTCGCTGGCCTCTCCCCGCCGCACCGACCCCGCCACCGGTGAGACCTACCGCTCCGTGCTCAAGCCCACCGGCGACACCTACACCCAGCACACCCTGAATACCGACAAGGGCGAGGTGGAGAAAGTGACCATCGAGTCCGCCAGCGAAGAAGAAATTGCAGCCACCGTGAAGGTGATGGGCGGCGAAGATTGGCAGCTCTGGATCGAGGCCCTGAAGGAGGCCGGCGTGCTGGCCGAAGGCTTCCGCACCGTGGCCTACTCCTACATCGGGCCGGAAATCACCTGGGCCGTCTACACCGATGGCACCATCGGTCGGGCCAAGGAGCATTTGGAACAAACTGCCGCCGCCATGAACGAGCAATTCGGCGCGCAGACCGCCCTGGTCTCGGTCAACAAAGCTCTCGTCACCCAGGCCAGCTCCGCCATCCCGGTGGTGCCCCTCTACATTTCCATTCTCTACAAAATCATGAAAGAGAAGGGGCTGCACGAGGGAACAATCGAGCAAATCCAGCGCCTCTTCGCCGACCACTACTGCGGCCCCAATGGTCCCCAGTTGGACGAGAAGGGCCGCATCCGTATCGACGATTGGGAAATGCGCGAGGACGTGCAAGCCGAGGTGATGAAAGTCTGGGAAAACATCTCCACCGAAAACCTCGCCAGCGAGACCGACTTTGCCGGCTACCAGGCCGAGTTCCTCAAGCTCTTTGGCTTCGGCCTCGCCGGCGTCAACTACGAGGCCGAGACCCACACCGAGCGCCCCCTGCCGAGTTAAGGAGGCTTTCCCCAAAAACCGATCGCAAAGATGCGGATGGTGGCTCCCGGTTCATCCTTGGGAATCACCCCGCAGCTTTGCGCACTCTCTCGCTAGGCGATGATGTCGTGCAAGATGTGGCCATGCACATCAGTGAGGCGCATATCGCGCCCACCGAAGCGGAAAGTGCTCTTTTCATGCTCCAAGCCGAGAAGGTGCAGCATGGTGGCGTGGAGATCATGAATCTCAATGCGGTCCTGAATCGCCTTGTAGCCAAATTCATCGGTCTCGCCGTAGCTGGCCCCGCCCTTCACTCCGCCGCCAGCCATCCAGATGGTGAAGCCGAAGGGGTTGTGATCGCGACCATTCTTCCCTTGCGCAAAGGGAGTGCGGCCAAATTCGCCCGCCCAGACGACGAGGGTTTCCTCGAGCAGCCCCCGGCTCTGCAAGTCCGTGAGCAAGCCCGCGATGGGCTGATCCACCGCCTTGCAATTCGCCTCGTGCCCCTGCCGCATCTTACTGTGCTGGTCCCAGCGATCATCGGTGCACTTCGGGCAAGTCAGCTCGATGAAGCGCACCCCGCGCTCGACCAGGCGCCGGGCGATGAGGCATTGCCCGCCAAAGGTGCGGGTGGCTTCGAAGGATTCATCCAGCCCATAGAGCTTGCGGGTGGCCTCCGTCTCGCCGCGCAGATCCATGAGGTCGGGCACGGCAGCCTGCATGCGATAGGCCGTCTCGTAGTTGGCAATGGCAGATTCGACCGCCTCCGCTCCCCCGAAATCGCCCACCGCGAGCTGATCGAGACTACGAAGCGTCGCAAGCTTGTTGCGCTGGAGAGATGGCTGCGCTTCCTGGGGCACGATATTGGCCAGCGGCTCCTTGCCTGACTGGAAAATGGAGCCTTGGTAAGTCGCCGGGAGAAAGCTGGAATTGAAGTTATCAAGTCCCCCGGGCGGAATGAGGCCGCCATTGAGAACGACGAATCCGGGCAGGTTCTGGTTGCTGCTCCCAAGGCCGTAGCCCACCCAGGCCCCCATGCTCGGGCGACCCTGCAAGCCCGACCCAGTATGGAGAAAGTAATTGGCGGCGGTGTGCTCGGAAAATTGTGAGGTGCAGGACTTGATCATGGCCAACTTGTCCGCGTGCTTAGCCACATGAGGAAAGAGGCTACTCACCCAGTGCCCGCACTCTCCGTGTTGCTTGAACTCCCAGGGAGATCCCATGATGGAGCCAATATTGTCAAACTGGGTGGGCTCCAGCTTACCCATCACTTCGGCCGCATTCTGCCCATTGTATTTCGCCAAAGCAGGCTTGTAATCAAAGGTATCGATATGGGAAGGCCCGCCATCCATGTAGAGGAAAATGACGTTCTTGGCCCTGGGGCGATGATGGGGCAACTGCACGAGACCGCTCCCCGGCACCCGGCCAAAAGCCCGATCGTTCAACAAAGTGGCCAGCGCCACCGCACCGATGCCATGGGCTCCCTGTTGCAGAAGCTGACGACGGGTGAGAGGACGGGGAGTGAATCGTTGGCAATGCATGGAGACGGTTATTTAAGATAGATAAATTCTTTCTGGTTAATAAGCAAATGGCAGAGGTCGGTCCAGAGCTGCTCATCATCGGGCCCGGCCTGGTAATGCTCTTGCTGACTGCTCAGGAATTGACGCAAGAGGTCCCTTTCCTCGGCGGAAGGAGAGCGCGAGAAGGCGGCCAGATATGCCGACTCCAGCCGCTCTTCGCTGGCCGGGAGCGCGAGCAAGGTCCGCGCCCAGCGCCGGGCCTCTTCCAGCACGAAGGGATCATTCATCAGGGTCAGAGACTGGGCCGGAACATTGGAGCTCGTTCGCCGCCCAATGGTGGTGAAGGGGATAGGACGATCAAAGGCATGCTCAAAGGGCGACAGGAAATTGCGCCGGATGGCGAGGTAGAGACTGCGCCGGCCATCGAGGTCGAGGGGACCACTCTCCGGCTTCCCCCGTCCCGAGAGAAACGGAGTGAGGTGAACGAGCACACTGGGGCCCCCATGCTGGTCACTCAAGGAGCCCGAGACCGCCAGGATGGCATCACGCACCCCCTCCGCCGGGAGACGGCGCACCCGAAAGTGATGCAACAGACGATTGTTGGGGTCCGCTTGCGCGATGAGGTCGGCCGAATTTTCCTCCGCAGCCACCACCCCCTGGCGATAGGTGCGGGAGAGCACAATCTGGCGAATCATGGCCTTGCTGGACCATCCTTGCGCGATGAAGTCGCGAGCCAGCCAATCAAGCAAGGCGGGATGGCTCGGCTCTTCCCCCATCACCCCGAAATCATCGACCGAGGCCACCAGACCCACTCCGGTGAGATAGTGCCAGAGGCGATTGACATAGACCCGCGCGGTCAAGGGATGGTCCTCCGCGATGAGGGACTGCGCGAGCTGCAGCCGCCCACTCGCCCCGGGGGGCACGGTGAAGGCCTCCTCGCCCAGGGCGGTGAGATTCCGCCGGGGCACCTCGTCGCCAAGACTCTTGTGCCCGCCCCGGATGTGCACAAATTCATTCTCCGGAGTGCCCTCCTGCAGAGCGAGGGTCACCACGGGCGCGGGCAGAGACTGCTCCACCTCCGCAGCCTCCGTGAAGATCGGCTGCAAGGCCTCCTTGAGCCCGGCCTCCGCTTGCTGGGTAAACTCCGGCTTCTCCGAACGCCGATAGGCAATCTCGTCGATAGCCAGGTAGCCATTCCCCAAATCGGCAAACTCGAGGTAGATACGATGCCCGACGTATTTCCGCAGATCTCCGCCCAACGTCTTCCATGCAAAGGCTCCCTTGGTGTTGGCCTGCCCTGAATCCAAATTGGTCCCTTTGAAGAGCAACTGATGATACTCCGTCATGAAGTAGCCATCAATCACTGCCCGCACCCGCACCGGACCGGTCGCCGCGAGCCGAATATGGATCTCGGGCTCGGTGAGCTCAAAAGTGGGCGACTGCAGCACCCCCTGCTGTTTTTTCCCAAAAAGACCGCTGTGCACCACCCCCGCCGGCACCAGAGGGCGCTCCTCATCAGCCAGCGCAACGGTCGCCTCTGCGGCCGGGCCCTGGGAACCGGGCTGAAAGGCTGGACCACTGACAAACCAATCGGCAGGCACCCCTTGCGCAAAAGACTCGATGACTTCCGCGCCGGGCGAAGGTTCCTCAACTCCTCCTCCCGTGCTCTCGGAAAGAAGTCCCGCAGCCTCCCGCTGCAAGTCCTGCAACCGGGAGAGCCCCTGCGAAAGGCGGCCATCCGGATCGTGATAGGCCTCCCGCCGCCGGCTACTCTGGAGGAAACCCGCCAAGGCATAGAAATCCTTGGTCGAAATGGCATCGAACTTGTGATCGTGACAGCGCGCACAGGACACCGTCAGGCCGAGGAAGGTCTTGGAGAAAACGTCGATCTGATTGTCGATACGAAGAGCCTCATCCCCCCGCACATCAGTCGGCGCATGATTGGCCTCCCCCAGCCACCAGGAAGTGGTCGCGACAATCGCTTCATTCAGGCCCGAACCCTCCTCGACCCGGGGCTCGACCAAATCACCCGCCACGTGCTCGACGAGAAACTGGTCGTAGGGCAAATCTTCATTGAAGGCCCGCACCACGTAATCGCGATACCGCCAGGCATGGGGGATGGGATAATCGAACTCGTGCCCATAGCTATCCGCATAACGCATGAGGTCCAGCCAATGGCGGGCCCATTTTTCGCCAAAGCGGGGCGAGGCCAACAAGCGATCCACCACCTTGGCATGAGCCTCCGGCGAAGAATCAGCGAGGAAATCCGCCACCTCCTGCGCAGTGGGCGGGAGCCCGGTGAGGTCGAAGCTCACCCGACGCAGCCAAGAGCGCCGGTCGGCATCGGGGGCCGGCTTCAGTCCCGCCTCCTCCAAGCGGGCGAGAATAAAATGGTCAATCGGTCCCTGCGGCCAATCCCGTTGCTCCACCGACGGCAGCTCCCGCTCCTCGGGGCCATGCCAACTCCAGTGCTCGTCGCGGCGCCCTTCCAAATCGAATCCTCCCGCCCGCTTGACCCCGTCATCGGGTTCATCCGGCCAAGGTGCCCCGATCGCAACCCACTTTTCCAGCGCCGCAATCGCCGCATCGGGCAACTTGGACTTGGGGGGCATCTCCAGATCGACGTTGTTGTAGCGCACCGTTTCGATCAGCAAACTGGCATCGGGATCGCCCGGCACGATGGCCGGACCGGTATCCCCTCCGGAGAGAATGGAAGCCCGCGAATCCAGCCACAACCCGGCCTTCAACTTCTTGGCCTCCGCACTGTGACAACTGTAGCAGGACTCGGCCAGGACAGGACGCACCTCGCGCTCAAAGAACTCGAGATCTGCCGCACTGAAGGCTTCCGCGCTCACTCGCACCAGAAGGAGAAACTGAAAAAAAAGGACGACTCTCACTGCAGAGCAGAACGGCAAGTTTGCCGCGAAGTTTTCAGCATTCCCTTGTCCCTTTTCCGCTCACCTTGGTGAATTGCAAAAAAAAGAGGCGATTTCCAGTCCGGGTAGCAGTGACTCCTTTGAGTTCCTCTCAAAAAACCAAAAAGCGCGAAGGCAACCTTCGCAACCAACACCTAAAACAGAAAACCATGAAAAAGCGAACACTCATTCTTAGCCTCGCTTGTGCTGCCAGCAGCCAAGCCGCGCTTGTTGCCCACTACACCTTTGACGAATCCAGCGGCCAAACCGCCGCCGATTCTGCCGGCACTCCGCAAAACCTCACCACCACCAATGGCACTGTGGCTTGGACAACGGGACAGATGGGAGGAGCCATCGATCTCACCGCCGACGTCATGGTGGCCAATGACGCTATCGGAAACGGCAATAACTTCACCATTTCCATCTGGGTAAACGAGGCCAGCGGGCAGACCGGCTATCGCGGTATCTTCACCACTGGGGCCGACTTTGTCGACAATACGAGCGGCGACCCCATTGTTCCCGGAGGCGGAGAGGACAACTGGGGCATCAATGTTGAAGGCACCCGCCAAGCCGACATGCGCTACAACAATCCGACCGTAGGAAGTAGCCACGGAGTTGACGTCCCCGCTTTCGAGCAAAATGTTTGGCAACACTTGGTCATGACCTTCGCGGGCGATGGGGTATCCAGCACCGGCGGAGTTTATCTCAATGGAAACCTCATTGCCACCATCACACAGCCGACATTTAACGATCTCAGCTACAACGCTGGTGGGCAGATCTGGCAACTTGGCACCGACCGCAACAACGACAGTCGCCGCTTCACCGGTCTGGTCGATGACCTCGCCATCTGGGACGAAGCCCTGAGTGATGAGCAGATCACAGCACTCTACAATGGTGGCTTGGCCGGACTCAATGCCGCCGAAGTCATCCCCGAGCCATCCTCCGCTCTGCTCGTTCTATCCGGCGGACTCCTTGCCCTCCGCCGCCGTCGCTAGGGCTCACCCCCCTCCGCGACCCCTTCTTTCGACTCATCCGGCCTTCGGGTCGGATTTTTTTTTGCACACGAACTCGCGCACCAGACGAAGGAACTCCTCCGGGCGCTCCCAGGGCAGGCGATGACCGCAATCCGCCACCGCCTGATGACGGCCGCAGGACAGAAGAGGAGCCGCTTCCCCTGCCAGTCGGGTGAACTTCCCATCGCGCTCCCCCGTCAACCAGAGTATCGGGCAACTGATCTCCGCGAGACGGGGACGCAGATCTTCTTGTTTGCCCAAGGACCATTCCATAAAGGAACGGGCAATGGCGCGCCGACGGTTGACTAGCTTCAGCCGGGGATCAGGGTCAGGCCGCACCACATCGCTTTGCAACACTCCCTGCTCATCCCAATTCCGTAAAAACTGCCCCCAGTCCGCCGTCAGCACGGAGGCCGCCCACTCGGCATCGACCACCATGCGTTGGAAACGCTCCGGCTCCGCTCGCAGCCCGGGGTGGGCCGAGACGATGACCGCTTTTTGCCACAGGGAAGGCCGCGCCAAGAGGGCATGCAGGGCGAGACGACCTCCCAGCGAATAGCCGACGAGAACATTCTCCGCCGCCCCGGCCGCAGCCACCTCGGCATTAAAGGCCCCCGCCCAATCGGCAAAGGAGAGGCTGTCACACTCTTGAAAGCGCCACAAGTCCACCGCGCGGCAGGTCTCCCCGTGCGCGGCGAGGGCCCCCGAGAAATCGTCCCAGTCCCCGGCCCGGCCTATGGCTCCGTGGAGACACCAAATCATGCGTGCCGACATCCTCAGCCTTGCGGGGTGGGTTGCACCGTGATCTCGACCCGGCGGTTCTGGCGCCGCCCCTGTTCACTCTCGTTGGAGGCCTCCGGCTCGTTGTCGCCACAGCCCCTCACTTCCGTAAAAAGGGTTTCCGCCAATCCGGCCGCCACGAGGAAATCGCGCAAGCCAGCCGCTCGCTGTTCGCTGAGCTTCTGGTTACCCTCCTTGCTCCCCAGATTACAGGTATGCCCTTTGATCGCAAAGTGCGTCTCGGGATAGACCTCCAGAATCTGGCGCACCTCGGCCAGGACCCGCTGCTGCTGGGCCACCACATCGGCGGAGGCCAGCTGATAGCGCACGGGCTCGATGGAGAGAAAGCGCTCGCGCAGCGCGGTCACCTCACGAGTGAGTTGGGATTGCCCGAGTTGCAGGTCGCCGAGTTCCCGGCGAGCCTTCTGCAACTCGGTTTCAAGCTTTCCCAAGGCCGCCTTTCCCTTGGCCGCATCCTGCTCGGCATCTTCCTTTTCTTTCTCGACCTCTTCGACTTGTTGACGGGCTTTTTTCAGCTTTTCCTCTTCCACGCGAAGTTTCTCACGCAGTTTTTCCAGCTCGGCCTCGGCCTCCTTTCGCCGCGCGATCGCCTCTTGCGCGCCTTTGGCTTCTCCTCCGGATTTCGCTTGGAGCTCGAGGTAGGATTTTTGCAATTTCTCGAAATCTCCCATGGTGGTCAGGAGGGTGCCTTCAAGCTCTTGTTGCGCAACCGTGAGACGGCCCAACTGGGTTTCCAAATGATTGATCTGGGCACTCTTGCGAGCCACTTCTTCCTTCGCCCCGGCATGGGTCCGGGCCTCCTGCCGAGCCTGGTTCAGCTGTTCACGAGTGGTGGCGAGCTGGCTTTCCAACTCTTGGGTCCGGGCTTTCAGCTTCTCGGCCTCCGCTTTGGCCGCCGCCAGGCTCTCGGTAGTCTGGGCAAGCTCCTTTTCGGTCTCAGCATGATGAGCCTTGAGCTCCTTGAGTTCCTCCTTCAGCGCGGCCAGAGCCTGGGCATCCGCCTCCTTTTGACTGCGGTAATCGCTGACTTCGGACTTGAGCCGGTCCAATTCGCCCTGCAACTCGGCCAGCTTGCCCTTGAGCCCTTTTTCGCTCTCTTGCACCGCTCCCAAATCCTGCTTCAGCTTGGCGGCCAACGCCACCTGGGTAGCCAGTTTGGTGCTGATTTCCTGATTGGCCTTTTGACCATTCTTGATAGCCAGGCGTTCTCTCTCGACCGCCTGAGTCAGCTTCTGGTCCAGGCCGGAGACCTTGGCTTCCAATTGGTCGATGGTCTTCTGGAGACCACCCCGTTGTTCGGTCCAATTTTTGGCAAGTTGTTCCGCTTCGGCGGCCAGGGAATTGAGGGCGGCGTCTTTGTCGGCAAGGCTTTTCTCAAGCTCGGCCATCCGCTGGTCGCGTTGCTGAAGCTCCTCCGCGGACGTGGCGTTCTGCTGGCGCAGCTTCTCCAGTTCGGACTGGGTTTCCGCGCGCTCTTTTTTCCAAACCTCGGCCAGCCGGGCGGACTCGGCACCGATTTCGGCCAGCGCGCGTGATTTCTCCTGCAAATTCTGCTGCAAGGTCACCACTTGGGCCGCTTTTTCCTGGCTCACCCCGAGTTCTTTCTCCAGACCGCTGACCTGCTCTCCCAAGGCGACCACTTTTTCCTCCAGCTGCGAGCGCTCGCTCTGCCACTCCTTGGCCAGGCGAGCGGTATTGGCCACTGCAGTCTGGGCTTCCCGCACCTGGGCGGTGCGCAGAGCTTTCTCTGCTTTCTGGCGCCAGTCGGCAACCGCCTTGCGCCAGGCCTCATTGTCGCGAACCCGGGTCAATTCGGATTCCTCCAATTTGCGCTGAGCGGCGTCGCGTTCTTTTTCCACCTCGGCCAATTGGCCCTCCCACTTGCCCTTTTGCTGGCCAAACTCCGCCTGCAGACCGGCCAGCCGGCGCTCGAAGTCGGCGTCCACCTTGGCGCGATCCGCTTCAATCTTGTTGACCTTGGCAGCCAACTGCTTTTCCCGGGCTGCAAACTCGTTTTGTTCTTGCTCGCTGGCCCGCAGGGCTTGCGCGGCCTTCTGCCGGGCCGCCTGCAATTGCTGGCGCAGCTCGGCCACGTTGACCGCCGTTTCGCCCTGCTTTTCCAAAGCCCGCTGGGCTCCGGCCTTTCCTTGCAAAGCTTGGTCGAGCTCACTCCGCAAGCGGTCAATCTCAGCCGCAGCCTTTTCATATTCCCCGATGGGAACGATGCCAATATTTGCTCCGGTCACCTCCTCTTTGGGAGTCACCGCCGCTTCCTGGCCCCAGGCCAAGTTGGCGGTCGCTAGTAAAATAAACGCCCTCTTCATGTCGGCGATGACTTTACGAAGATTCCCTCCGAAACAAAGAGAAAGCCTCCCATCAGGAGAAAAAAGGCCTCTCCCCGCTTCCTTGGCGGGGCTCCGGGAAGAGGAATCCCCGCAAACTGCGTCTCTTTCATCCCTTCCTCCGCCCGGCGCCCCCACTTTTCCTGCTCCGCGAAAATACTTCAATTTCCTTAAGCAAAATGCACCCCCCTTTCAAACTGGACAGATGGACGGAACAAGCAGAGGGTGCGCGCTCTTTTATGTTTCGCCTCGATGCCACCGACCCCGAGAGCAAGGCCCGCGCCGGTCTGCTGACCACCCCCCATGCCGAGATCGAGACCCCGGTCTTCATGCCGGTGGGCACCCAGGCCACGGTAAAGACCCTCCATCCCCGGGAACTCAAGGAGGAGTTAGGGGCCAAGATCATTCTCGGCAACACCTACCACCTCTGGCTGCGCCCGGGCACCGAGATCATCGGCAAGATGGGCGGCCTCCACGGCTTCGCGGACTGGCCCAATGCCCTCCTCACCGATTCCGGCGGCTTCCAGGTCTGGTCCTTGGCGAAACTGCGCAAAATCTCGGAAAAAGGGGTCACCTTCCAATCCCACCTCGATGGCTCGCGGCTCGAGCTGACCCCCGAGACCTCCATGGAAATCCAGTCCATCCTCGGCTCGGATATCGCCATGCTCTTCGACGAATGCCCGCCCTACCCCTGCGAGCGCGGTTACGCCGAGGAGTCCACCGGACTGACCAGCCGCTGGGCCCGGCGTTGCAAGCAGTGGGTGGAGGAGAACCGCGCCAGCACCGGCCGCCAGCAGCACTTCGGCATCGTGCAGGGCAGCGTGTATCCCGACCTGCGCGAGCGCTCGGCCAAGGACCTCGTCGACCTCGACTTCGACGGCTATGCCATCGGCGGCGTCTCCGTCGGGGAGCCGGAGAAAGAAATGTTCGCCGCCATCGACAATGCCGAGCCCTTCCTGCCCAAGGAAAAGCCCCGCTACGCCATGGGCCTGGGCACTCCCACCCAGATCCTCGAGATGATCGCCCGCGGCGTCGACATGTTCGACTGCGTGCACCCCACCCGATCCGCCCGCCACGGGCTCGCCTTCACTGCCGATGGCCCCATCCACATCAAGAACCTCAAATACGCTGACGACCCCCGCCCCCTCACTCCCGATTGCCATCCCCACCTCGCCGGATTCTCGCGCGCCTATCTCCGCCACCTCTTCAAGGCCGGGGAAATGCTCGCTTTAAGATTGCTTTCATTCCACAATCTTGATTTCTACCTTCGCCTGACCCGCGAAGCGCGGAAGGCCATTGTGGCAGGCGAATTCACCGCCTTCCGCGAGGACTTCACCGCTCGCTACACAGCCCAAGCAAAATGACATTCCATTTCGATTCCCTCTCCCTTCTCGCGCAAGCCTCCAGCGGAGGCAACCCCTTGGCCAGTCAGCTCGTGCCCATCATCCTGATGGTGGCCATCTTCTACCTGCTCATCTTCCGCCCCCAGCAGAAGCAACGCAAAGAGCTGCAAGCGCGTATCGACTCGCTGGAAAAAGGCGACAAGGTGATCACCACCGGCGGCCTCCACGGCAGTGTGCACAGTCTCTCGGACAAAACCGTCACCCTCAAGGTCGGCGGCGACAATGTTTTCCTCACCTTCGACAAAACCTCAGTAGCTTCCGTGAAAAAGCTGAAAGCTGAAAAAGCTGAGGAAAAGAACGGTAAAAAGTAATCCCGCGTCCCACCGGACGCGCTCTTTCGATAGTTAGATCCCATGAATCCCTACATTATTTTCTTTGTTGGCCTTCTCATTCTCGGCCTCCTCTTTGCCTACTTTGCGGCCGAGAAGCACCGCAACAAGAAGCGAATCGGCACCACTGTGACTGCGGTGGTCGCTCTGCTCTGCGGCCTGGCCATCCAGACCGAAGGCCTGCGCTCCGGTATCGACCTCGCTGGTGGTTCCGCCTTCACCGTGCGGGTGGACCCCAAGAAGGATGACCAGGGCCAGCCCGTGCCCGTCAGCCCCGAGGACCAGCAAACCGCCATCTCCGTCATTGCCGACCGCCTCGACCCCGATGGCGTGAAGGACATGACCATCCAGGCCCAGGGTGACGACCGCATCACCATCGAGATGCCCGGCACCACCGAAGAGGAAGCCAAGGAAATCGCGGCCATTCTCCAGAAGCAGGCCGTGCTGAACTTCCGCGCCGTGCATTCCGACAACGACACCCTCGCTCCGCAGGTGGCTTCCGGAGCGGTCACCCGCCCCGCTGGCTACGAACTTTTGCAAGAGCCCGTCGATGACGAGGAAGGCAAGCCCCTCCTCGACGAGAACGGTGAGCCCGTCACCCGTCCCATCCTCGTGGAGCGCCGCGTGAAGGTCTCCGGCAGCGAGATCAAGGCCGCCTTCCCCGACTACTCCCGCCCCGGCGTGATGAATATCGAGCTCACCGGCGAAGGTGGGCGCAAGATGCGCGACTACACCGCCACCATCACCCCCGGCCGCGACCGCATGGCCCACGTCCTTGATGGCAAGGTCCTCAGCGCCCCCGGCTTCCAGAGCAAAAACCTCGGCAGCAAGTTCATCATCACCGGCATCTCCGGCGGCACCGCCGTCGTCGAGCGCCTCGCCCAGCAGCTGCGCAACCCCTTGAGCAATCCCCTCATCATCGAGGAGCAACGGCAGGTCTCCGCCCGTCTTGGGGATGCCACCATCAAGCAAGGCATCTACGCCGGGGTGGCCGGTCTCGCCCTCACCCTCGTCTTCGTCACCATCTACTACCGCTTCGCAGGCATCATCGCCCTTCTCGGTCTCTTGGTGAATATCCTCATTCTCTTCGGCTCCATGGCCATGTTCGGCTTCACCTTCACCCTGCCGGGCATCGCGGGCATCATCCTCACCATCGGGGTCGCGGTCGATGCCAACGTCCTCATCTTCGAGCGCTTGCGCGAGGAAATGGCAGCCGGCAAGTCCATTGGGGCGGCCATCTCCGCCGCTTACGACAAGGCCTTCTCCGCCATCTTCGACGCCAACATCACCACCCTGATCACCGCCCTCATCCTCTTCTGGCGCGCCTCGGGCACGGTCAAGGGCTTCGCCATCACCCTCACCATCGGTATCCTCGCCTCCATGTTCGCGGCCCTGCTCGTTACCCGCATCCTCTTCTGGTGGTTCCAGGATGCCGGCATGGTCAAGAAGCTCAACTTCCTCAATGTGGTGCCGGAGAAGACCATGGACTTCCTTTCCAAAGGCAAAATCGCCTTCGTCATCTCCTCCGTCCTCATCGTGGGCTCCCTGCTGATGACTGGCATCAAGCGTGAAGGGGCTCTCGGCATCGACTTCACCGGCGGTGCCCTCACCCGCTTCGAGCTGGGTGACAACGAACTGCCCGTGGCCAAAGTGCAGGAAGAAGTCAACAAGACCGAAGGCCTCGCCAAGGAGCCCCAGGTGCAGGAAGAGCAGTCCGCCTCCGGCTTCTCGCTGGCCGTGCGCTCCTCGGAGAAGGACGTGCCCGCCATTGTGACGCAACTGCGCGCCAGCTTCCCCGAGCTGGGTGACATCGAGTATTCCACCGAGACGGTCTCAGCGGCCCTCGGCGGCGACTTCCTGAAGAACTCCCTCATCGCCCTCGGCATTGGCCTCTTCGGCATCCTCATCTACATCACCCTGCGCTTCGAATTCTCCTTCGCGCTCGGTGCCTTCGTCGCCCTAGCCCACGATGTCATCATCTGTATCGGCATCCTCATCCTGCTGGGCCGGGAATTCTCCCTCATCCACGTGGGGGCCATCCTGACCATCGCCGGTTACTCCATCAACGACACCATCGTGGTCTTTGACCGTATCCGCGAGCAGCTGCAGATGCGCAGTGGCGACATCAACAAGATCATGAACGAGGCCATCAACGCCACCCTCTCGCGGACCATCCTAACCTCCGCGACGACCTTTGTGGCGGTGCTGGTGCTCTTCATCTTCGGTGGTGCGGCCATGCGCGACTTCGCCCTTGCCATGATGATTGGCGTGGTGGTGGGAACCTACTCCTCCATCTTCGTCGCCGCCCCCGTAGTCTCCTGGTGGTCCAAGAAGCGCGGCACCAACCTGCGCGCGGAAGTCATCGACGCCCAGCTGGAAGCCCAGGTCAATCCCGGCAAAGGCTAGGCCTGGCCAGACAGAACAATCTTTTCCCAAAAGCGCGTGGCTCCGGCCCCGCGCTTTTTTTCTGCCCCCATCGCCACCCAGCTGATGGGCCAGCGGAGTCGGGCAATGCCTTCCTGCAAGGTTGCAGGACGCCTTCGCGACAGGGCAATGCCTTCCTGCAAGGCTGCAGGACGCCTTCGGGGCCGGACAATGCCTCCCTGCAAGCTGCAGGACACCATCGGGGCCGAACAATGCCTCCCTGCAAGCTGCAGGACGCCATCGGGGTCGGACGATGCCTCCCTGCAAGCTGCAGGACACCATCGGGACCGGACAATGCCTCCCTGCAGGTTGCAGGGCTCCATCGCGCTAGGATTCCACCGCCGCGACCTTCTCCTTTTCCCCGAACAAGCTCTCCAGCACCCCCTCATTAGAGCGGGCGATGATGGAGTAGTGCCCTTCCCCGGGAAAATAGCGGGTGCGCGCGCCGGGAATCCACGAGGCATACTCCTTCACCATCGCAAAGGGGATGTTGCGGTCCTCCTCGCCGTGCCAGAACTCGATGGGAACGGTGATTTGCGAGAAATCGAGACCCCAGTCATCGGTGTAGACGTCGCCATCGATCTGCACCCCCGCCGTGCCCGCCGAGATTCCCTCGCGGAAACTGCGCGTCACGGTCTCGAAACTCTCCGCCCCTTGCAAAGCCTCCCGATCGGCCTGTGCCGTCCACCGCATGACCCACGACATGGGGGCCTTTTCAGGAGGAAACTGTGAAATCCAATGCGAGGCCCGCAGAATACCGGGGATGAGGAAGGGGGCATGGGGGCGGATGCGCAAGAGGGCGCGGTAAGGCCACATCATCGCCGAGCGATCGGGGAATTTCGCCAGGGGCGGAGCCCCACAGACCACTGCCGTCTGTTCTACCCGCCCGGGCAGGCCAGCGGCCGCCACCACCGCATAGGGACCGCCTCCGGAGACCCCCATGACGGAAAACTTGTCCCAGCCAAGAGAATCGGCTAGCTCAATGACCAAGGGGGGCCAATCGCGCAGGGTGCGCCCCGGCTGCAGCTCGGACTTCCCCACCCCCGGGCGGTCGGGAGCGATGAGGCGCACCCCTTTTTCCACGCAGAGTTCATGCAAGGCCGCCGCCTGCAGACGCGAGGAAGGCCAGCCATGAAAATACATCAAAGGCCGGCCCTGAGGGTCGCCATACTCGGCATAGCACAAGCGTCGACCGCTGGAGAGGGTGAGAAAATTCGTTTCGTTCACAAGCCCCAAGCTAGCACAGCAGCTCCGCCGGGGTCATCGAACTTTCCGATGGCAGCATCACTCCAGCCGATGCTCGCCACCCTAGCGGATGGCGGCCACCAACTCGCTGACGAAGGATTGCACCTTCTCCGCCACTGCCGGATCGTCAGCGTTGTTTTCTACGATTTTGACAATGGCCGAACCCACGATGATGCCATCGGAGACCTTGGCCACCATCGCCGCTTGCTCGGGGGTATTGATGCCGAAGCCCACACAGACCGGGGTGTCGGTGTATTTTTTAATCCGATCGACGACTTGGCCAATGCCTTCGGAGGGGGCTCCGTGGGCCCCGGTGACTCCCGTGCGGGAGAGGGCATAGAGAAAGCCCTGCGAATTCTCCGCCAACAACTTGACCCGCTCCTCGGGAGTGGTCGGCGCGATGAGCTGGATGTGATGCAGCCCCGCCCCCTGCGCCAAGTCGGCATTGCGCGCGGCTTCATCCGGGGGGAGGTCGAGGAGCAAGATGCCATCGGCCCCGGCCGCCGCGGCATCCTGGTGGAATTTCTCGTAACCGTAGGTAAAGACGGGATTGAGGTAGGTGAAGAGCACCAGCGGGGTCTCGTGGCGCTGGCGGAACTCGCGAATGAGCTCCAGGCAACCCGCAGTGCTGGCCCCAGCCGCGAGCGCGCGACCGGCAGCCATCTGATTGACAATGCCATCAGCGAGAGGATCGGAGAAAGGGAGGCCCATCTCGATGACGTCGACTCCGGCCTCGGCCAGGCCACACATGATGGCGAGGGAACGGTCGAAGTCGGGGTCACCCGCTGCCACATACGCTACGAAGGCCTTTTTTCCCTCCGCCTGCAATTTCTCAAAGGTGCTGTCCAATCGATTCACTGGCGCAATCTCACCTTTCGGGAGAGAAAGCGGAAGTCTCGAATGCGAATTTGTGCTCTCCTCGCCCGCAGACCGCGCCAACAAAGTCAACAGGGTGAACGTGTTTCTCCTGAAAATCCAGCCCTCCGGCCCTAACTTGATGGCCAGTCGCCCGTTGCCATGACAGCGCCGGGGCGGCCTCCGCTGTCCAGCCAAGCCATCCCCCCAGGTGTTTCCGGACCGCTTTTTTGCCATGAAAACCATGATCTTGACCCAACTCAGGCCCGCCCTCGTGCTCGGGCTTCTCTCCCTCCATACCTCCGCCGCCGACCTGAACTGGACGGGCGCGACCAGTAGCGACTGGGAAATCGCCGCCAACTGGGATAGCAATACCCAACCCGCCGAGGGCGACGTCTTGCGCATCAACAGCGGCACCGTGACCTTCGACAGCGACCGGGAGGTGAACTACAACAGCGTCCTGCTGGATGGAGCGACCCTGACCTTTCAGGGCGGACTCTTCAAAGCCACCGCCCACCCGAACTGGCAAAACACGGTGGACGGCACCGCGAGCCAGGAGGGGGCCACCGTGCACCTCAACCAGCTGCAGGTCGGCACGGGCAACGGCAAAACCGGCCTCTATCAAGTGACTGCGGGAGAATTGCTCATTGCGCGCGGCCTCTCGGGCTCGTCCATTTTCCTTGGGGGCAACAAGGCCAATGACGATGGCGGCACCGGCACCTTCGAGATTTCCGGCGGAAGCCTCCTGACCCGGGGCGCGGTGCAACTGGGCTCGACCAATGGCAATGGAGCAGGCACCTTCGCCGTCCTCGGCTCACAGGCCAGCAGCATTGGAATCGGAGCCAACAATGAGGACAGCGACGGCGCCTGGAACCAACTCCCCGGCTCCACCCTCCGCGTGGGCGTCGACTTCGGAGGCGTCACTCCCATCGTCATCCATGATGGCAGCGGCGACGAGAGCGGAACAGCGGCGGTTTTTGAGAATGGCACCCTCCTCGACGTTTCCTACTACGCGGGCGCTTCCGGCGGGGGCACCTGGACCGTGCTGGAGCTGGAGAATGGCGACATCGTCGACAATGGCCTCGCCTTTGCCCCGGGAGTGGACACCAGCGTGTGGTCCTTTGCCATCGACAACTCCGGCAACAACGGCCTCCTCACCGTCACTTCCAACGAACCAGTCAATCGCGATGTCTATTGGGATGGCTCGGAGAACTCGGACTGGGGCAACCCCGCCAACTGGACCAATAACTTCGGCGTCGCTGATGGCAAATATGTCCACATCGAGAGCGGCACCATCGATTACACCGAGGCCAATGGACTGAGCGCCAACTTGCGCGGCTTTCGCATGACCGGGGGCACCCTCAACCTCTCCGGCGGCGAGATCCAGGCTGCAGAACTCTCCTCCGCCTACAGCAATCTCGATGGCACCGTGAACCAAACCGGTGGCGAATTCGGGCTCAATGCCCTCGAAATCGGCCGCACGGTGGGCAACGACGCCCACTACAATCTCAGCAACGGAGAGCTGCGCATCGGCCGGGCTAGGAACGGCTACTCCCTCTTCCTCGGGGCCCACTCCAACTTCAGCGACGCCGGCGACGGCACCCTGACGATCTCGGGCGGCTCCTTCGCCACCCGCACCGGAATCAAGCTCGGCGATGCCACCCATGCCGGCCAGGGCACCTTCGCGGTTCTGGGCTCCACCGCAAGCGAGATCGCCATCGCGGGAGCCAATGACGACAGCGATGGCTTCTGGGAGCAGCATAGCGGCTCGGTCCTGCAGGTGGGCATCGACTTCGGCGGGGTGACTCCCATCCTCATCAAGGACAGTGCCGAAAACACCAGCGGCACCTCGGCCACTTTCGCCAACGGCGCCCTCCTCGACGTCGATTACCACAACCTCACCGAAGGCGGCGGCACCTGGACCGTGCTGGAAGTGGAAAATGGCGACATCATCGACCAGGGCCTGACCTTCGCTCCCGGAGTGGACACCAGCATCTGGTCCTTCACCATCGACAATTCCGGCCCCAATGGCCGCCTCCTCCTCACTGCCCAGGGCGACCCCCTCGGCCATGCCCTGACCATTGGCAACACGCCCCAGCAAAAGATGCGCTACGGCATGGACTATGAGCGCCTCTGGTATTGGACCGGCGGGCTCAATGGCTCCGAGCGGGACCAGATCGCCCGCTGGACCACCGTGGATGCGGACGTGGACTTCATCCGCGTGGCGGTCAATGGGGGCTACGAACTCACCGAAGGCAGCTACAACTACAGCGCCTACGGGAACAAAATCCTCCCCCTCATGCGCGAAATGCAGGAGGCCAACCCCCAGCTCAAGTTCTTTGCCTCTCCCCGCCCCCAAAACGAAGCGGAAAGCGGAGTCGCCTGGCAACCCTACCCCCGTTGGATCACCGGAGCCACTGGCAACAACAGCAACTTCGACTTTGACTGGCAAAAGTGCGCGGAATACCTCGTGCGCTACCTCCTGCTCATGAAAAACGAGGGCTTCCAAATCAGCTTCCTCGATATCACCAACGAGTGGCAGAGCAACGTGGGCGGCGGCCGCCTCACCCAGGACGACATGGACAACATCCATGAATACCTGAACGTGACCTACTTTGAGAATCCTTGGAACTACTCGGAAGTGGAGCCCGACCTCTTCCTCGCGCCGGAGGACATCCCCCTCATCGTCGCGCCCTCCTCCTGGAACTATTCCCAAGGGCGAAGCTGGATCAGCAATCTCGACAGTGGAGACAAAGAAGCCATCGCCATCGCCGCCTCCCACAACACCGACCGCACCGGCGACGCTCAATCCTTCGCCGCCACTGCTCGCGCCGAACTGGGTGACGATGTCGAAATCTGGAACACCGAGGTCCACGGCTGGAAGAGCACTTCCAACGAGAACGAGACCACGTCCTTCTACTACTACCTCGAAGCGGTCCGGGCTGGCTTTGGCGGTCTCAATGGCTGGCTCGCCATCGGAACCACCAATCAGGGCCACTCCTACATCCTGAACCCCAGTGGCACTCCCCAACGCAATGTGAAGTATCACATTTTCCAGAAGCTCAGCTCGACCTCCAACTACGGTCACGCCCTCGACATTCTGGAAGAACCCGATCTCTTCACCGCCCCGCTGGGCTCCAATGATGACGACATCCCGCGCAATGTCGCGGCCTTCATCAAGGGCAACCTGATGACAGTCTGGATCGTGAACGAGAACGCGGCCTCCGTGCCCCTCATCATCACGCCCTCCGGCCGCACCATCGAGGGCTCCTCGGTGCGCCGCACCCACTGGATCGACCCCGCCGAGGTGGAAGGCTTTGTCAGCTACGAGGCCGTCACCTCCGGCACCTCCTTCGCCTCCACCATCCCCGGCGAATCGGTTTGCTGCTTTGAAATCCTGCTTGATGGCGAGGACTTCGCCCCCCGGCGCTTCGAAGCCGAAGACTACTCCCACCAATGGGGGACCGGCACCGAAACCGCGAGCGATGTCGATGGAGGGGAAAACATCTGCCACACCAACCACGGCGACTTCCTCCGCTTCGGCAGTGTCGCGCTCGCTACCAATGCCACCGTGAGCTTCCGCGCCGCTCGTCCCAATGGCGGCCTCCCGGCCCTCATCCGCGTGCGCGAAGGCAGCGCCGAAGGCCCCGTCCTCGGGGAAGTGGCCGTGCCCGAGACCGGAGGCTGGCAGAACTACGAGACCCTGACCACCACCCTCAGCGTCCCGGCCGGCATCTACAACCTCTACCTCGAATTCGCCGAGGAAGCCGCCGACCCCGCAGGCGGTTACCTGATGAACCTCAACTGGTTTTCGGTCAACGAGGACACCACCGTGCTCCTCCCCGTCACCGGCCTCACCGCCAGCGCAACGGGCAGCGAGCAAATCGACTTGAACTGGGAAGCCACCGAGGGAGCCGGAAGCTACACCGTCAAGCGCGCGACGGCGAGCGAAGGCCCCTTCCTCCCCGTGGCCGAAGGGCTTCTCTCCCCCGGCTACGCCGATAGCGGGCTTTCACCCGAAACCACCTATTACTACGTTGTGAGCGCGACCTTTGCGGGCGAGGCCGGACCGGACTCGGCCATTGCTAGCGCCACCACCGAGGCCGAGGCCGTGATTATCGACCCCGCCAAAGTGGTCATCGCCAACCTCACTCTCGGGCTCGATGGCACCCAGGCGGAGCAACTTAGCTTCACGGTGGAGGAGTCGCAACAAGGAGTGAATTACCAGGTCTACGGCAGCGACACCATGGAGGCCAATGACTGGGAAGCGGTAGGACCCGTCTTCGCCGGAAATGGAGGTCTCCTCGAAATCGAAGTGCTCTTCAACTACTCGGCCACCACGAACGCGAAGCACTTCTTCCGCCTCCAAGCCACCGTCGAGTAAAAGCGACTCGCTCCCAGCATTCTTAAACGACAAGCGGGACCAGCCGGTCCCGCTTTTTTTGTGCCAACCTCCCCCCTGTCATCCAAGCCCTCAGTCGCCTCCCGAGCAGAAGGCAAAGGGCTTTCACCCCCATCCCATTTTACGATCCTCCGCGCAATCTCGTGGTGCCAAGTAGTTCCCTGGTCAGCTTCCGTATCTGCACCACTTAAGATCCGCACTCTGAACTCTGAACTCTGAACTCAATAATCCCGATTCCCGCTTGGCGGAGAGAAAAATGGGCATAAAGTCCTGCCCCACACCTCTCATTCGCAAATTTATGGAAAACGTTCTCATCATCGGAACCGGCTCAGCCGGTTGGACCGCCGCTCTCTACACCAGTCGCGCCAACCTTGAGCCCCGCGTCCTCGCCGGCGAGCAGCCCGGCGGACTGCTCACCACCACCTCGGAGGTGGAAAACTTCCCCGGCTTCCCCGACGGCATCGACGGCTACGAGCTCATGAACCGCATGCAGCAGCAGGCCGAGAAGTTCGGAGCCCGCACCGAATACAAAGTCGCGGAGTCCATCGCCAAGACCGAAGCCGGTCACTTCGAAGTCAAAATCAAAGGCAGCGACGAGGTCATCGAGTCGAAGACCGTGATCATCGCCACCGGAGCCTCTCCCCGTCTCCTCGGCATCGAAGGCGAACAAGAACTTTACGGCAAAGCCGGGGTGACCACCTGCGCCACCTGCGACGGCGCCTTCTACCGCGACATGCCGGTCGTGGTCGTCGGAGGCGGCGACTCGGCGGCCGAGGAAGCTCTTTTCCTCACCCGCTTTGCCTCCAAGGTCTACCTCGTCCACCGTCGCGACGA
The DNA here is from genome assembly GCF_016595415.1 of Roseibacillus ishigakijimensis. Classification (GTDB taxonomy): domain Bacteria; phylum Verrucomicrobiota; class Verrucomicrobiia; order Verrucomicrobiales; family Akkermansiaceae; genus Roseibacillus; species Roseibacillus ishigakijimensis. The sequence goes on from NZ_JAENIO010000004.1 coordinate 74,663, forward strand.
GCTGCGCGCTTCCAAAATCATGGCCGACCGCGCGCTGGAGCATGAAAAAATCGAGATGGTCTGGGACAGCGCCCTCACCGCCTACATCCCGGGTGAAAACAACAAATTGGCCGGAGTGAAGGTGAAAAACCTCAAGAGCGGCGAAGAAAGCGAACTCGACGTGCGCGGAGCCTTCATCGCCATCGGTCACGTGCCTAACAGCCAGTTCGCCGGCGACCTCGTGGACCGCAACGAGGCAGGCTACATCGTGACTCAGGGCGAGCGCACCGCGACCAAAACTCCCGGTCTCTTCTCGGCCGGTGACGTGATGGACGACTACTACCGCCAGGCCATCACCGCCGCTGGCGAAGGCTGTAAGGCCGCCATCGAGGCCGAGCGCTACCTCGCCGACGCGGAGTAAAACCAACTCCTGCTCTCATCTTTCCAAAAAGGCGGTCCGCAAGGGCTGCCTTTTTTTTCGCCAAGTTCCCCCCGTCTCCTCCCAAAAACCCCGCAAAAAAAATCCTGTCTCATCCTGTCAACCCTGTCCGAAATCCACCCTGCCTAAAAAAGAAACGCGATCCCCTCCCCGAAATCGCGTAAACCTCCCCCCATGCAATCGATGACCGGCTTTGGCCGAGGAGAAAAAACGACCGCGCTCTTTCACGCCGAGGTGGAAGTAGCCTCCGTCAACCGCAAACAGGCCGAAGTCGCCCTGAGCCTGCCCCGGGGACTCGGCGAACTGGAGCCCACCCTGCGCAAGATCGCTCTCACTGCCATCTCGCGCGGCCGTATCAACGTCACGGTCAAGCTCACCGCCGTAGACGAGAGCGCCTCCAACCTGCAGATCGACTTGGGCAAAGCAAAGGCCCTGCAGCACGCCTTCAACAAGCTCGGTGAAGAATTGGGACAAGACTTTACCCTCACCCCCCAGGATTTTCTCCGCTTGCCCGACCAATTTCTCATCGAGAGCGGCTACCAAGCCGAAGACGTGCTGCCCGCCGTGCAACCGGCCTTGGAAAAAGCTTTGGCCGAACTCCTCACCATGCGTGGGCAGGAAGGCCAGGCCCTGCAGACCGACCTCGCCACCCGCTTGGCCACCCTCGAACAGCTCACCCAAGAAGTGAGCGAGCTCGCCCCCACCGTGCCCGCCCGCCAGCGCGAACTCCTCCTGCAGCGCCTCAACGAGGCCGGGCTGGAGCTCGATCCCGGCGATGAGCGCGTGCTCAAGGAAATCGCCCTCTTCTGCGACCGCTGCGATATTTCGGAGGAACTGACCCGGCTCGCGGCCCACTTCACCCGCTTCCGCGAGTTCCTCACCGCCACCGAACCGGTGGGACGGCCCCTCGATTTTCTCTGCCAAGAGCTCAACCGCGAGTTCAACACCATCGGCTCCAAAGCCAACAACTCCGCCATCGCCCACCGCATTGTGACCTCAAAAACAGAACTCGAAAAAATCCGCGAGCAGGTGCAAAATGTGGAGTAACTCCCCAATGAAAAGACTCCTTTTTCTCGCCCTTCCCCTACTCTTGGCCACCTGCACCCCCTCCGGCCCCGGCTCGAGCCGGAGCAGCCACTCCGCACCGGAAGGGGTGAACGTCTCCCTCATGATTCCCGCCGGGCAATACGGTCGCCATCAGATGCGCCCCATGGACCCGCGCTACATCACCGTGCACACCACCCAGAGCTATGGCCGCGGAGCAGGAGCGCGCACCCATGCCCAGATTCTCCGCCGCGGTGGGCTCAAGTCCACCCACAATTCCCTCGGCTACCTCACCTGGCACTTCTCGGTGGACAGCGAAAGCATCTACCAGAGCCTGCCCACCAATGAACAAGGCCAACACGCGGACTACGAGGGATCGGGTAACAAATACTCCATCGGCATCGAAATGTGCGAGAATCGCGACGGCAGCTTCGCCGCCACCAAAGCACGCACCGCCAAGCTCATTGCCCAGCTCATGAAGCAGCACGACATCCCCCTCTCCCGCGTGGTGGGTCACTGCGAATGGGAACGGGTGCGCTACTCCGACGGCAAGAACCTCGGCTACAAAAATTGCCCCAAACCCCTTCTCGACAACGGCAAATACGGACCCAAATGGCAAGCCTTCAAGCGCCAAATCCAATCCTACCTGTAAGGATCGCCCGCCCGTAGCGCCAGCGCCTCGTCGGCCCCAGAAGAATCGACCTCACCAGTCAACCCCCGGATGTCTCGGCGAGACCATCCCTACCGGAAGGGAAAATTCGCGTCCGTAGCGCCGACGCCTCGTCGGCCCCACCTTTTCCGTCAGTCCCCAATCTCTCAACAGGGTCCTCAACCATCCCCAAAATCCCTCCCCCAGCGTAAGCCCCCGCACTCGCTCTTTTTTTGTTTCCCTCCCCTTATCTTTTGATGAGAAATGGTCGCCGTGCGCATTTACCCCCTCATTCTCAGCCTTCTCCCCACTCTTCAGGCCCAATTTCACTTGGAGCGCCCCATCGACTTGGTGGAAGGTTTTTCGGCGGATCAAATCCTCTATACCCCTTGGTTTTCCGGGAGCTCGGACTACGCCACCGTCATTTGCGATCGAGACCGCCGCCAGGTTTTTCTGCGATACTATCACAACAGTCGCAACCAGCTCCGCAACTTGGAAACTCTCGAATCCGATGTGTGCGGCCTCGCGATGGGCGATGTCGACGGCGATGGAAAAAGAGACCTGATCATCCAAGACGGCGACCAACTCCTCTGGTGGAAGAAGGGCGAAGAGGGCGAATACGATACGGATACCTTCACGCGCCAAGGCGTTCTCACCACTCTTCCCCGGGGCGACGCCTTACTCACCCACTTCGAGCTTGATCACCGCCTGGCCAGTCCCACGGGGGTGGAGGTGGTGGAGGATCGGGCCCTGGATTTCGATGGCAACGGCTTGGCCGACCTGCTCTTCCTTCCTCCTCGCCATCCTCAAAACATCCAGGGCTACAATGGAGAATATCGCGATCCACCTCTACTCCTGCTCCAAGACTCGGCGGGCCAGTTTGAGACTCTTTCCCTCTCCTTTCCCGACATCACTGCCGAAGAGGACTTCAATGGCTACCACTTGCTCAAGTTCTCCCCCACGGCAGAGGGAAAGGATGGCATGGTGGTCAGACACCTGAACACCTTTTCCTATTTTTTGCATAGCCTCGCCGAGGACCGTAGCTCGTGGACCCAACAGAGTTTCCCCCAGGGCTATGCCAGCAATCGTTATCCCATCGATCTCAACGGAGACGGGACGGAAGAACATTTGGAACTCGTCATAGATCACAGAAGTCAGCCCCAACGGCCCAGGCTCATCTGCACCCACCTGCAGGAGGACGGAAGCTTGGTGCCTCTCTGGACCGTCTTTTTCTCTGAGGAATCCCTTCCGTTTGAGACCACTGAGGAGGTGTCCGGTTTTACCTGTGGCAACCTCGACGAAGATTCTCACCACGAAATTCTCATCAACATTCCCTTTCTCTCCCAAAGCTTCGCCATTGATTTCCCAAACGATAATCTCGCTGAGCCAAGTCTCCACCCGCTGGCCTCCTTCTCCGGCCCAACTGGCAAACAAGGTCCTGCCAACTACTCGGGCTCTCTCATCGGCTTGCTAAAGACCTCGGACACCGACAGCCAAACCTTGCTCTACGAAGCTAGCCGCCAGGGAAATGACTTTCCCTTCCTTCCCTTCTTCTCTGGCGAGAGCCACTCCGGCGCGGCGAAAATTGTTCACACCGCCCGCACAACCTGGCGCGGAAATCCTCCTTTTACCTATGCCTACCCGGGCTCACCGATCGCGACCACCTTTCACCCGCGTCGCTTCCTTTTGGTGGATCAAACAGGCGACGGCCACCGGGACCTGGTCGTGCTCAACGGGGACGAAAATGCCCGAATCCAAACTTATGGAGGCGGAGAGCATCAGGGGGCTCGCCTGACCGAACTCGACCGGAGCAGCTCCCCTGGCCGGGGACGCACGCTGTTGGCCCCACAACACAGCACCCGCACCCCCACCCCCATTCGGATCCATTCAGAGGAAGAGAATGATCAAGCAGGCATTCACCATCACCACAGTCACTACGACGAATGGCTGGAACCCTATTTCCTCGCGTGGGGCGAAGCCACCTATCCCTCTCCGCATTGGGAGGATTTCATCAAAGACAACTTTTCCACCGCGACCAAATCCACCGGCCCCGTCCCCTCTCACCTCTTGGCCTTTGAAGACTTTGATGGCGATGGCACCCCCGACCCCATCACGATCAACTCCTCCTCGGGAATGATCGAATGCCTCTTCACCTTTCGCTTGGATCAAGTCTCGAGCCAACTGGGACTCGCCCCCATCATTTGGAACAGGCATCTGTGGAGCAACGACTTTCAGCCAACCTGGCCTGACTCCCGCCACTATCTGGTGGCTGATCCCGATCAGGATGGCGACCTCGACCTCTTCGCCGCTGTCTCCACACCACTTCTCAAGCCGGCACTCTTTCGCAACGACGGCGAGGGGAATTTTACTAGGGAGGAACTGGCCGGTCCCTCTTCCCTTCTCGCTGAGTTGAAAACGGGCAACATGGATGGCAACGGCATCCCCGATCTCGTTCTTTTCCAGCCCACGAAAGATTCATTGGGAAATCCCGGCTCCGGGCTGGTGACGGTCCTCCTCGACTGGGGACGGGAGGAATTCCAGATTCCCATCAATCAGCATCAGTCCGAACGCGACTATTTCCCCAGTGGCTATTCCGAAGGAGCGATGGGAGTTGGAGACCTCGACGGAGACGGCTTGGACGATCTGATTCTAAACAATGGACGAGGCAGTGATGCCTTCGGAAATCCGGTCCCAGCGCAGATCTTCGTGCTCACCCAAACCGCCCCCCAGGAGTTCCGGCTTTGGTCCGAGCTGGACATTCCCGGTCTCGCCGACTGCAACCAAATCGAAATCCACGATTACGATGGGGACGATCGCAACGATGTTCTTCTCTCCTCAGAGGTCGACGGCCGCTTGATTTGGCTCAAAAACTCACCCCTCCCAAACTACTCCAGCTACGAAGAGTGGGCGGCCACTCGACAGTTACCAGCGAACTCCGCGGCGGACAATGCTGATGGGGACCAGCTGAGCAACTTCGAAGAATGGGTCCACGGCACCGACCCCCACGTTTCGGACCGAGAAAACTTCCCCAGCCGTCAAGAGAGACATCAACCCGGACAGGCCTCGCACCTTCACTTTTCCCTCGACTACTCCCCCCCACTCGCTTGGTCCTTTGCCCTCCCGGCAGCCTTGCACGAGGACTATGAAGTGATCTTGGAGAAAAGCGTCGACCTGCAAAATTGGCACCGCATCAGTGGCGAACCCGTCATCGATCCTTACAACAAGGGATTACTGAGATACGGCATCGAGGAAGAGTGGAGCCTTCTCCACGTGCCCGGAACCCACCAATCCAGCAAGCAACTCTATTTCCGCTCGCGCATCGTCGAACGAGAAGCCCCGTCACAATGACCTCCTTCACCGCCCCTCCCGGAGCTTTTTGCGAACCCAGTCGGAGGTGAGGTCGCCGGCGAAGACGAGACTGGCACCGAGGAGGACCCAAAGGAGCATCTCGTCGTAGTAAAAGCGCACCCCGGCCTCGGTGATGAGGAAGCCCAGAGAGCCTACCCCGAGCATCCCCAGGACGGTGGCCTCGCGAATGCAGGTCTCCCAACGATAGAAGAGATAGAGAACGAGGCGGTTGAAATTGGCTGGCAAGAGAGCGCCGAGATAGGCACTGGAGCGGGTGCCCCCTTGCAAGAGGATGACCTCTGCGGCGCGGCTGGGGGCATTGTCGAGGACCTCGGCGCCAAGACGGAGCAAGATGCCGCCATTGTGAATGGCAAGGGCCAAAATGAGGGCCCAGACGGTAGGGCCAAAGACTTGCAAGAGGAGAAAGGCGAGGATGAATTCGGGCAAAGACCGGGCGAGCATGGCCACCCCCCGCAGCAGTTGTCCCAAGTAACGACGGGTCACCTTCCCCCCCAAACAAACGCCGCGGGGACAGGCCCGAGCCAAGCTGCGGGTGCCCCAAATCATGCCCACGAGAGCTGCCGCCCCGGCGAGAAGGGCCGCGGTCGTGCCCACATGAAGGGTGCGCCAGAGGGCATCGAGCCCTTCCCAAATCAAGAGCTCGTGAAGCCATTGACCCAGGGTGTCCCCTTGCTGGCCCGCGCGGAGGGGATAAGGAATGAGCTCTTGTCCGAATCGTTGCAGATTCTGCCAACGCCGCTCCAAGCTCACCCCAGAGGTCCAGTCGGACTCCAGCAGCCAGGCCGCGAGGGTAAGGACAACGGCCCCGCCGGTCGCGGCCCGCACGAAGCGACTGCGGGGGCGCGCCCGCCAGAGGTCGGAGAGGCTGGCCCCGGGACCGGGAGACCGCCGCGCGGGCACGCCTTTGGCGAGGAGAGCACGCAGACGGGTGCCACTCCATTCGAAGAAAATGACCACTGCCAGCAAGGCGTAAAGATAGCTCCAGATTTCGCGATAATGGCCATCCTCGTAGGCGGTGGAGAGATGGTAGCCAATGGTGGGAATGCCCACGAAGCCCAGCACGGCGGAGGAGCGCACGGCGCACTCGAGACGATAGAGGGCGTAGGTGACGAGGTCAGGCAGGGCGCGGACGGCGGCTCCGGCCAGAAAGGAAGCGAAACCACCGCCACCGATGGCGCGCAAAGTTTCGGTGGCAGAAGCGTCGGCCTCATCGAGCAGCTCGGAAAAGACTTTGGCCAAAGTTCCCCCATAAGGAAGGGCCAAGGCAAGCACGGCGGCGAGAGGCGAAGTCCCCACTGCGGAGATGAAGAGCAGGGCCCACATCAGCTCGTGCACGGAACGCAGGGCGGTGGCGGCGAGACGCGAAAAGCGGCGCAGGGCTTCCAAAGGGCGGGAAGGCCGACTCCACCAGCGACGCGCCCCGAGGATGCCCCCCACGATGCCGATCACCAAGGCCAGACTCATCGCCACGGCGGCATAGCGCACGGTGAGCCAAAGAGCGGTGAGCACTTTTTGCCAAAAGGGCAGATCACCCCTGCGGGCATCCGGGGATTGGTAATCCAGAGCCGGCTGAAAGGCCGCTTGGAAGAAATCGAGGGCCACCCGGCGGCCGTTCTCGGAGGGCAGCAGATCGCAAGGGTGGGCCCCGAGAATCCACAGACCAGCCAGAAAGAGGAGCAGGCCGCTGAGGAGAAACCACCGCCGTTTCATGAGGCCGGATTATCGTGGTCGTCCAGGCGATAGAGTTGGTTCACCAGCCCCTCTTCGGCTTCGCCATCGAAGACCACCCGGCCCGCCCGCAGGCCGATGATGCGGTCGAAGTAGCGTCGGGCCAGAGCAACATCGTGCAAGCTGGCGACAAGGGTCAGGTCTTCTTCCCGGGCCACGGCGGTGAGCAACTCAATGAGGTCGCGCGCGCGCTCGGGATCGATGGCGCTCACAGGCTCGTCAGCGAGAATAGCACTAGGCTGTTGAAAAAGAGCCCGCGCCACGGCGACCCGTTGCTGTTGTCCCCCGGAAAGCTGATCGACACGCTGATAGAGCTTTTCCCCGATACCCAGTCGCTCGAGAAGGTGATGAATGGCCTCTCGCTCGCTTTTTTTCATGAACAAAAAGCTGCGCAACAGGCCCCAGGGGCCTTTCTCCGCCACCCGCCCGCAGGCTACATTCTGATTAACCCGCAGATTGGGCACCAGGCCGAGGTCCTGCGGGACCCAGGCCAATCGCGAGCGCACTTGCCGCAGACCTTTGGCTCCCAATTGAGCCAAGTCACGGCCATTGGCCCGCACCTGGCCCGCACTGGGGAGGAAGCGGCCATTGAGAAGGCCGAGGAGACTGGTCTTGCCCGCTCCGCTGGGACCGATGAGGCACACCTGCTCGCCTTCCGCGATCCTCAGATCGGTGGGGTGGAGAGCAGGTAAATCCCCGTAACGAAGGGTCGCTTGACGGAGCTCAAACATGAAAAAAGAAGACTCCTGCCCGCACCCTCAATCGGAAGATCGATACGTGCAGACAGGAGTTCAGGGGGGATCTAGCGCAGCAGGTCGAGCTCTTTGGCGACCTTCACAATGCCGGCGAAATCTTCGTTCTTGGCGGGAATGAGGTCATCCCGGTTGAAAGCCTTCAGCACCTCCTTGTCGTCGCAGTCGACGAGCACGGTCTGCAGTTTGTCGATGAAGCCATCCCCAAACAGGTCCTCGAGGTCGGGATGCACCGTGAGGTTGTAATCCGCGTATTGGGGAGTCACCCAGATGACCGGGGCATCCTCGGCACTGATGTCGCCATCGGCCACCATGGACTCATATTTCTTATAGCTCAGGGCGCCGACTTGGACCGAGCCGCTGGCCACCGCCCGGGCCGTGGCATCGTGGCTCCCCTTGGTCTGAAACTGCACTGGCTGAGTGAAAAAGTCCTCGGGGGCCTGTCCGGTTTCCTCCTGAATGAAGTAGGTGGGCATGAGACGACCCGAGGTGGAGCTGGGACTGCCGAAGGTGAAGGTGAGGTCCTTGATGGCCTCGCCAGGAAAGCTCTCACTCTTGCTCAAGCCCGTGGACTTGTGCGCGATGAAGTAGCTGACATATTCCGGGTCCACATCGCCCTGGGCAATGGCCCGAGCACCTGGCACGGCCTCGCGGGCCTGCACTCCGGTGAGCCCGCCGAACCAGACGAGGTGCACTTCGCCATTCTTAAAGCGCTGCACCGCCGCCGGGTAGTCCGCCGAAATGGAGAATTCGACGTCGATGTCGAGTTCCTCGGCCAGATAATCCTGCAAAGCGGCGAAGTTGGCCTCCTGGTCAGAGACTTTTTCGTCCGGAATGGCGGTGATCACGAGAGTGCCGCCAGCGGGCTCGCCCGCTTGGTCAGAAGAAGAGTATTTACAGCTGGAAAGAGCGGCGAGGCTGCCCACCGCGGCGAGTTTAAGGATGGTTTTCATGAAATCATTTAGAAAATAAGAATGGCCCCCAATGAGCAAGGGGGCGGGAAAGCGGGGCACAAAAAAACCGTCGACACGAAGGCCCAAAGCCCCGGTCAGACGGTTTGTCTGCAGCTTGTTGCTGGATGTGGACCCACATCCATGAACCGGTTTTCGTCGTTTCACCCTCATCGCGTTCAAGAAGGACTAAACACTCCGCCTCTCGCTACCGAAAGAAAAAAGTTAAAAATGAGTCGCGCGCTAGGGACGATACAGCCCCAGCATCATGAGGAGAAGAGCAAAGGCGAACTCGCGGCGGTCTCCCCAGGGCTTGGCCGGAGTGAGGACTCGCCAGCCTTCGTCCGCCGCTTTTTGCGCGAAAAGGCCCTCAGGATGGATAGCGGTCACCTTTTCACACAGCGCCAGCATGGGCAGGTCGGCTTTGCTGTCGGAGTAACCTTCACTGGCGGGAAGCACGCCCTGCAGGCCCAGCTCGTCCTGCAAACGAACGACCTTGTTCGCTCCTTTGTTGTTTCCCAGGGGGAAAGGAGGAAACCAGCGCAACCTTTCCTCCACCTCCACGACCGTGCCAAAGGTGTGATCGAAACCCAGCGCCTCGCCAATGGGGCAGACGTAGAGCTCCGGACTGGCGGAGACGAGGACGAGAGTGTCTCCGGCCGCGCGATGGCGCTCAATCTCCGCCACCACCTCGGGATAAGGAAGATCGCGCACCACTTCAGCAGCAAAGATTCGCCCCCAGGCCGAGAGTTTGTCCCCGGGAAGACGCCAGGCAAAGCCCATAAAAACACGCTTCATGGTCTGGGACCCCAGCACTTTCGCCAGCGGGAGAAGGAGGAAAAAAGGTAGCAAGAGGATGCGGCGCCATCCCTCGCGACGCAGCACGAAGTTGCAGAAAAGAACCTGCAGATCCCAAGGAACAATGGTTTGGTCGAGGTCGAAAAGGGCCCAGCCCTTGGCATGTGGTGGTTTGCTCACGGAAGAAGAAGGAAAAGCTGGTCTGAATCCCGGTGCAAGCCCGGTGATGAAGGGAGTCCGTTTTTGTGACGGAGATACTGAGTCTCTGCGGCTCTGTGTCCAAGGCCGACCTATTCTCGACGCCGAGACGCTGAGTCACAGAGGTTCACAGAGCTTTTTGAGAAAAGAACTCCGCGAAGCTCTGAGTCTCTGCGGCTCTGTGACGAAGGCTGGCTTATTCTCAACGCGAAGACACTGAGTCACAGATACTTACAGAGCTCCTTAAGAAAAAAACTCCGCGAAACTCTGAGTCTCTGCGGCTCTGTGACCAAGGCCGACCTATTCTCGACGCCGAGACACTGAGTCACAGAGGTTCACAGAGCTTTTTGAGAAAAGAACTCCGCGAAGCTCTGAGTCTCTGCAACTCTGTGTCCAAGGCCGACCTATTCTCGACGCCGAGACGCTGAGTCACAGAGGCTCACAGAGCTTTTTAAGAAAAAAACTCCGCGACGCTCTGAGTCTCTGCGGCTCTGTGACGAACACAACCACCAGCTAAGCATCTGGCACCCAAGCGCTGGGGAAGTTTTCTTTTCCAAGGACCCCAATTGCCCCTAGAGTGCGCCCACTGCCGCGACATGAAGTGCCTTTCCCTCCCCCTCGCTTTCCTGACCGCTCTCCCCAGCCAAGCTCAAATTTTCGCCGATTTCGAGACTTCTCTGGGCGACTTTTCGGTCGTGCTGGATTACGAGAATGCCCCCCTCACCGCAGCCAATTTCATCCTACTGGCCGAGGGCTCCCGGCCTTGGATCGACTCCACCACCGGCGTGGTGTGGAGCAACACGCCCTACTACGACGGCATCATCTTTCATCGCGTCATCGATGGCTTCATGATTCAGGGCGGCTCGCCCAATGGACAGGGCACGGATGGTCCCGGTTACCGCTTTCCGGATGAAACCGACAATGGGCTCACTTTTGACCGGCCCTTCCTGCTGGCTATGGCCAACTCCGGCCCGAACACCAATGGCTCGCAGTTTTTCATCACCGAGCAAACTCCGAATTGGCTCAACGGCGATCACACCATCTTCGGCGAGGTCGCAAGCGGAACCGCCACCATCCACGCCATTTTGGAAACGGCGACCGATGGCGATGATCGCCCCACCACCCCGGTCGTCATCGAGTCGGTGAGCATCCACCGGCAGGGCACGGCCGCCGAGTCCTTTGACGAAACAGCGCAAGGAGTGCCCCGGGTGACGGCCCTCGCGCCCCCCTTCACTGCCGAGGCCAGCGCCCTCCGGGTGGAACAACCGGCAAACAGTATTTTGCAAGTCGCGAGCAGCCCCGACCTGCAGGAATGGAGCACCAGCGAACGCTTTCGCGATGGCGAGAGCGGTGGGGAGGAGCTCTTCCCCACCAGTGGCGAACCCCGCGCCTTCTTCCGCACCACCCTCATCGAGCACCCTTACACCCTACCCCAAAGCTACTTGGGCCGCACCCTGACCTTCGAGCTCGAGGACGAAGGAAGCACCACCCTCGTCGTGCAGCTGAATGCAGCCGATGCCACCATCGGCGATGAGGGCACCCTCACGATTGGCGAGGGGTCCTCTCCCATCACCGAGGTCTGGGAAGAGTTCGCCACGCCCTACACCGCCTCGCTGGTGATCTTTTCGGAGAACTACGTCCCCTTCCGCTTCGAACTGGCCTCGGACTCCGCCACCCACGGACGGATGGATGGCACCGCATTCTTCGACGACGGCGCTCAACCCATTTTCGGCACATTTTCCCTCACCACTCCATGAAGTCTCTCCTTCTCGCCTTTCTCGCCAGCACGGCCAGCGTCTTTGCCCAAGGCATCTACGCCATCGTGGACGTCGAATTCACTAACGACGCCCCACCCAACGACTACCAGTTCGTGATCGAACTCGATTACCAGCACGCCCCCCGCAATGTAGGCCTCTTCATGCTCTTGGCCGAGACCGAAACCCGCCACTTCCGCAGCAAGCTGGCCACCACGGTCAACAACCCCCACGGCGAATACGTGCCTGCCGATGCCAATGGCACCCTCCTGCCGGGAGGAACGGCCTACACCATCGTCGCGGCCAACTCTTCCGCCAACCCTCCGAGTGCGACCCTCTTCCTCAGCGCCACCAGTTCCAAGATGGCCACCTTCACAAACAACAATGGCACCTGGACCTCCGACAATCCCTATGTGAGCCTCTTCTACAACGGCTCCACCATGGTGCGGCGCTTCATGATCAAGGAGGATCCCAAGCTCTCCTACCTCGATGAAGTCACCGGAGAGGTCACCAGCGGACCCTTCTACGACAACGAGGACATCCTCCGTATCACTGGCGAACATCCTTACCTTTCCCTCGGCAAAAAGACCTTCGGCACCAACAACTCACCCGGCTGGTCAATGCAGAACGAGATGATCGACCAGTTCCACAACGACTTCAACGACTCCGCCGGCCCCTGGGGAGATCGCTTTTCCAATGCCGCTGGGATAGTAGGGCCGAGCCAACAATTTGCGGTGGCTTTGGCCAATCGCAGCCTGCTGGAGCCCAATACCGCTGGCGCGGAAATTCTCATCACCGGCGTCGCAGGCAACCCGGACTTTCGCGGTCGCCATACCCACATCGGTCGAGTCGTCTCTGGCCCCTACACCGGCAATACCAATCCCAGCACCTACGTGCCCAGTAGTCGCGCGGTGGTTCAGACCATCATCAATGGCGAGCCCGCCAAAATCAACTCGATCACTTTTGAGAATCAGAACGTCTCCAACTTCCACCCCATTGCGTTGCTGGGAGAAAACGACGACAACATCTCCCTCCCCACCATCAGCTTGAGCACGAGCCGCGCCGAGCTCGATTTCTCCCCCCTCACCGGGCCCCGGGTGCTCACGGGGGCCCAGCCCGGCGAAATCCGCTACCTCGATGCGTCCACCGATCTCGAAAGCTGGAACCGGGTTGGTCAGAGCAGTTATCCCATCGACGGCTCCGCCGAGAGTGGGTTCGATCTCACCCCGACCCTCGCAGCCAACCAACGCGGCTTCTTCCGCACCAGCGCCACAGTGAGCACCTACCCCGACTGGCCCGCCGAGGAGTTCGCGGAAGGCTTTCCTAATGCCTTTTTCAAATTCAAAGGACGGGAAAACGAGGAAGGCACGGCCTCGCAAGTGCTGAACATCTTCAATCTTTACCTGAATGCGGCGGGCACGGCGGGAATCCTCGCTGGTCTCGGGGGCGACCTGCAGGGCGAGTACTCCATCGATAGTGTGGACTACCAGGCAAGCGGCCCCTTCCGGGGAAATCTCACCCTCGATGGCCCGAATCTGCCGGAACCTCTCCGGCTGCGCCTCTACTTCGACTCCCACCGTACGGGTGAGATCAATTCCGGCCAGCCCCTCATCAACCGCTTCCACCGCCTCGTCACCCGCGAGGTCAATGGTTTCCCCTTTGAGCAAGCGGCCGAGTTCGGCATCTGGGTGCAGGAACGCTAGCAGCCCCGTTCACGAGAGCCGCTCCCCGCCCGCATAAACATTGAAAGTGGGCGGGCGGAGGAACCCGATGAGCGTTTGGCCACTCTCGCGGGCGAACTCCACTGCCAAGGAAGAGGGTGCGGAAATGGCGGCGACCACGGGAATCCCTGCGGCGAGGGCCTTTTGCATCACCTCAAAGGAAACCCGCCCCGAGACCTGGAGGACAGTCTCAGCCAAAGCAACCCCCTCGTCCGCTGCCCAACCAATGACCTTGTCGATGGCATTGTGACGGCCGACATCCTCCCGCAAGACCAGCAACTGGCCCTCCCCATCAAAAAGCCCGGCGGCGTGAATGCCCCCCGTGCGCGCAAAGGCTTGCTGGGCGGCGCGGAGTTTGTCCGGAAAGGTCAGCAAGGCCGTGCGCGCCAACTGAAATCCCTCCCCCACGGGCTCATGATGCTGCCGAATCGACTCAATGCTGGCCTTGCCGCAAATCCCACAGGAAGACGCACTGAAGAGATGGCGACTGAGCTTGGCCCGGTCGAATTCCACACCATCGGCGAGAAAGACAAGGGCATGATTCTCCTTCTGCTCGAGATCGATGCGAGCGACTTCCGCCAGAGAGTCCACAAAGCCCTCGGTGAGGAGAAAGCCCGCCACCAGGTCGGCATCATGGCCTGGCGTGCGCATCACCACCGCCACCGGAAAGCCGTCGACCGTGATTTGCAGAGGTTCCTCCACCGCCAGCTCATCCTCGACGATTTCACTTCCCTCCCGCCCCTCTCGCGCAATGGCAAACTTCATGGAGGGAGCCTCGACGAGGGAGCGGCATTCTCCAACACGAAAAAAGCCTGCTCCGGAGAGCAGGCTTGGAAAATGAAAAGGTGGTAGAACGGAAAAAGCGGATTAAGCCTCGCCCGCGTGTTCGGCGGCGGCTTTCTGAGCCTTGACGCTCTCCTCATCCTCAATGGTGAGGGGCTTGTAGCCACCGATTTTCTTAAAGTAGAGCAACATGCCCAAGTAAATCAGGGCCATCGCAGCCGGGATGAGGGCGTCGGTGCGCAAAGTGCGACGGGCACCGCGAACGTCGGCTTCCACCACGGCGGTTTGCTCGCTAGTGCGCTCGTCACCCGCATTCTTCGCTTCTTCCAGCAATTTACCATCGAGAGGCTGCACCTCACCCACCCCGAAGAAGGAGCTCGGATCGCCTTCGCTCTTGTATTGCTCATACAAGGCCGCGTTCTCGGTCTTGAGCTCATCCACCGCGTAACGGTCCTTGAGGTAACCCAGGCCGACATTACCAATGAGGCCGGCAGACATCATGCCCACGCCACCCATCAAGCTCATGGCCACCGCACCTGTGGAGGGGAAACGGTCCCCAACCACCGCCAACATGGTCGGCCAGAAGAAGGTCTTACCAATCGCGTAGATGGCGACCGCACCCAAGGCGAAGCCGAAACCACTAATGGCGGCAATGGCATTGAGACCGATAACCGCGATGACCGCACAAGTCAGCAGGAGACCCACCGGGCTCATGCGGAGATTCTTCTCGATGGCATCAGCGGCAAAGCGCAGGACAAACATGAGAAGGGAGGTGAAGACAAAGAGAATCTTGCCCTGGGTAGGGTTCAAGATCACACCGGTGATGTTCTGAATCCAGCCATCAGTTCCCAATTCCACCGCACCCACGAGCACGTGGGCGATGAAGAGGAAGAAGAGAAGCACGCTGCCTGCGTATCCACCCGTCAGCTTGAGAGTGAGCACGAAGAGACCGATGCCGACGACGAGAGCGGCCAAGGTAGGAGCCACACCAGGACCAGTGATAGTGTTCACGGTATCGCGCGCGAAAAGGGCGAGCATGAAGCAAACCACCGCACCACTGAGGTAACCGACTTCGCGGAACATCTGGGCAAAGGACAGGCCTTTCTCCGAGGCCTCGGACTGAGGATACTTCTGGCCGAAGAACATGACGCCGTAGGCCAGTGTGGGAACCAAGTAGAGGGCGAGCTGGCCCTTCCAGTGCATGGCGTTTTCCCCGGAGCCGAGGAACCAACCGATGAGACCACCGATGACCATTCCGAGCGGCCAAGAGGCGTGCAGAATGTTGAGGTAATGAGTCCGCTTATTGGGGAACAAGGTCGAGACGAGAGGATTCGCCACCGCTTCCAGGGTTCCATTCGCTAGAGCGAAAATGAAAGTTCCCCAATAGAGGAAGTTGAAGGCCACCTCGGTGGATTGTCCTTCCGTGGCTCCCAGAGTCACGAAAGCAGAGATGGTGTGGAAGAGGAAAGCCGCGATGACGAGCTTGGCATAGCCAATCTTGTCCACGATCACCCCCCCGATGATGATGCCGAAACAGAAGCCGGTGAAACCCGCTCCCCCAATCATCCCCAGCTGGGCTCCTGAGAAACCGAACTCATCAGCCCAGTTGGTGAAAATACCTCCCCGGACGCCGAAACCGACCCCGGCCGCCAAGATCGCGACGAATCCTGCCCAGAGGAGTCGCATGCGATTTACTTCGTTTGCTTTTGTCATGTGTTAGTGCTGCTTTTTTTGAACCGACTCCGAGTCTCTACAAAATTGAGACCGCATCAAGTCAATCATTGCCATACGGTCGAGATAAAGCGCCCTAACACCTTTTTGCGGAAAAAAGTAAAGCCGCGCGGCCCCCACCGCGCGGCTTTGGAATGGGAGCCGGTCCCCACCGGACTTCCCAAATCTGTTGTGAAATCTGTCTTTCTTAGTTGGAGCCGGAGACGTAGCTGGCTTGGCTCTGGCCCTTACCAACTTTTTTGTCTCCCAGCCAGCTCATCATGCTCCGGAGCTTGCCGCCCACATCCTCAATGGGGTGCTGGGCTTCTTTCTCACGAATCGCATCGAAGTTCTTGCCGCCGGCATTATACTCATCGGTCCACTCCTTGGCAAACTCTCCGTTCTCGATAGCCTTCAATTGTTGCGCCATGCGCTCCTTGACGGAGGAATCGATAATCTTGGGGCCAACGGTCACGTCACCGTATTCCGCGGTCTCGGAGATGGAGAAACGCATACCGGCGATGCCGCTCTCGACCATGAGATCGACGATGAGCTTCAATTCGTGCAAGCACTCGAAGTAGGCCATCTCGGGCTGGTAGCCAGCCTCCACGAGGGTCTCAAAGCCAGCTTTGACGAGGGCACTCGCTCCACCGCAGAGAACACACTGCTCACCGAAAAGGTCGGTGACGGTTTCTTCCCGGAAATTGGTCTCGAAGACACCCGCACGAGTGCCGCCGATGCCTTTGGCCCAGCCCAGAGCAATGTCATGAGCCTGGCCGGTGGCGTCTTGGTGAATGGCGATCAAAGTGGGAACGCCCTTCTTCTCAACAAACTGGCTCCGGACGGTGTGACCCGGGCCCTTGGGAGCGACCATGATGACGTCGATATTGTCGGGAACAGTGATGGTCTCGAAGTGAATGGCGAAACCGTGGGAGAAAAGGAGGCACTTGCCTTCGGTCAGGTTGGGAGCGATGTCGCTCTCGTAAACAGAGGGGATAACCGTATCCGGGACCGCGACAAAAATCACGTCGGCCGCCGCGATCGCTTCGCCGGTGTCCATCACCTGGAAACCGAGCTTCTCAGCGACTTCGCGGGACTTGGATTGGGGGTAGAGGCCGATGATGACCTCGCATCCGCTGTCTTTCAGGTTCAGAGCGTGGGCGTGGCCCTGGGAACCGAAACCGATGACGGCGAGCTTCTTGCCTTGGAGAGAAGAGAGGTCGGCGTCTTTGTCTGTGTAAATTTTTGCTGCCATGCTTACGGTGAAAGGAGGCGCAGGCTGCACAGACCAGGGGGTATCGTCAAGCAGACAAACGATTTTCTTGCTCTTTCTCCAAAATACGCGCGCCCAAGAGCTCTCTCTTCGCCCCAAATTTACCCTTTACTCCGACAAACAGGCAATCCCTGCGCAGTCTTCGCTCCCAAAATTGCCTCTACCTTGCGAAAAAAAGCCTCAGACCTCACGGGTCCATGCTCACTTGGCTGGTCGACGGCCTCATTCAAGGCCGGGGGACCCGAAGCTCCTTCCAAAAATCTCGCCTTTCCGTAAATCTAGTGGCTCGGGTCCCCTCTCTGGGACGATGACTGCAAAGGAGGCCCCGGGGCGCAAAAACGGCGGCTTGCACAAGCCGCCGTCATCAAAATTCTCCAGTCAGGGCTTCGGAGCCCGCCAAGGAAAACCTACTTGGCCATCTCGGCCTTCACCTTGTCCTCGATTTCGAGGTAAAGCTCTTCGTTTTCCTTGAGCGCGGTCTTCGCACCATCGCGACCTTGCCCGAGCTGATTGCCATCGTAGCTGAACCAACTGCCCCGCTTTTGCACGATTCCGAATTCCAAGGCCAAATCGAGCAGAGAGCCCACGGAAGAAATTCCCTCATTATACATGATGTCGAATTCTGCTTCGGTGAAGGGTGGAGCCACTTTGTTTTTGACCAGTTTGATCTTGGTGCGGCTGCCAGTGACCACGCCATCGGTGCCCTTGATTTGCCCGATGCGACGGATATCGACCCGCACGGAAGAGAAAAACTTGAGGGCCCGTCCACCCGGGGTGGTTTCCGGGCTACCGAACATCACTCCGATTTTTTCCCGAATCTGGTTGGTGAAGATGCACACCGTGCGGGCCTTGGAGATGCTCGCAGTCAACTTTCGCATCGCCGCGCTCATCAGACGGGCCTGCGCGCCCACGGTCGAGTCCCCGATCTCGCCATCAAGTTCCTGCCGGGTCACCAAAGCAGCCACCGAGTCGAGCACCACCACGTCGAGAGCATTGGAGCGAACGAGTGTTTCACAAATCTGCAGAGCCTCTTCACCTGAAGAAGGTTGGGAAACCAGCAAGTCATCGGTATTCACCCCCAGCTTGCGCGCGTAGGAGGGGTCGAGCGCATGCTCCACATCGATGAAGGCCGCCAATCCCCCCGCCTTCTGAGCCTGCGCAATGGCGGTGAGGGTGAGGGTCGTCTTTCCAGAACTCTCCGGCCCAAAGACCTCAATCACCCGACCGCGCGGAAAGCCACCCACCCCGAGCGCGCGGTCAATGAGCAAGTTGCCCGTCGGAATGGCGTCGACATCCATGCGGGTGTCGTCTCCCAGGCGCATGATGGCAGCCTCGCCAAAATCTTTCTGAATCTGGGTGATCGCCAAATCCAGATTCTTGGCGCGGGCTTGGTTCAATTTCTCATCAACCACGACGGCGCGGCTGGCTTTCTGTTTATCGGACTTTTCAGACATCTTTGTTTCTTCTTCGGAGGCGGAGACCATGGCGATTTCGGGTTCGTTCGCCAGCACTTTAGAACCTCTCCTGACAGTTGGTCAAGAGAAAACTGTTCAAGTGATTTTAGAATATCACTCCTTATTCGGAGTCAGCCTCTTCCTGTTCAGGGGATTCTTCTTCCATTTCCGCCCGCTGCTGGAGGTGGGCGGTGATGTTGTTTTTGATGACTTCGACATTCTGAGCGAAATCAGATTCCGGCAAAACCTTGGCGACTTCATCAACAGCAGCGAAGGCTTCCTCTTTTTTGCCCTGCTCCACGTAGACGGTGAGGCGGGCCATCAGGATGAACTGCAGTTCCTCTCCCTTTGGTTCGTGCTTGGCGAGATAGGAGTCAACATCGGCGAGGGCCTTGTCGAACTCGCCCGCCATGAATTTCTCTTCAATCTTGGACTGGAATTCGGCCAAGCGCTTCGCACTCGCAAGCTCGGCCTGGACGCCCCGTTCATCCTCGGGATCAAGTTTTTTGAGTTCGTCCAATTCCTTTTCGAAGTGAGCCTCGATGTCGGAGGGGTTGGTGTTGGAAAGGAAAGTGGCCAAGGCCTCTTCCCGTTCTTCGCCGTCAGCCTTTTTCAGGTTTTCATAGGGCTGGGTGATTTCGGCGAGATGCTTGAGATAGGCTTCCGCTCCTCCCTGTTGGTAACCGGTGCGGGCAATGGGTCGGCCGGCGGAATCGAAAAGAAGGACAGTAGGGAAGCCTTCCACCGAGTAATTGAGGGCCAGTTCCTCGTTTTTCTTCCGTTGTTCGGGAGAGACGAGGCTTTCGTCGTTGGGGAAGTCCAGCTCGACGAGGACGTAATCCTCGGCCACCGCTTCGAAAGCCTCTTGGTCGAAGACTTCCTCTTTCAGTTTGATGCACCAGTGGCACCAGTCCGAGCCGGTGAAATCGACAAGGAGATTCTTGCCAGCCTCCTCAGCCGCTTTCTGGCCTTTCTCAAAATCCGTGTGCCAAGTGAGTTCTGCCGAAGCAGAGGCCGCAAAGATTCCCAGAAAAGCGACCGCGAGTGTTTTTGATTTCATACTCCACTACAACGCCGCTGCCGGAGCGATTAGTCAAATTGAAATACCGCTCAAGAGGAGAATTATTGCTGAGAGGCCTTTCTCAACTTCTCCGCTTGTTGACGCAGGGCCTCCGCTTGGCGGGTGAGTTCCCGGGCCCGTTTCTCAAAAGCGCTCACTTGGCTTTCGTCCCAAGTGGATTCCCCGCCCTCTTCTTTTTGGGGCGCTTGCTGCTCCGCGAGCGACTCTTCATGGGCCTCCCGGGCGGTTTTCAAGGCTGCTTCGGCTTCTTTGAGAGCCGCTTCCACGGCTGCGAGAGCTTTTGCGCTGGCTTCTTGGGTGTCAACTTTTTGCGACGGCTCCTGCTCGCTCTTAGCCGGAGCGGGAGCAACCCCTTCAGTCTTGGCGACTTCCGCCTCTTGCCCGTCGGAACGAGCGGCTTCTCCCACCCCTGCGACGGCAGGCTCGTCTGGCGTGGAAGCGGGAGTGGCTTCTTTTTCCCGAGCCGCCAGGAGAAGCTTCTCGGCCCGTTTGACGAGGCCGAAGGCTTGCTGGCCAATGGGCGAAGCGGGATCGATTTCCTGCAGGGTCTGGGCGGTCTCCATCGCTTCTTGATAATCAGGAATCTCCATTAAAGAATAGTATTTGAAAGCCAGAGCCATCTGGCGCTCCCCTTTTTTCAAGGTCTCATGGGAGAGATAGTCATCACAGAGCGCAACGGCTTCCTGATAGCGCTTGCTGTTCATCAGGGGGACGAGTTCAGTTTGCAGATTCTCGGTGCGCTCCTTGGCCACCACTTCGGCGACGAGAGGAGACTGGTCCTTGGAGGCCTCCCGCAAAGCTTGGAATTCCGCTTCATACATTCCCAAGATACTGGTTTCGGGCACGGCCCGGAGCAGTTTCTCCAAGGCGGTGACGCGGTCCTCATCGGATTGCGCGGCCTCGAATTCCTGCCGTGCTTCATCACGAGTCAAACGGTTGTCCTGCTGATCCTTGACGGCGTCCACATAGTCGGTCACCCGCCAATCGTGCAAATAGCGGACCACGCCGTAGGGATGGCCATTCTCGTCGGCGGTCACCAGCACCGGGTAGCCTTTGATGCCATACTGCACCCGGATGGGTTCGTTGCGCTCGGCAATGGCGGGTTTGCTTTGAGGAAAATCCAGCTCCACAAAAACGAAGTCGCGTCCCAGAGCGCGGGTGAATTCGTTTTTCGTCAGCACGGATTCGCGGAGCACCTGGCATTGATCGCACCAATCGGAGCCCACGAAGGTAATCAGCAAATCTTTGTCCTCGGCGGCGGCTTTCTCCAGCCCGGCCTCATAATGGTCAAGCCAGACGGCCTCATTGGCTGGTAGCGAGGAAGAAACCGCGAAAAGGGCACCCGCGAGCAAGGGAATAAAGAGTCGCATGAGAAGACCCTTAGACTCGGGTTTCTGGGGTGGCAAGTCCCCAAGCCGCGGAACCTCAAGAAAAACCAGGATGGCAAAGTCAGCCCCCCCTGAGCAGCTAGCGAAGAGCACCTAATCCGCGACCACAGCAAAAATCGAGGCAAAGCCGTGCCCCTTCACGGTCGCAGTGGGGTTCACCTTCATTTGGGAAATATCGCCATCGAGAAAAAGGGCGTTGCGGCAGCCCAAAGCGCGGAAGCAGTCCGCAAAAGTCCAGAGGTTCACCATCGTTTCGCCCTTGGTGATCACGAAGACGACCCGCCCCTCGCCATCCACGCCCACGCCATTGCGGAGGAGTTCGCTGTTCGATCCCTCGTTGAAGGCGGGGTGAGTCTGGCCCTCCAGCAAGAGGGCGGGACCCGATTGCACGGCGGCCCAGAGGGAGGCTTTTTTTTCCACGCTCCACTTGGCATAGGCCTGACTTTCCACCACCCCGGCTACCATTTTGTCGGCCGATTTCTGGAGATAAAAAAGGGCGTTGGGTTTGAGGAAGAAATTGCCGGGGGCGTCACGCAGGTTGAGTGGGCGCAACTCTTTGCCCTTCTCGAGATAGAGCACGGAGGGAATTTGGCGGGGCTCGAAGATGCCGCCATTGGTCAACATCAGCACCTCCTCCCCCTGATTTTGCAAAGCCTTTCTGGCCGCGCGAAAGGTGAAAAGCGGCTTTCCGTCCTCGCCCAGCCAGAGCAAGCGCACCTTTTCTGGCTCCGTGCGAAAAACGCGAAATTCCTTGCCCCGGTGGAGGAATTCTTCCTCTCCTCCCCGTAAGCAAAGCAGAGAAAGAAAATAGAATGTGACGATGAGCCTCATCGTCACATTCTTGTAGCTAGAACTTCGCAGTCAAACAAAACGATGCTTATTGCTTGCTGAGGCGAAAGAACGCCCGGCCATCCGTAGCCACTTCAGTGGCAGGAATGAGATAGCTACCCGTGGGCCCGCTGGCGACGACCGTAGCCACAGGATTCTCGCCAAAATCCACCAAATCCAGGCTCTTGTAGACGTCATAGGACGCGCCATCCTCGGCAACCCATTCCACAAGATAATCCCCGCTCTCCGGCTGCAACGTGATGCCGATCACCTCGATCCCCTCCGTGACCACCTCGACAGGGGCTCCACAGTAGCGGAGCCGGAAGTTGGAGATCTCGAAACTTCCCGAGTCCACCGATGGATTTTCGCTATCCTCGAAGGGATGCGCGTCAAAAATGCGGAAACCGAAACCATTCAATTGGGTAAAGGTTCCGGAGGGGGGCACATCATCGGGGTTAGGGGGAGCACTCTCATCAATCAATGCCGTGGCCGTGATAGCGGTGAACTGGCCGGTCACAGGATCATTATACCAAGTGGTGGCCATCTCCACCTCGGTCTCGGAGATCCGGGTCACCCGGGTCACGAACCGGCTGGTGTCATTAGGGAACTGCAAGCCGACCAAATTGGGATCGCCACTTTGGCCCAAGGTTCCCCCCGCACTCAAAAAGACCGCGAAGTCGCCTTCAATAAAGGGAGTCAACTCCTCTCCCTCCTCGTAGCTGCTGATGTGATCATCGACACGAATGCGCATCGCGGTGCCGCCGGGGGGACCGAAGTCGATCATTCCGAGAACAAATTCAAAATTACTGGCGGTATCGAAGAAGCCAAAACGGAAGTCGGTATCACTTCCCTTGTAGACATCGCTCAACAGCTTGAGGTCGAAACTCGCCTCGATGGACTGGCCCACCTCGCTCAGGGCCAGGGGAGCAAACTGCTGGGTGATCGCGGGCAAGGCCACCCCCTCGGCCACCGCTCCAATCTCGGCAGTGAAGCCATCGGCACTCACTCCGGTCAGATTCGTGATTTCATCGCCCTCGCCCTTATACAGAAACCAATCGTCAGGATTGCTCACCAACACACTCCGATCAATCTGCAAGCTCGAGATGCGGTAACTCCCCGATTCCACCGTTTCATCGTTTCCGTCGGCATTGAAGGGATTGGCATCATTCAAGCGAAATCCAAATCCGTTGATCGTCTGGAAGCCTCCCCCGGGTGGGACGTCGTTGGTATTGACGGGTTCCGCCTCATTCAAGACCGCCGCGACACTCGCCCAACGCTGTTCAAATCCTCCGGTCGGCTCAACGACCCATTGGGTGACAATCTCCAGCTCACTGGGAGAGATACGAGTCACCGTAGCCTCGAAGCTATGCACATCCTGCAGGAACTTGAGACCGTCTCCCCCCGGATTGCCCCCGCTGGGCGAAAGGGTGCCTCCCCCCTCACCGAGGTGGGAGTAATCTCCGGGCTCGAAATCACTCGGGATCTCCTCCTCAGTGACTTCATCGACGGTGCGGGTGCTGATGTAATTGTCGACACGCAGGCGCATGCCCGTGCCACTAGGGCTGCCCAAATCCACCATCCCCACAATGATCTCGAAGTTCGTGCTCGTATCGTAGAACGAGAAACGGAAATCGGTGTCATTTTGGTCTATGACTTCGGTCAGAAGTTCGACGTCGAACTGAACCCGCAAGGAAGCCCCCACCTCGGAAACATCGACCGGTTCAAACTCCTGGACCACGGCAGGACGATTCCCCGCAATGGTGGGATCCTCCAGATCCGAAATGGTCGCTTCGAATCCCGTGGCCGACTGGGCCGAAAGGCTGGAATTCCCTTCTGGATCGTAAAGATGCCAGTTCTCGGTCAGCGGCACCACCTCCGCCGAAAGTGAAAGAATGCCTAGCCCCATGAGCACTCCCAGCCAACCAACCCCGTTCACTCCGCCCATCTGTTGCTTGTTCTTCATAATCATCATTATCAAAAAAACATTGCAAGGAATTCAGACCGCCACTTAACGATCCTCATCCCATTGCAACAGATCCCACTAACATTTTCTTTCTGGGATGGAAACAAATTTCAAAACACTACCGCTTCGGCGTCATCCAGGTGGGGAGAGGAGTTTGTTGCCCCAGGCTGCTCTGGCCCTCATCTCGCTCATGGGGAGAGACTTCTTGCTTGAGGGGGGCGGCTTTGAGGAGGTTTGGGGCCATGCGGCGCAGGATGGCGATTCCATTCACTTCCTTCTACATAATTCTGACCGAGAACGACTTCCGCCGCCACTCCTTCTTTTTTGACACCGAGCAGCTCTCGCTTACGATCATGACGAGACTCGTGAGCGCTTCCCACCTTTTGCGAAGCGACGGTTGCATCGAATCCAGTTCCTGAGTGACGGCAATGCGGCGCGTCGTGACCCGTCCGTTGGCTTTCTCGCCGTGTTCGTGAGTCTGCCCAGACAGGCCACTATCCTTCACATTCTGGTTGGATGGCCATCCAGCCAGTGTTTCACGGGAGTTCGGGAAAGCACAAGGCTCCTGCCAACTATTTCCTTAGCAGGATGACGGTGCCAGCGCTCAATGGGCCTCGGGCGCGCAGGCACAGGGGGCGGGCTCCGGCAAAGCGGCGGAAGGAATAGCCTCGGCCTCGAGGTGCCCGGCGGCATATTGGATGCCGTCGTGAATCTGCTGCAGGATGGCAGGGGTCCAGAAGGAAGAGGCGTTGTGGCCGAAGTTTGTGTAAAAGACCCGGCCCGTGCCCACCTTGTGCACCCAGCTGACGGGATAATCGCCGTCCTCTTGGATGAAATGGGCCACGTTCTGATAGAGCTGGTCGGATGTTTGATTCTCCTCCTTGGACATATCGAGACTCACCAGGACGCGGGAGTGCTGGCGGTCGAAAGTTCCCTCGCGATAGAGATAAATCTCGTCCGAATGCCAGAAGCCTTGGCCGTCAAAGGCCCGGTTAAGCGGGTGATCGGGGGACTCCAGCTGAAAAGCCCAGGTGCCTTTGGGCGACCAAGGATGGCAGTAAAAGATGCCCCCCATAATCGCCACTCCCTCGGGCCAAGTGCGACAGCTATCGGAGGCGGAATGAATGCCGACCACTCCCCCGCCGGCTTTCAGATAGCTCAGCAAAGCCTTTTGCCCATCCGGTCCGATGGTTTGCTCGAAGCTGGTGGTGTTATTGAAGAGAACGACATCGAACTGAGCCAGATAGTTGGGGTGAAAATCCGCCGGGTCGTCACTGAGTGTGATCGTGAAGGCCCCGGTCCTTTTAGCCATTTCCAACAAGGCAAAATTCCCGGTCGCGATGCTAGTGTGGGGATATTGGCATTGCCAAAAGAGGAGAACGCGCGCCGGTTCGGGCGCGGGGACGGCGGCCTTTCTGGGAACCGCCTCCTGCACCTGCTTTTGTTCTGCCAAACTGGGGCCGAACATACCGACGAGGAGTTCCTTTTTCTCCTCCCAGGGCAACTTGACCCAACCGTTCGGCGGCTTGGGGGGGGCCGTCTGGGCAGCCTGCGGAGGGGCAGCCGGAATCTCGTTGAGCGTGTAATACCCCACCGGATGCCAGAGCGCGCGACCGGACTTGCTTCGCACCCCAGAGGAATCGAGACGATGGAGATGACCCTTCACGAGGCCTTCCACCTGCAGCCGCACGCGCAAGCCATCGGGGGAAACGGTTGCCCGCTTGATTACGGGTGTGCTCTGGTCCACCTCAGGGCTGCCGTAGCTGGATTGATAAATATAAGTCCAGGCTTCCATGGCGTAGCTGGCGGGGTCGCCCGCCGTGGTGGGATCGACGGTTTCGGTAAAGGTCAGCTCAAAGCCATCGGGGAGGGCCCGCATTTGCGAGGTCTCGAAGGGCACCTGGCCATTCCAGCGCACGCGCTCCAGGGTGAAGCCGCGCGTGCCCCGGGAACCCCACCCCCGGTTGGTGCCGCCCACAAAGAGAGTGCCATCGTCGGCCAATTTGCCGGGGACGAGCCCGCTCTCGAAGCCTTCTAAGAAATGCCAGGCCGCGCCTTGATAGACGCCGTTGACTTTTTCGGTGAAGACCCGCTGGACCTGCGAATGACTCTGCTCGCCAATGAAAAGCGAATTCTCGAAGGGCCCGAGGTGACCTTTCTCGTCCAAGACTACAAAGGTGGGCGAGGCCCCCATGCGTCCGTGGGGCAAGAGCACGCTGGGCGGGTAGAGTTCCGGGATGCGCGCCATCTCGGTCGGGAAGCGGCTGGGACTATTCGGGCGGGCGGGAGCCTCTTGATCCGGAATCTCAGCATAATACTCGAAGCCCGTTGGAAAGCCCAGGAAGCTACCGGGCTTGGCATGGCGCACGGATGAAGTGCCATTCCAAGTGCCCTGATTGTCGGTGAAAAAGGTCTCTCCCTCGGCATTGAAACCCACTCCCCCCGGCGAACGCAATCCCGAGGCCACGGGGGTGGTGGTGCCATCAGGGGCGACCTTGATCATCCAGCCACGCCATTTGGAACTCCCTCCCAATTGGCACAGGGCCACCCAGACATCGCCTGCCTGGTCCGGCTCGGAACCAAAGGCAAACTGGTGGTAGGTGGCGTCAAAGCCCCAGTCCTGGCTGACGATCTCGAAGCGATCAGCCTCCCCGTCGCCATCGCGATCCTGCAAGCGGCTCAAATCGGTGCGGGTAGTGACGTAGAGAGCATCATCCTTCCAAAACATGCCGAAGGAGCTCTCCAGGCCATAGGCGAAGCGCGTCCAGGAGACCTGCGAAAGGTCCTCCCCGTAGGCTCCTTCCGCAATCCAGATTTCCCCCCGTCGGGTGGAGATGGCGAGCTTCTTCTCGGGAAGCAGCGCAATGCTGCCCACCTCGGCCTCCGTGCCAGCGGGCAGTGGAATGACCTCGCGGCGGTAGAAATCGTCCTGGGTCGCGGCGGCAAGGGTCACCGCCCCGGCTAGCGAAAGTGTGGATAAAAGAGCCTTCATGGTTGAATCCAAGTGTATGTCATTGCCAAAGAGTGCTCGCCGGCAGTCAGGCCAGCGAGCGAGAGATAAAGATCGGAACCCCGTTGCTGGAGAGCGCCCGGGGCCGAAGCGGAGATCGTGAGGGCTCCATTAACCAGGAAACCGTCCTCTCGCGCCTGTAGCTCTTGGCCGGAGACAAGACGCAGCGCCCAATCACCCGCCCCCGTCGGCGGCACCGTGATGGTCAGCTTCCGCTGCAATGAAGGACTTTCCCCCTCACCGGGAAGGGGCTGATCCACGATCAGGAGCTCCCCGGCGCGATAGCGAAAGGCCGGTCGGTTCTGTTCATCCAAATCGTAGCCCAGGAAGAGCACTTGCCAATCCAGGGGAAAGGCGCGCGGCCATTTTTGCCCGGACGGCCTGGGCAAGGGGCCAATTCCCAGTCCACGCCCGAGGGAGACCACCTGTTCGCCCGCCGGAGGAGTGGCCCCGGTGCCGCGCACGGTCCAGTGTTGCCCCGCATTGATGAACTTTCCTTGCCAAAGCAATTCCAGCGCAAGGGTAGAGGCGCTGAAACCATAGTTGATCCCGCCCTCGAGACCGACCCCGATGGCCCGGGGGCTCACCCCCTCGATAGTGTTGCGATAGAGCGTGCTCCGGCCATTCTCCGGGAAGAGAAAGATATCCGGAAAATCCTTCGCATCGGCATCGCGGTCAGTGTCGGTGAGAGGATGAAGGCCCATGGAGCCGCCGCTCCGATGAAGGGCGAGCCCCCCACGGGGACCTTTTTGAAAATACTCGAGACGGAAGGAATTGGTTCCTTTCACCGCCTTGGCCCGCGCACTGGTGTGGCGGTAATGCTGACCCTGACCCTTGAGGTGAAAAACCTCCTGCCCGTTGTAAATGAGTCGCAGCCCACCCACCGAAGAGACAAAGAAATTGCTATCGTGGTCGCCGGGACTTTCCATCGTCCCTTCCCAGACAACGGCAAAATTCTCCTTCCGGCCGCCCGCTTGACTGAGGCTGATAGGGCCTTCTTCCTTTTCCTCGGACACCGAGGTGAGCTGGCTGAAATCCGGCATCTCTTCCCACTCGCCCTCATAGACGGTCACGGTCAGATTGCTCACTCCCCAGCGATGGCGGGGCAAGGGCGGGAGGGGATGCTTCATCAGAAGCTCGGGAGCGGTCCAAAGACTCTCCCGTGTTGCGTTCTCCGCCCGCACTTCCGCCACCAATTCCGGCTTCACCGCCCCGTCGCGATTCCCCCAGCTCGACCGCACATGGCTCGCGATGGAAGCAATCTGTTCATCGCTCAACACCGAGCCCTGGGGCGGCATTTGCAAGTTGTAGGTCTTGGCCCGCACCAGCACTGGCTCCTCGAGCCCATGAAGAATCACGGAAATCATGCGCCGGGCATCACCTCGCACCCACTCGCTCCCCGCCAAGGGAGGAAAAGGAGCCCCTGCCGCGCCCTTGCCATCGGGTCCATGGCAAGCCGCACAGTAGAGACCGTAGAGGGCCTCACCGGTAGGCTCTGCGGCCCGCAAGCCTGCTCCAGAGAAAATCGCCAGGGCAGTCGCGACGAGAGCCTTTTTATCAAAAAATCGTTGTTTCATGTCAGGAAAGGAAACCGGGCCGCCCGCTACGGCGGCCCCCATCCGGATGTTTCCCTACTCCCCCGAATTGGTGAGATTGGACAATTTTACGCGGAAAAGAGCGCAACCCCCTCCCAGCCCGCTCCCCGGAATGACCAAAAAAACGAGCCCAAAAAAAAAGAGCAAAGGAAAATTATTTTTTAAGTTGCTATTAAAATTAGCCCGGGCTAATTCAGGGCCATGAACTCACTTTTCTTTCGTCTTCTCACCTCCACAGGTGCTTTGGTTTTGCTTCTTGGAATCGCCTCTTGCCGGGACAAGGAGGGAGCCAAGAGCGTTGCCAGTTCCTTCTCCCACCCCTACCGCATCACTGCCACGACCGGAATGATCGCGGACATCACGCGCCAGGTAGTGGGAGGCGAGGAAGTGGCCGAAGTGACCAACCTCATTGGGGAAGGCATCGATCCCCACGCCTACAAGGCCGCGCGCAGTGATTTGCTCGCCTTGCAGAAGGCCGATCTCGTTCTTTACAATGGTCTCCTCTTGGAAGGAAAAATGGGGGACACGTTTTCCCGTCTCGGCGAGAGCGGCAAACCCGTCGTCGCAGTGGCGGAGTCGGTATTGCAATCCACCCAAGGCCCTCTGCGGGACGAGTCGGATCACCCCGACCCCCATGTGTGGATGGATGTGCGCCTGTGGATGCAAGCGGTGGAAACCATCGCCACCACTCTGATGAAGCACGACCACGCCCATGCCGACCGTTACCGGGAAAATGCCGACCGCTATCTCGCTGAACTCCGCCAATTGGACGACTATGCCCGCACCTCCTTGGCGACCATTCCGCAAGAGCAACGGGTCCTGGTCACTGCTCATGACGCCTTCGGCTACCTTGCCCGCGCTTACGGCATCGAGGTCAGAGGGGTTCAGGGTCTTTCCACTGAATCCGAAGCGGGGGTGAGAGACATCGAGAATCTGGTCCTCTTTCTAATCGACAGGAAAATTCCCGCCATTTTCGTGGAGAGCTCGGTCTCCGATCAGCACGTGAAGGCCCTGCAGGAAGGGGCCCGGGCCCAAGGGCATGAAGTTACTATTGGGGGAAAGCTCTTCTCCGATGCCATGGGGCCGGCCGGAACCTATGAAGGCACCTACGTGGGCATGATCGACCACAACATCACGACCATCACCCGCGCTCTCGGCGGGCAGGCCAGAGGCTTTCGAGCTTCCCGGAACTAACCTCCTGCCAGCGGCCCAACCTCTCCCCAACGCGCTGCCCGAGGTCGTGCGGAGGGCGAGATCTGCCCGCAAAACACTCTAACCAACATGAATATGAACACCCGCACCCAACTCCTCGCCCTCGCCTGCTCAGGTCTTGGCCCACTCTCCGCCAATCATCTCTTCGACCCCGTCGCCGACGATCAACTGCGTGAACTCGCCGCGGATCGGCCGGACGCCACCGAGAGCCCCCAGACCGTCGACGCCGGGCGTTTCCAACTGGAGGCCTCCCTCTACGACTACCGCCGCCACAAGGGAGAAGAAAGCCACACCTTCGGCTCCCTCACCGCCAAGGTCGGGCTCACGGACTCCTCCGACCTGCAATTCGTCTGGGACAGCTACTCCCGCACGGACTCCGGCGCCGAGGGCTCGGGCGACCTGACCATCCGCTACAAGCACAACCTGTGGGGAAACGAAGGTGGCGGGACCGCCT
Organism: Roseibacillus ishigakijimensis; assembly: GCF_016595415.1. Classification (GTDB taxonomy): domain Bacteria; phylum Verrucomicrobiota; class Verrucomicrobiia; order Verrucomicrobiales; family Akkermansiaceae; genus Roseibacillus; species Roseibacillus ishigakijimensis. Next base: position 104,795 of record NZ_JAENIO010000004.1, read on the forward strand.
TCGCGCTCTTTCCTTTTGTCAAAATTCCCACCGGCGGCGAGCTTTCCAATGACCAATGGGAAGGCGGCCTCATCCTCCCCTTCAGCACCAGTCTGGCCCAGGGAGTGGGACTGGGGCTCATGGCGGAAATCGACTATCTGTATGAGGAAGAGGAGGGGAACCACGCCTTTGCCTTCGTCCACACTGCGGTCCTGGGCTTCGATCTCAGCGAGCGCCTGGGCCTTTTCACGGAATACATTGGCACGGCGGGAGAAGGTTTCTACGAAGCTTCACTGGCTGCCGGGCTCACCTACCAAGTCCATGAACATCTCCTCCTCGATGCGGGAGCCACCTTCGGCCTCACCGACGAAGCCGAGGACCTGGGACTCTTCACCGGATTCACCATCCGCTACTAGCGCAATCACCCCAGGTGGCAACCGTTCATTGCGGGTCGCCTCTTCCTCTGATAGAAAAATGGCATGAAGTCCTTGGCCAAAACCTTCTCTCCCCGGGGCGACGCGGCGGGGCCGACCCTCTCGGACCACCCGAAGGAGGTTCCCCTCGCGGTGCACGATCTGACGGTCGCCTACCACCGGAAGCCCGTGCTCTGGGACCTGGACCTGGACATTCCGGACGGCAAGCTGGTGGGCATCGTGGGGCCGAACGGAGCCGGCAAGTCCACTTTGCTCAAGGCCTGCCTGGAGCTCATCCCGCGCACCTCCGGCGAGGTCGCCATCTACGGCGAGCCCTACAAGAAACAGCGCCAGCTGGTGGGCTACGTGCCGCAGCGGGAAAGCGTGGACTGGGACTTCCCGGTGAGCGCCCTCGACGTCGTCGCCATGGGCACCTACCGCAAACTGGGCTGGCTCAAGCGCGTGGGCAAGCGCGAGCGAGAGATCGCCCGTAAGGCCCTCGAGCAGGTCGGCATCGGCGAGCTGGCCGACCGGCAGATTTCCCAACTCTCCGGCGGGCAGCAGCAGCGGGTCTTTCTCGCCCGCGCGCTCGCCCAGGACGCCCAGCTCTACTTCATGGACGAGCCCTTTGCCGCCGTCGATGCCGCCACCGAACAAGCCATCGTCAAGCTCCTGCAAGAGCTCAATGCCCGGGGCAAAACCTGCCTCGTGGTCCACCACGACCTCGCCACCGTGGCCCGCTACTTCGATTGGGTCATTCTGCTCAATATGCGGGTGGTGGCCTCCGGTCCCACCAGCGAGGTTTTCACCCCCGAGAACCTCGAAAAGACCTACGGAGGTCAACTGAATCTCCTCAATCAAGCTGTGCAAGCCCTCCGGGATATCACGAAATAGTTGTTCCATGATCAAACGATTCCTCTTCCTCCTCACCACCAGTGGCCTCCTGGCGGCCGAGCGCCCCAACGTCCTTCTCCTCTGTATCGACGACCTGCGCCCGGAGCTGGCCAGCTTTGGTGCCGACTACATCCAGTCGCCCCACATTGACGCCCTCGCCGCGCGGGGCCGCGCCTTCACCCGCCACTACGTGCAGGCTCCCACCTGCGGGGCCTCGCGCTACACCCTGTTGACCGGCCGTTACGGCCCCTATGGCAACCGTTCCCTCTTTGAAAGGGGGAAAAAGATCGCGGCGGGCGAAGAAGTCAGCCCCTCCCTGCCGGCCTGGTTTCGCGAACATGGCTACACCACCGTCTCAGTGGGCAAGGTCTCCCACCACCCCGGGGGCCGGGGCGGTCCGGATTGGGATACGGAAGAAGAAAAGGAAATGCCCCTGAGCTGGGACCGCCACCTCATGCCCACCGGCCCCTGGCAACACCCCCGCGGAGCCATGCACGGCCTCGCCAATGGCGAAATCCGCTCCCAGGTGCACAAGGGCAGCATGGATGTCTACCAAGCCTTCGACGGCCCCGATACCAGCTACCCGGACGGGCTCATTCTGGAGGAATCCCGCAAGCAACTGGCCGACCTCACGGACCAGGACGAGCCCTTCTTCCTCGCCGTCGGCTTCATCCGCCCCCACCTGCCCTTCGGCGCTCCCGCAAAATATTATGAACCCTACCGCGAGGCCGAACTGCCGCCCACCCCGCACCCGGAGAAGCCGGACTGGCGCTCCACCTGGCATGACTCGGGAGAATTCCGCGGCCAATACACCACCTGGGGCCGCGAGCCCAACGAGGATGCCGAGCTGGCCCTCGAGCTGCGCAAGCACTACGCCGCCTGCGTGACCTACGTCGACAGCATGGTGGGCGAGCTTCTTACCCAGCTGGAAGAAAGCCCGGCCGGGAAAAACACCATCGTCGTGCTTTGGGGGGACCACGGCTGGCACCTCGGCGAGCACGCCATCTGGGGCAAGCATGCCCTCTTCGAGGAATCCCTGCGCTCCCCCCTCATCATCAGCCATCCCGACCTGACTCAACCCGGGAAAAAGACGCGCGCCCTCAGCGAGACCATCGACATTTACCCCACCCTCTGCGACCTCGCGGGGATTGCCCAGCCAGAGACCCTCCACGGGCGCTCCCTGCGCCCCCAGCTCGAGGATCCCGCCGCCAGTGGCCAGCCTGCCCTCTCTTACAAGCACGACGTCCACTCCCTGCGCACCGACCGCTACCGCCTCGTCCTGCACGAAGACGGCTATGCCGAGCTCTATGACGAGCGCGACCGCGAGGCTAAAAACATCGCCGCTGACCACCCCGAGGTGGTGAACGAGCTGAGTGCAAAACTTCACGCCCGTCTGAAAGACAAGCCCCGCAGCCGCGAATAGCCCCCTCTTGCCTCCATGACGCTGGCCGATTTCTGGGACATCCTCACCCTCCGCAACTACAACACCCGGGTAGTGGTCCTCTCCACCACCATCCTCGGAGTGGCGGCGGGCTTGGTCGGGTCTTTCCTTCTGCTCAGAAAGCGTTCCCTGATGGGCGATGCCCTTTCCCACGCCACCCTACCCGGCATCGCCCTGGCCTTTGCCCTCATGACCAGCTGGGGCCTGGACGGCAAATCCCTCCCCGCCCTGCTCGCCGGGGCCACCCTCTCCGGCGTGCTGGGCGTCCTCCTCATGCTGGCCATCCAACGCACCACCCGCCTGCGCGACGATGTCTCCATGGGCTTGGTTCTCTCGGTCTTCTTCGGGCTCGGCGTGGCCCTCCTGGCCATGGTGCAAAAGCTCCCCAACGCCAGCGCGGCCGGGCTGGAATCCTTCATCTACGGGCAATCGGCCTCCATCGTATGGAATGACTTTCTGCTCATCGCCGCCGTCTCCCTCCTCATCACCCTGACCACCCTTCTCCTTTTCAAAGAGTTCACTCTCCTTTGCTTCGACGATGGCTTCGCCGCCTCCCAGGGCTGGCCCGCTCTCCTCCTCGATATCGCTCTCCTCGCCCTCGTCACCGCCGTCACCGTCATTGGGCTGCAATCGGTGGGGCTCATCCTTATCATCGCCTTCCTCATCACCCCCCCGACCACCGCCCGCTTCTGGACCGAGCGTCTCTCCCATCTGGCCGTCCTTTCCGGGCTCTTCGGAGCCCTCAGCGGTTGGCTGGGAGCCAGCCTGAGCGCGGCCTACGCCAACTTGCCCGCCGGGGCCCTCATCGTGCTGGCCGCCGCCCTCCTCTTCCTCCTCAGCATGATCTTCGCCCCCGCCCGTGGTGTCCTCCCCCGCTTCCTCCGCCAGCGCCGCCTGCGGCAAAAAGTCGCCCGCCAACACGTCCTGCGCGCCGCTTACGAAATCCTCGAGAGCCAATGCACCCACGAGCAGGACCCGGCCGGGGGCCACCTCGTCACCAACGCGCCCTTTCCCTTCTCCGCCCTTCTCGCCAAACGAACCTGGTCCCCCCACACCCTGCAGAAAATTCTCCGCTCCGAGCAACGCCGCGAGCACCTCACCCGCCGCCCCGAGGGCACCATCCTGCTCAGCGAAGCCGGCTTTGGCGAAGCGGCCCGCGTCACCCGCAACCACCGCCTCTGGGAAGCCTACCTCGTGACCCACGCCGACATCGCCCCCAATCACGTCGACCGCGATGCTGATATGGTTGAACACGTTCTCGAGGCCGACCTCGTCCGTGAGCTGGAGCGCGTCCTGCGCGACCGCGATGCCTGGGTCGCCATGCCCACCAGCCCGCATGAAATCGAACCCGCCCGCCCCTCCTGAGCCCTCTTCTTTCCTCGCTTTTTCCCCTCATGGACCCCATAGTCTTCTCATGAAAACTCCCGTGGACGGCACCTCTGCCATCGCCATCGAGCCCGGCATCGTCTGGATGAGCGTGGAAGATTACCTCGCCGCCGAAGAGCGCTCTCTCGAGAAACACGAATACATCGACGGCTATGTCCGCGCGATGGCCGGAGCCTCGAAAAACCACGAGCGGATCAGCCTCGACCTCGCCGTCAACCTCGTCTCCCACCTCCGGGGACAGCCCTGCGAAGTCTTCAAAGCCGACATCAAGGTCCATGTGCAAATCCTCGACAAGCGCTTCTACTTCTACCCCGACCTGGTCGTCACCTGCGACGTCCGCGACAAGGACAACTCGGCACAAGTCGACTTTCCCAAACTGATCGTGGAAGTTTACAGCGAAGGCAATCTCGCCGCCGCCCTGGACAAGCTCTCCTCCTACCGAGCCATTCCCACCCTGGAGGAATACGTCCTCATCAGCTGCGATCCCGCCAAGCCTCTGGTCACCATTTTCCGCCGCGACAACCGCTGGCAACCGGTGCAGTTTTCCGAGGGCGAGCTCCAGCTCGACTCGATCCACTACCGTCTCCCCTTCGCCGACCTCTACGCTCGCCTGTGAACTGGACTTCCTTCGATACCTCCATCGTCCTCGTGGGCGTGCTCTGCGCCATGGCCTGCGCCCTGCCGGGCTGCTTCCTCGTGCTGCGAAAGATGTCCATGATGGGCGACGCCATCAGCCACGCCGTCCTCCCCGGTCTCGCGATGGCCTTCATCCTCACCGGTTCGCGGGCCAGCTTCACCATGTTCCTCGGCGCCGCCCTCGTCGGGGTCCTCACCGCCGTCTTCACCCAATGGATTGGCCGCTTTGGCAATGTCGACCGCGGCGCGGCCATGGGCATCGTCTTCACCACCCTCTTTGCCCTCGGGCTCATCCTCATCCGCAGCGCTGCCGACCATGTCGACCTCGATCCCGGCTGCGTGCTCTACGGAGCCATCGAGCTGACTCCCTTCGACGAAGTGACCCTCCTTGGCCTCGCTCTCCCCCGCGCGGCCGCAGTCGCGGGCGGGATCTTTTTCCTCAATCTCCTCGTCATTCTTCTCCTTTTCAAAGAATTCCGACTCAGCGCCTTCGACCCCGGTCTGGCCGACACCCTCGGTTTCTCCTCCCAGCTCTTGCACTACCTCCTCATGGTCCTCGTCGCTATCACCACCGTGGCTGCCTTCGAGGCCGTGGGCAGCGTGATCGTCATCGCCATGCTCATCGTCCCCCCCGCCACCGCCCTGCTGCTGACCCATCGCCTGGGGCTCGTCCTCCTCTTTTCCTGCCTCCTGGCGGCGGCCGCCGCCCTCCTGGGTCACCTCAGCGCCATCACCGTGCCCACCTGGTTCGGCTTCGCCGACACCAACACCTCCGGGATGATGGCCACCGCCTCGGGCTTCCTTTTCCTCCTCGTCTGGCTGGGAGGTCTTGTGCAAAAAAGTCTGCACCGACGCAACCAGCCAACTCCTCACTCCACCCCTTCGCCAAAATCGCGCGACCTTCTCAGTCCCCACTGAACAAAGAAGCGCTTCCAACAGTCCCCCCACAGGGCCCCGCGCAAAAATTTCCAAGTCTCTCCTGTATTTCGCGCGCATTGTGGCAAAATACGGTGAAGAAAGTCTCCCCCGGCGACGTCTCTCCTCCACCCTCTCAATCGACCTCATGAAAACTCCTCTGCTTCTCCTCACCCTCCTGCTCTCCACCCTCCTCGCGGTGGCGGGACCGATTCTGAACATGGACAAGCTCGGCGAACAGCTCGGCGGCTGGGAAGCCAAAGGCAATCGCGCCGCCGACTACGAGCGTTCCGGCTCCAATTACCGCACCTGGAAGCCGGAAGTCACCCCCATGCCAGACGGCGGGCTCTTCATCTCCATGCGCATCGACCACTTGCGCGGACTCTTCGCCGCCGACGACCACGCCTCTCTGCAAGTGACTCTCGACAAAAAGGGGAACATCGTGTCCGCCCAATCCTCAATGGCCTTCCAAGGAAAAAAAATCACCTCCGATGCCATTCGGCAAGGGGCCGACGCCAGCACCGAGGTGATGGGCGTGCAGCAAGTCGCCAAAGTAGGCACCGATCTCCTGGCCGACCTTTCTTCCAAACTCCTGCGGGAAAACGTCGCGGAGCCCGGACGAGTCACCTTCCCGGCCGTCATTCACCACAACTACAATCTCCTCTGCCTGGCCACCGGCCTGGTCTCGGAAGCCCAGCTCCCGGCCCATCCGGAAAAAGAAGCCCCCAGCGCGCCTCTGAACCTCAACCAGGACAAAGGCACTCAGGAAAAAACGGGCAAATCTTCCACCTTGCCAGTAGGCCAATAATGGCCCCCCTGGTAAGCAGAGACTTGCTTTGTGAGGGATTCATGCGAATAATCTAGCATCAAGCGAAGTCAAATTTCTACCATTATGAAAAACTGGACCCTTTTCCGCAGTCTCGCCTCCGCGGGAGCCTGCCTGGCCGCCGGAGCGCTCGCCTCCTGCACCCCCTACCCACCCCAAGCGCCCCTGGCCTACGGAGGTCCCCGAATCTCGCCCCCGTCGGACTATCGCAGCGCGGAGCTCGGCAACGAGGGCTCAGACTACCGCGAGGCCGGTAGCGGAGGGTCGAGCTACCAGCCCCCTTCCCGCTTGAACAACAATAGCTCCGCCTCCCAATCCCGACCTGGCTACCAACCTCCCGCGCCCTCTCCGGCCACAAGCGAGAATCGCCCCGCCCAAACCAGCTCGGGAGAAATCCCAGTGGCGATGAGCAGCCTGAAACCAAACACCGTCATCTCCCCCTACCCTCCCTACAACGTGCTCGACACCACGGGAGCCAGCTCGGGTGACAAACTCTGCGACCCCTCCACCATCCCCATCGACCCCGCCACCGGCAAGCCCTACGTAGACCCCGCCACCGGACTGCCCGACGTCAAGCGGGGCAAATACTTCATTGTGCCCTGACCTCCCCAGAGGAGCGGCTCCCTACCAATCTCCCCGCTCTTCCTTGTCGAGCTCGACCCGATCCGCCCAATTGCGGGCCTTCACCTTGCGGTCGCGCTTAGCCCAGCGCTCGGTGGCCATCTGGCGCTTCTTCTGCCGCCGTTTCAGTTCTTCAATCTCGATTTCGAGGTTGAGGAAGCTCTCGTAGCGAGCGGGGTCGAGTTCTCCCGCCTCCACCGCAGCCACGATGGCACAGCCGGCATCTTTCTCGTGGCGACAATCCGAGAAGCGGCACTGACGGGTCAACTCCTCAATATCAGCAAAGCTCTCCCGCAATGTCGCCTCATCAGTCCACATCTGCACCTCCCGGATGCCGGGGTTATCGATGAGCATGCCTCCCTCCGGCAGGAGCACGAGCTCACGCCAACTGGTGGTGTGCCGCCCCTTGCCAGTGACCTCATTCACCTCACCGGTCAATAGATCATCCCGCTCAAGGAGCTGGTTGACGAGAGTCGATTTTCCCACCCCGCTGGAGCCAACCAGGGCCAGGGTGACCCCTTCCGTGAGATAGCTCTTGAGGACCTCTAGGCCCGTTCCTTCCAACGCACTGGCCCCCCTCACCTCGATGCGGGCGTCCAAGTCCTTCACGGAAGCGACCAATTCCGCCATCTCCTCCTCACTGACGAGGTCGGCCTTGTTGACGAGCAACACGCCCCGGGCACCACTCTTTCCGATCAGGGTCAGGTAGCGCTCCAAGCGGCGGAGATTGAAGTCAGCCACTGCATCGGTGACCACCACCACAAGATCGACATTGGCCGCGATGACCTGCTCTTCGGAAGAATTTCCCGGTTTTTTGCGGGAAAAAGTGGTGCGACGCTCCAGACGAGCCCGGATGATGTGCTCGTCGCCATCATCCTGCACTTCCACAGCCACCCAGTCGCCCACTGCCGGGAGCTCGGCATCACAACTGGCCGCGTGCCACACCTTCCCGCCCGTCACCACCTCCAACTCATCCCCCCCTTCCAGCCAAGCGCGAAAATTAATCTTGGTCTCCTCCACCAGACGCGCGGGCACCCAGCCCTTCTTGCGATAGGGGGCAAATTGTTCCTCAAAAAAGTCGCTCCAGCCGATTTCTTGCAAAGTCACTCGCGCGAGCCTAGCAAAAGGCAGCTCTCCAGAAAAGATTTTCGCCGAAAAGCAGTGGACGCCGTTCCCCACCCGCGCACAGTGCGCAGGTGTTTCTCGACCTCCCTCCCGGCCGCATCGAACTTCTGGCGGACAAAGCGCTCCTCTTGCCAACGACCAGAGTGCTGGTGCTGGCCGACACCCACTTCGGTAAGTCCGCCGCCTTCCGTGCCCGCGGCCTCCCCGTCCCGGAAGGTGATACCGCGGCCGACCTGGCCCGCCTCGACCAGCTGCTGGCGGATACCCGGGCCACGGAACTCGTCATCGCCGGCGACCTCCTCCATGCCCGCGTCGGCTGTCAGCCCGAGGTCCTTTCCCTCCTCCTCCCTTGGCTGGCAAAGGCCCCCGTGCCCATCACCCTGGTGGAGGGGAATCACGATGCCGCCTGCGGAAAAAACCCTCTCGGCCCCGCTCATCCCTTGCTAACGACAGTCACCCGGGAAGGTTTCCAGATTCGGCACAATCCCGATGAGGTGCTCGGCGAGTCCACTGGCTTTCACCTCGGCGGGCATCTCCACCCTGCCGTGCGCATCAAGGACGGCACCGGCCCCGGCTTCCGCACCCCGATTTACTGGCTGCGCGGCAATCAATTGGTCCTACCCGCCTTCGGCAGCTTCACCGGAGGGCAATCCTATCCCTACAAAGAGGGCGAAGACCGCCTCTTCACCCCCTTGAACGGACGGGTGGTCGAGCTGCCCGCCAAGCTTTGGTCGACAGAGAGGTGAGCCGCTTTCTCCCCTCTCAGCCCCTCCTCACTCCTCATCCGGCGGGACGAACTCGTCAACCGCGCGGAAATCCACGCTCTTTCCCGATGGGTCATCAAAGAAGAAAACGTAGGTGCGATTGACCTTCGACATCGGCCACCGCGCCGAACTCAGCGGACGAGCACTATTTCCCTCCCGAACCCCCAAAAGCACGTTGTAATAGCGCTCCTGCTGAGGATTGGTGGGCACCACCACCTTACCCTCACCGGGCTTGAGCATGGCTTGCGTGTCGCCAACTTTCCCCACCACCGTTTCCTTGGAACGATTGAGAAAGTAGAAATGACCCGGCCGAAAGCTGGTGTCATCGCTGTTGACAATCACAGGTTCAAAAACGGTGTCTTTCCCCGGGGTCAAGAGCACGATGAAGTCGCTCCCGCTCTCGGGCAGCTTGATCTTGCTCAAGGGCTTGCCGTTTTCTCCCACCGTTTGCAGGACAAACTCGCGGGCCGGCATCTGTTGCCGCGGGGACAGATTGTTCTTGGGCACGCTGAAGGGCTCGGAAGCCTCCTCAGCGGCTACCCCCACCACCTCGGGGAGATTTTTCGGCAGGGTCTGGGCCAAGAAGCGAACCTGCAGGCCCTGACTCCACAACGGGCCTACCCCAAGGAGAAACAGTGTCGATAAAAACAGTCTCATCATTACGACACTCTATTAGACTTCGGCAGGGTTAAGCCAGCGGAAAGAAAGAACTTTGAGGCGCCGGCCAAAGGTTTGGTTCAGCCGATTGCTCAAGTCGTCGGGCAACTCGTCCCGCTCATCCGCCTCTTTGACCAGATAGTCCGCCTCCCGCTGCACCTGGGCCTCACACCAGGCCTGGGCCCGCACCTGGCCGTTGGGTCCACGCGACTCCCCATAGGCTCGCACGATAAAGGTATCCGAGCGCACGGTGAGCAGCGGCCCGATGGGTGTCAGGATGTCAGCCTGCTTGATGATGCCCGGAATCCCGGTGGAAATGGGTCCATCCTCGGCGGCCGGGAAGGCCATCCGGCTAGCCGTCGCCCCCAGGACGCTCCGGTTCTCGAAGGCAGCATTCAACCCGACTTGATCGGAGTCGAGCGCGGCCTGAATGGCTCCCGCCCGGGCCAAGTCGTCATCATTGCCGACCCGGCGATTCACAAAGTCCGCCAGAGAGAGGAAAGGCCCCCGCTTGCGCACTTCGCGCACGATGCCTTCTGCCAGCGCCTCGATTTCATCTTCGGAAAGGACACGACGGCCATTCCACTGCGCCGAGTCAAAGAGAGGCTGACCCGTGCGCCCATCCGCCACCTCATCAGCGGGGACCAGAAGACCGGGAACCGGCACTCCCCCCCGCGAATCGCGCGGAGAGACCTCCCCACTCTCATCCCGGGTGGTGACTTGCGAGCCGTTGAGCGCGCCCAGCAATGCCTTCCAAGCCATCACCGAAGTGGAATTGACATTGAAAAGTCCGTCCACACTCATATAGGCCGCTACTTTTCCCACCGCCTCATCCGTGGCATTGGAACCATCGAAAAGTTGGCTGAGAACTTCGCTGGGCTCGAAGTCTCCCAAATTGGGCTGGTAGCGAACATTGCTGAGAGGCTCCTCGCCTTCCAGGAATTGCTGGGCCACCTCCTGTTGACTGCGCTTGCGGCTAAAGCCATCGGCATCCTCCGGCGCAATGGTCGAGAAGAACCAATCATCCCAAAGCGCCCGGTTGGCGAGATAGGAATGGTCCGCAAGAGCACGACGCCCGGAGATCGTGCGTTCGGTCTCGCTAGGACTCAAGACCGCCGGGGCATAAGAATTCCCAATCGCATGACTAATCTGAGGCAAAAGCGGCTCGCGGGCATTCAAGGCCGCATACCCATAAGTGGGCTGCTGGTGGAGGAAGCCATTGGCGGCAGAATGCTGCAAAGCGGCAATGGAAGCCAGCGGCTCACGCGGAATGGAATGAGTCACTACATAATTGGAACCCGAAGAGGAACGGTAGCCTCCACCGAAGAACCCTGCCCCCGATTCGCTGGTTTCCAAATTGCGATTGGTCCAACTATTCAGAGCTTCGACCTTGATTTCGTAGGGCATCCGGTCCAACTCCTCCTCAGAGAGATCGTAGAAGTCAACATGGTGGGCCTTGGGGTTGAAGCGCATGAAGCTGCGGGAACCGCGATCATTGGCCTCCTCAGTCTTGACGTAGTAGGAATACATCATGATGGGGGCTTTCTCCACCGCGAGCTGCCCCACGTTCAGGGCCCGGGTATCATCCTCGTCGAGGGTCTCAAAAACATCAGGAAAACGATTGGCGTAGAGTCGCTCCCGAGGCGGTTTGGTGCCAGGAGTATTTTCATTGCGGGATTCTCCCCGCTTCAGGCGCTGGTTGCCAAAGTCATAATCCACATACATGCCTCCCACGCCGAGACTATTGGAACCCCGATCATCGCCAATATAGACCTCATGGTGGGTTGTAGAGAAATGGCGAGTGTGGGTGGAATAACCGGCCAGCACATTACCTGCTCCGTTCCGCGCGCCCGCCGTCAAATTGTTGGGCCGGGCGCGATAGATGATCTCGGCACCACGAGGAGCCGTCACCGTCTGATTGGCGTCGTTTTTTAAGAGCAAGGCCACGCCTCCACCAAAGTTAAAGCCCGAACGACCGGCCAGTTTGTGACGATTGGAACCGTATCCCGTCAGTTTTGCTTGCTCGTCACCACTCTGGGAGAACTTGATCACTTCTCCCGGCTTAAAGGCTAAGGGATCTTCCTGCCCGACAGTAAGCGAAAGGTAATTGGAATCACTGGTGGAAAGGGAGGACATGATCGGACAGCGATAACGGCGTCCGTTCACGGTCACATCCAAGTCATAAGGCATTCCGAAATATTTCACCGTCATGTAGGCACTTCCCTGAGGCAGGACAATCGGCACATCATGAGGATTCCAAAGGGTGAGAATCGGATCAATGACCAGATACAAATCATAAGTGTCCCGCTGCCCGGAAGCTGGCCGCGCCTCCAGCGAAAATACCGCCTGATAACTGAGGATGGTAGGCTGCTTGTAGTGATGGAAATAATCATTCCGGGCGGCGGCGGGACCTCGCTCCATAGTCAAGGCAGGGGCTCCCCCGGGCACCGAACCACCGGTGGTGTAACGAGAACGCCCACTGCCCAGCTCCTTGTAAAGATTGTAATAGGTAGAGAGTTCCTCGAAATTAATTCCGTCCTCACGACCGACCCGATAAAGCGGCTCCATCGGAAAATTGGGGCGCCGGGAACGGGTATTGACCTCGAGGAACATGGAAAGGTCCTTGCGGAAGCCCCCCTGGCGCACATTGGTCAGCAATCCGGTGGAACGGGCTGCCATATCATGAAAGAGACCGTCATGGGCAGCCTCTGACGAACTCACGAACTCGAACTGGCCCCAACCCGTCATCGCCGCCACCCGGGGATCGGAAGGCTCGAAATCCTCAAAGACGGAATCATCACCAAAGGTGACGAACTCCAGAGCAGCATTGGACGCAGTCTGGTGCTCGCGACGAATCTCGGCCAAGCCCCCGGCTGGCTCCTTTTCTGGCAGAGCTACTGCGGCCTTCATTCCCTGATCGCCAGTCCACCAGGCGATGCCTCCCTGTTGCTCGGCGCCCACCGTGATCACCGGGGCCTCCACGAAGTGAACATCGTTTTCACCCACCGTGCCTTCTCCCACCAGATTGATGGAACGAGCGGCACTCTGTGGGCTGTAGGGACGGTTTTCGGCCGCTCCCCCCCGCTCGGGGGAAGACACCAGCCACGCCAAATGGCGCGGAGAAGGCCGGGTCTCCAGCGTGTCATCCCAAGATTCGTAAACCCCCGTCCAATAACGATAGCCTTCTTCCGCCGCTGGCTCGCTGCCATCGCCCGAGGCCGGCTTCTGGTCAGCCGCCATCGTGATGCGACGGTCGTCACCAACGTATTTTTGCAACTGCCCAATCGCCATTTGCAAGGCCATGCGGGCATTGGCCCGGGCAACCTGCTCGTCCATCACGGCCGCAGACGAGCGCAACACAGTGCTGGAAAGGCTGAGCAATCCCACGGCAATCAGGGACAAAAGGATGAGCATCGTCACCGTCACAATGAGCGAGAAGCCAGCTCGTTGACGCCGCAAGCACGCTCTCGGGGAAGGAAGAGGACTTTTCATGGGTTTCATAACACATCGTATTTACATTATGGTTCACACCCGTTCAATCCCCATTTTGGGTTACCCCTTGGAGGTCCACCTGACTTCTTCGGCTCGAATTCTTTACCGAGCCGCCTTTTTCAATCTCTTCCCCGTCACGCCGTCACGCCCCCCCAGCCATTGTCATCAGCATTGTGGCCGTGGTGAGTAGTGGCCCGGCCACCCCGAGGAAGAAAAAGGCCGCAGAAATCTTTCCAGAGAAAGCGTTTTCCGCCAGGCGGGAGAGGAAAAAAGGCACGAAACAACTGATCCAGCCCAGCAGAACGCCCAAGACGAGTGCGCCGAGAGACTCGGCGGGTCCGGTGGCCACCATGCGGGTGACGAAACCGGTCGCGGCCCCCGCCGACATCGCCGCCAAGTAGGAGAATTCCTCCAAGTTCACGAGACCGTCAAGCTGGCTCCGTTATCCCGGGAGGAGAGCTGTTCCAAAAAAGGCACCGCCACCCGACCCCATTCTTCCGCAGAAGGAAAACCAGCCGCCCCCTCTCCCCAGGTTTTGCGCAACATCTCGGTATCGATGATGCCGGGATTGAGGGCGACCGCCGCCAAGCCAGACGGCAGCTCCTCGGCGAGGGCCTGACTCAAGCCTTCCATGGCCCATTTGGTCGCACAGTAGGGAGCCACCTGGGCCGAGACGCTGCGGCCCCAGCCACTGGAAAAATTCACCACCACTCCCGTGCCACGCGCTATCATCAGAGGCACCGCAGCCCGGATGAAGTTGGCCACGCCCTTGATATTGACGTCGATGGTGCGATCGAAGTCCTCCCCCGTCACCTCCCAGAGAGGGCGGGGCTCGTTGATAACGGCGGCGTTGTTGATGAGCAGATCGGGTGCCTCCGTGCTGGCTGCCGCCTGAAGGCAAAACTCCCGCACCGCCCTCTCATCGCAGACATCCACCGCGCGAAAAAAACCTTCCCCCATCTCCCCCAGCCGCCGGGCACAACCCGCCACCTGCCACCCGCGGGCCTGGAAGCCCTTGGTCATCTCCAACCCCAGTCCCCGCGAACACCCCGTGATCCAAACTGTCTTTGCCATGTAGGCCCAAACTACCATTCGGCCCTTGATTCCCGAAAAAGAAAATTTGTCGGAAATGCCGTTGTTTTTCTTCGGTTGCCATTGTTGGCCTATGAAGACACAACTCATCGCAACACTCACCTTGGGGGCCTCGGCCCTCGCCTCCCTCTTCGGGCAGGCACCTTGGTCGGGCTCCCCGCTACAAAGAGGAATCGCCGCCGTCACCTGTGGAGCTCCAGCCAACGATGGCTCTGGCACCCCCATCCCTGCCGCCTCCGCACCCACCTTCGGGCTGGTCGATCTGCGCAACCCCGCCAGCGCGGACTATGGACCCTGCGGCCTGCCCGCCGCCCCTCTCTGGGACGCTTCCCAGTATCACCATGCCTCTTGGAATGCTCAAGATTTGGGCAATGTCTTCGGCATCGCACTCGGGACCAACGACGACATTTACGTGGCCGCCCACGGTCTCTACGGGACCTACCGGCCGCTTCATCACCGCTATGGCGATATTGGCGGCGGGGCATCCGATCTCAATGCCGCCGGCACCGTCTATCACATCGATGGCAGCACGGGCGCGACCACCGTTTTTTGCGTCATCCCCGGCCAACAAGCCATGCCCCTATCGACTTGGGGAAGCGGCTCGGGCCTGGTCTCGGGCCCCGGCCTGGGAAATGTCTCCTGGGACTACGATCACGATCAACTGTTCGTCACTTCTCTGGAAGATGGCCGCATCTACCGGGTAGACGCGACCGGCACCGTGCTGAACTTCCACGATCCCTTCAGCCCGGACTCCGGTGCGGTTGGCATGCCTCCCCGCAATGAACGCCTCTGGGCCGTGGAATACGAAGACGGTGCCGTCTACTACTCGGTCTGGAACGACGGCTCGGTGGGCAACCCGGCCGAAATCCGCCGCGTGGACCTCGACGGCAGTGGCGACTTCATCCCCACAACCGATACCAGCATTCTCTTTCCCCCGGGGCAAAATACCTGGGGGTCGGTCAGCGCCCCCGTCTCGGATATCAGTTTCACCCTGGATGGGCAAAAGATGATCCTCGGAGTGCGCACCATGGTCAACGACACCACCGCCTACAACCACAATAGCGGCACTCAGGTGGCCGAGCTCATCTCCGGGAGCTGGACCCACACCCACTTCATGCGCACGGGCTGCAATGCCCTCGATGGGGAAGCCTACGGCGGGGTGGCGCTGGGCGAAGAGGGAGGCACCCAAGACAACGTGCTCTGGTCCTCCTCCGCCGATATGGCGGCGAACTTCGGACCGCACGGCAACTTTGGTGTGCGCCTCTCCGATGTCCCGGTCACCGGGCAGGCCGCCTTTTCTTGGAAGGTGCCCTATATGCCCGGCTTTACCAATACGACGACCGAAGACTGGAAAGGCTCCGGCGGCGATATCGAAATTCTACGGGAACGCGACGACTGCGCCCGCATCGAAGTGGTCGAAATTCATTGCCCGGAAGACAAAGGAGCGCCCTACACCGTGGATCTCTCGATTTCCCACAACCTTCCCGACACCGAGGTTTACTATCTTCAGTTCAAGCCCTGCCCGGATGGAACCCTGCCCAGTGGGTCGACGACGGTGCAGCCCGAACCCAGCGGGATCCTGACCCTTCCCACCCCTCTCGCGGCGGGCGAGAGCTACGATCTCTCGATCACTTTGCCCGTCTCCCCGGAAGGAGGGATGGTCTACTTCAAGGTCAAACTCCTGAGTGAAACCGGAGAAGATTGTTGCCTGGAAACGGTTTGCGTCGACTTACCCGATTGCCAATGCGCGGAGGTCCTCGCCCACCGCATCGAGTGCGAGCGCGATGAGGCCACCGGTCTCATCAAATACACGCTCACTTTCCAGGTTCGGAATTTGACCCATCTCTCGCCCGCTCCCATCACCTTCACGGGTGCCACCTTCCTGCCACCCGCCGGCTTCGATCCGGCTTCGGTGAGCCTGAGCCCGACCAGCATCGCGCCGGGGGCCACCGGTGCGGTCACGGTCTGCTATCTCGGCACACCTGGCCCCCTGTGCTTCAATCTCGCCCTCCACGATGGCAGTGAAGAAAATTGCTGCGCTATCCCGAACCTCTGTGTGGAGCTGCCGCCCTGCGAAGGTCAAGAGCCCAAACCCGATACCTGCCGCTTGACCCGCAAGGTGCCCTGTTGTCCGAAAACCGGGCAGGCCATCCTGACCTACACCATCTGCAACAACTCCCTCACTCCCCGCACCTACACGTGGTCCGCCCTGTCCTTTGCCAATCCCTCCTGCCCCATCGCACTCGCTCCCGGCGATCTCTCCCCGAACTCGGGGGTCATTGGCCCCGTCCCTCCGGGTGGCTGCGCTTCGGTGACCATCACGGTGAATTGCGAACGATTGGAAGGCAACCGACCCTGCACCAACATTCAGGTCTGTGCGGAAACGGACGCCAGCCCGGAGCCCATTTGCTGCCGCGGCATCGTCTATCGCCCCAGTGGCGATACCCCCGTCATCAAGCTCGCCGATCCCACCGCCGAAACCCTGAGAATTGGCCCGGGCGAAGTCCGTCCCATGCGTTTTGTGCTGGAAAACCCGGGCGACAGCCCTCTCAGCACCAAACTCTGGCTCTTCGACGAGACCTTGCAACTGGTGGCCGTGGACCAAGAAGGCAAGCTGCGTGAGAACGAGCCCTACGCCATCGATCTGGAGCCCGGAGGTCGCCTGGAGCTGACCCACTATTGGGCCCGCAACGACAATGGCGGAGACTTGGGCTTTGCCGAAATCGAGGCCTACTTCGGGGACGGCTTTTTGGCCACCCAGCTACCCATTCTCTTGCAAGCAGGCGATGACGGCAAGACCCGCCCCTCCATCAAGAGCCTGCAAGCGCTCACCGGTCCCGAACCGGCCGTGAAGCTCGAGATTGAGACCCTGCCGGGACGCTTCTACCGCATTCAGGAGAGCCGGAACCTGCAAGACGACTGGGAAACCACCGAATGCGTGGTGGAAGGCGATGGCTATGCAAACGGAGTCTTCACCGGCACCGGCGGGGTCCTCGATTGCACTGTGCCCTGCGAAGAACTCGACGACCGGGTCTTCTACCGCGTCCTGCGCCTCGACAGCCTCGACCGCTAGGATAAACCTGCTCCGACGGCCTCCCCTCTGCCTTCATGCGCAGGAGGGAGGCCGTTTTTTTCCTTTTTTCGCTGCGCCATCCGGCCAAGAGTCTGGCCATGTATTTCACCGGATTTGCCGACGAAGCCGCTCGCGACCTAGCCACCCAGATCAAAGCCACCCAGGAAATCGGATGGACCCGCATTTCCGCCCGGGGAGTGAATGGCAGCAATATTCACGAACTGCCTGAAGAAGAATTCCAGGCCGTAGCCGACCAACTCGACGCCGCAGGTATCATCATCCCCGAATTCGGCTCCCTCATCGGAAACTGGGGCAAAAAAATCAGCTCCGACTTTGACCTCACTTTGGCCGAAATCGACCGCGCCATTCCCCGCATGAAACGCCTCGGCACCTCCATCATCCGGGTGATGTCCTTTGCGCAAGAGCCTTGGGGTGAGGAGCAACACGAGGAGGAACGTTTCCGCCGCTTGCGCGAGATCGTGAGCCGTTTCGCCGAAGCCGGCCTCACCGCAGCCCACGAGAACTGCATGAACTGGGGCGGTTTTTCCCCCCAGCACACCCTGCGGCTGGTGGAGGAAGTGCCAGGGCTCAAGCTCATCTTCGACACCGCCAATCCCGTTTTTCAAAAGGATCGCTCCAAGCCACAAGCGGATGGCGACTTCCCTTGGCAGGACCCCATGGAGTTCTTCCAAACCGTGCGCGAACACATCATCCACGTCCACATCAAGGACTGCACCAATCCCCCTGCGGGCGAGACCGAACCCGCCGAATACACCCTTCCAGGGCGCGGGCAAGGCAAAGTGCGCGAGATCCTTACCGAGCTGAAGAACTCCGGCTACGACGGCGGCCTCGCCATTGAGCCCCACGTGGCCACCGTCTTCCACGCCGTCGATGGCGCAGAGCCCGATTGGGAACAGTGCTACAACTCCTACGTGGAATACGGCAAGGAGTTCGAAAAGCTCTGCCGCGAGCTCGGCATCGAGGGCTAGTCGGCCTGGCGGAAAAGAAAGCGCTCCGAGTCCTCCCGCCAGCCCGCAGGCGCGGTCCGGCTGGGCAGGAGCCGCCCGACCGAGCCTTCCTTCCAGCCGGGCTGGAAGAGGGCCAGGGAGGAATTTTTCTCCTCGGGATGCGGCATCGACCAAGTGACAATTCTTCCCTCCTGCACCAGACTGGGCAGGAGACCTTCTTCCCGGAGAACGTCCTCCCCACCGCGCCAGGCAGCCAGGAGCTGGACCCGACGCCCTCCTTTTGCCAACTGGGCCAAGGCTGTCGGGGACAAGGAGTCGCGCTGCAAGACGACGCGATTAAGCGCTTCCTCCCGGGCCAGATGCTGGAGCTCTTTCTCGCGGGTTCCCGCTGCCACTGGCGCGATCCTGACCCCAGTCAATGTCGGCAGAAAAAAGGCCAACACGCGGGATAGCTCCTCACCCGGGGACCACTCGAGCAGCACCCGATCGCCCCGTTCCCAAAAGGCCACCGCCGCCAGTTCGCGGGCTTGCCGGACCAGGAGCTGCCTTTCCTCCCGGCCAAGAGCGCACACCTGCCGCCATTCTTCCCGCCAACCCGCAGGCGGCTCACAGAGCAAGGGCGGCTCCCCGGGCCTCAGATCGCAGGCAAGGCTTTCCTCCTCCAGCGAAGCCTCCGCCAGCACCCGCCAGCGCTCGGCCACCGCCCCTGCGGTCGCAGCCCGGGGCGGCAGCGGTTCGCTGAAGCGCACTTGCAGCCGGGATCCCCACCGCCGGGGCCATTTGCGAAAATAGCGACCTCCGGCAAAACTGGTGAAGGTGCCCCACAAACCATGCATATGCGCCACCACCACGGGACAATCCGCCTTGCGGGCAATCATCTCAAAGCCACGCTTGACCTCGCAGATCGCCCCCGTGCGGCTGAGCTGACCTTCGGGGAAGAGACAAACCACATTCCCCGCCGCCGCCTCTTCGGCCGCCAGACGAATCGCCTCTTTGGCCTTCTCCGGCGAGACCGGAACCGCCTCAAAAAGACGCGCAAAGTGGCCCACCCAACGATGACGGTAACATTTCTCCGCAATGAGGAAGCGAACCGGGCGCGGACTGGCAGCCGAGACCACGAGGGAATCGACAAAAGATAGATGATTGGGGCAAAGGATGACTCCTCCGCTGGCTGGCATGTTCCCGGCCTGCAGAGCCTCGATGCGATAGAGCCGACGAATCAAGGTCAGGGCAATCAAACGCCAGAAGCTCCGCGGCAAGAGCTTGGCGACGTAAAGAGTGACCGCCGCTGCGAAAACGGCGAAGAAGGCCATTTGCCAAGCCACCGCCACTCCCCCAATCTTGAAAAGAAGTTGCAGAGCGATGGCAGCCGCCCCCCCGAGGTTGTTCATCAGGTTGGAAACACTGAGCACTTTGCCCCTCTCTTCGCTGGGACTGAGGTCAATGAGGTGGGCCTTGAGCGGCACTAGGAAGACGGCCGCTCCCGCTCCAGCCACAAACAAGCCCCCCCGGAAGAGCCACCCGCCCTCGGGAGCCAGCGCGAGCAAAATGGCTCCACTGGTCATCACCACCCCCCCCAGAGGCACGAGGCCAAGCTCCGTCCCCCGACGGCTGAGCAGACCGGCCGTCACACTTCCCACCACAATCCCGACACTGGCGGTCGCCATCAGAAAAGAGTTGGTCGTGCCCGTTCCTTCCCCGCCATCGTGCAACTGATAGGCGACCTCATAAACGGCGAGGAGAATGAAGGTGGCGAATCCCCAGAAAAAGGCCACGCCCAGCGAGCAAAGCCGCAAGGGTTTCTCGGCCCAAACCGTACGAAAATCACGCACATGCCGGAAGGCGACCCGCGGCGTGAGCGGACCAACTTCGTGAGCCGGGGTTGGCTCGATGAGCCGAGCCAACACCACCGCCAAAAGACAAGCCGCAGCCAGGAAAAACACCGGACCGGCGGCCGCCGCCCATCCATCCCCCAGCTTGGCCAAGCGCTGATCGAAGATGATCCCTGCCAGAATCTGCCCCAGGAGCACGGATAAAATCGTGATCCCCTCACTGACCCCGCTTCCGAAAGCCAGCTTCTTCCTCCCGAGAAGTTCCTTCAAAATCCCGACCTTAGCCGGGGACAATAAAGCCGACTGCAACGCGAGGACAAAGAACGCGCACACGGCGAGGAGAAGAGACCGTTCCCAGACGGAATAAGCCATAAAGGCAAGGCCCACGACCTGCATCCAGGCAGCCCACCGGGCCACCAGATTCTTGGGAAAACGGTCCGCCAGCCAACCCGCGCTGGGAGCGAAAAGGAGATAGGGCATCACCATCAGAATGGCGAGCGGGTGCTCAATCGGAAATCCCGCCCCTTGGGAAACAAGCCAGCCCCCCAGAGGGAGAAGCATGAACCGGGCGAAATTGTCGTTGAAGGCATTCAGCCCCGTCATAGCCGCAATGGCAATGAAGGACAGCCAGTTGCGTCGGCTTGGCTCGTGCGAATCCAAATCAGTGGGCATGACGGAATTCATATCAGCGAGAGCCAGCCGGGGGAAATCGATTGTCAAAAAGAAATCATTGTTTCAGTCGATACCCTCCAAAAAAGACTGCCGTAAAGATAAGCAATGAAGAGCAGTGGAGCGCGCTTCCAGCGGGCACAAGGAGGCCTCCGTGCCTCCGCCTCCCAGTGAAACCCGGGCACAAGGAGGCCTCCGTGCCTCCGCCTCCCAGAGAAAACCCGGGCACAAGGAGGTCCCTGAAAACAAGAATTCCGACCCGACTACTTCGCCAACAGAGTGGGAAATGCCTGTTAAATCACTGGGGAGGAGGCACGCTCCCCTTCAGATATTGGGAAGGCCGCCCTTTTCTTCGGGCGGCCCTCTGAGTCGAAAGACAAATGACCGGGGAACCTCAGGATTCCTTCACCGGCCCCATCGAACCTTGCCCGGTGCTCGGGGTCGCAGGGGAATCACTCGCACTGGAGGCGCTGCCTGGCTTCTCCATTTCAATACCTTCAGCAGCGGCAAATTCCGCCAGAGCCATTTCCGCAAGGGCATCCTGCTCCGCTGCCTTTTCCTCCACTTCGCCCAGGTCGAGCGCATCCTTGGCCACCCGCGCCCGGCCAGCCGCCTTGGTCCGCTCCTCTTCAACGATGCTCTCGAGGCGGTTGAGAGTATCTCCCGCCCCCCCGATTTCAGTGACCATGCCAGAAGCCATCTCGTTCAACTCAGCCGTGGCCTTCTGAATCTTCATGTCATCGATGTCGCGGGAGAGCCGATCAATCTTGTCCTTGGCTTCTTTCACCGAAACGTCGCGCGCGCGCAGCAGCTCTTGGTAACGCTTCTCGGCATCTTCCAACTGCCCCTGCACGTCATCGTGCTCCTTTTCTGCAGTCTTGAGTTTGAGAGCGTATTCGGCTGCGGCGGCCCGATTGCCAGCCTTCAGGTTTGCGGCCGTCTTGGCCCGCAATTCCTCTTCCTCGCGACTCAAGCGCTTGGCTTGGCTCACAAGACGCTCCACGAGACCCGCATGATTGGCTAGCCCCTTGTTGAACTCGGCAATCTGCTTGCGCAGATTTTCCTTTTCCACCTCCAGCAGGGCTTCGGGATTCTTCTTCTCCAAGCCGCCCACAAAGAGGCCAAAGAAGCCTTTGATCATATTTCCTAGTCTCTTGAACATAATTTTTCTCCTCTCGGTAACGCCTCCACCATGACTCTCTCTCCCCCTTCAAGGCAAGGATAAGAAGCGGGCGAAATTGCAATGGCGACCCGCCGGGCTCCCCCTCCCCACAAATGGGGTATCCACTTCGCACGTGCACCAGCGAACAGCTTCCGCTAAAAAGCCCCCGCTCCATGAAATTCGCCATCTGCAACGAGACCTTTCAAGACCGCCCCTTCGCCCAACAATGTGAAGCCGCCGCGCGGCTGGGATACACCGGGCTGGAAGTGGCTCCCTTTACCATCGCGGAAAATGCCGATGCGCGGAATCTCAGCCTCGCCCAAGCGGCCGAATTGAAGCAAACCGCCCAGGACCAAGGTCTGGAAATCATCGGCCTCCACTGGTTGCTGGCGAAGACGGACCATCTCCATGACGGCGCCGGCTTTCACCTCACCAGCCCTGCTGACCATCTGCGCCAAGCCACCCTCGACTACACCCGCCATCTGGCCGATCTCTGCCACGCCCTCGGCGGAAAAATCATGGTTTGGGGCTCACCCCAACAACGCAATCTGGATCCTGACTGGGACCGCGAGGCCGCAATGGCCCGGGCCGCCGACCTTCTCCGCCAAGCCGCGACCCATTGCGCCCCCCTCGGCGTGACCATCGCGATGGAGCCCCTGGGGCATCCTGAAACCAACTTCCTCACCTCCGCGCAAGAGACCGCTACCCTTTTGGAACTCGTCGATCACCCCCATTGCCAATTGCACCTCGACGTCAAGGCGATGAGCTACGAACTGGATGCGGAAACGCCCGGCTCGCCGACCCCTGCGGGCACAAAACCCGGCCGCGAAATGATCGACGCCTACATGGGCGACATCGTGCGCGCCCAACGGAACCGGGTGGCCCACTTCCACGCCAATGACCCAAATCTTTTGGGCCCGGGCATGGGTGAGATCCAGCACGAAGCCGTCGCCGCGGCCCTGCACGAAATCAACTATCCCGGCTGGGTCTCGGTGGAGGTCTTTCGCTACGAGCCCTCACCCGAGGAAATCGCCCGGCAATCGATGGACTATCTCCGCCGCGTCTACGCTTGATCCCCCTCGACCCGAGAGGCACGGCCTCAATCGAGAGGGATCTCCCGGTGGCTGCCATCGCGCTCCACGACCGTGAACTTGCCGCCGGTGCGCTCGGCCAGCTCCTTCATGGCCTCGTGGGCGTCCGGTTCCATCATGGCGATGCAATTGACGATAGTGCCCTTTCGCTTGGCAGTCCGACCAATATCCTCGGCCACCTCCATCGACTCCCGGCCGGTGGTGCCATCGGTCATGAAGTAAATCACCTGCGGGGCAGGGTCCATGTCCATCGCCATCTCGAGAGCATACTTCCAGCGCGTGCCGTAGATGAGCGGGGTTTCCTCCACCACCTTTTTGCTCTCCTTGATGGCATTTTTCACCCGCTCCTCTTCGGCCCGCCGCTCATTGCCAATAACGTTGGGTTTCAGGGACAAATCAATCCAGGAAGCCTTGGCCAGGCGGCGCTTGGGCGCGAACCCGCCAGCGCCTCCACTATTCTCCCACTCATGGACTTTACCATCAGGAGTTTCGATAAAGTTGCCCTTTTGCTCATAGGGATCGCCCTGCTTGTAGTGCCGGACTTTGTCGCCAGCCACCCAGACCGGACCCGCAAAAAAGATCATCTGATATTTGGAGCCCTCGGGAAGTTCATCCAGCGACTTCGTCAGCTCGGCCCGCATGATTCGCTGCCGGGGACCACCCATCGACTTGGAATAATCAATCACAAAGGCGATCCGCTCGGCGTTGCTCTTTTGGCCGAAAAAGGTCGTGCCGCCACCACCGCCAGCCGCCCCGCCATCACCAGCACCCCATCCCGCTCCGAAGTCGTCTCCATCGCCGAAATCGAGCGACTGCACAGGCGACACCGTATCCGGGACCGGAACAGCCGTCGGCGAAACCGTGTTGGCCGCGATCACCTTCGCCATTGCCGAGGAGGGCGCGGACGGCTTGCGTTGGAAGCTCGGATTTAGCTCGGGCTTCTCCGTCTCATTCTCCTGCGCTGCCGAAGCCTTGTAAGTGACAATGTCCGGCTGGGTAATGGTGATTCCTTTGATCGCAATGAAGTAAAGGATCAGGCCCAGTAAGATGGCCGTTAACAATGAGATGAGCAGGCTCGAGACCGTGGCCCGAGCCCTTTGACGCTGAAGCTCCTTCTCAATCTCTGGGTTCACAATGGATTCCGCACTCATTTCCTCTGTAACTGCTCAACGAGAGTTTTATTTGCAAAAAAGTGGAAAATGACAATCGAATTTCACAAATCATCCAGAAATCTCCGCAAAACGCCGTCAAGCTCTCCTTCCAGCTCTTGTAAACTGTCGTTGAGGGTTCCTTCAAGTCGCAGAAACTGTTCCAAATCAGGAGGGATTTGATTGAAGAAGCGAAAATCCGGATCGGCGAGCTCTCCACGGGATTCGATTCGCCACAG
Source organism: Roseibacillus ishigakijimensis (assembly GCF_016595415.1). Classification (GTDB taxonomy): domain Bacteria; phylum Verrucomicrobiota; class Verrucomicrobiia; order Verrucomicrobiales; family Akkermansiaceae; genus Roseibacillus; species Roseibacillus ishigakijimensis. Next base: position 129,218 of record NZ_JAENIO010000004.1, read on the forward strand.
CGCTTTGCCCTCCGCTGAAAAACGGGCCCCCGCTTTTTCCCGCAACTCCGCAGGCAGAGCGGTCCACAGGCCCCCCAGCAGCCCGTCCAGATCTTCCCCGGCGAGAAATTCCACCTCAAACTGATGAAGCCCGCGGCCCATGTCGATCCACGACGCGGCCCCCAATCCCAGGTCCCAGTCGCCAGCCTCCAAAGAAAGCGGAGCCGCCAGTCGGATGATTCCCCGATGATAAGAGCCCGCCAGACGGCGACCACGGCTAAAGCCGAATTGCTCATCGGCCCACGGAGGAGTGCCCGGCCAAATCTTCTCAACATACTGGCTGGCCTTGCGCACGGGGGCCACTCTGGGGTCCAGATAGGACTCTTCCGCCAATACCAGTTGCGTAGCCACCCGAAGGTCGAACTCGCCCGAAAGCGGATCAAAGAGCTCCCCAGTTACCGGGCCAGTGAGACCGAGAAACAAAAGGGGGAAGCCGGAACCATCGGTCAGCGTGAATTCTCCCTGCAAGGCCAGCGCCACATTGTTCAGCGACGAGAGATTGGCAGGTTCGAATTCCAGAGCCTCCACCGTCAGGACAAGCTCTTCGATAGCCAGGGTGAGCTCCTCTTCCTGCCAATGGATTTGCACCGCCCCCTCGGAAAGCTGGAGCACCTCCAAACGAGCCAACCACTCGTTTTTCTCCGCAGGAAGGACCCGAGGTTTGTCTCTTCCCCTTTGCTCCTCCCCTCCATTGCCCCCATTCGGGACATCTTCCGGCTGTCGAAAAAGTTCCCGGAGAGTCAAGCCGCCTCCCTCGGCAAAGGTCATCGCCACTTCGGGCTCCACCACCGTCAACCCCGTCACTTCCAGGCGGCGGGAGAACAAGGGGAGCAACCTCACCCCCAGACGGGCCTCCCCCACCCGAATCCAAGTCGGCCCCGCCAATTCTTCCCGTGGCTCCAAGGCCAAATCTTCCAAGACCACCTCCCGCGACCAGAGATTCACCTCCCGCCCGCCCAGCGTCACCCGGGCATTGAGCTCACGAGCGAGCCAGCCTTCCAAATAAGCGGGTGAAAAGAAACGCTCGACGGCGAGAAGCAGAGCAAGGACGAGCAAAACGACAAAACCCAACCCCCAGGCGGCCCAACGAAGAGCTGGTAGGGATCGGGTCATGGCGTTTTGAATATCGGGACTTCCGAGTCAGACGGTCATCACCTCGGCTTCTTTTTCGGCAGCCGCTTCATCGATTTTTTTGACAGCGGCATCAGTGAGCTCTTGCACTTCACCTTCAAAGTCCTTCTGGCTGTCCTCGGTCAGGATGTTGTCGGCTTTCATCTTTTTGCCCGCATCCATCCCCATTTTGCGCGCATTGCGCACTCGCACCCGGGCATCCTCGGCCATCGCTTTCACCCGCTTGACCATTTCCTTGCGGCGCTCTTCGGTGAGCTCAGGAACCACGAGGCGAATATTGGTGCCATCAATGGCTGGGTTCACCCCCAGGTTGGCTTCCCGAATCGCCTTCTCAATGTCACTTGTTGTGCTGGGATCGAAAGGCGCCACCATCAACATGCGGGGCTCGGGGACCGAAATCACCGCCAAGCCTTTCAGCTTCATCACACTCCCATAACTGGTCACATTCACGTCGAGGTTATCCACCAATGTGGGGGACGCCTTGCCGGTGCGCACACCACCAAATTCTTGCTCGAGGTATTCGAAGGACTTGTCCATCGCCTCTTTCACTTCTGCCAAACTGCTTTCTGGAGTCATTTTCTCAGGATTTTATGTTCAAAAGCTTCACGCCTGATTGCAAACATAGGTGCCAATATCCGCCCCACTCAAGGCTCGAGTGATATTTCCTTTCACTCCGACATCAAATACCACGATCGGCATGTTGTTTTCCATGCAAAGACTGAAAGCGGTGGCATCCATGACCTTCAACTGATTCGTCAAACAGTCAATGAAGCTCACCCGCTCGTAGCGCTTGGCATCGGGATTCTGGCGGGGATCGCTGTCGTAGACCCCGTCCACTTGGGTGGCCTTGAAGATGACATCGGCATCCATCTCATTGGCTCTCAATGCTGAAGTCGTATCAGTGGAGAAAAAAGGACTGCCCGTGCCTGCCGCAAAAATGACCACCCGACCATGGGAAAGATGCCGCTCCGCCTTGCGACGAATATAAGGCTCAGCCACATTCTTCATTTCGATGGCGCTCTGCACGATGCAGGTCAGGCCTTCCTCCTCCAGCGCGCTCTGCAACGCGAGCGAATTCATCACGGTGGCCATCATCCCCACATAATCTGCCGTCGCGCGGTCCATCCCCCGGGCACTGGCACTTGCTCCTCGCCAGAAATTGCCTCCCCCGACAACAACCGCCAACTCGAGACCGGTGCCCTTCACCGCGTCCCGGATTTCACGAGCCATCCGCTCCACAATCTCCGGGGAAATATTGTCCTTGCTCCCTTCCTCACGCAGCGCTTCGCCACTGAGTTTTAAAACTGCGCGGGTGAATTTCCGCTCCGGCTTGACCTCCGTCGATTGTTCGCTCACGGCGCTGAGAGTTCCCTAAGCCGACTCCCGGTCCAAGCCAAAAAATCGCGGGCTCCCGGATTGCCAACGAATTTTCAAAACAAAAGGCACTACCTGCCCGCAGCCTGCGCCTCGATTCTCTGCTGGGCCAACCACTCGCGGTAGGCTTCCCGCTTCAAGCGCTCCGCAAGAGCCCAATCAACGCGGGCATCGAAGCCCTCCAGCGCTCGCTCCGCCCGCACGGCCCGACTGTTCATCAAGCGCACTTCCCGCTCGATTTGCTGCCCCTCCCGCTCGAGAGTCAGGGTCAGAAGCTCGCCCGGAGCCCGTGCACTCACAATCTCCTTCAGCTTCTGACTGGGGCTCTCGCTGGCGAGCAATTCCTCGTCAATGGCGAGGATCAAATCTCCCCCCTGCAAGCCTGCCAGATCGGCTGGAGTCTCCGCAATCACCTGTGAAATGAGGACCGCTCTTCCAGCATGCGGCAGCTCGACGAATTCACCCCGTTGGGGATCAAAGACCCGCTCCCGGTTATCCATTTCGATGCCAATGAATCCCGATCCTTTTTGCCGGATCTCATCCTTTTTGTGCTCGTAATGCACTTCCCAAAGAACATTGGACAAGCGGATGAATTCCTCGGGATCGTCGCTTTGCAAATAGCGCTCAAAGAGCTGATCCGCACGCGCTTTCGAGTCCTCCTCCCGCACCCAGGTCACCAAGAGATCCTCGCTACTTCGTCGGACCTGATAGTTCTCATCCCTCAGGTCGGCAGCCACAGGCCATTCCTCCCCCCTCAGCAGAGCGAAGGGTAGGAAAGTGAGAAAAAAAGAAAGCCCCCTCATCAGGCTGTTAACCTAGCGTCCCTGACAGGGCTTGGCAACGACAAGAAGAAGGGCAAGGGAACTCGCCCCTTGCCCAGAAAGAATGAGAAGTGAAGAGACTTTACTCTCCCCCGGATTCCCAGGCCTTGACTTGGTCCACTTCGATCGTGTCGCTGGGATAGACCCGCTCAAGCTTGTGCTTGTCGTTGGTTCGCGGGCTCAGAGAATACTTCTTCCCTTCGCGATAAACGCTCACCCGTTTAGTCGTCCCGAAGGTATTCGGTCCTCCGGCGGCAGCGATGGCCTGCGCCAGCGTCATGCCCTTGATGTAAGGGACAGTCCCAGGCCGCTGAACGCTACCCATGACCGTCACGAATTGCTGGAGCTCGGTCTCGACGTTTCCGATCTGCTCGATCAGAATGGTCGGCGAGGTGTAAATCTGAGCACTCTTGTAAGAACTCTCGATTTGTTTGGCCAAGGCGGTCGAAGAGAGACCAGCAGCACGGATGGAACCGATTTCCCACATGCGGATATTGCCACTGCTATCCACGGGATAAACGGCATTGATCCGCGTTTGTTCACCAGCAGGAACACCCATCACGGTGATTTTCAGTTTCGTGTTTTTCTGAATCTGTGCAGAGGCAATCTGGCAAAGGCTCAGCAGTGCGACCAGGGCAACAAGGATAGTTTTCATAGTTCGTTAATCTTCTTAGGGGTTAGTAAAGATCCGAATCATCGGTAACCGGCTTGGTGGTTGTCACTTTCTTGTCCTTGGACACCACGGGGCGGGTCGACCGGGATTCAGGCTCCGCAGAAGGAGCGTAGTAGGTGTAGTAACTTGTGTAATATTGATACTGATTATCGCTGCGAATGTCGACATTGTTGAGAACGACCCCGATCACGTGGCCTCCAACGTTTTCAACAGCTTGCTTCACCCGAAGGAGCATATTCCGGGGCAGCTTGCGGTGCTGAACCACGATCATGGTGAGATCGACCTCACTCGCAAGAACAGACGCGTCGCTCACCCCCAGGATGGGCGGGGAGTCCACCAATACGAGGTCAAAGCGCTGCTTCACGTCCTGAATCAACTCCGACATGCGGCGAGAGTTCAGGATACCGGCGGCGTCGGCTGGCAGCACGCCCGATGGCATGAAGTAGAGATTGTCGACGGGCGTCTGCAAAATCACGTCTTCCAACATCAAGTCCGTAGTCAGATAATTGGTCAGACCAACAGAGTTATTGATATCAAAGAAGGTATGCAAGCGGGGACGCCTCAAGTCAGCGTCGATCATCAGGGTGGTGTAACCGCCTTGGGCACACACATAGGCCAGATTCACGAGGGTAGTGGACTTTCCTTCACCCGCTCCACCGGATACGACTGTAATGGCGTTGTCCTCGGGATTCTTGCGGTTGAATTCGATGTTGGTGCGGAGAATCCGGTAAGCTTCCGCATCCGGGCTCATGCCACTTTGCTTGTGCAAAACGCCGACGTCCTTGGGAACCACCGCGAGGACGGGCATCTGCAAGAAGCGCTCAACATCTTCCAAGGTTTTCACCGAGGTGTCCACGTATTCGAGGAAGAAGGCGATGGCGATTCCGAAAATCAGACCTACGACCGCACCCAAAACGAGGTTCAGAGTGACTTTAGGGCTGACGGGGTTTTCATTGACCTTCGGTTCTTCCTGAATGGTGATCGGCTCCTTGGGAGAGCGCAGGGCCACCCTTTCAGCCGAGTGGGTCAGCTTGAGTTCCTGCAGTAGCTCCAGCGCGGACTCATAATCTCGCTGAGCCTCACGATACTGGTGCATCTCGGTGGCCAGGTCAACCAGGTCACTTTCCTTCTCGGTGCTAATGTCTTCCATCACGCGAAGCTGCTCCGAAATCATCTCGAAATTGGTGGCCAAGCTCTCACGAAGAGCGCCCACGGCGGTGTCGAGGTCCGCTCGTAGGCCCTGCAAGCGCTCTTTCTGAACTTGGAGGTCGGGATGACGCTCACCGAGGCCCGATGCCTTCATCGCATCCAACTCGCGCTTTACAGCCAGATATTCGGTATGGAGGCCTCGCACGGTGTTGTTCTCCACCGGAAGTTCAGCGGCGTAGCGAAGGACCTGCTCGCTATCCAATTTCTCAAGGCGATCGAGGTAAATTTTGTATTGGTCCCGGTTCTTTTTCATTTCGAAGGCCTGTTGATCGGCCATGCGGGCAATGGCCATTTCCATTCCTTCAGGACTATTCTGGGCTCCTTCGAAATAGGGGCGCTTCGTGATCTGGACGATGCTATCAAGCTTCATGCGCTTGGCCTGCACCTTGTCCATCTGATCTTCGATTTCGTCATTGAGGGCTTTCAGCTGATCTTCCGCCCGCGCTGTTTCTTCATCCTTACGCCGTTTCTGATAGGCGAAGGCGACTTCGGCTGCCACCTCGGCGGCCACCTCGGGCTCGATGTGCTTGACTCGGATTTCGATGAGGTCAGTCCCTGTCCGCTGGGTCGTCTCCACCATTTTTTTGAGTTCCCCAATAACCGCATTTTCCGAAAGGCCCCACTTGTTTTCCAGGTCCAGGTTATCAGAGACCACTTTCAAGGTTCTCGCGGCAGTGATGACTTCAAATTGGGTTTGGAAGAATTGGCGGGACTGCAAAGCACCCAGGTCGGAACCAAAACCCTGAACCTCCGGGTTCACCTGGACCACTGAGGTGCTGGCGTATTGCTTGGGCATCACCCTCGTGATTACGGCGGCCGTCAAGAAGACCAGAATGAAGGTGAGGAGAATGATCCCGTAACGGTTGCGGAGAACTTGCCAATAATCGACTGCATGCAGCGAGGCTTCGTTCGTATTTTCGGATGGATGACTCATGGGAGGTTTGGCTGTTTCAAGCTTAGGGGGGACGATTTACGCGATTGGCACAAAAAAATCAACCCCGACGGTAAACGATACCGAGGGGGTTGATTGTTTACGAAATAAGAAAAGATTTAGAAAGTTGCCTGAACACCGAGCTGGAAGCGATTACGATCGTATTCACGGCCTTCAAAGTCGGAGTAGGCGTCAGTGAAGTTATAAGAACCAGTGAGATAAAGATTATCAGTCATCTGATAGCTTACTCCCGCATTAAGATTGAGGAGACCTTCGTCACCTTCACCGGTTCCACGGATAATATCTTCGTAATCTGTCAGGATGTAGTTAACACCACCAAACAGGCTGACCTGGGGGCTCAAGGCGTAAGTCGCCTTCGCACCGATGCGCAAGGTCTGACTTTCTTCAAAACTGTGACGGATGCCGTCACCATCACTAAAGCTACGGTTCCAGTTTTCACTCGAGTAGCGAACAAAAACCTGAGAACTCAGTTGGCTTGTCAGACGAGTGCGCAGAGTTCCTTCGAAGAAGGGCTTGGTGTGGGAATCGCCATTGTCAGGGTCGACGATCTGAGCGCCAGCACGGAATACGATACCGCTTTCCGGACTAATACGGTGCTCAACACCACCAACGATGTAATGGGAATCGGTGTCGCCGGAACCGTCTGAATCGGTAAATCCGTAACGATATCCTGCAGTCACCACTGTTGCAGGACTCACACGATAACGAAAATCATGACGGAAAGTCACCCGAGTGTAATCGGAGTCATCAATATCACTGTAAGTTACACCCGAAAAATTCACACCGGTTTGAGTCCCCAAGCGCTCGGTCCAGCGATAACCAACAGAATTTTCGCTCGAATAGCGGAAGTAATCACCGACACGGCGATCGTTGCCAAATCCGTAATCATAATCGGGCTCTTGCTCGAAGGCCAGGAAGTTACGACTCGAGAAACGAAGACGCTCGCTGAAACGATGAGTAAAATTCACACCTACGCGAACATCACCGTTGGTCTCATCTGCATCATTGCTGTCAAAATTCTCAAAGTAATGACGAACGCCTACTCGAGCATAGATATCCCAAGTAGTCTGAGGAGTCACACTTGTCCAGTTGGCTTGCGCAAAAGCACTGACATAGAAGGACTCTTCATCTCCGTTACTGAAGTAGGGAGTAGGATTATCATCGTATCCCACGGACGCGCCCACAACGTAAGTAAGGGGCAAACTCTCGCTAGCTTCGTCATCGTTGGGAGCGATGCTATAAAGGCCCTGAGCTGAAACTGCAGCACAGGGAAGCAGCCCGGCAAAAATTGATTTTGTAAATTTGTTCATGTGTATGGGAAGTTGAACTAGAAACGCTAACCTTAATCAGTTTACTCAGTGGGACTAGCACCCTCCGGAGTAATTGTCGGGGGCTGAAAAGGAGGAAGCTCAGGCAACCAAGGATCTCCACCAGGACCTCCAGGAACCAGAGGACCATCGAGAGGATTCTCCACACCAGGAAGAGGAACAGGATCACCTTTAGCAAGACCACCTTTACTGAGGCCACCCTTGGAACCAGAACTCATCACGCTTTCTCCGCTCTGAGCATCGAAAGAAGCGAGAACCTGCTGCACTTCAGTCACGGAATCAGGAGCAACAGCGACCGCGCACTGAGCAATCAAACGCATTTCGCCAGGAGCAGCCACAACGGCCACTTCGACAATTGAACGAACGAGATCCTTATCAGCTTCGGTTGCCACGATGGCAGCCTTGACAACTTCGCAAGCACAACCGGAGTTCGCCGACACTTGAGCTTCGACAACCTCAAGAACCTTCGCCGCATCAGCTTTCACCGCTTTCTCGACGACCGACTGGATATCTTTGCAGCTCTGAGCCGACTCAGCCGCAAAGGCCGCCGGAGCACCCACCAACAAGGCGGACACGAGAGCGAATTTAAGTGTATTTTTCATGATTGGTTCTCCTGTTGTGAACTGTTTTTTGAAATTCAAAGGGGAAGAAAAGCGGGTAGAGGGAATCGAACCCTCATAATCAGCTTGGAAGGCTGGAGCTTTACCATTAAGCTATACCCGCGCTTTCGAGATTTGTTTTAGCGCTCCGGCTAACAGACCGCAAGGCTTTTTTTCAGAGATATTTTGGATCTCTTTCAGACCCATTTCGGCGACTAGAGCAGCCATAAAAACCCTTGGGTAAGCACTTTACCCAGATGGAACATTCTAAAGACCGGTCGGACTGGGGAGAAATTGTTCCTCAATTTTAAATTTTTCGCTCAACAATTCCCCGACTTTTCGCACCCCGGAGGTTTCCGTGGCATAGTGGCCGGCATGAATGACATTCAGACCGAGTTCGTCGGCTAGGGGAAAACTCCAGTGAGGGCCCTCCCCTGTTAGAAAGGTGTCGATTCCGGCCGCCCGCACCGTTTCCACCTCGCTTCCCGCCCCTCCCGTGACGAGGCCCAGTCGACCGACGGCCTGTTGGCTTCGGGTGAAACTGATGATGGGTCCCACTTCTTCCTGAATGCTTGCCAAGAGGTCCTCCCAAGTCCCTTGCCACTCGCCAGCCAAGCCGAGTTCAAGCCCCTTCCACGGCAGAAAGGTTGTAGACACCTCCAGACCCAACGCCTGGGCCAGGAGGGCGTTGTTTCCCCATTGTGGGTGCACGTCGAGAGGAATGTGCGCACTATAGATAGCGAGATTGCCGTCGAAGGCCGCTTTGAACTTCCGGTATTGCCCGCCCGTCAGCATACGCACCCCCTGCCAAAAAAGCCCGTGATGAACCACCAAGAGGTCCGCGCCGGCTTCCACCGCCTTTTCGACCACCGCCAGGCTGGCATCGACAGCCGTTGCCACCTTGCTCACCCGCCCGTCGTTCTCCAGTTGCAGGCCATTGTGCGCTCCCGGGTAGTCCGGCACTTCGGCGAGGCGCAATTCCCGGTCCAAAAATTCAGTGATTTCACAGAGTTCAGCCATGCCTCCAACGAAGCGGAGAATCCTCCCTCCGGCAATGACGCAGTCCGCTTGTCTCATTTTTCGCTATTCAAAGCCGTTCCCCTTCGCCATTAAGCTCCCCATGGCTGACAAGCAAAATACCCTCGCCGCCGCCGCTTCGCTGGAAGGGACCTCCCTCCATACCGGCGAAAAAGTCACCCTCACTCTCAAGCCCGCTCCCGAAGACCACGGCTTCGTCTTCTGCCGGGTCGATCTGCCGGACAAGCCTCTCATCCCGGCCAATGTCGACCTGGTCGAGACCGTGGAACGCGCCACCACTCTCTCCGTCGGCTCCAACCGGGTCCACACCGTAGAACACGTCCTCTCCGCCCTCGTCGGAATGGGAATCGACAACGCCCTCATCGAGATGGATGCCAACGAACCCCCCATCGCGGACGGCTCCTCGGCCCCCTTTGTGGAACTCATCAAGCAAGCCGGGATCGAGCAGCAGGAGGCTCCCCGCAAGACCTGGCACATCCGCGAGCCCCTTCATCTCGACCTCGGCAATGGCTCCCTCATCACCATCGTGCCCGACAACAAGTTCCGCCTCACCGTCACCAACGTGGGCCGCAACGACCAACACACCGAGCACTTCTCCAGCGAGGTGACCCCTGAGCTCTACGAGAAAGAAATCGCCCCCGCCCGCACCTTCACCTTCTACGAGGATGTCGCCCCCCTCTTGGAAAAAGGCCTCATTAAGGGTGGTTCCCTAGAAAACGCGGTCGTCATTCGCGGCGAGAACGTGATGTCCAAAGAGCCGCGCCGCTTTGGCAACGAGTTCGCCCGCCACAAGGCCCTCGACCTCATCGGCGACCTCATGCTGGGGGGCAAGCGCATCCTCGGCCACGTCATCGCCGTCGCTCCCGGCCATGGGCCCAACACCAAAATGGCCGCTCTTCTCAAGAAAGAGTATGCCAAGATGAAAACAGCCGTCCCTCCGGTGAGCATTCCCCGGGGCGAAGCGGTTCTCGATCTCCCCGACATCCTCAAAATTCTCCCCCACCGCTATCCTTTCCTCCTCATCGACCGCGTCATCGACTTCACCGACAAGACCTGCACCGCGATCAAGAACCTCACTTTCAACGAGGACTTCTTCCAAGGCCACTTCCCCGGTCATCCCGTCATGCCCGGCGTGCTCCAGCTTGAGGCCATGGCCCAGACCGCCAGCGTGCTCGTCCTGCGCGTGCCGGAGAATCAGGGCAAAGTGGGCTACTTCATGTCCGCCGACAAAGTGAAGTGGCGCAAGCCCGTCACCCCCGGCGACACCCTCTTCATCGAGGCCGAAATCGTCTCCTTCCGCCGCGGTATTGGCCAGGCGGAATGCCGTTGCCTCCTCAATGGCGAAGTGGCCTCCAGCGCCACCATCAAGTTCGCGGTGCAATAAAGAGCGGGAAAAACCGAAGCGCCAAAGACTCAAAAATCAAAACCAAGGTCACGGCAGCCACTCTTCGTGAGGCTGCCCCGTAAAATCTACGACGAGAAGCTTCAGCCGGAGAATCCATGATTCTTCGGCTGTTTTGTTTTCCATGATACTGTTGAAAAGAGTCACTCTCCCTGCTCATCCAGCCAATCGTTGAAGCGGGCATGCCGCTCTTTGGCGTCCAGCGCATCCACCTCGGGATTCTCGGCCTGAAATTTTCGGTAGAGCCGATGTTTCCCCGCGAGTTGTTTTTGATGCCGATTAACAGCTTCTTGTTCCGACGAGTCGTTGAAGCGCTTCAATTGACCGGCAATCTTTTCATGGGCCCTCATCGCCCGCCACGCGACAACCATCCAGAAAATCGTCACCACAACACCGAAGCCGACAACAAGTAAATCCATACCTATATGCAACAGGATGCTCGCAATCTTGGAAATGAGAATTCTGGCTTCTTTTTGGAAAGGCTGAGCACGCAGCTATAGCCAAGGGGAATTTAGTCACCCGGAAACCGACTGGTGACTGGCGGTTTGCAGCGCTTTTGTTAGCCTGAAGCTCATGAGCCAAGCACCTCTCACCTTTGAGCCCCTCTACAAAACCCGCATCTGGGGCGGACGAGTCCTCGCAACCCGCTATCATCGCCCGCTTCCCGATGAACAGCCTTACGGCGAATCCTGGGAAATCGTGGACCGCGAGGAGGACCAGTCCGTGGTCAAGGAAGGCGTCTATGCGGGCCAAACCCTGCACCAGCTCTGGAGCGAGCACCGCGCGGAAGTTTTTGGCTCCGGGATGCCCGATTCGGAGCGCTTTCCCCTGCTCATCAAGATTCTCGACTGTCAGGACGATCTTTCCATCCAGGTCCATCCGCCGACAGAGCTTGCCCCCTCGCTGAATGGCGAGCCCAAGACTGAAATGTGGTATCTAGCCGGAGCCGAAGAACGCGCCAGCCTCTACATCGGCTTGAAGAATGGCGTCACTCGCGCGCAGTTCGAGCAGGCCATTGCCGAGGGCACGGTCGCCGAGGTGGTCCATCGCATTCAGCCCAAAGAAGGCGAATCCATCTTCATTCCCTCCGGCCGCTTGCATGCTATTGGGGGCGGGAATCTCATTTTCGAGATTCAGCAGAACTCGGACACCACCTACCGCGTCTTTGACTGGAATCGCCTGGGCCTCGATGGCCAGCCGCGCGAACTCCACGTCGAGGAGTCCCTCGCCTCCATCGACTTCGACGACTTCGAGCCCGGTATGGACACTCCGGACGGCACCACCCTGGCCCGTTGTGAGTATTTCCAGACTGACGAACTCAAGGTCGTGGCCGGTGGCAGCATCGAGAACCCGCAGGCGGATCGCTTCTCCCTCGTTGCGGTCGTGTCCGGACAAGTGAAATCAGCCAGCGGAAATCACGAGCCCGGCGATTGGCTGCTGCTGCCCAAGGGCGCGGCCCCCCTGGAGGCCCTCGTCGACAGCGTGGTTCTCCAGGTCACCCTCCCCTCTGCCTGACCCTTCAGTGCCCGTAGACTTCCACTTCCCGCCACTCAATGGGAGCGGAAGCCTGGAAGCGGATGAAACGGGCAGCGACCGGCGGGCAACTGATTTCGCAAAATCCGGTAGTCGGTCCTTCAAAGACCGACTGCCATTCCTTCCCGTCAGAACTCACTTCGCAGGACAAGGTGACCGCTTCACTCGTAAGCAGAGCGCGGGAAAATTGGCGGGATTCCGCTAGGGAAATCACCAAGGAATCCCCCGTCCAAGCGCTTGTCGGGGTGCCGTCCAAGGTCGCCCTCGCGGCCTCAGGCTCGCTCCGGGTAGAGGGCAAAAGACTCAGATTGAAGGGCAAGCCCTGACTGGCATTGCGGAGTTGGAAATAATGGTCCGCGCGAACGAACTCGATCTGCCCGGGATAGAGGGTTTCGAGCATCTGCTTGACGGCAAGGAGGCGATGGGGCCGCAGCTCTTTCCAGACCTCCACTTGGGCGGAAAGGAAAAGCGGAGAATCGCCCTCCCATTGACGCAACGAGTTTCGCAGCTCGCGGGTCAGGTGCTCAAAACTGCCCGCATAGGGTAGAACCAAACGCTCAAAAGGCACGCGCCCTCCTTCCACGCTACTCGCCACCGTGGGGTCGTCCTTGAAGTTCTGAACCGTCGCTCCATAGAGACTGGGACTATTTTTTTCATAAGAAGCCCGCTGCATGGCCGAGGCATTGTCCCAAATTGTAACCACTCGAAGACCCGAGCGCCGGAGGTAGGTTTCTGTCAATGAGGCATAACCATCCATCCGTGCTGAGTCCTTCAAGTAGACTCCCACTGGAGCACCCGGTTCTTCGAGCGTATTGGTAGGCATGAGGTAACCCATGCCCGAGGGGCCGGTGACAAAGCAATCCCCGCTGGTCGCGGTGCGGTAATAATAGTTGAGAAGACCAGGGCCAATGTCGACCAGACCAGGGGCAATGGTCCAGTTCAACGGCATTTTCCCTCGATCCTCGGCGCTCCTATCCCAAAGACCCCGCATGGCATTTTGACAATACTGGATATTATCTCCATCACTGATGTAGAGAGAGATATAAACCTTATTAGCCAATTCCGGGAGCTTCGGGACTGCCGGAATAGCGATCTCGTTGGCGACACCGGAATGAACAGTGCTGTTTTGGTAATAATCCGAAGGCAGAGTGCTGATACCGGACTCGGAAGCGGTGGTAATCCCCGAACGTTCGCTGGCATACCAACCCAAGGCGACGGACTCCCCCGCCTTCATATCTTGGAAGAACAAACGCATCACTTCGCGCTCTTCCGGAATGCGGCAGTCCAGCCAGACCACGGCCGCCCCGGTCGCCGCAGCCAGGTCCCGGGTGTGGTGGAAATCTCCCGGCCCCCGATGATTGAAGGGCTTGGCGCTCAGAATCACCCGTTTTTCACAGTCCGCCCAATAAGTCCCATGCATCCAAAGATAAATTTCCACCGGAGAACTCGCCTTTTCGGCGCTCAAGTCGGCCACGACCGGAAGATCGACCCCGGCCTCTTTCAGTTTGGCGAAAACCTCGTCGGTAACGGGCAGGGCTCCCTTCATGCCAGCCACCGTGCCAGCGACATTACGATAGTGGGGACTCGTCTCGGGATCGTAGCGCACCACTCCACTGACCTCCTCACGAAAGCGCTCCACCAGAGCGAGCCACGACTCAGGCACTTCCGCAAGCCCCAGCTCTTGGGTCTCCGCCCAGCGGTCCGGATGTCGCGACGACCTTTTCAAGAGGTAGATCCTTGGCTCGGTTCGATTCACCACCCCCTGCAAACCCACCAGAGTCAATTGCTCATCCGGACTTAGACCTTCCAGAACCGCAGTTTGCAAAAGAGGCGCGGGCTTGGCAAATCTCGGCAAGACGCCCTCTTCCGGCCAAGTCATCTCCGCACAAGCCGACCTCGAAGTCAGAGCAAAGACAAGCAGAGGAAAAACACACAAGAATTCAGACAATTTTATACAAGTAGACCGTTCACGGGGAACGACTTGAGCTTACGCCCAAGCCAGCACCAAGCTTACAAAACACTTGGCAAATATCGGCAAAAAAGAATGACCTCGATTCCCAAACGCCCGGCCTGCCTGCGAGACAGGAAATCTCCGAACCAAGGATTTTCCCCTTTCCAAGACGAGAACGAAAGATTTAGTCTCGAGTGTTATGAAAATCCCCTCCCTCGCCTTACTCTTTCTCTCTCTCGCCTCTGTCTCTTGGGCAAACGACATTCGACTGCGAGCGCTCACAGTGAGCCGGGGATTTCCCCAGGGCGAGGTCTTCCTCCACAGCAGCAATGGGCAAGCGCCCGGCCAACCCATCGCGATCAAGACCTACCTCAATCACGAATTCGAAACAGCCCGGGTGGAGAGCAAGTCCTGGGTCTTCACCAGCGAGGCCGATCCAGCCAGCGTGGAGGACGCGAGCAAAGTCCTGGCCCGGGCGGAAGTGACGGAGGCCTCCCCCTCCTACATCCTCATTTTTCAAGAGAACGAAGCGGTCGCAGTGGAACCCCTCACCGAAGAAGAAACGCCTGAAAGCCAAGAAAGTGAGGGGCTTGCGGAAGAAGTTGTCGAGAGCCCGGCCGAAATCCCCGGCTCGGTCGCCGTCCTTCCCGACTCCGCCCAAGCCTTCCCTCCGGGGGGCACTCTCGTCCTCAATCTCTCCGACCGCGATCTGCGCATCGAGCTGGAAGAGACCCCCTACGACTGTGCCTCCCAGACGCACATCGTCATCACCGGGCAAAAGACCAAGGCCAACAACTCCTCCAGCATGGTGGTGAAAGAAAAGGATGAAAACGGAGAATGGTCCTCCATCAACTCTGGCTCGCTAAGCCACCCCGGCGACAAGCGCCTGGTGCACCTTTACTCGCAGCGCTCCCCCGGAGGCCGCATTTTTCTGAAACCCTTCCGCGATATTGCCGAAGCAGAGTGAATCAAGACTGGGGAAAGAGCACCTCGAAGCATGCGCTTTCCCCCGGCTGGCTGATGAGCTCCAACTGACCTCCGGTCTGGGTCGTCAGCCGTTTGGCGATGGAAAGCCCCAGACCACTGGATGATTCCCCTCCGGTGGGCTTGGCTGTCAGTTGCGAGTAGCGTTGATAGAGACGCGGAATATCCCGTTTGCTAAAGCCCGGACCGCTGTCACGCACGAGAAAGCCCGCCATCCGATCCCGTTTGACCATCTCGATGGAAACCTGGCCCCCCACGGGGGAATATTTGATGGCATTGCTGACCAGATTCTCCAGCACCCGCTCCACAAGCCACTCGTCCACCGAGGGGACTTCCAGCTGGGAAAGGGTTTTCACCGAAATGGCAATGCCCTTGGCCTTCGCGGTCTCGGTCAGGCTCGCCAAAACGACATCCAGCACCACGCCCAGGCGACAAGAGGATTTCTTGAGAGCCTTCTCTTGTCGGAAGCCGGCCTGCTGAATCATGGCAAAAGCTTGACCCGTTGCCTCCAACATCGAATCGAGCAGCGGAGCGGTTTCCGGTTTGAATTCCTCTCTCTGCTCCATCAGGAGGCGGGCCGAAAAGTCCAGGGAAGACAGGGGGGTCTTCAAATCATGAGTCAAGACATCGATGAGATTGCGATGGCGCACGCTCTCGGACTCGAACTGAATCTGGGTCATGGAAAGAGCGGCAAAGTCCCGAGCCAGCATCACTTCATCATCCGACCAATGACGGGGCACGGTATCGATGAGACAGAAGGCGCCGAGGACCTGACCTTCCCCATCCATGAGCGGAAAACCCAGATAGGCCACCACTCCAAGGTCTTCGATAGCCGGGTTGTCGCAAAAACGCTTGTCTTCCCGGGCATTGGTCACCACCACCGGATTCCGCGAGGCCACCACCCGGCGGCAGAAGGAATGGCTGAGGGGCGTTTCCCGAGTCTCGCAGTAGGGAGTGACCAACCCGTAGGCCCCAATAAAGAATTGGCGCTCACTTTCCACTATCGTCACCAGGCTCACCGGCACCTGAACCGCGCGTGAGGCCAGCTGAGCGATTCGGTCGAACTCGCTGCTATCCAATTCGCCGAGAATATCCGACAGCGAATTTGCTAGCTTGTTTTCTATCTTTTTACCCTCTAACGCCATACTACAAGAAACGTCTTGTGCCCGAAAGACGTGTGCAGCGCAAGACCCATGACGAGTCCCATGCTAAAAAAATTGCCGGGGGCTCACCCTCAAACGGACAACTCGCTCTCCTCAAGACAAATACCGTCTCAATTGGAGCCTTTCGCCCGACTCTCCCCCCGAGGAAGGCGATCTTCAGTCCAGCGTTTCCACCAGCCAGCGGGTCAAGGCCTCATGACAATCGGCATTGTAGCGCCAGGAAAGAAAGCCCATCTGGAGACCGGTGGTGATATTTTCGGGCAAATCATCGAAATAAAGCGTGTTCTCCGGCTCCAGATCGTAAGCGGCCATAGCCTTGTGATACATGGCGGGGTCCGGTTTGGCGCAACCCACCTCATAGGAGAATATACGGCCCTCGAAAAGATCGAAGACCTCCGCAAAATGGCTCAGAAAGTAATCGGCGTGCATCCGATTGGTATTGCTGAAGAGAATGAGCTGGAAACCGCGCGCCTTGAGTTCGCGCAACGTCTCCCACATGGGGAGATTGGGGGTGAAAATGTCGTTCCAAGCGGCCAGAAAATCCTCCTTGGGACCCTCGAAGCGGAGCTTTTTGCTGGCCCAGGCAATGAACTCCTCATCGCCCATCGCGCCAGACTCAAACTCATCCTTCTTCTCCAGCAGAGAGTTGATACGTCCCACGGGGTCAGCCAGTTCCGGCGGAATCAATGTCCGCAGGGAATCCTCGAAGTTCACATGGAGAATCACATTACCAATATCAACCAAAGCCGCCTTCTTCATCAAAAATTCTTTTCCTCTCTCAGTTTATCTAACACGAATTGTGCCGTTATGGTAGCGGAATGCGGCCGGGAGTATTTAGCCAGGTTCCGTTTCCAACGTTTCCACTCCTTGCAGTCATTTGCAAGGAGCTCTTGCAGTTTCGTTTGCAAGCGGGCGGGATTATCAGCCAAATCGCCCCCTCCCATGGAGCGTAGCAAGGCCAGATTTCCCTCTTCTTGGCCAGGCACGAGATGATGGATGAGCATGGGGGTGGAGGCCGCAATACTCTCATGGACAGTTGCTCCCCCGGCTTTTCCGATCGCGAGATGGTGGCGGCAGAGATAATTTGGAATCTGCCGGGACCACCCCACCAGCTTGACCCGCCCGGGATATCTTTTCTTTAACTCCTGGGCCGGGCGGTAGAGCCGCCGCACGTTCCGACCCAGAATCATGGTCAGATGGGTGTTATCACACTCCAGCACCGGCACTCCAACGGCCTGAATCTGAGGCTTTCGGGCGGTGGCAAAGTGCAAGACGCGGAAGGGATCGGTGGGCGACTTGGAAGTGAGGGGCTCCAAGGTCGGGAAGAGGGGGGAGACCGGAAAACCGGTTTCGACGATGCGTCCCTCGGGCAAGCCCCGCCCCTGCATCATCCGGCGGGTCAGTCCATCGGTGACGAGCCAGTAATCGGTGGGTGCTTGTAGCCAGGCATTGTTGATTTCGATGGAATCGGTCACAACGGTGAAGACCATTCCCTTCCAGCGGCCCCGCTGACGCAATCGCTCGGCGAAATAAGGGTAAAGGGGGTAAGTGGAGACGACGGCGTCGGGGGCGAACTCCTGCACCTGCCGGGCGAGCGCTTCCTCAGGCTTTCTCATCACATGGAAGGTCTCTTTGGAGAAATCCCGGCGCTCGGTCGCCCGATAGACCCAGTCCCAGATGGTGGGAGAGTAGGTGGTCATCGCCCGGTAGCCACGGCGGAGAACTTCATTGAGTCGGGGGGCTCCCTGGGCGCAGGGGTCAAAGACCGAGACCTCGGCCCGGCCCTCCAGGGCCAGAGCAAGACCCCGGGCGGCACTATTGTGGCCCTCGCCATAGCCAGCGGTTACGATCAGTATACGGGGTTTCCCTTTCATTCTTGGTCCCAAAGGAGATGCCTTTTCTAAAGTGCGACGGGGTTGCCTTACACGAGTTTTTCAGACATCATTTCGCCCGTGGACAAAAATTCTAAAAAGGGGGATAAACCGGAACTACGTGTGGTCGATGAGGACAAGGTGACCCGCTTGGGTTCCACCGGCTCCCCGGTCCCCGCTCCACCCCGGAAGAAGGCCCAGTTCAAACGCTCTAATGAAGAAGGAGCCCTGCAGCGGGAGATCGCACGGGAAGATGAAGATCCCTTGGCGGAAGCTCCTGATGAGCTGGAAGACGTCCTCCTCACCGACACCCCGGCGGCTCCCCTGCGCATCCCGCCCGCCTTCATTGCCCTCGCAGTCATCGCCTTTCTCGCCCTTCTGGGAGCAGGCGTTTTCCTCGCTCTCGGTGGGCGCGACTCCACCTCCCGCTATCAGTCGCAAGAGTCCGCCCGTGAGCGCATCCAGTTCACGGAACAAGAAAAAGAAGAGGCTCGCCGCCTCGTGGCCGATTTGGGGGCGGCCTTGGAGAAATACACTTCTGCCCGCACGATTGAGGAAAAATTGGCAGTTAGTCGCCACCCGGAGCGGGTCGAGCCTCTCATGCGGGACTACTACGCCCAACAGGAATTCAAAGTCCGCGAAGGGGCCTTACTGAAAGAGCAATACACCCTTCCCATCGAATTCAGCACCTTCGTGGTGCTCACCGCGAGCTTCGACGACGGTAGCTCGGGGGTCTTCCTCGCCGAGATCGACAACGACCTGCAGGTCCGCATCGACTGGGAATCCGACGTTTGCTATCAACCGGTGGATATTTCCGAATACATCGCCCAACGCCCCACCGAGCCCGTCACTCTCCGCGTCTTCGTCACTCCCGACAATTTTTATGTCTATGAGTTCAAGGACTCGGAGAAATACAAGAGCTTGCAACTCACCTTCCGCGACAGCGATGAATACCTCTTTGGCTACGTCGAACTTGGATCGAAAGTGAGCCGACAGCTCTCCCTCTTCCTGGGTAGCGCAGCGCGGGCTTCGCAAATCATCAAACCCGAGCCAGCCCTTCTCCAAGTGCGCTTCCTCCCGGGAGGAGATTCCGAGCGCGGAGTGCTGATCGAAAAATTCATCGCTCCCCGTTGGGCCTACATCGACGAGGCGCCCGATGCGCCCGGGACGGAGGAGTAATCCCCCGCCCCGGCAGCATCCTTACTTCACGGGCGAGAGGTAGCTTCCGCCGTAATTGGAGGAGGGAACGGCTGGTGCCATCCCGGTGTTGTCATAACCAGCAGGCTCCTGATAGGGGCTGCAGCTGCTCATCAACCCGGCGGCGAAGGCGAGACCCGCCAACGCGATTACTGTCTTTAGTGCTTTCATCATCAGTTTGGAAAAAGAAACTCCTAGCAGCTATTGCGCCGTGCGCAAGGGTGCTTCCGCAAATGGCCGGGCCTCCTGACGGCGCCCCACCTCACCCCCCGGTAGCCAGCCAGCGAAGCGACTACCCTTCTCAGTAAATACCGCCAGCCCAATGACCCCCACATCGCGGGCCTGGCCGTGGCGCAGATTGGCATAGCTCGCCGCCACGGTGGAAAACTTGAACGCCGCCACCGCATCGTAGCTGGTGCGGAACCCCTTCACTTCGATTTTTTCGCCCGGGCCCAGAATGTAGCCCCGTTTCTTGAAGCTCGCGGGGCGGCCATCCATGACGTCGAGCCCGTCCACCGAGAGCACCACTTCCAGCCGACTCTCACTGGCATTGCGCACGACCAGCGAATAATTTTTCCCCTCCTTGCCCACCACAAAGCGCTTCGCCCCCGCCATGTAATGAAGGGGCGTCCCCCATCCACTTTTCACCCCCCACTCCACCGCGCCATTGGCCGCTTGCTGAAAGGCGGATGTGCGGTTCTTATGACGCCCGGCCATGGCTTCGATGCCAGCCTCGTCATTGTAAAAAATCGTCGCCACTCCCCCCAAGGGCCGATCGCTAGCCCGCTCGAAAGACGTTCGGGCCAAGGACGAAGCCACGCGCTCCCCCCACCCCGTGCCAAGACCAGGACGAGACCCGGGGTCCGCCGCCGCGCTCGACAATTCTTCCGCGCGCGCACCCGAGCCCACCGTTTCCCGCAAAGGCGAACTCGCCACCACAGGGCTGGGAGGCACCCCCGGCTGGGAACAACTCGATAGCGCCAGCACCGCCCAAACGGCTAGCCCGATGATGAGAAAGGCCCCCAAATCCTGCCAAACCTCCTTCGTGATTTTCATGCGTGCTAAAAAACCAGCAAATCAACCTCCCGTCAATTTTTTTCGCTAAAAAAACAGCACTTCGCTTTACTCCCTTTGGCGCGGAGGAATCGAAAAACCAGCCCCTCCTATTTTGTCAGGTCCGAAAAAATGGGGAGAATTCTAACAAAGAGAGGGTTAGCCGACACCAAGCCCCTGCCGGCAAGAAAATCAGCAGAATGGAAAAAGGAGCTCTCGTTCAAATGGAGCGAAAGAGAAATTTCGCTTGGAGAACTGGCCTGCCGAGGCCTCGCTTGAGAAAAACCAGAGGACCGCGGCAATGGGGGACAAGCTACGGCTGCTACGTTTCCGTCCTGACCGGGTTCACCAGCCCACACTCCGCGGCCCCTGGCAAGGGAAGGGGTAATCGCAAACCTCCTTTCCGGAAAGTGGTTTTTTACCTTTTTTCTATTCGCCCCCCATCCCGTCTCCCCGTTTGCTCCCGGCCCGGCCCTTTGCTAGCCTGTCGCCATGTCGAGGGAATTCACGGTTTTGTCTCACCTTTCACGCATCGCACTGGGCCTCTTTTTCCTGGTCACCGGAGTGCTCAAGTTACGCGATCTCAATGCCTTCACCGAGGACGTCTTTAACTATCAAATTTTATTCCCCCCCTTCGACGCTTACACCGCCCTCCTCGTGGTTTGGCTCGAGATCATCGCGGGCCTTGTCGTCCTCGTGGGTCGCTGGGGCCTGCGTGGAGGCCTGGTGACTATCGGCGGCCTTCTTCTCGCCTTCATAGCGGCGCTGAGCCACGCCGCCGCCCGCGGGCTCAACATCAATTGCGGCTGTTTCGGGTCCTCCGAAGAGCCCACCAATTTCCCCCTCCATCTCGGGCTCAACGCCCTTCTGCTTCTCCTCACCCTTCTTCTCCTCCGTCACTCCAGCACCCCTGCCAAAGGCCAGGTCTTCGGCCCCGGCAAGCTCCATCTCCCCGAGGAGTGAGCCCGGGGGAGAAAGAGACTCACCTCAAATGCGACTTGCTCCCAGGCTAAATCGAGGCCTTGCTGGCCGAAGCATGAACGCCCTCCTCGCCGCTGCCGACAGCCTGCGCCAGAACCTGCGCGGGCTCAGCTTTCCCGACCCCGTGGCCTACACCTACAATCCGCTGGAATACGCTTGGGACCGCCACTGCGACTATCTGCAAAAATACGGCCAAGGCCCTAAGCGGGTGCTTTTTCTAGGTATGAACCCCGGCCCCTACGGCATGGCGCAAACGGGGGTTCCCTTTGGCGAAATCGAGCATGTGCGCGACTGGATGGGCATCTCGGGTCCAGTCGCCAAGCCCCAACCGGAGCACCCCAAACGCCCCATCACGGGCTTTGCCTGCCCGCGCTCGGAAGTCTCCGGCCGCCGCCTCTGGGGCCTGTTTGCCGAAAAATTCGGCACGGCGGACCAGTTCTTCGCCGACCATTTTGTGGCCAATTATTGCCCCTTGGTTTGGATGAAGGATACCGGGGCCAACCTCACTCCCGACAAACTGCCCGCCGACTCCCTCGCGCCGGTGGAGGAGCACTGCCAGGCCCACCTGCGCACCCTCATCGAGCTCCTGCAGCCCCAATTCCTCATCGGAGTGGGAGCCTATGCCGAAAAAAAACTGGCGGAGGCCGCCGGAACGCGGAAGGAGGAGTTCACCTTCGGGCGCATCCTCCATCCCTCCCCGGCCAGCCCTGCCGCCAACCGCGACTTTGCGGGCACCGCCTGGCGTCAACTGGGCGAGCTGGGTATCGTTTCCTAGGGAAGACGTTCCACCTCGTTGTCCACCCCCTTCCGGGCCGTGATGGCACCCTTGCTCTCGACTCGGCAGCCCCGCGCCTCGGCACTGAGGACGACGGGACTGCTCGCTTCGTTGCGCAACTTCACTTTCTCAGCCCGGCGGGGGGAAAAGGCGACTTGGCCCTCCCCTGCTCCCGGGATGCCAAAGCCCAACCAAACGGGCAGTTCTCGCTCAAGGATTCCCGGCAACAGACGCACCCGGTGCTCCCGGCCCGAGATCATGGCCAGCCCATGGACCACACGCCCGGAACGCGGGACGTGCACGGTCAACTCCAGATCCGCGTTCTCACCTTCCAGAAACAGGGCGGGACCATATCGGGCTTCCGCCTCGCAGGCACGCATCACCGTCCTCGTCCCCACCCAGAACCCCCGCTCACAAGCCACTGCGCGACAGTTCTCCACCTGCACCGAGCCCTCGGTGCGCAGCTCGAAGCCGCTCCGCATGTGGCGCGCCTCACAATTGCGAAAGACCAGATTCTGATGCTCCCCGTAGGTGCGAAAACCATCCTCACAAAGACTCTTGGTGTAGCCCGGAAGCAAGCGATGCTCCCCATTGCGATTGCGAAAAACAGTGCGGAAACCTTTCTCGAAAGCCGCTCCCGACTTTTCCGCCAACATCTCGTCCGTGCTTCGCACCTCCCCCTCCACCACACAATTCTCAAACACCAGATTGGAAGCCGTCTTTTGGATAAAATAGCCGTGCCCGAAAGAGCGCATCACGAGATGACAGTCGCTCAAGCGATTGCCATTTCCCGTAATCAGGACCCCGCTGTGCTTGCGATGGCCGATAACGGGAGAGCCTCCTTTGCCAAAGCTATCGCCATAGCCGTAGGGGGTCGAGCCCCGCACCTCGAAGCGACAATCCTGCAAATGGTTGCCCTCCCCGCTGAGCGCCAGCAACTGCCCTCCCGGCGAGGTGCCCTCGCCTTCGCAAAGAATCTGCCAACCCCGAAAGAGATTGCCCGAACCACTCACCTCGATCTCGCTGGCATGAATCCGGGGCCGCAGCTTTTCCCGCAGTCCGGTCTCCCAAATCAAGACCACGCCCTCGAGCAAGAAACGATTGCGATCCCCGCTGAAGCGAAAAAACGAGGAACGCCCCTCCCGCCGCCACTGTTGCAAGCGCTCCTCGGTAGCATAGTCGGACAATCGGTAACGCCCGGGCGCCAGGCGAACAGTTTGGTCATCCTTTTCCGCCAAAGCCAGCAGGGCATCCAGATCCGAGACCTCATGAACTTCTTCCGCCAAAAGAAAAAATCCTCCGAGCAGCCAAGCCACCAACCCCGCCATCAGCCCCGGGGCAAATCGCCCCCTTCGGTCCCCAAAATTTCTCATCACGCTGGCCAGTAACGTCTCCAAGGCCCCTTCCCTATCACCACAAACCTCCTGCCTCCCCAGGGACCGCCCGCCTTCCTTTCCCCTTCACTCCCCGCTTTTTCTGGCTGAAAAATTCATCCGTGCCATGGTAAAAGCCTCCCGAGGCCACCGATGAACAGCTACGCCGCCCGCAGAACCCGCCCTCCCGAGTGGACCCAGGCCCTCCTGGTCTCCCTCGCAGTGCATTTCTTGCTGGCCCTCATCTGGATCATCCTCCTCGCCCAAGAGTTCTTCGATCGCAGCCTCGCCTCAGAAGAAAAAGCCGAAATCGCGGACGACGCCCCGGTGATGGCGCTCACCGCAGAACGGCTGGAAACTTTGCAAGAAGCCTTTGAGGCAACTCCCGAGCCGGAGCCGGCCCCCGAACCGGAGCCGCCCGAAAAGAGCTTTGCCCACACCCAACCCACGCAGGAAAGCGCATCGCCGGTGGAGAGCCCCCGATACTTCGGCGAGCGCGATACCGCCGCTGCCAACTCGGGTGAAATCGTGGACAACGGCCTTGAGGTGCCGACCCAAGACGGTGCCGATCCCCGCAGCGCTAACGATCTGGAGCTGGTGGACTCCGACTTTGCCGATGGCGAGGAAGAAGGGGCTCCGGGCACTCCGGGCGAACCCCTTCCTCTCTCCGAGACCGCCCTCACCACCGAAAACTCCCCGCCGCAAGAGCCAACGGAAGCCCCCGAACCTCGCGAGGAAACCCTCGCCGAACTACCCGACGAACCCGTGGAACAAGACCCCCTGGCAGAGGAAACGGCGGAAGAGCGCTTGGAAAAGGCCCAAGCCAAAGCCCGCGAATTGCTTGCGCTGGACGAAAGCCTCCCGGTCCCCCTGGAGGAAGAAACGCCCGAAGAAGAGGACGTGCGCGAACCCGTCGAAGAAACCCTGCCCAAACCCCAGCCCGCCGTTGCCCAGAATGCAGGCGGAGTGAGCGGAGATCGGGGCTTGGAAGGCGGCTTCGACCGCGAAGCACAAAAAACCCGCGTCAGTGGCTCCATCGGCCGCAAAGGCGAAAATTCCCTGGCAGTGGAGGCCACCGTCAAAGGCCGCTTCCTCGCCCAAGTGAACCGCGAGATCGAAAAAGCCTGGCAACGCGAATGCATTCTCCGCCGCGAACACATCCTCCCCGGAGTCCTCGCCGTTAGCTTCGTGCTGGACGACACTGGTAAAGTGACGGGCTTTCGCTTCGATTCCCGCATCGCGGGCGGAGCCATCCAGGAAGGCTTCACCATGATGGCCATCAAAAAGGCCAAAATTCCCGCCATGCCCGACGAGATGAAAAGCGAACTCGATGGCCGTCAGCTGGAAATGAACCTAACCTTCTATTTCTGAGACCATGTCGGAAGAGAGCGTTTATCATTACTCCAAAGTGCGACGCCACTGGTTGCACAACGGGCTGACTCTTCTCCTCATCCTCCTTCTCGCTTTCTCTCAACTCACCTTCGGAGAGTCCGATCACAACTTTGCTCCCTACGCGGCAGTTTTTCTCTTAACCGTCAACTTCAGACAACTGACCCGCTGGGAAAGCCGTTGGACCTCCACAGTCGGCCCTAACGCCATCCTTTACCAGTCTCCCGACGAATCCGCCAAAGTAGCCCGCGAGGACCTCGCCCGCATTCTCCTGCCCGATGGGTCGAGCAGTCCCATTGCCCTCGTCAAAACCAACGGCGACATCCTGCAGATCCCGCGTGGCACCCTCGGCAATAGCGAACAATTCCGCGAAGCCCTCATCCGCTTCCACTACCCGGTCGAGGTGGTGAAGATCTGAGTTTTTCCCAAGCCTTACCTACAAAAAATCCCGCAGCAGGTGAGAGAGGCGATCTTTGGTCTTGGTGCTCCAGGAACGGTTTTGCCACTCCTCGTAAGTGGCTTCTTCGCAGTCTGCCCGATCAGCGAGAAAGACTTCTTCGTGCTTCTCGGCCCAGGCCCGGTTCTCGATGAGCAAACTGGCCTCGCTGTTGATGCGCAGAGAGCGGACATCGAAATTGGCCGAACCCACAAGCACCCGGTCCTCATCGACGAGCAGCATTTTGACGTGAATCAAGGTGCGGTGATACTCGAAGATGCGCACCCCGGCCTGTAAAAGAACGCCCCAGTCATTGCGGAAGGCCTTGCGGACGACCCGCTTGTCGTTGTTTCTCCCCGCCGCGATGATCACGACCTCGACACCCCGCTCCGCCGCCTCCGCGAGAGCGGCCAGCAGACGATCGCTGGGCGCGAAGTAAGGAGCCACCGCGTAGAAACGAGTCCGGGCTTCCTGCAGCAGTTGAAGGTAGAGCCGCTCGATTTCGTTGCTCTCCTCCGTTGGTTCGGCGGCAATGAGACGGCATGTCACCTCTCCCTCTTTCGCCAAAACCGGAAAAAAAGCGTCGTCATCGTCCTCCGGCACATCATCGGGCTCCCAATGGGCAAAGAAGAGGCGCTGCAAGTCCCCGACCACCGGCCCGCGCACTTGGTAGTGGTTGTCGCGAAAGTGCTCGCTGTCTTCAGCATCTCCGGTCCACTCCTCGGCAATGCCGACCCCACCGGTGAACCCGATCCTCCCATCCACCACCAGAAGCTTGCGATGGGAGCGCCGGTTGGAGCGCCTCAGATTGAACCATTGCAGAGGACGGAAATGCCGCACCGCCACCCCTGCCTCGCTCATGTTCTCGATCAACTCCTCGCTCATGTCCTGCGAGCCGAACCAATCGAGCACCACCCGCACCGCCACCCCCCGCCTGGCGGCGTCGGCGAGACTGTCCGCGAACTCCTCCGCAATTTCGCCCGACCAGTAGACAAAGGTTTCCAGATTCACCGAGTAACGGGCCTCGCGGATAGCCTGCAGCATGGCGGGAAAGATCTCCTCGCCATTGATGAGCAAGCGCAGGGAATTGTCCTCCCGCTGGGGAAAATCGGGATTTCCCCGCGCATCGACCGCTTCCGGTTGGTTCTTGGACACCATCGTCCTCCAGAATGGCGCACCTGGGCGCAGTTGCAACTGACGATTGCCCCTTTCCCCCTTAACAATCTCCCCAAGAGTTCTTTATAGATGAAAGTCAACGAGAAGTCATTTTCCTTGGAGCCGTTCCCAAGGATTCCCGCCTTGTCGAAGGTCTACACGTTTTCTTATCATCAATTGATCGACTTTCTATGAAACTCATCTTCCTCCTCTTGACACTCCTTTCCTTGTCACTGTCCGCCAACGAGAAAATCAAACTCCTGATTGTGGAGGGCGTGACCAATCATGACTGGGAACACCGCTTGGAAATTGTCCGCGCCATCTTGGCTCGGGAGGGGTCCTTCGAAGTGAGCTTCAGCATCTCACCCTCCACGGCGGGGGATCCCGCTTGGGAGGATTGGCGGCCGGAATTCGCCAACTACGATGTGGTCATGTCTGGCTACAACAATCTGGGAGGTAAACCCCAATGGCCGGAGGAGGTGAAAACGGACTTCGAAAACTACCTCGCCAGCGGGGGCGGATTCTTTGCCTATCACGAAGCGAACAACTCCTTTGCGGAATGGGACGAATACAACAAGATGATCGGCTTGGGCTGGCGGGGCGTGAACTTTGGCTCCGCTGTGATCATCGAGCCCGACGAATCCTTGCGCATCCTGGGTCCCGGAGATGGGCAAAACACTGGGCATGGAGCACGCGTCAATGCCTTGGTGAAAAAACTGGGCAACCACCCCATCCATGCCGGACTTCCCCAAAGCTGGATCACTGCTGATACCGAGATTTACCGCTATGCGCGTGGTCCCGTCGAGAACGTGACGGTGATTTCCTATGCCAAGGATCCGGACACCGGGCTGCAATTTCCCATGGAATGGGTCACCCGCTATGGAGAAGGACGATGCTATGCCTCCAGTTTGGGCCATGTCTGGGCCAACCAGGCCGAGCCCACCGGCACTCGCTGCGCGGCCTTCCAGACGCTGATGGTGCGGGCTCTCAAGTGGTTGGCCAAGCGGGATCCGGGTCAAGAGGTGCCCGCCGACTTTCCCGGCACCACAGGGCCCTCTCTCCGTGCCTACGAGGTGGGGGTCTCCGGTCTTGACGAGGTCGAGGCGGTGGCACCCTTCAATAACGGACTCCTGCCGGAGGAGTCGCGGGCCTCCGCCAATGTCCAGCTGCGGGAAGCCTTTCCCTTGCTGTCGTGGGACTCCCCGGTGGACCTCAAACCGTGGCCACAAGCGGACGATCAGGTGGTGGTAGCCGAGCTCGATGGCCGACTCTATCGGCTGCAAGATGACGACGAGACTACTGAGCGGGAACTCCTCCTCGATATCCGGGATCGGGCTTGGTATTACAATTGGAACACAAACGACAGCTCTTCCAAGCACGGGGGGCTACAAACTTTTGTCTTCCACCCCCGCTTCGGCCACGGAGAGGGCAAGGACTTCATTTATCTCTTCTATCTTTTCAACGAAAACGACCACGAAACCGCGCAGCCTCCCTACTACGACCGCCTCGCACGATTCACTTGGAATACTGCGGAAAACTCCTTCGATGCGGAAAGCGAGCTCATCCTGATTAACCAGTATGACACCTACAAGGGCCACGACGGCGGAGGCATGGCCTTTGGCGATGACGGCTTCCTCTATCTCGCCTTCGGGGACGAAGGGAGCCAAAATGCGGCCGCCAATGCGCACACACAAACCCTCAATGACCGCGCCCGGTCGGGGATTTGGCGCTTGGATGTCGATCAACAGGGCGGCGAAATCAGTCACCCCATCCGTCGACAACCCCGCAGGGCGGAGCCGAGTCACAACTCCTACACGCAAGGCTATTACATCCCCTCCGACAATCCCTGGATCGACGAGAGTGGTGCGACTTTGGAGGAATTCTACGCCATCGGGCTGCGTCAACCCCACCGCATGAGCTTCGACCCGGAAAGTGGCCTCTTCTGGATCGGGGATGTGGGCAGCGGACGCCGGGAAGAAATTGATGTGGTGGACGCGCCCGGACTGAACTTTCAATGGAACTATCGCGAAGGGCTCACCGAGGGCTACCGGCCCCGCCCGCAGCCCTACCTCGGCACGGAAAGGGAGCCGGTGCACGATTACGGGCGTGGGGTGGGCAACTGCGTGATCGGCGGCCAAGTCTACCGGGGAAATCTCTTGCCCGGCCTCCGGGGGAAATACCTCTTTGGCGACAATGGCACCCAAAAAATCTATGCCCTCGACTACGATCCCATCACCCGCACCACCCTGACAGTGGAAGAAATCGGACAGGGCCGCGGGGGCAGCCTTTTTGACGGGCTTTCCTCCTTTGGCCACAATGCGCAAGGAGAGCTCTTTGCCCTCCAACTGGGCGGAGGGGCCATCGGCGGAGGCTCCATCTCCCGCCTGCTCCCCCAACCCGAGGTGGTGGATCGGTCGATCTTCCCGTCTACTCTCTCCGCCACCGGGCTCTTCACCGATCTGGCCACCCTCACGCCGACTGCGGGCCTCATTCCCTACACCGTCAACATGCCGCTCTGGACTGCCGGAGCGGGGAAACAACGCTGGCTGATGATCCCCAACGATGGCCATCCGGACACCGCGGGCGAACAAATCACCTACTCGGAGGAAGAGAGCTGGCATTTGCCGGTCGGCTCCGTGCTAGTGAAACAATTCAACCACCCCGATACCGACGAGAAGCTGGAAACCCGAGTCCTCATCCACGGCACGGACGGGGCTTGGGGCGGAGTAACCTACCGTTGGCGCGCGGACCAAAGCGAGGCCGACCTCTTGGAAGAAGGTTCCTATGAAACCCTCACCTTCGGCAGCGAAAGTTTCCCCTATTACTTCCCCGCCCGCAATCAGTGCAATCTCTGCCACACCGAATCGGCAGGCTACGTGCTGGGGCTCAAAACCCGACAACTCAACCGGCTCTTCCACTATGAAAAAACGGGCCGCGTGGCCAATCAGATCGAAACCCTTTCCAAATTGGGGCTCCTCTCCAGTAATCATTCGGAGATTTCCCTCCGAAACTCGGTCACCTCGGCACAAAGGGAAAACACCCTCAGCGATGCGCATTACGCCCGTTCCTACCTCGATGCCAATTGCTCCCACTGCCACCACCCCGGGGGCACGCGTGCCCTCTTCGACGCCCGCCTGACCACGCCTCTCACCGCCCAGGGATTGATGCGGGGAGAGCTTCTCGACGCCCTGGGGCTGGATCCCGCTGTGGTGATTTCCCCCGGTTTTCTCCAACAGTCCGTTCTCTTCCACCGCCTCAATTCCCTCTCTGATGGACTGGCCATGCCGCCCTTGGCCAAAGGTCTCGTCGACGAAGAGGCGGTGGCGCGAGTGGCCAATTGGATCCTAGGTCTGGATGCGGATGCCTACACCCACAGCGCCCCCAACGAGGGCAGCCTGGGCAACCCCATCGACCAGTCCGACCGCGTTGATACCTGGCACAGCAATATGGTAATCAATGAAAGCGACACCTTCACCAATGACACCCTGCACGATCTGGAAATCACCTTGGAAGGCTTCCTCTTCCATGCTGCCCAAGTCACTGATCCCCTCACCCCCTTCATCGTCCGGGTCAATGGCGACAACGACTTTACGGTGCTCGCCGTAGGCACGAGCCGCAACGGTTATTCTCCGGGAGAGAACAATGTCTCCTTCGCGGTCGGAGGGGCTTCTCTCATCCTCGCCCCCGGGGAAACCATCGCGCCCGGTTTTCTGGACGCCCGAGCCGATGGCAGTGGCGGGTCCCAGCCAGGTGCGATTGCCTACTCCTCGGGCACAGACTTAGATGAAATCCACTATTCCGGGGGTCCCGGCAATCATCAATCGGGAACGGTCACCGTCGGGCAGTCCCCCCAATTTGGCGACTCCATCTACACCAGCTTTGGCCGCGACTACTACTTCGCCATCACCTTCTCCACCGATGCCGAAAGCGTGGACCCCGATAGCGATGGCGACGGACTCCCCGATGCCTGGGAATTGGCCTTCACCACTGATCTCCAAGATTTGGGAACTGGTCGCGACAGGGATCAGGATGGGCTCGCCGACGAGAGTGAACGGGCCTTTGGCACCGACCCCCTGGATGCCAACAGCCGGGTGGTAGTCAGCGAATGCCGGCCCGGAGAGGGAGAAACGGTCTGGGCCACCTTCCAATCGGTGCCCGGCCGCTCCTATCGCGTCTGGGTCTCGGTGGATTTGACGGACTGGCAGGACCAGGGAGTGCTGAAAGCAGCAGATTGGCCAGTCACTGAAACCGCTTTCGAAATGCCCCTCGAGACCCTGCCCGCGGAAGCTCCCGCGCGCCTTTTCCTCCGCCTCTCGCCCGAAGCCACGGATGGCACCCAAAACTAGCCGGGCCTCGCACGGTCTTGCAAAAAAAGGGCATTGCCTCCCCCCATCAGCAACGGCAAGCTCGCTGGCACATGACCACTGCCGAGGCTACCGCGACCCTCCACCAGATCGAATCCGCCATTGCCACTGTCATCCGGGGACAGGAGAAAGTCGTCCGCCAGGTGCTCGCCTGCCTCGTCAGCGGGGGCCATCTCTTGCTGGAGGACTATCCCGGCACCGGAAAGACCACTTTGGCCAAAGCTCTCGCGCTAACCATTAACGGCATGGCATTCAAGCGCCTCCAATTCACCCCCGACCTCCTGCCCTCCGACGTCTTGGGCGTCTCCATCTTCGACCCCTCAAAGTCCGAGTTCCGCTTCCATCAGGGACCCATCTTCACCGATCTTCTGTTGGCGGACGAAATCAACCGCGCTTCTCCCCGCACCCAATCCGCGCTGCTGGAAGCGATGGCAGAAGGCCAAACCACCATTGAGGGCCGCCTCTACGATTTGGGCCAGCTTTTCTTCGTCGTCGCCACCCAGAATCCGGTGGAGTTCCGGGGCACCTATCCCCTCCCTGAAGCCCAGATGGACCGCTTCGCCATGCAGTGTGATCTGGGCTATCTCTCCGTGCAAGAAGAGGTCGTCCTCCTCGCCGAGCAACAGACCCGCCATCCCCTCGACGACCTGGGTCCCGTCTGCAGCCGGGAGGACCTCCTAGCCATCCGCCGCCTCGCCCGCGAGGTCTACCTCTCCGATGAAGTCCGCCACTACATCGTGAGCGTGGTCAGCGCCACCCGGGAGGCGGAGAAAGTCAAGCTCCCGGCCTCCCCCCGCGCCTCCCTCGCCCTGATGCACACTGCCCAAGCGATGGCCCTCTTGGCAGGGAAAGACTTCGTCACTCCGGAGATGATCCAGGACCTCGCCGTGCCCGTCATCGCCCACCGCCTCGTGCTCGAGCCCGATGCCAAATTCGCCGGCCTCACCCCCGTGGCCGTGGTGGAGCAAATTCTCGCCGACACTCCTCTTCCGGTGTGACCCCCCATTGCAAAATCGCGCGATTTTTCCATTTTGCATCGGCGCTCTCCCCTCTCAGGGTGTAGGCTCAGTTGCCCCACGGTCTCTTTTCCCATGTTTGGACGTCTCCTCCTTCTCTTCATTCTCGTGCCCGTCATCGAGCTCGCCCTCTTTATCCAATTGGGCCAAGTGATCGGCTTGCCGGAAACCCTGGCCATCATCATCGTCACCGCCATTCTCGGAGCCGCCCTCACCAAGTCGCAGGGCGGCAAGGCCATCGCTAGCTTTCAGCAAGCCCTCGCCCAAGGCCGCATGCCTCATCGCGAGATTCTGGACGGCCTGCTCATCCTCATCGCTGGCGCGGTGCTCCTCACCCCCGGCTTCCTCACCGATACGGTGGGCTTCCTCCTCCTCCTCCCGCCCGTCCGGGCCATTTTGCGACAGATCTTGACCGAAAAGCTCTCCCACAAAGTGAACGTCAGCGTAGGCGGGAATCCCCTCCATTCCGGCTTCGACCGGCAACCAGAGCTTCCCGAGGAAGAATCCAAAAAATCCTCCCCGGGCAAAGTGATTGATATTTAAGCAAGAATATCTTTCAGCACATGGGCGTGCTCCACTCCGGTGAGCCGCTGGTCAAGACCCTGATACTTATAGGTCATGGTCTCGTGATTCAGCCCCAACTGGTGCAAGATGGTGGCATGGAGGTCACGGATATGCACCGGATTCTCGACGATATTGTAGCCATATTCATCCGTGGTGCCGTGGGTGAGGCCGCCCTTGATGCCACCCCCGGCCATCCAGACCGAGAAAGCCCGCGGGTGGTGGTCGCGCCCATAGGTTTCGTTGGTCAACTTGCCTTGGGAGTAAATGGTGCGACCGAATTCACCACCCCAGATAACGAGGGTATCCTCCAGCATGCCCCGCCGCTTGAGGTCAGTGATGAGCGCCGCACACCCTTGGTCGATGTCGCGACATTGGTCGGGCAAGTGCTGCGGGAGGCTGCCGTGCTGATCCCACCCACGGTGAAAGACTTGCACAAACTTCACTCCCCGTTCCAAGAGCCGCCGCCCCATCAGAGCCGAGCTCGCGAAGGTGCCCGCCTTGCGACTATCTTCCCCGTAAAGGTCGAAGGATGATTCCGGCTCGCTGGACAGATCGGTCAATTCGGGCACGGAAGCCTGCATGCGAAAGGCCATCTCATATTGCTGGATGCGAGTCTGGATATTGGGGTCACCCACCAACTGCAGGGATTCCTGATTGAGCGCGGTGAGCCCGTCCAGCATCTGACGCCGGGTAGCCCGATCAATCCCCGGAGCATCCCGCAAATAAAGCACGGGATCCCCCACTGAGCGCAGCTCGACGCCTGCAAACTTGCCAGGCAGATACCCCGATCCCCAGAGCCGATTGGAGATGGCCTGCACGTTGGCCGCCGGATTACTATGCTTCGCGTGCAAGACCACAAAGGAAGGCAGGTTCTCGTTACTACTACCCAATCCGTAGCTCAACCAGGACCCGAGGGAAGCCTTGCCAGCCACCTGATTGCCCGTGTAGCAGAGCTGATTGGCGGGCTCGTGATTGATCGCCTCCGTGTGCATGGAGCGGATGAGGCAAATATCATCGACCACTTTGGCGGTATGAGGCAGCAGCTCGCTCACCCACATGCCACTCTTGCCATGTTGGCTGAAGTCGAAGGCCGAGGGCGCGAGCGGAAAGGAGGACTGCCCGGCGGTCATCCCCGTCAGTCGCTGACCCTGCGATTTCAAGTAACCGGTGAGGTCTTTCTTAAACTGATCACGCAAGTGGGGCTTGGGATCCCACATTTCCATCTGGGCCGGGCCTCCAACCATGGAAAGGAAAATGGCGCGCTTTGCCTTGGGGGCAATGGCTTGAAAATCAAATTCCTGCCGACCACCGAGGGAAAGAGCTTCGCTGGGCAAGAGGGAAGCCAGGGCCGCCATGCCCAACCCCGTGCCTCCTTGCCGGAAGAACTGGCGACGCGAGACTTGGGTATTGTATTCGAGAAGAGGATTCATGGTCTTACTTGGTGATGGTTTCGTCTAGGTTGAGCACTTGGGAAGCAAGCACGGTCCAGCTCGCCAACTCGGGTGCTGGGATGTCTTTGGCAAAATCCGTCGCTCCCACTGAGAGAAGCTCTTGGGCCCGTTCAGGCTCTGCAGCGAAGCCCTGCTGCACTTGGGCGAGCGTTTCCGCCAGAATCTCCCGCTCCCGCTCGCTGGCCGGACGGGCGACCAGGGCGAGGAAGAGGGCATCGACGCGTTCGGCGAATGTTTTCTCTCCCTGCAAGGCATCCTCCGCCAAATGACGGGCAGCCTCCACAAACTGCGGATCATTCATGAGCACAAGGGCCTGCAGCGGAGTATTGGTGCGATCGCGACGGACACAGAACATTTCCCGCGAAGGAGCGTCAAAGAGGTCCAGCGAAGCGGGAGGAGCGGTGCGCTTCCAGAAGGTGTAAACCGAGCGCCGGAAGAGGTTCTCACCCTCGTCCTGCTTGTAGAAGCGGGTATTTGATTCATTCATCGCTACTGCCGACCAAACCCCCGTGGGCTGGTAGGGCTTCACCGAAGGACCCCCGAATTTTCTGACCAGAAGACCGGAAGCCGAGAGCGCGAGGTCGCGGATTTGCTCGGCATCCAGACGATAGCGGGGCCCGCGGGCGAGCCAGAGATTGTCCGGATCCGCTTCCCGCAACTCCGGCGTGATCCGCCCGGATTGCTGATAGGTCGCCGAAGAAACAATGAGCCGCAACAAATGATGGAAATCCCATCCCGATTCCACGAACTCCACCGCCAGCCAGTCCAGCAACTTGGGATGGGTGGGCCGCGCCCCCATCACCCCAAAGTCTTCCGTAGTTTCCACCAGACCACGCCCGAAAAAGTAATACCACACCCGGTTGACCGTCACCCTCGCGGGCAAGGGGTTGGCGGGGTCAACCAGCCAGTTGGCCAACGCCAGTCGATCCGGGCGCACTCCCTCCTCCAGCGGCGGCAGCCAGTCCGGCACATCGGGCGCCAATTTCTCCGCTTTCTGGCGGTAATCGCCCCGCGTCAGAATGTGGGCAAAGGCCTCCTGATCCTTACGATCATCCATCACGAGAGAAATTCCCCCGCGCGATTTCATGACCGCCTTTTCATTCTCCAGTTCACGCAGTTCCTTGTTGGCGGCCTGGTAAAGCTCGTCTTCTTCGGTCAGGAAATAGCGCTTCAAGGAATCGCGTTGAGCCTGCGGAAGCTCCGCCAGGGGAGTGGTGGCCGCGATCTCCAGGGGGACAAAATTCAGCAATCCGGTTAACTCCGCCAAATCATTTTCGGTAAGGACTCGGTCATAAATCCGGAAATCCTGGATGGCGACCTTGCCGCCAGAAAGCTTGGAGCCCCCCGAGCGAGCGCCCAGCATCAGCGGCTTGCTGGTGGCAAAAGTCTCGGCACTGGTATTGGGATTCGTATTGGCAGCCTCTCGCTTGCCGTTGACGAAAATGCTCACCCGCTCATGGGAAGGACGAGTGCCGTCATAGGTCACGACCACATGATGCCAGGTCTTTTCCGCCAACGGTTTGTTCAGCATGATTTTGTGAGCCTTCCCGGACCAACTTTCGATGAGATGGGAACCCAAGCGGCCTTGTTCCATCCAGAAATCCCAACCCCGGTAGGCCGCCTGCCCGTCCATCTTGGCAATGACGGGGCCATCGGGCCGGCCTTCATGATAGATCAGGAGCCCCATGCTGAACTGTCCATTGGCATCGAGCTTAATTTCATCGGAAATGCTAATCCCCGCGTCATTGGCCACAGTGGCCGGGCCGAGGGGGCCTTCCAAAAATTTCCGGTGAGGGGCGGTCCAACTGCGCTCCTGGCCAGCAATGCGTCCAGCCACCTCCCCGGCGTCGCCACTGAGCGGAAGGTGGAAGGCCAGTCCCTGGTCCAGGTTCCCGGTCGCCGGGCGGTCCACCTTCTCCGGCCCCGCCGCGCGCAGGCTCTCCGCCCAAGCCACGAAATCGCCTTCCGCAGCCGCCGCCCGTTCCTTGACCTTCTTTTTTTGCGCCGCAATGCGATCGCCGATCTCAGCCCATCTCTCCCGGTCGTCCAGCGCAGGGACAAAGAGATTCGGCGGGTGTTCCGCACTGTTGCGATCCATCGCCGACATCGTGCTGTTGCGGAAAAAGGCCGTGAGGGCATAATTGTCTTTCTGCGAAATGGGGTCGAACTTGTGGTCGTGACAAGCCGCACACCCCGTGGTCAGGCCCAACCAGACCGCCGCGGTGGTGTCAACCCGATCCTGGGCGTAGATGGCCTCGAACTCTTCCGCGATGGCCCCTCCTTCTCCCGTGGTGGGCAGGCACCGGTTGTAACCGGAGGCCACCTTCTGCTCCAAGGTCGCATTGGGCAGCAAATCTCCCGCCACCTGCTCGCGCGTGAACTGGTCGTAGGGCATGTTCTGCCGAAAAGCTTCAAAAACCCAGTCGCGATAGGGCCAGATGGAGCGGTAATTGTCGATGTGAATGCCGTGGGTATCTCCGTAGCGAACCGCATCGAGCCAATGGCGACCAAAGTGCTCGGCATACTCGGGAGTGCCCAAGAGCTCGTCTGTCGCCTGGCCCACATTACCCTGCCAACGCGCAAGCTGCTCAGGGGTCGGAGGCAAGCCCGTTAGATCCAGGCTCAGGCGACGCAAAAGCCGCGAATCCTCTTCCCGGGGGCTAGCCGACAAGCCTTGCTCATGGTGCGCCTCGGCCACAAAGGCATCGATTCCATTCCGCACCCACTCGCCAGCCGCACCAGTCAGCGCCGGCAAATCCGGCCGCTCGGGGGGAATGAAAGCCCAGTGCTCTTCGTAAGGAGCGCCCTCATCGATCCACTGCTTGAGAATGGCAATCTCCTCCTCCTTCATCACCTTGTGCGCCTTGGGCGGAGGCATGATTTCAGAGGTGTCCTCCGTGAGGATCCGTCGCATCAATTCGGAATTCCCGGCATCCCCCTTGATAATGACCGGTTGGCCCGAGTCTTCCCGCGCGACAAAAGCATCCTCTTCCCGGTCCAATCGCAGGGGTTCGCTTTTGGGCGCCCGGGTGGAGCTGTCCGGGCCGTGACAATGGTAACAATACTCGGACAAGATCGGCTGCACGTGATCATTGAAATCGATCACATCGATCTTGGCAGGCGCCGCCGAGGCGAAGGGAGCAAAAAGGGTGAAGAAAAGTGCGCGCATGAAAAAGGTTCTCTTCCCTACAATAGCGCGGGATGAGGTCCTTGTCTTTCACGCCCGGGCTCAAATGCCGAAAAAAGACAACAATTACGCCCTTTTTCAACAATTTTGCCTCTAACGGCCTCTCTGCCTAAAAAAATCGCCCTCCCTGCACGAGGCAGAGAAGGCGATTCGATAAATTCAAGAGACCAGGGAATGCTCAACCATCCCAGTTGGTGATGTCGTCATCCAGGTCTTCATCACTGTTGCCTCCTTTACCACGGCCCACGCCGTTGGGTCCCAGTGACCAGAGATCGAAGTCAGGATTGAAGGCATTGCCCACTTCGTTCCCGTTCTCGTCAATTCCCCGCAAATAGTAATAGGGGTTCTTGTACTTGAAGGGGTCGAGGATGGTGCCATCTTTCTCGATCTTGCGCTTGAACTGATCCGAGCTATCGGGATCGAGCTCCGGCATGTAGACCTTGGTGCCATTCTGAATGCCGTTTTCGTAGAGGGTCTGGTAAAGCGAAATGGAACTTCGCTCCGAACCATCGCCGGGAGGAAACTCGCCGTTATCGACTTCGTATTCCTGCAGCTTGTTCTCGAAGAGTTTGACCTGGGTATTCGCCTTTTGGACCTTGGCATTTTTCATCGCCCAGCCTCCGATGCCGAAGGTCATCGCCATCAGGACCACCATGATGGAAATGACCACCAGGATCTCGACCAGCGTAAAGCCGGCCCGGGTTCGTTCTTGGGAGAGTGAAATTACTTTCATAAGTTACTTGGGATTGGGCAGCGATTACTGCTGCATGGTTTGAATCACCTTCATCAGAGGCAGGAAGAGGGCGAAGACGATACCACCCACCACCACGGCGAGGAAGACGATCATGATGGGCTCGAGAATCGAGGTCAGGGCAGTCACCGCATTATCGACCTCGTCATCGTAAACATCGGCAATTTTGAGCAACATCTCAGGGAGCTGACCGGTCTCTTCACCCACGTCCACCATACTGATGACCATGGAGGGGAAGACATCGCTGCCCTGCATGGGGCTCACGATGGACTCACCCTCTTTCACCGAGTCATAAATCTTCTCGATGGCACCAGAGACCACGACGTTGCCGGAAGTCTCTTTGGTGATATTGAGCGCCTGCAAAATGGGCACACCGGAAGTCACCAGGGTGCCGAGCGTCCGGGAGAAGCGAGCGATGGCGCTCTTCCGCTGAATGTCACCAAACAAGGGAGCATTGAGCTTGAAGCTATCGATGGCTTTGCGCCCCCCCTTGGTATTGCCCCACGAGGTGAAGCCCACGTAGATAAGAGCCACCAACACAAGCAACCAGACCACATTGGGCACAAAGGGCACCGAGGTCGCCATCAGGAAGCCGGAAGCATTGAAAACGATCTTCGAAATCATGGGCAGCTCCACGTTCATGTCCTGGAACATCTCCTTGAACTTCGGCACGATGAAAATCATGAGGAAGGTCAGGATGAAGACCGCGATACACATCACGATCACCGGGTAGACCATGGCGGAAACAATCTTGTTCTTCAGCTTTTGCGCCTTTTCCTGATACTCCGCGAGACGGTTGAGCACAATCTCAAGGACACCGCCCAGCTCACCGGCTTTCACCATGTTCACATAGAGCTTGTTGAAAATTTTGGGATGCTGGGAGAGGCTCTCCGAAAAAGTGGAACCACCCTGCACCGAATCCGCGAGGGAGGCGATGGTGCCCTTGAGCACGGGATTGGGTTCCTGTTTTTCCAAAACATTCAGACCACGCAGAAGAGGCAGACCGGAATCAATCAGGGTCGCCAGCTGGCGGGTGAAAATCATCAACACCTTGGGCTTGAGCTTGCCGCCCACGCCTCCTTTGGAGCCCTTCTTGCCTTTGGCAGCCGGCTTCTTGGCCCCGCCACCCTTTTTCTTTCCGCCCTTGCCGGCCTCACCCACCTTGGTGGGATAGAGACCCTGCGCCTGCAGCTGCTGAATTGCTTCCTCGCGCGTTCCCGCCTCGATAGCTCCTTCGTGTTGCTGGCCCGAAGCATCGAGCGCAATGTACTGGAAATTTGCCATGTCGTTTCTGGTTGTAATGTGTGTAGCTTGAGAATCGGGGCCTGTGCAAGCCACCAATTCGGGTAATTTTTTTTAGGTGTATTTCAGAACTTCTTCAATGGTGGTGGTGCCATCGTAGATGTTGCGTAGTCCGTCTTCCCGCAGCGTGGTCATCCCCAACTCAATCGCCTTGTGCTTAATGACTACCGAAGGAGCTCGCTCGGTGACCAACTCCTTGATGGGGTCGGACATGTTGAGCAGCTCGAAGAGACCACGGCGGCCGCGATAGCCTCCATGGTTACACTTCTCGCAGCCCGTCCCGGTATAGAACCTCTTGTCGCCCAACTCGTTGGCAGAGAGACCGAGCTGAGCAATAGTAGCTTCATTGGGCTCGTAATCCGCCTTACACTCGGAGCAAATCCGCCGCACGAGACGTTGGGCAAGAACCCCTTCCAACGAAGCTGCCACCAAGAAGGGCTCGGTGCCCATATCGATGAGACGGGTGACCGCCCCCGCAGCATCATTGGTGTGCAGGGTCGAGAGCACCAGGTGACCGGTCAGAGAGGCCTGAATGGCAATTTGTGCAGTCTCCAGGTCCCGAATCTCCCCGACGAGAATCTTGTCCGGGTCCTGACGAAGGAAGGCGCGCAAGACGCGGGCAAAGGTCAAATCGATGGCCTCGTTTACGGGAATCTGGATGATGCCATCCACGTCGTATTCCACCGGGTCCTCGGCAGTGAGGAGCTTGGTGTCGACCCGGTTAATTTCGCGCAGGGCCGCGTAGAGAGTGGTGGTCTTACCCGCCCCAGTGGGGCCGGTGACCACGAAAATGCCGTTGGGCTTCTCGATAGTCTCGCGAATGTAGCTGTCGATCTCGGAGGGAAGGCTCAGGGCATCAAGGTCGAGATTGACCGAAGAACTGTCGAGCACCCGCAGCACTACACTTTCTCCGTGCGTGGTGGGCAGGGAGGAGACCCGCATGTCCACGTGGTGATCGCCCACTTTCTTCACAATGCGGCCATCCTGCGGCACCCGCTTCTCGGCGATGTTCAGGTTGGCCATCACCTTGACGCGGGAAATGATGGAAAGAGCCAGGTGAGCCGGAGGCGGATCCATGGCGTAGAGAGCACCATCCACCCGGTAGCGAATCTGGAAATCATTCTCGAAGGGCTCAAAATGAATATCGGAGGCTTTCTCCTTAATCGCTTGGTGAAGAACGAGGTCCACATAGCGAATGATGGGAGCGGCATTGGCCTCATCCTCCATTTCGCTGGCCGACTTGCTCCCGAATTCTTCCGCCATTTGGCCGAGGACCTCCTGCATCGCTTCGGATTGGTTGCCGGCGTAGAGCTCGTTGAGCTTGGCTTCAACCTGGTCATTGGGAGCGATCACCTGATTGATCGACTGCCCCAGCGCGAACCGCAAATCCTCGATGGTCTGAGGATTGAAAGGATCCGTGAGAGCCACGGTCAAACCGCGCTCGTCCACCAGCAGGGGCAGGGCTCCATGCAGGCGAGCCAATCCGGCGGGCACCATGGCCACCACTTGGCGGGGTGGATTGTAAGAACTGAGGTCAAACACCTCCGTTCCCAATTCCTGAGCGATGATGGGCCAAATGTCGTCTTTGTCGCTGAGAATCTGGTAGTCGGTAAGAAGCTCGCCGACATCTTTGCCGCTCGTCTCCAATTGACTTTTGAGCTCGGCCTGCAAACCGGGCTCCAACATGCCGCGGTTCTGAAAAAGTTCGATGACTTGATGATTATCCATGTCCTGTTTTCGTAAAAAGGGTTCTTAGTTTTCGTCAGCCATCGTCACGCGGATGACTTCTTCCGCCGAGGTCATGCCTCCCAATACTTTCCGGATGCCATCCTCCCGCAGGGTGCGCATACCGAGTTCGCGAGCCCGCTTGCGCAGCTCCGGACTACTCAGATCGTCGTTGATCATGTTGCGGACTTCATCGTCCACCTTGAAAATCTCGAAGATACCCTTCCGCCCCTTGTAGCCACCTTGGCGACACTTCTCACAACCGATGGGGCCGAGGATGTTGTCCGAGGCGGCCCGGTCGCGGTCGATATTGAGGATGCGCATCTCGCGCTCGGTCAAAGGCACGGGGGCCTTGCAGCTCGGGCACAGTTGCCGCACCAGACGCTGGGCGAGCACGGCCCGCACCGCCGAAGCAATGAGGAAACGCTTGATGCCCATATCCGCCAGACGGGCCACCGTGCTGGTGGCATCATTGGTGTGCAGGGTCGAGAACACCAAGTGACCAGTCAACGAGGCGTTCATGGCAATGGTGGCCGTCTCCTTATCCCGAATCTCCCCCACCATGATGATGTTGGGAGCCTGACGAAGCATGGAGCGCAGGGCCGCCGCGAAGGTCATGCCCACATCGGTCTTCACCATCACCTGGTTGATCCCCGCCAGCTGGTATTCCACCGGGTCTTCCACCGTGATGATCTTTTTGTCGGGACGGTTGATTTCGTTGAGACAGGCGTAAAGAGTGGTGGTCTTACCAGAACCGGTGGGACCGGTGACGAGCAGAATCCCGTCGGGGAGAGCCAACATCTCCTTGAAAGTGGCTTCGTCATCGGAAAGGAAGCCGAGCTCGGGCAATCCGAGAGTCAGGGCTGATTTGTCCAAAATACGCATCACCACGCTTTCGCCGTGATTGGAGGGAACGGTGGAAACCCGGAGGTCGACCGACTTGCCCGCAATGCGCATCTGGATGCGGCCGTCCTGCGGCAAGCGCTTTTCCGCGATGCTCATGGAGCCACTCATGACCTTGAGGCGGGCCACCACGGCGGGAAGAAGCTTCTTGGGATGGTTCTCCACCTCCACCAGCTTGCCATCCACCCGGAAACGCACCCGCAGCGTGGTCTCCAAGGGCTCGATGTGAATATCGGATGCCTTTTGCTTGAAGGCATTCATGAGAGTGGTGGTCACGATGCGCACGATAGGCGCATCTTCCTCACTCACTTCCTCCACCCCTTCCATGGTCAAGACCTCAAACTCGGGAATGTCATCCTCGTCGGCCGCGCCCACGCGATAAACGTCCACCAACAAGCGGCGGATATCGGAGAGATTGGCCAAGACCGGATTGATCTCCCGACCCACCGCGTGGGGTAAACTGTCGAGAACCTCGAAATTCAATCCATCGGCGATGGCCACCATCAATTGATTGCCATCATCGTGCACCGGAACGGCTTGGAAGCGTTTGGCCACATCCGAAGTCATCTGAGCCGCAACCTCTTGCGGAATTTCATACTCCGACAAGTCAACCACCTCCATGGAGGCATTCTGCGCGATAACGGAGGTCACTTGCGACTCGTTCACCGCTCCGTCCATAAGGAGCCGATCCACGATCTCGGAAGTGCCCGATCGCTTGATTTCATCCACGACTTCGGGAGAAACCATTCCGGCTTCTACCAACAATTGACTGAGATAATCCTGATTCGAATACACGGGTAGGGTGGTGTGTGCTTGGAAAATACGGAAGCGGACACAGGCCCAGCCTCCATGAAATAACAAATTGCTCCAAACGCCCCCCTCTTGTCAATGCGCCGTGCCAGAAAGGTTGAGAATCCTCCTCGAGGTAAAGCCATCGCCACTACGAAAGAGCGACGAAAGATGCCAAATCTGGCAGGAAAGTGAATTTGACCCGCTCCGCTGAGCAGAAAACCACACCCGCAAGTAACGTTCACACCCCCATTTTCTGAGAAGAATTTTCCAAAATAGGCAAAAATCTCCCCCTTCCCTCCACTTTTCCCTTTCCACGAGCCCTATTTGCGATTTCAAAGCTCCCCATCATGGCAGTCGTCGCAACCAACCTCAAGAAAGGACAGTGCATCAAATACGAAGGGGATCGCGGGATCGTCCTCGGTCTGGAGCACCGCACCCCCGGCAAGGGCAATGCCCTCATCGCCGCCACCATCCGCTCTTTCAACAACGGCAACAAGAAGACCATCCGCTTCGCCTCCTCCGACAAGGTGGAAATCGTGGAGACCGACCGCCAGAAACTCGAGTTCTCTTACTCGGACCCCTCCGGCTACCACTTCATGGACTTGACCACCTACGAGACCGTCAGCTTCGACGAGTCGCTCGTCGGCGACGCCAAGGACTTCATGAAAGAAGGCCAGGAAGTGGAAATCCTCTTCCTCGAAGGCGAGGCCGTCTCCATCGACCTCCCCACCAATGTCGAGCTCACCGTCACCGAGTCCTCCGAGGGCATCAAGGGTGACACCGCCAACAACCCCACCAAGCCCGCCACTCTCGAGACCGGCATCACCATCCAGGTCCCCCTCTTTGTCAAAGAAGGCGATGTCCTCAAGGTGAATACCGAAGATGGCAGCTACGTGGGCCGCGCCTGAGCCGATCCACCATTTCATTTTCTCAAAAAGCTGACCCGAGGGTCAGCTTTTTTTGTCGCCCGGATGAAACCGCAAGAACCGGAGTGCGTATCTTTCCGGCCCGTGCCAGTGTCCCGGTGTGAAAACGATCCGCAAAAAACCGTTTCCCAGCCCGAACCTCATGCCCCCCTCCCCTGACAAAACCGACTGCCAGCGTTGGGAGGCGGTTTGCCGAAACGACGCGGAGGCCGACGGGGAGTTTTACTACGCGGTGAAAACGACGGGCGTTTACTGCCGCCCCTCGTGTCCGTCGCGCCAGCCCCTGCGGAAAAACGTCGTCTTCCATGATTCGCGCCAAAGCGCCGAGGAAGCCGGATTCCGCCCCTGCAAGCGTTGCCAGCCGGACGGGGGGACGCTGGCGGAAGACTACGCCCGCAAGGTGGCCGCCGCCTGCCGCGCTATCGAAGACGCGGAAGA
The DNA here is from genome assembly GCF_016595415.1 of Roseibacillus ishigakijimensis. Classification (GTDB taxonomy): domain Bacteria; phylum Verrucomicrobiota; class Verrucomicrobiia; order Verrucomicrobiales; family Akkermansiaceae; genus Roseibacillus; species Roseibacillus ishigakijimensis. The sequence continues at coordinate 173,064 of NZ_JAENIO010000004.1, forward strand.
AGCCCCGGCCCTGGACGAACTGGCCTGCGGGGCGGCGATGAGCAAATTCCATTTCCACCGGGTTTTCGTCCAACTCACCGGGCTCACACTGAAAGCCTACGGCAAGGCGCACCGGGCCGGACGGGTGCGGCAGAAGCTGGCGCGGGGAGGCTCCGTGACGGAAGCCATCCACGGTGCGGGCTACGGCTCGGGCAGCCGGTTTTACGAAGAGTCCTCGCAAATTCTCGGCATGAAACCACAAAGCTACCGCGACGGGGGAGTGGGAGAAACGATTCGTTTTGCCGTCGGCGAGTGCTCGCTCGGGGCCGTCCTGGTGGCATCATCGGAAAAGGGAATCTGCGCCCTCTCCCTCGGCGACGAACCGGAAAAACTCGTGCGCGAGCTTCAGGATCAGTTTTCCAAGGCAGACTTGGTAGGCGGCGACCGGGATTACGAGAAGCTCGTGTCGGAAGTCATCGGCTTCCTCGAAACGCCCCGCACAGGTTGGACCCTTCCCCTCGATGTGCGCGGCACCGCATTTCAGATTCGCGTCTGGAACGCCCTGCGGGAAATTCCACCGGGCCGCACGCTCGGCTACCGCGAACTGGCCGAACGAATTGGCTGCCCGAAATCAGCGCGGGCCGTCGCCAGCGCCTGTGCCGCCAACAAAATCGCGGTCGCCATCCCCTGCCACCGCGTGACGCGCAGCGACGGAACCCTCTCCGGCTACCGCTGGGGCGTCACACGGAAGCGGACCCTCATCGAGCGGGAAGGAAGTTGAGAACCTGTCAGAAACTTTCATTTCAGCCGCAGAAAAGCTCAAAAGACGCAAAGAGAGAGAATTTTAAAGAACCTGTCTTCTACGAATTTTGAGCCATCTTGGGGCTAAGAAAGCAAGCCCGGTCAGTATTTAAGAATCTCCCTGGAATCCCTACCGATTGATTATGGAACTCGATTTTCCCGAAACAGACCTTCCCCGCTCCGTTCTCCCCTACGATGGAGACACGACCTATTACGGGCCTATTTTTACCCGCAGAAAAGCGGAAGACTACCTGCGCGTTCTTCTCGACGAAATCCCCTGGCAGCACGACGAGGCCGTCATCTTCGGAAAGCACATTGTCACCGCGCGCAAGGTGGCTTGGTATGGGGACGCGCGCTACGATTACACCTACTCGGGCCGCACCCGCACCGCACGGCCGTGGACTCCCGAGTTGCTGGAAATCAAGACCGAGGTCGAGCGACTGGGCGGTTCAACTTACAATTCCTGCCTGCTCAATCTCTACGCCGACGGCACGCAGGGCATGGGCTGGCACCACGACGACGAGAAGGGGCTGGGGAAAAACTCGGACATCGCCTCCGTCAGCTTCGGGGCCACCCGGCGATTCGATTTCCGCCACAAAGCGAGCAAGGAAAAAGTGAGCCTACCCCTTCCTCCCGGCAGCCTACTCATCATGCGCGGCATCACCCAGGCCTGCTGGCAACACCAGCTGCCAAAGAGCAAAAAAATTATCGAACCGCGGGTCAACCTGACCTTCCGCCACATGCTCCTTAGCGAAACCCGCATTGCCGGGGAGGACGAATCAGGACGGATTCGCTGAGCACAACCGCAAGCGGACCACACCAGCCGAAACCCTGGGACGACCAAAGGCCCTCACTCCGCTAATGCCGCGAGAACATCCCGAGGACTGATGGTGATGGAGCCACCGAGCAAAGAATTCTTGTTCAATCACGCGAAGCAACTAATTTATCCCCATGCCTGAGGGAATCACCATCGACCCTGCCATCTGCCACGGCAAGCCGGTCTTGCAAGGCACCCGGGTACTCGTCTCGACCATTCTCGGCGCTCTCGCGGGTGGCGATTCCCCTCTCGAGGTTGCTGAAGACTACGCCATTTCCCCGGAGCAAATTTCCGCCGCTCTCGACTTCGCTAGCAGAATCACCGACTTTCAGACGACTACCTACGACGAGGTGGCATGAGGTTTCTACTCGATGAGAACTTTCCGAAAGCGGCGGGAGACCTCCTCCACGAATTGGGCTTCGAGCCTCTGAGGGCACAGCAGATCTGTGGCCCAGGTGCCGCAGACTCCGCTGTTCTCGCCCTCGCCCGTCAAAAGCAAGCAGCGCTACTCACCACCGACAGGGATTTCTTCCACACCCTCGCAGTCTTAGAACCGGACCATTATGGAATCGTTGTCATCGCCCTCAAGCAACCCTCCCGGTCTGCCATTGTGACCAAATTACGCTGGTTCTTGGAAAACATCCCCTTGGAAAACCTTCCCAAAAGAGCCTTTCAACTTCGTGACCGCACCTGGCTCTGCCAGCCCCCCCTCGTTAGCTGACCCGGCCCTCACTCCGCTAATGCCGCGAGAACATCCCGGCCACTGATTTCGCTGAGAAAGGCCAATTCCGCACGCAGGGTTTGCCACGCGGGTTGGCCCGTAGCCTCCGCCTTTCCGCAGGGGGTGCACGAGGCAAAACCGGGATAGCCCTCCCCGGCCGCCGGGTCATCCTGCGCCGTAGGCAGGGAAAGCAAGGGACGCCCCGAGCCCGGCTGCCGCCGGAAACCGAGAGGGTGCAGCCAACAGGGAAAGGGCTTCCAAAACCAGGGGTGCCGCCCCTCGGCCATGGCCCGGCTCTGCAACCGGCAATGATGCTTTTCATCCAAAAAGACACAACGGGTGCGGGGAAAATGCCCGGGATAGCCCACCCCCAGCTCTTCCTCACCGGCCGCCACCGTGCGGGTCTTCAGCCGACGCCCCCGCTGCTCGAAGTGCTCACCGGGAAACTCCCCCGTCAGCACCGTCTGCTCCTCCGGCCCCACGAACACGCCATCGTGACAACACATGGCCCGGCAACGCGACAGCTCACACAAGCGCAACGGCGTGCGAAAGCTCTCCCCATCCAGGGCCGCCTCGCGCACGGTCTGGGCCAGGTCGGCTTCAAGATGGGGAAATGCAGTGTGCGCCATCCCCCGCATTTAGTCGGCGGCGGCCTCCATGGCGAGCACACTCTGCGCGGCCGATTCCCGTAAAACACGCGCCACAGGCTCGGAGACCTCGAACGCGTCAAAACGGCGCGGTGGCTTCTCGGCCTCTTTCTCGAAAATCGTTCCGTAAGTCACGAGAGCCGCCAGATAACTGCCCGCCGGAGAAGCGTGATAGTGATCGGGGTCGTAAAGGGCTTCCGCCGGGAGTGAAGACAATGCCTTCGTAAAAGCCGAACCCACCGGAGCCCGCCGCACCCGCCGACCCGGAAACTCCGCGCGGAGACGATCTGCCAACTCACGATAACCGCTCACCAGCTCCCGATCCATCGCCGCAAAGGACGGGAATTTCGGCAGCAGCCCCCGATAAAAACCGTGCTCGGGACTGCGCGCCCAAGTTTGATAAAGCACAATCCCAGCCTGAGGAGAAGTCTTCCAGATGAGAGCCGCCAGCTCCTTTCCCTCCCGGAAAAAAGCCTCCCGATCCCCCACCCGAGTCGGTTTTGTGCTGTAATTTTGCAACACCACCCAATCCCACTGCCTACTGGCAATCAGAAGGCGCGTTTCCTCGCTTTCCAGATGAAATCGCCAATCCTTACCACCCACCGCCCGCATCGTCGCCCCCACCTCTTGCCCCTCCTCTCGCGCAATGGTTTCAAAGATCGCCGGAACCCCGCCATGCTCCTGCACGCGAGCATCATGCCCATGGACAAAGCTATTGCCGATGAAGAGGATTTCACCTCCTGAAACAAGGCCGGAAGTGATCAGAACAAGAGAGAGGGCGCGCCACATAGAAATGAGAACGCACCCCCTCCTCCATTCTTTCCGCCAAATTGAGAGCTGTCTTTTACTCCTCCACTTCAGAGGGCAGAGGTGAGAAGCCATGGCCTCCTTGCGAACTGGTGCCCAGGACCGCTCCATGGTCACTCTGCTTCAACACCCCTCCCGTGCTGCGGGCCCCCTGCACCTCCAGGGCGGCGAACCCCTCTTCCACAGTAGTCATTTCTTCAGCGCTAAGCACCAGCTCGGAATCACGGCTCCAGAAGGAATACTCGTTTTGCACCGCCGTGACCGCTTGCTCTCGATGAGCCCACCTCGGAAAGCCCGAAATGCAAAACTTTCCCCTCCGCGGTCCACTCTTTGACCGTCCCGGCCACTTCCTCAATGGGAATGTCCGGGTCGATGCGATGCTGATAAAGAGGGTCAATCCGGTCGGTGCCCCGGCGCCGGAGCGACTCCTCGATCACTTTGCAGATGTTTTCGGGCCGACTATTGGTGCCTTGAATGCTTCCTTCCGGTCCAATAGTGAAGCCAAATTTAGTGGCGATGACCACCTCGTCGCGAGCCGCCCCCAAGCGCCTCTCCCACCCGCAACTCACTTTTCATGGACTTGCTGACCCCGTCACCCGACAAGCTGAAATCTCTGAAATTTCCAATCCCTCAAAAAGCCCCAAGCGAGGAGTTTTTTAATTTTCGAAACGCTTCCTTTCGGTAGAGATGACATCATGAAAGCTCACGTCACCAGCTGCCAAATCCTTCTTTGCCTGTTGTGGTGCGCCATTTGTGCTGGACGAGCTTCTGCGCAGCTCCCCGATTACACAGGGTTGGCAGGCTCGACCTCGCTGGAAACGAATATCTGGCGGAGGGGTTTTAGCTACCCATGCGGGTTCAGCTTCCAAAACACGGGAACAGGCGGAACCCCCGGAGTGCAGGGAGTGCTCCGCTACCAGCTCGTGCCGAATTCCGGAACGACTCCTCCAGTCCGCCTGCAATGGCGCATTCGGGATGACTCTGCCATACAGACGCAAGATCGCCCGATATCCTTTCCATCATCCAATGGAGGGAACACGGAAGTGTCCGGATATCTCGTTACCCCGAATTCGATTCCCGACGGGTATTATACCCTCAGGGTCTTTCTGGATTCGGACGACCGCTTCCTAGAAAGCAACGAGACGAACAACTTCTTTGTCATCTCCAGCAATATCTCGGTGATCAGCACTCCTGACATGGTTCCCGATGGGACTGCAGCCCTGACGGTCACCGGGAGTAACGTGGTCCGGGACGCGGGACAGTCCTTTACCGTGAATGCGCGGATTCGGAATGATGGAGATAATGTTTCGATTCCCTCCTACTTGGTGGCGTTTTACCTCGTGGATCCGTCTGATACGTTCCTCAATCCCGATGAAGCCCATTTCCTCGGCTATGGGTCGGCTCCTGCCCTGACGACAGCCCTGCAGAATACCCCGGGTTATGTCACCGCGAGCGCGACCTTCAATCTGCCTTCTGATTTGGCCTTGCCGGAATACCGCCTCGGCGTGCGACTCGATCCTTTCGACGATGTGACTGAATATTCCGACATGGGGGTGGGCGAATACAATTGGCATACGAACAATTATTTCCTCTCTCCCTCTGACGAAAGTGTCGGCGTCCGCTATGTGATTGAGCGACCCGACTACAGCTCGGACAATGGCCAAAGTTCCATGAGTCCCACGACGATCCCGGCGGGTGAATACGTCACTTTCAGCGGCCGGGTGCGTAACACAAGAACTTTCACCAGCCCGAATATCACGACCATCCGGCACTTCATTCGCTTTGGTTTCTCGGGTATTCCCATTTCCTTGGGGACAACCTTCATCCCTTCGATTCCGGCAAACGGGACCTACGAATTCACCGCCGTTCTACAAATCCCCCCCAACCAACCGCCAGGAGACTACCAGTATCTCTTCGACATTGATGATGCCGGAGTGGTGCCTGAATACGATGAGACCAATAACCGTGGCTATCTTTTCGGGACAGATCTCACCGTGACCGCTCCGCAGTTGCCGGATATCGTGGCGAACGGATTACAGTTTTCCCCCTCCTCGGTGGCCCCTGGAGACGAGTTGACGGTGGAGGTGAACTTGGAGAATACGGGCTATTCTTCCACCGGGTCCTTCAACGGAACGTTCTATCTCTCGCAAGATACCGTGCTGGCCAATAACGACGATATTCTCCTCGGCACACGCACCGTATCCGGCGGGCTGTCGGCAGGCCAGAGCGCGAACTTCACCCCCACACTCACCATTCCCTCCGGCACGGCCTATGGTGAATACCGCCTAGGAGTTATTCTCGATTCTGGTTCGCAGGTTGAGGAGCTGTTCGAGACGAATAACTCCCTTTTACTGACTTCTCCCCTGCTCACCGTGAGCCCTGATGGTAACCCGCTCCTGCCAGACTTGCGGCCGATCTCCACGACATTCGAGCCCACTCGGGCGGACTTCGAGGAGCTCGTATCGTTGACGGTAGATATCAAGAACCAAGGCACCTCTGCAGCCTCCGGCGTGATATGCCACGCTTACCTCAGCTTGGATAATGTGGCGGGCAACGCGGACGATATTCCGGTGGGCAACGTGAATCTAGGGGGAATTGGCATCGCGGCCACTGAGTCGGGCAAAATTGATTTCAAAATGCCCGGAAAGGGAGCCCCCGTGGGGATGTATCGGGTTGTCCTCGTCGCGGATGAAACCGATTCCGTGGCGGAAAGCAATGAGACGAACAACACCTACCTCTCGGGCCCTCTCTTGCAGCTTTTGCCAGCCGACGACGACTACTTCGCAAAGCTGGTAGCGACTGGAGCCTCGGCGAGTCCAGCCCTGGTCATTCCCGGCCAAACTGTTGATACGATCGTCACCGTAGTGAACAAAGGCGGCTCGAGTGCAGCAGGAGTTGAAACCGCTCTTGTGCTGAGCCTGAATGACACCATCGGGGATGCGGATGATGTTCTGTTGGAAAGCATCGGACCCGATCAGATCGATTTGTCGGAAACAGGAAAAGTCGATGCGAGGGCGATCAAGATCCCTGAAGGAACTTCTCCAGGGAGCTACAATATCGGCTGGGAGGTGGACCCCGACAACCTCATCCCCCAAGATTCCAGCTCAGGGAACAGAATCTCCGTTCCCATCATCGTCCGTGAGAGAAGGTTTCATGCCGCCATTGTCCAGCGCGACTCGGACCATCATATCGTCGAGTTACGTGAAACGGACCCCGCCTACAGATACCGGGTCATGAGCAGCTGGAATTTGCAGGATTGGAAGGAGAGCGACTTTCAAAAAGGCTCATTCGATGTCCCGCTGGTCTTCCAGATTAAAGTCGACGAGAATCTGGCAGAGCAACGGTACTTTCACCAGGGGGAAGAGCACTAATCGACATCGCCCGATGTTGCATGCGAAACGACAGCAAGCCAGACCGCAGAAACAACTCGCCTGCCTCCATACACTTATCAATATTCGCACATCTCTCAATGAGTATTGAGTAGGCTGCGCCTCACGAGAGCGTTTTGACAGGGTCCGGGGTTTTTATTGCGGTCGCCAACAGGCTCCAGTTGGTTCTCGAGCTAGCCCGAGCTCAAGGTAGGAAGGCCTCGCCGTGTAAAGGCCGAGACATCCCTACCGAGCCATTTGCGGTGACATCCCTACCGACTCACCGCTCAGCGAGGAATCGTCCCGTGGCGGATTCTCCCACCTTGGCGAGTTCGTTCCGCGGGCCAGCGGCGACGAGACGGCCCCCCTCCTTTCCCCCCGTCCAGACCGAGGTCGATGACCACTTCGTCGCGAACCGCCCCCAAAGCCTCTCCCTCCCGCAACTCACTGGCTTTGCCCCATGGCTTGCCAGCTAACAGACCATCCCTCCCCTCTCAACCAAGAGAAGAATCACCCCGAAACACGTAAATCACTCATTTTAAATATTTAAAAGGAACACAGAATTCACTTTTCACGGCCTAACCCCATCGCCCTGCGGGGCTGGCAGGTCTGCGGCTGCGGCTGCGGCTGACGGCTTTGCCGGCAGCGGGAGCAGCCGACGCCCGGCTCCGACACAACGAAGTGGAGCGGCTGCAACCTGGCGACGACGTGCGAGGAACGAGCGCCGAGGAGTCCAGCCGCAGCCCAGCGGAACGCCCCACGAACCACCGGCGCGCGAGCGACGGCGCGACTCGTGCGGGTGCCCTTGTTTTTGATTCCGGCGACAGCCGCACTCGGGCACCCACTAGCACGAGGCGTGACGGAGCGGTCGTTTGCTCTTGCGCCCGGGTGGTCGTCCGATTTCACCGGCAGGCCTACGACGCACGACCCCGCATGAACGCCCGGAGGATGAGGAAGAGAATTCCCTCATTTGAGGAGATCGCGGATATCTGGTTGATCCCCATTGGCGTCTTTAAGAAGATCAAGAGCATTGGCGAGGGTTTCACGGTAACCCTTCATTGTCTCTTCTTTCCGGGGAGCCAACCAGAAGTATTCAAAGCAGTACTGGTAATTCTCTTTGAGATGTTTTTCTCCGATTTGGGATGGTGCAGGGAAGGTAGGATCCGCTTTCACAACATTTGATCCGACACCCCCGAAAGGATCGTCTGAACTAGGTCCTCCATGCTTCGCGATAAAATCCTCTCGCTTCTTCTCGATTTCAGCCTCGGTTGGATGCCGGACATACTCGTCATAAATTTCCACATACGATTCTTTGTTTCTCAAAAAATCGAGGGCAATCAGACGTATTCGATCACCCGCTTCGGCTGGGTCTAGTTCTTCGATGACCTCTTCGCCCTGTCCTTCGATCTCCGCCCCTAATGAAAGCATGAATTCCTCAAACTTTTTGCCCTGCTCTTTCCAGTTTGCTTCCGACGTGACGCCCGACTCGACTTCCTGAACATAATCCATCACGTCTTTAACTAAAGCGTCGCTCGCGCTGCAAATACAGATCAGAATCGACCAAACACATAGATGCGATAAAATCTTCATGGGAAATATATTTTAATTTTTAAGCTTAGACCACCAATCGGCCTCTGGTTCTCGTCCGATATTGGTTCCACAATGAACCTCCCCTTGAAAGGTATGGAAAAAATACCATACATCCTTGGCTGATGCGTTTCCGAGAACGGGTTCAACAGCCTCTTTGAATACGTCTTTACTCTGTCCGTCACGAGGACCGAACTGCTCAGGGTAAAATGTAGTTCCGTCGATCTGCTGGCTGTTTACGGCATTCGGCACGAATGATTTTCCACTGTTCGCCGATCGGGCGTGGAACAGCACGGGAACGGGTTTCTTTGCTACTTCCTGGGGGATGACGTTCAATGCAGCGTCGATCTTCGTCTTCAGGTCCCTGTTGTAGTCAAGAAAGCTCGAGTCCGAGAGGACCTCTCCTACTGTAATCGGCGCGGGGAGTCCTTTCTGCGAAATACCTAAATCCAGCGCGAGCTCGTCCGGCCACCACAACACTTCGTCCGACTCCATAATCACGAAGTAGTCGTCTTTCTTGGGCGCGGAAAACCATCCTTCGTTTCCAGATCGGGTATTCTGGCGTGGATCTCGAAACCTAGCGGAACCGCCGAGTGAGGTTGATCCGGTTCGGTAACATAGGTCGATCGTGAGAGTGATTTTTCCTTGATACGTGCCGTCCTCCTGCTCGCCGACAGTCTTTATTCGAGCCATTTGGCCTTTTCCACCCCCAGTCGCAATCCTAATGTATCCACCTTCATATTTCTCCCAGGCTGCTCCGTTTGTTGCGTGTGATGCCGTTGTTACCACGGTCAGGTTCGAAAAGCTTCCAGCGTCTTGCGCTATCTGGGCTGTAACTGGCCGTGAGGAACCGGCTGAAAACAGGACCCCTCTGAGCTTTTCGTCCACTGTAGAAAAACCATTTAGTAGGTCGGCACCAGCTTTTGGGTCAGCCACGAGAGCGGTTCCATCTTCGCGGAAGGCGATGATCTCATCGACATGGGCGACTGACAGATAACTCACGTCAATGCCGCCGGGATTGGCTCCGTCGGCACTCGCTCCGAGTGGAAGCTGATGTTCCTGTGCCACGAGAAATTTTCTGAGGTTGATCCCCATGTTCGAGCCGTAAACGATCCGACCGAGAGGGAAACCGGTGTGTGGCGGGCAAAGTTCAAGGTTCCCACCGAAGTCAGCTGAGCCGTTTCCGAAACTGTCGCCGATTCCAAACACGCCCTTTTCGGGTCCCAGGAACTCCGTAAGCACCCAATTGGGCAATTTGTCGGAACCGTAAGGAAGAATGAAGGTCAGCCCGTGGGCGGCACCTCCGGGATATTGGGTGTAACCAATTTCAGCGTGGTCTTGAGTGAACTGGCTCGGAGCATTGCTGATGACGTTCGCTTTTGGCAAGTTTTGCAGAACTGGGTTTTGATCGACCTGACTTACGAAAGTCGTCTTGGCTTGTGAAGACCGGTCGACCATCAACCAAGGAGCAACTTTGAGTTTGACCGTATCGCCTTCGGAGCGTTGCCCATTGATTTCGTATTCAATTGTGAATTCGATTTCACCGCTGAATTTATTGGTCGCATATGGGAGGGTGCCACCGACAACGTGCATTCCCCGCAAAAGGACGCCTTCGATCCCGAACTCGAAATCGCCCTCGCTATTCTCCCGAGTTTCTTCAAAATTAGTGGCGTCTTTGTTGACCCATTTTGTGATTTCGATATCGAGTTCGTTGCTGTCGTCGTCGGTCCAAGGGCGTCCGTCAGAGAGAATGCCGCCCCAGATTGCGTCCGTTCCTGCCTTACGTTTCGGGAACAAGTGGATTGCCTTGTAGTCCTCGGATTCTGCGACTTTGAGAAATACTTTCCCATCTTCCCCGAGTCCGTCGACGGGAGCAATCAGGAGGGGTGCCAAATCCTTAGCGTCGTCTTCGTTTTCGATCTTCCAGTTTTCGTAGTCTGGCTGAGTTTGATTTCGCCACCACAACGCTCCGTCAGGCGCTGGTTTCCCATCATGGGTGTTGTTCCCGTCCCGGTCGAAATTTACTTGGTAGATCGCACCGCGTTCATTTGTCCATTCATCCTCTCCCGCTTCGTCCGCCGCGTCGGCTTCACCGCTTCGATCAGTGTCGACCTTTAAGTCCACGGGCAGGAGGAAAGCCAGTTCCTCATCAGCAGTTCCTCCATCCAAGCGAGCGACGGCCAAGCCGCTGTCGAGCATGTCGAGAACCTCGGCAGAAAGTCGACCGGGAGGAAGGAAATCAACCACGTTCTGCCATTTCCCATTAGCCCAAATCTTGTCTTCAGCTGCAAGCCAGCCTTGTTTGCTTACCCCCGTTACCCTCCCCGCTGCTTGGGTGCGGCTAGCCAGAAAGTTGCCACCATTCTTGGCTACCATGAGACCGCTCTCGCCAGATGCGAGATTCCAAACACTTTCCACACCACCTATTTCTTGTTTGAACGTTGCGGAACGCGCCTCGCCAGCTCCACTCCCGGTCGCGAAAGCCGTCCCATATTGCTTCGTCTGCCAGTCAAAGCGCCAGTAGGAATTTTCCGAGACGATGTTGCCATTCTCTTCGATACGACAAGCAGTCGACTGATGGGAAGTATCACGCAAGTGTATTTCATTATGAGCGGTAAACAGTGAGCCTTCAAAGCCTGACCCCCCTTTACTGTAGACTGCAAAGTATTCGCTCCCAGTGGGGCCCCCGAAGCGAGTATCCAAAATATCGTCCGGATGTGAAATCCCCGGGTATTCAGAATGAATATCATATCGAGTATACTGCTGTCCTTCTGGAGCTTCGAGATTCCAAAGGCCCTCAACTTGCCCCTGAGAAGTATTTGTAAGCCATACGCCTAGAACTGAATCGCGCACAAAGGGAATCCTTGCATCAGAATGAAATGTGTCGGCCGGATTATCTGTCCCCTCATCTCCTAGAGTGATCATCCCATGCTCAAAAGTGTGGACATCAAGCTTTCTATCAACCAATAGCATAGAATCGCTGGTTCCATTCACATTGCGGGAGAAGAGAGCTGAGGGAAGAGGAATGAAATCAGCAAGAGAAACGTCCTCCGGGTTCGTAATATCGAGAGGAACAACTACGAAATTAGGTTCAGCCCCCCGCCGCCAATCGATCACTGCATCAAGGGGATCGGCATCTTCGCCATTGCTAACGCCATCACCATCAGCATCCAAGTCCGGACTCTTTGCGGGGGAACTATCAGGATCCTCCCCATCTGGAATGCCATCGCCATCGCTATCTGGCGAGGTTGCATCACTTTCTCCTACCAGAATTTCATAACCATCCGTCATGCCATCGCCATCGGTGTCGGTCTGGTTGCGGTCGGTTCCGAGATAGTTCTCCAGGCTGTCGGAGAGGCCGTCGAGATCGGCGTCGGGCCCCGGGGGCAGGCCGCTCAGGCCCTCGAAGCGGAGG
>NZ_JAENIO010000050.1 GCF_016595415.1 Roseibacillus ishigakijimensis
CACGGTAGTTGGTTTGGTTTGGTTTTTGCGACCTCACGCTCACGCGTGGGCCAACCAACTACCACCTCTATTTTAACGATGACGGGGACACTTCCAGAATTCGCCCTCAACGAACTCACCTTTGTAAGCATCGAAATAGACAAGAGGGAACTTATCGGATATCATTTTTTCAACAACCTTGCGGTCCTCAACCTCCAAGGCAGAAAATCTCTTTCGTATTAGGTCTGTCTTTCCATCCGCTGAAAGAGAATACAACTTAGCCTTCCAAGTTTCAACGAGGAGCATCTCCCGGAAACCATCATCTTTCCACACTACTGCCTCTGAACCTAAGAATCGAGACACTCTTTCGAAATCGAAAGATGACACACCGCTTAAAAGTGATTCCATCGCTACACATGACTCATCATAAAAGTCCAGTTCATTAGCCATCTTCACAGCTTCGACCAAATCAGTTTCTCTCACTCTTGAGAAGGCTACCTGAATTGCATCATTCTTCATTCTACCTGAAGGCAAAACAGAGAGAAACCTATCCAATGCTTGCGGATTCCTCTCACCTTGATACGAAAAAAATGAGAGTAGAAACGTAGACATCTGGGTAGGATTTAGCTCCTGAGAAGCTAGTTTCAGCAAATCAAGCTGATTAATTCTGTCATAGTAGATCAACAGATTTAAGGAGGCTAACTTTTCATTGAGGGGTAGATTAGCCACCTCAACTTTAAAAAGCGCCCAATCTCTAATAGCCATCTCGCTGATATAGTTATCCCAATCAGCTACGTCTTCGAAACCCGAAAAACGTGGAGATCCTGACAAGGAAAAGTCTCTTTTTGTTTTCCTATCAAAATTGCTTTTTTTCTTCGCAAATGTTTTGTCTATTGAATTCTGAATCCTCTGTCGTGAGACAGCATTTGAAGAGTTCACTTCATCCCATCGAACATAACCAGCAATTAGGCAAACGATAAAAAAAAATAAGAAAACAATAAACCTTAACCATCGCCCCCTCCATCTATTAATCCCTGAGCATACTCTTTCCATTTCTCGGCAACATCAAACTCTCCATGCTTCATAGCAAATTTCACTATTTGCTCAACAGCCTTTCTCTTTATCTCGCTACTCTCTATTTCATCAAGATAGGAAATACCCAAGTCAATATTTCGACTGAGAGCCCTCCTCATTGAGGACTCAATAAGGACATCCATTTGTTCATCAGAAAAATTATAAGAATCTGAGAATTCAAGTAGCTTATTGAATCCACTAACTCCTGTTCGACTTGCAGAACCGGCGAGCGAATCAATCACATCCCTGTTGCTTAAATCTATGCTTTCCGAAGAAATAAGATCGTGAACACATGGCTCAAGCTTCTCAAAATCAAAACCTGACATTACCCGCAGCACACCCGCCCGTTTCGAACTCGAAGAAAAATCATACAACTTTAAGTTAAATAAATATCCCTCAAACCCTTCTTTTCTTATTAGATTTGTTATGTAATGAACTACAACATAACTTTCGAACTTTTCATCTTTAAATTCATCGTCTATTTTTGAGAACTGATCAATACTGATCACGCTCCCGAGAGCAGTCAGCGCAGTCACCTTTTCCATATCTGTCTCGATTTCTCTATATAACCGAGACCATAAATCGACATCTTTAGCTGCGGCATGCGACATCACAATATGAATATAAAAATCACGCAGCTCACCTTCTCCATACCGATTCATCACCCAATCAAAAACGCTAATAACACCCTCTTTATCTAGAAAATAATAAAGATGCCTGCGCCGGAAACCGTCAAACTTCCGACTCGGGTATTCATCAATCAAATCGAGAATACGAGCAATATCCTGTCCATCCAATCTGTGAACATCAATCTTGCGGACAATAGAAACCAACTCTTTTACGCTTAGATCACTTGGCTCTTTGTTTAAAAAATCAAGCGAAGTTGAATTTGAATTAAATTTGCCTGAAAAACTCCTTGCTTCACGAGCATCACCGGAAAACATCTCTTCAACCTTTCCTCCACGACCGCTATTCCCGACAGAGCTACTCCTTTCGTCACAAGAAAAGCTAACCAACACCACCATCATCTGAACGGGCAAAGCCAATTTAGAGGGAAATTTTCTCATAACAAAAATTAAACAAGGGTCACGCCTACTATTTCCAGATACATACGGATTTTCTTAACTTCTAAGAATAGCCACTTTACTGAAAATTCCCGAAAGCCGGGCCATCTGGTTGCCGCCTGCCTGCTCCGGAATCCCACTCGCAGCGGAAAGAGCACTTTTCCCTCACCCGAGAGACATCGAAAAAACTCTGACAACGAGGGAGTCATAACTCGTGACAATACCCTCAGAGCCCATCATGTCGAGCCTCTTCTGCAAGGAGCGCTCAGACTAACCAGGACGTGCACTGAGCTGTTTGCGGAGGCGAGTCTGATCCATTAATTGCTGAGCGCTTTCCTCTGGCATGAGCAGAGAGGTGGCTTGGAGACCAAGGTCCGCGTGGGAGAAGGAGCTGAAACCATCTTCGGCTCCTCCTGGCCGGACTATGGCTATGACGAATGGTTCCTCCTCACCGCCCTCTATCCCCGCATGGTGTGGGGTGGGGTATTGACCTTCGTGGGCTGGGAGGACCGGGGCCTCAACCACTGGTTCGCGCTCGACATCGAATACTGCACTTGGGCCAACCCGCAGAGTGAGATCCTTCACCATACCAATCCCGCAGCCCGCTCGCTCGCCCATCAGGAAACCAAAATCCTTCACCGAGACGAGAAAAACGGTGGATGCTGCTAGGATGTCGACAAGGGGGCGCTGGCACAAGGAGGCAAATGAGGCATTTTCCAGTTTGAAATCGGGGCTCAAAAAGGCTTCATCTCTCGCGTGTCCACGAGCATTGATCCAACGACCGCGCCCATTCTGGCGACTTATGCCCGCTTCCCCCTCACCATTGTCAAAGGGGAAGGCAGCCGCGTGTGGGACGATCAAGGCACTCGCTACCTCGATTTTTGCTCTGGTATCGCGGTCTGTTCGCTCGGCCATTGCCACCCGGTGGTGGTGGAGGCGATCGAGAAACAGGCCCGAGAGCTGATCCATATCTCCAATCTCTACTACACTCTGCCGGCTGCGGAATTGGCGCAAGAGCTCACCGCGGCAGTGGAGCTTCCCGGCAAAACCTTCTTTGCCAACTCCGGAGCGGAGGCCAACGACGGCCTCATCAAGCTGGCGCGGCGCTTCGGGCGGGAATGCCCCGACCCCGAGTCCGGCCAAGCCCGCCACGAAATCATCACCTTCAACAAATCCTTCCACGGCCGCACCTTAGGAGGCATCGCAGCCACCGGGCAGCAGAAGATCAAGGAGGGCTTCGCCCCCTTGTTGCCAGGCTTCACCCACGTGCCTTTCAATCAGATCGGGGCCTTGCGCGAGGCTATCTCGGCGGAAACTTGTGCCATTTTGCTCGAGCCTCTGCAGGGCGAGGGCGGGGTCAATCCCGCCACCCCGGAGTTTCTGCGTGCGGTGGCCAAACTGTGCCGGGAGCACAATCTCCTCCTCATGTTCGACGAAGTGCAATGCGGCTTCGGGCGGCTGGGTGAGATGATGGGCTGGCGGGCGCTGGGAGTGCCCGAGCTGGAGCCTGACGCGATCTCTTGGGCCAAGGGCATGGGTGGTGGCGTTCCCATCGGGGCCTTTTGGGTCCATGATCGGAAGATCGATGACGAAGGCACCCCGCTCTCCAGCCTGCTGGGATACGGCTCCCATGGCTCGACCTACGGCGGCAATCCTCTCGTCACCGCGACCTCTCTGGCGGTGGTGCGGGAAATCAAGAAAGCCAACTTGCCGGCCAATGCTACGGCCCGGGAGAGCCAGATTCGCGACACAATTGCCAGCTGGAACCACCCGGCTCTCTGTGGGGTGCGGGGCAAGGGACTTATGCTCGGCATTGGCTTGAACGCCGAGTTATTGCCGGTTCCAGAAGGCAAGACTGCCGCTGCCTACCTTTGTGGCGAGCTGCTAAAGAACAAACTTCTCGTTCCCCCGGCTGGCGCGGAAACCATCCGCTTCCTTCCGCCCTTGAATGTGAGCGCGGAAGAGGTCGAGGAAGCCCTGGAAATCCTGAAAGCCACTCTTATCGAATTGGTTGCGCAGTGATTCTCTTTCTTCCGGAGCGGCTTTTCAGACACGTTGCCGCCTTGCCCAGCGGGATAGTTCTCCTTTATTTGGGGGCCTCTCTCATGTTGCGATTTCTGGGCACCCAGAGTCAGCCGAATGGGACCCGCTTTCTCAATTTCGCCGAAGACAAACGTGGAGTTTACTATCTCTTTCGCCCCTTGAGTTATGCGGACGAGTTCTTTACCGGGATGGGTAGTCATCTCGAGCCCCACCAGTAGCCTCTTTGGCTATTCTTTCCCCTCGCCATTTCCTCTCATTCTGCTAGGTTCGCCGTTCGTCCGATCCTCATGAAATTTTTGCTTCCCGTCCTTGCCCTCTGCTGGGCTCCCGCCTTCGGCGAACACCCGGTCACTGAAACCTCTTTCACCGTCACGACCACCATCAAAGGCACCCTGGTGCCGACAAAGTGCCAGACTCTCAGCCTGGCTCCCGCCCACTGGAAATCCTTCCCGGTGGTGAGCGTGCCCGCCCACGGGAGCACCTTGCAAGCAGGAGAGCCCCTCCTCACTCTCGACCCGGAGGGCATCGACCGCAACCTCGTCGAGCAAGAGGCAGCGGTGAAGTCCGCCGAACTCAAACTGGCCATCGCCAATCGCGAATTAACCGAGTTGCAGCAGAAAAACACTCTCGCGCTGGAAGCGGCAAAGCTGAAAATGGAGCATGCGGAAGGGGACCTAGATTACCATCAGAAGGTCGGCCTGCCCGCCAAAAAAGAGGACCTGGCCCAGTCCCTGCAAAAATACAAAGACGCCCTGACCTACCAGCAGGAAGAGCTCGACCAACTGCAAAAGATGTATGAGGAAGACGATCTGACGGAGGAGACCGAGGAGATCATTCTCGTGCGTCAGCGGGCTCGGGTGCGCGATGCCCAGGACAATTTGCAAGACTTCGAGCGCAGCTCCCAGCGGGAACTGGCAGTCGGCCTGGCCCGCGATCTGGCCAACCGGCAAGCACAGGTCGAACAAGCGCGCATCGACTACGCTACCGCCAAGCTCAACCTCGAGCGCACCTATGAGCTCAAAAAGCTGGAGGTAGCCAAGCAGGAGCGCGAGCTTGCCCAAGCCCGGGTCCAGCTGGAAGAGACGCGAGCGGATCGCGCTCTCTTCGAGCCGGTGGCCGACTTCGAGGGCGTCCTCTTTTACGGAGAGTTCAAGGACGGAAGCTGGCAGAAGGGCAAGACCGGGGACTTTCTCAAGCCGGGCGGAAGCCTGCCCACCGAGACGACTGTGCTGACCCTGATGGCAGCGGACTCCCTCCTCGCGGTGCAGTCTTTGGTGGACCGAGAGAAAGCACTGGAAATCAAGAAGGGCCTGGCCGAGGCGGGCGACGAGGCCCCTGCCCTGGAGCTGAGCGAAACACCCAATTTGGAGGGCAAATTTCTCCTCACTTTGCCGCCCCAAGAACGGGAAGCGCTGCAATTTCCCGGACAAGAAGAAGAATCCGAAGTGGTCTTCTACCAAGTCGAAAACGCGCTCACCATTCCTCTGAAGGCGGTCAAGAAGCGGGAAGACGGCACCACCTACGCGTTGGTCAAACTGTCCGAAGGAGAGCCCGAGGAGCGCACCATCGAGCTCGGCCGGGACAATGGCGAGCTCGTGGAAGTGCTCTCCGGACTGGAAGCCGGCCAAGTCATTCTGCCCTGAGCCATGCCTCGTTCCCTGGTCATTCTCTTCGGCCTCAGCAGCTTTCTCCTGGGAGAGCCCGAGGGCACGGAATCCCCTTCTGCGGGAAATCAGGAGCCGGTGCCCTCCCGCCCCGAGGCCGCCCCCTCTTCTCTGGCGGATGAGATCGAGACCTCTCTGGCTCGTGGGGTCGACTATCTCGTCGGAGCTCAGAATCCAAACGGTTCCTGGGGCAGTGCCCGGCGCACCAAGGCTCTCAACGTCACCGCGCCCATTCCGGGAGCTCATCACGCCTATCGAGCCGGGACCTCGGCCTTGGCCTTGCAAGGATTACTTTTATCCGAAGATCGTCGCCCGGAAACGGTAGCCGCCATCGCAAAGGGAGAAGCGTGGCTGATGGAGCATCTGCCCTTGCTCCGCCGCGCCGAACAGCGCACCATTTACAACAACTGGGGCCACGCTTACGGCATCCGCGCCCTCGCCGCGCTCCACCACTATCACGCCGGGGATGCCGACAAGCAAAAAGCCTTTGCCGCACTGGCCCGCGAACAAGTGGAGATGCTCTATCGCTATGAATACCTCAATGGCGGCTGGGGCTACTACGACTTCGTGGCCCATACCCAGAAACCATCGGGAGATCCCACTTCTTTCACCACCGCCACGGTCCTCCTCGCCATGCATGAGGGGAAGGAGACCTTCGGAATCGAGCTGGACGAAAAGGTGGTGCAACGGGCTCTGCGCTGCCTAGCCCAGCAAGAGCTTCCCGACGGTTCTTACGTCTATTCTCTTCCCCACTGGAAGGCCCCCCGCCGGGGAATCAACCGACCGGCCGGCTCCCTGGCCCGCACGCATGCCTGCCACCTCGCACAGAGAGTCTTTGGCGATAAACGCATCACCAATGCCCGCATGCTGGAGTGGCTGGGGCGCCTGACTCGCCGCGACGGCTTCCTCGCCGACGCCCGCAAGCGGCCCATTCCGCACGAGACCCACTTCCAGCTCTCGGGCTACTTTTATCACTATGGCCACTACTACGCCTCGGAGTGTTTTGCGGCCTTGCCCGAGGACCAACGTGCTTCCCTGCGGGAGCCTTTGGCCCGTCTTCTTCTGGACAAACAAGAAAAGGACGGCTCCTGGTGGGACTATCCGCTCTACGATTACCATCAAGCCTACGGCACGGGCTACGCCCTGACCACGCTGGCCCGCTATCGCCCGGGGAAGGCATCTTCCGATTGAATTTTTTGCCATGTCCGATTCCTGCCGCCTCGACAAATGGCTCTGGGCCGTCCGACTCTACAAAACCCGTTCCCTCTCCGCCAAAGCCTGTCAGGCGGGTAAGATCAAGCGAGCGGGCAATACCCTGAAGCCCTCCGCTTCCTTACAAATCGGCGATCACCTCGACGTCACCGTGCAGGACAACACCCATGTGCGGCACCTCGAGGTGGTGCAACTGCTGGAAAAACGAGTGGGAGCCCCCCTCGCCCGCGCGGCCTACCACGACCACACTTCTGCCGACGTCCTCAAAGAGGTCGAGGAAAAGCGCAAAATCAAACGCGAGGAACGGCTTTTCCGACAGGAAGGAGACCAAGGCCGCATGACCAAGAAGAAACGGCGCGAATGGGACAAGGCCAAAAAGCACAGCCCCTACTTTGGAGACTTGGACTGAGGGTTTTTCGGGCTAGACTCCCCGCTGGAGATCTCCTCCCGCACCCTGTTCCCAACTACCATGATCCGCCGATTCCTCCTCTTTCTCCTGACCGCTCTTCCCTCCTTGGCTGACGATGTCCCGCCCTTTCCTTTCCAAGACACAGCCGTCGCGGCAGGAAGCAAAGCCAGGCTGACCTTTCATTGCCTGCAGGGCTTTTCCAGTAGCACCTTTGCCATTCCCACCCTCATCGTGCATGGAGCCCAGCCCGGCCCCCGCCTGGCCATCACCGCCGGCATTCATGGTGATGAACTCAACGGAATGGAAATCGCCCGCCGCCTCTACGAACAAGTTGACCCGACTCTCCTCAGGGGCACCCTCGTCATTTTACCCGTCATCAATTATCAAGGCTATTTGACGGGCAATCGCTATCTTCCGGATCGGCGCGACCTCAACCGCTTCTTCCCGGGGGATCCAGAGGGGTCGACCGCCAGCATGCTCGCCCACCGGGTCTTTCACCAGGCCATTGTGGGCTCAGATGCCCTCATCGATCTCCACTGCGCGTCGGATCGTCGGAGCAATCTGCCCCAAATACGAGCTGATTACGAAGACGCGCAAGCAGTCTCCCTGGCTTGCCATTTCGGCATCGGGGTCGTGGTGCAGGGGGCCGGTCCCCCCGGCAGCCTGCGGCGGGCAGCCTCCGAGGCAGGTATCCCAGCCATCATCTACGAAACGGGCTCTCCCCACCTCTTTGAAGAAAAGGAAATCGCCCTTGGATTGGAGGGAGTGCAAAACGTGATGCGCTCTCTCGGGATGCTACCTTCGGCAGGAAAGACCGTGCCCGCCAGCGAGGTCTATCACCTCACCAGCTGGCTGCGCACTCCTCGAGAGGCGGGAGGCAACTTCCTTCCCCGTCTCAAGCTGGGCGACCGCGTAGAAAAAGGCCAGGTTCTGGGGGAAGTGATTGACCCGCTCTCCGGCCAATCTACCGTGATTCAAGCGCCAGCAGCCGGTCGCATCATCGGATTGAGCCACCCCACAGTGGTATTCCCCGGAGAAGCCCTCGTCCACCTCGGCCTCGCCTACACCCAAGGCCCCAGCCACCCTCCCCACGAGGAAGCGGACTGAAAGCGACTCCCCCGAACCTGTGAAGAGAACTGATCAAACTGTCATTCGGAAGCTTGCAGATCGCACGGTCCCCTCGCCTTCCCTGCCTGGCTTGCTCGCCACCGCCTCCGACTTGGAGCAGACACTTTTCTCTCAGTAAAAACAGCTTGAGACTTCCCAACTGACGAATTGCCCGGGCTTGCACGAGGACTGCGGAAAGGAAAAGAATGAAGGCTGATTACGATCTCGTCATCTTGGGTGGAGGGAGCGCGGGCTACGCGGCGGCTCAGACCGGGGCCAAACTGGGCTTGCAAGTGGCCCTCGTGGAAGAAGCAGACAAAATGGGCGGGCTCTGCATCCTGCGCGGGTGCATGCCGAGCAAGACCCTGATCGAAACCGCCAATCGCATGCGGGATATCCGTGAAGCTGCGGAGTTCGGCATCACTGTTCCCCCCGGAGCGCGGGTAGAGGGTGCGGCCCTCTTGGCTCGCCGTCAGCGTTTGGGGCAATCTTTTCAAGACAGTCGCCTGGCAGAGATGAGGAAAGGCGATTTCGCCATTCTGCGCGGTCGAGGGCGCTTTCTCAGCGAGCACAAGCTGGCCCTTCACTGTGGAGACGAACAGGAGCTGACCTTCCGAACTGCAATCATCGCCACCGGCTCGGAGCCTCGCCTCCCCGATATCGAGGGGCTCGCCAAAGTTCCTTTCTGGATGAGCGAAGACGCTTTGCAGGTAGAAGACATCCCTGAACGATTACTCGTAGTCGGGGGCGGAGCCATTGGCTGCGAAATGGGCCATTGCTTCGAAGGACTGGGCAGCGCGGTCACCCTCTGCCAACGCTCGGGCAATCTTTTGTCCCATTTTCCAGAGGAAGCCGGTCGCGAGCTCGTGGCGGCCTCCCGGGCCCGGGGCATTCATGTGCTCCTCAATTGCGAAACCCGTTCGGTGCAGCCTAGACCCCGGGGAGAGGGAATCATGCTCAACGTCAACGTCGACGGGCAAGCGCGGACTTTGGAAGGGGACCAGCTTTTGATCGCTACCGGGCGAAAACCACGGATCGCGGATCTGGGACTCAAGGAAATCGGCATCGTCTCGGACGAACACGGCATCAAAGCCGATGGCAAAGGTCACACTTCCCTTCCTCACATCTTCGCCGTGGGCGACTGTGCCGACGGAGTCGACATCGTCCACCATGCCGTCATCGAGGGCGAGCAAGCCGCCCGCAATGCCCATGCCTTGCTCCATGGCGACGCCCTCTCGGATGCGGACACCACGCCCACGGTTTTCGCCGTCTTTTCCCATCCTGAGGTGATTCATATCGGGCCTTCCGCCCACAAACTCGCCCAACGCAGCGACCTGGTCACCCGGCGGGTCCCTCTCGAGGAAGTGGGCAAGGCTCTCATCCGCGGGATAGACACGGGCTTCGTGCAGGTTTTCCTCGAGAAGGACAGCGACCGTCTCATTGCGGCCACCGGGGTGGGCCGGGGTGCGGTCGACTTTTCCCACACCCTAGTAGTCGCCATCCGCGCCGGCATGACCATGACGGAGTTCCTTCGCATCCCTCATTATCACCCCACCCTGGCGGAGTCCTGGACGTATTTGGAGAGTTGAGCGCCGACAACCCTTCCCGGGGGAAAATTCTCCCCGCGGAGGAGGTAGACTCACTTCACCGCCTGCACTCCTTCGATGAGGAAAACGGCATCCTGATAATCACCATTGGAAGCTTCCTCAAACCCGACGAGGTAAGCATTTTCCAGTGATTTTCCTTCAAAGGTGGTGACCGGAAAGATGCGGGCGGTGTGCTCGATGGTGGCTCCTTCCGCCTTTCCCGGAAAAGTGAGGGAGGTGTATTGGTGCGCTTTCAAAAAGAGGCCGAAGCGCTTGGGAGCATTGGCAAAAGTGACCGAGCGCTGACCACTGGCCAAGGGAGGCCGCAAGGTCTGGTGGGCATCGGGACGTTGCGCGGTGGTGTCGGCCAAGCTACCAGCTTTTTGCAGCACCAGCTGCTTGCCATCAGGCACGGCGAAGCCAAAGGGGGTCTCTCCCGGAGGGGAGTAGCGGGCCAGGGGGGTAAGGGTCACGACCTGCCCCGCAACGGGCTCGAATTGACTGACAGCCAGAGAGCTACCGATTTTCTTACTCTTGGTATCGAGCGAGAGTTCTTCGCTCCCGGTCTGCACGTCCATCCCCAGAGCAGAGACAATCTGGTGCAAGGTCGCTTCATTGTGTCCCTCCAGAGCGGGAGTGGCGACGCCCCGCAACTGCACCGACTGGGCCTCCGGGCCTTGCCCGACGACCAGTTCCGCAGCGTAGGAACCCTCCTTGGCGGGGGGATTGAAGGCGACTTTGAGCTGGAGAAGATTGTTTTCCCCCTTTTCCGCATCCACGACTTCGAAGGCATCCGCGCCCTCGCCTTGGAATTGCAAGCGGAGGTCGGCGGGCGACTCCTTGACGCCAAAGAGAGCGACCTGGCCTTGATAGCCCCGAAAGCCACTGACTTTACTGAGAGAGACCCAAGCTTGCTCGGCAGACAAGGAAATCGTGCCCAGCAGGGCCAATGCGGAAGAGACGGCAATTTTCATCACCGTCAGAATACGTTGTCCGCGCGGGATTACAGCAAAGAAATTCAGCCCACGAACATCTCGTCTTCTTCGACGAGGTCATCCCGCGTGCTCACACCCGCATCGCGGATGGATTTGAGGGTGCGTCTGGCTCCGCGGCGGGTGTTCGGTCCGGCCACCACTTCCTTCACCCCGTCCACCACGGCGGGCACGATGGCCGCGATCCCGATGCAACCCAGAACAAAGGCCACGGGCTTGCGGGCCCCTTCCTTGACGAGGTCGCCCACCACCATTCCCACGGCGGCGCCAAGAACTGCCGAACCCACGTCCGCCGTTGTCTCCGCCCACGGACTCACCACCTTGCGTTGTTCTTCAATCGACATGTCGCAACCTTACTGCAAACTCGGAATGTCGGGAAACGGAAAAATGCACGAAGACCATTTCGCCCTTACTGCCGGACGAGAATATCACGCGGCTTGGCTCCATCGGCCGGCCCGATGATGCCCCGGGCTTCCAGAATATCCATCATCCGGGCCGCCTTGGTGTAACCCAGGCGCAGACGCCGCTGCAGCAGCGAGGTGCTGGCCTTGTTCTCGGTCATGATGACGTCGATGCACTTGGCGATGATTTCCTCATCCTCATCGGAGACCTCTTCCGCCCCATCATCGCTCGCTCCGCCCGCATTAATGGTATCCTGGATACTTTGCTCGAATTGCTGCTCGGTCTGGTTGGAGCAAAACTCGATGATGTGCTCCACCTCTTCGTCGGAAACAAAAGCCCCCTGCGAGCGTTCCAACTTAGCCGAGCCGGGAGGCAGGAAGAGCATGTCCCCTTTCCCCACCAGCTTCTCGGCTCCCTTGGAATCGAGAATGACCCGGGAATCAAGTGCCGAGGACACTTGGAAGGCAATGCGGGAGGGAATATTCGCCTTGATGATACCCGTCACCACGTCTGCCCGTGGGGTCTGGGTGGCAATGATGAGGTGAATCCCGGCCGCCCGCGCCTTCTGGGCAATGCGGGCGATGGCCGATTCCACATCAGCCGGGGCAGTCTGCATAAGGTCGGCCAACTCGTCCACGATGACCACGATGTAAGGGAAACGATCGGGGATCTCATCCTCGTCAACGCGCTCGTCATCATCCTCGCCATCGAGGTCCATGGGGCCCAGCTCACCATCCTCAAGGGCTTTCGCGATGGACTCCAAGTGCTCCGGATCGAGAGGCTCTTCCTCGGGTTCCTCGGCTTCGGCCTCTTGCGCTAGCTCCATTTCGTCGGTCGCTTTTTCCACTTCCGGACGGGGCCGGCTATTGAAGGAGTCAAAGTTGCGCACGCCCAACTTGGCGAAAATCTTGTAACGGCGCTCCATCTCATTGACCGTCCACTTCAAGGCTCCAATGACTTTGCGCGGATCGGTCACCACCGGCACCACGAGGTGGGGCAACTGATTATACATCTGCATTTCCACCACCTTGGGGTCGACCATGATGAAGCGAAGTTCATCAGGACTGAATTTGTAGAGGATGGAAGTGATGATGGAGTTGATACAAACCGACTTACCCGACCCGGTGGCCCCGGCAACGAGCAGGTGGGGCATGGCGGCCAGGTCACCAATGACGGCGTTGCCGTAAACATCTTTGCCCAGCGCGAGGGGAATTTTCTTTTTGGAAGAACGGAACTCCGGATCCTGCAGCAGCTCCCGTAAGGCGACTGGCACGCGATCGTCGTTGGCAATCTCGATGCCGACCGTGTCCTTGCCCGGCACGGGGGCGAGAATGTTGATGGATTCCGCACACGTGGCGCGCGCGAGGTCCGATTCCAGCTGGGTGATCCGGGAAACCCGCAGGCCGAGCGACGGGTAAATTTCGTAACGAGTGATGGTAGGCCCCCGCGTGATGTCCCCGGGGGTGACCTCCACGTTAAAGGCCCGCAGAGTATCGATAATGGTCTTTTGGGTGGCGTAGAGCTCGTCGTGGTTGCTCTCTACGGGATCGGCATTGTCGGAATCGTAGTCCAGCAAATCGAAGCCAGGCAGCTCGTAGTCCTCGAAACCATCGGTGGAGAGCGAAGCGTGCTCCTTCTTTTTGCGTTCGAAGGGGCGGGCCAAATTGGCATCCGGTCCCCGCCGCTGGGCCCCATCGACAATCTTCGGCTCCGGCACCTCGCGCAGCGGCAAGGTCGCCTGCCCGCTCTCTTCGACTTTCACCTCGGGCGTGACCATCTCTTCGCCCTCCTGCCACTCCTCCTCTTCCTCGGGGTGAGGCTTGCGGGGGGCTTTCTTGCGGGGAGCCGGGCTACTCTTGCGGGAGCTCCGGGGCTTGGTCGGAGCGGACCAACCGGCCTCGCGCTTGGCCTCCCAAAGGGCGAGGACCTGACCATACAACTCTTTGGAAAAAGAAATAGGATGAAGACCGAGAAAGAAAATCAAACTGGCCAGATAGACAAAGCCCAGCACCAGCACCGAGCCAGCGGTGGAGAGGAGTTCATGGAAGACTTTTTCCCCCAGATAATAGCCCATAATCCCCCCCGACTTGGCAGCGACCACATTGACCGCCGCCCAACGATCCCACCACGCCAGCACTCCGGCCAAGCACGCCGCGCTGATGAGAAAGACCGGAAAACTGGTCCAAGTCTTCCAACCAATCTCGCCCTCCAAGCGCAAGCGGCGAAATCCCAACCAGCCCAGACTGAAGGGGATGAACCACGCGGCGGCTCCGAAAAACTGCAATTGCACCCAGCCCAGCATCGCCCCCAGGGGTCCGATGAGATTTTTAACATGACCATCATCCACCCCATCAGACCATTTCGCAAAAGGACGCCACTCACGCACCCCGATGGATGCCAAATCAGAGGGGTGGTAGGAAAGGAGGGAAAATAGGAGCAACACTCCCAAAGCAATGAGCCCGAATCCCCACAGATTCCGGGAGACTCGGTCATCATTGCTTCGCTTGCGCTTCGCTCGGTTTTTGGGGCGGGCCATAGGGAAAAGGCGAGAATCCTCTCAAATGGTCTGAAATTCAAGATTCTTTAATAACAGCTCCCATTTGCCCCGGCTCAATGTTCGAATTCCAATTCGTCACCCTCGGAGCCGTCGAAGTCCACTTCGCGCACCCGCTTCTTGTCGCGGAGGGATTCCACCTGTTTGCGGAGGAGTTCACGCACCTTCATCCCATCGCGGATAGCCTCCAGATGCACGGTGGGATGGCTGCGATCGGAGGTTTCCGCAATGAGCGTGGAAAGGCCGAAAACACGCAACCAGAAGGGACGGACGAGAGTAGTGTCTTTCACCCGGTAGAGTTCCAGCTCATCGATTTCCTGATTGAGGACCCCGTCGTAGAGACGCAGACGCTCACTGGTGAGCTCGAAAACCCGGCAGCGAACGGTGAGATACTTCCAGAGGGACCAACCCAAGGGCAGGATGACGGCCGCAGCCAAAGGCCAGATGCCGGAGAGAGCGGCACCGGTGATGATGCCCACCGCCAGCAACAGGGCGACGAGGTGACTGGCAAAATTCAATAATTGCGAGGGATGCCCCCGCCAAATGACGTTTTCTTCGTTCGTTTCCACCCCTCTTGCATAGCGGGAAAAAAGGAGGAGGTCGATTGCAAGGACGAGGGAATTTTAGAAAGGTTTGCCGGAAGGCGGGGAGAAGAGTAAATCGGAGGCCATGGACTTCGAAGATGACGCGCGCCAGGGCTGGTCCCTCGCCATTGCCACTCTCTTTGCCCTCGCGGCGAGTGGAGGGGTCTTTTACTTCGTCTTCTTTGGTGCCGCCGCCCCCCCGCAGGCTCCCCCACAAGGGGAGGAAGCCCCCGTGCAAGCCGGAAGGGAAACCATCGCCGACGAGAGCGTTCCGCAAACTTCGGCCGAAGTCCTCGAGAATCTCACCCCCTCCCTCCTGCAGGCCACCCGCCCCGAAGAACTCGCGGCCGCTGTGGCCCGGTTCTTGGAAGCCGGTGACCTGGAACGGGCGGCGCAAGCTCTCGGCGGGCCCGGAGCCGGAGTCTCCCCGGCAGCCTTGCAACGCTTGCAAGAGCTCGGGGGCGGTCACTTCCGCCTCCACCAAGTGCGTGAAGTGGGCGAACTGGAAATCAATCGCCGCAAGCGCTTTGCCCTCGAATGGGAAGGAGCCCATGAACCCCTCTTCCTCGACTTGAGCAAAAATGAGCAAGGACGCTGGGCGGTGGAAAAGGTGCGACTCGCTCCCCGGGAACCCGGGGTAGCCCCCCCCGCCGGGGAGAAAGTGCTCCCCCGTGCTCCCGGGGCCGACTCCCTCACCATCAGCGATCGCTTCCTGCAGGCAACTCTGGCCCAGGAATTCGCTACCGCCAAGGCCCTCGTCGATACCAGCAAGGTCTCCGACGCCAAGATTGCCGCACTTTGCATCCTTTTTGAAGAAGGCAAATACCGCCTCGATGAGAACAAACCCCTGCGCACCCTCTTCAACCGCGACACGACGGCGGGACTCTTGGCCAATGTCCTGACCGACGATCAGCCCGCGCAATTCGGCCTCAGCCTGGAACGGGCAGAGAACGAGACCTCCTGGACCATCACCGAGGTCAATCTCGACGCCCTCCTGGCAGATTATGCCCAGCGGGTAGCCGGAGGCGACGTCTACTACACCCCCCTCGTAGCCAATCCCCAAGGAGGAGAAACCCTGGTCATCTACTTCGGCTTCGACGAAGAAACCCTCGCCCCCCGCACCCGGCGACAACTGGAAATCGTGGCCGAGGTTCTGCGCACGGATCCCGACCGCCGCTTGACCCTGAGCGGCCACGCCGACGCCTTGGGCAGCGCCGATTACAACCG
This sequence comes from Roseibacillus ishigakijimensis, assembly GCF_016595415.1. Classification (GTDB taxonomy): domain Bacteria; phylum Verrucomicrobiota; class Verrucomicrobiia; order Verrucomicrobiales; family Akkermansiaceae; genus Roseibacillus; species Roseibacillus ishigakijimensis. The sequence continues at coordinate 15,898 of NZ_JAENIO010000050.1, forward strand.
CGACCTCTCGCGCAAAAGGGCGCTCAGCGTGAAAGACTTTCTCCTCGAACAAGGAGTGGAGAGCAGCCAAATCATCATCGTTGCGGAAGGCGACACCCGCCCCCGGCGCCCCAACGAGACCGCGACTGGCGAAGACAACCCCGAGGGGCGTCGCGCCAACCGGCGAACGGAAATCTACCTCGACTTCACCAACTGAATGAACCTTCGCTTTGGCCTCACCGTCGCCACCCTACTCTGCGCGGCCACCTTTCTCGCCTTCTCCATCTGGGGTCCAGAGGAGCAAGCACCGCTGCCGATCCGCAACCTCCGCACCGCGCAAGATGCCGATGCTCCCGATGGCGATCCACGCCTCTTGCCTGCCGGCTGGGCCATTCCGCCCTTCGACCACCGCCTGGCCCTCCTCAGCGGCATCGAACGCTTCCGCGTCCCTCTGGCCGATCGCTTCGATCACCCGCTGGGCAGTGCCCATGGAGCGCTCACCTACAACGCCCAACCCTTCTGGGCTCACAACGAAGCCCGCAACGGCTTCCACACGGGCGACGATCTCAACGGCATTGGCGGCGGCAATTCCGACTTCGGCGATCCCGTCCACGCCATTGGCAATGCCCTCGTCGTCTATGCGGGAGAACCCCACCCCAGCTGGGGACGCACCCTCATTCTCGCCCACCGGCTCCCCGACGGACGCCTCGTGCAATCCTTGTATAGCCATCTCAGCGAGAAGCGGGTCACCTACCACCAGACCGTCGCCCGGGGACAAATCATCGGCAAAGTGGGCAATGCCGAAGGCCAGTATCTCGCCCACCTCCATTTCGAGCTTTTGGAGGCCAACGGAGCGGCTCTGGGAGCCGGCTATTCCCAATTCCGCACCATCCGGCGGGATCCCAGCGCCTTTGTGCGCGAAAAACGGGGAGCCGCCGACCACGATTTGGGACCTTCGGTGGCCGAGATCTTCGACCGCATCCGCCGCGAGTCCCTGCCCCTCCCAATTCTCCCCTCCCAGCCCTGAGCGTTCGCCCCGCAATGAAAAACGCCCCGCTTTCAGGCAGGGCGTTCTCCATTCAAATAATCTGGAAGCAGGGCTTTACAGCATCTCCTTGATCAAGTTCTCCAGCTTGACGATATCAGCCGAGAACTTGCGGATGCCTTCGGCGGTCTTCTCGGTCGCCATCGCGTCCTCATTGAACTCGAAGCGGAAGGCTTTCTCATCGAGAGAAATCTTCTCGTCGCTGGAAGCGGCCGCGGTCTCGGCAGTGAGCTTGGGCTCGATCGCCTCTTCAGCATTCTGCAGCTCTTCCAACAGGCCGGGAGAAATGGTGAGGAGGTCGCAACCAGCCAACTCGGTGATTTGGCCTTTGTTGCGGAAAGAGGCGCCCATCACTTCGGTCTCATAGCCATATTTTTTGTAGTAGTTGTAAATGCGCTGCACGGACTGCACGCCAGGATCATCAGCACCCACGTAGTCGATGCCAGTGTCCTTCTTATACCAGTCGTAAATCCGACCGACGAAGGGGGAAATCAGCTGCACCCCGGCCTCGGCACAAGCCACCGCTTGGGCAAAGGCGAAAAGAAGGGTCAGGTTGCAGTGAATGCCTTCCTTCTCCAGCTCTTCCGCCGCCTTGATGCCTTCCCAAGTGGAGGCAATCTTGATGAGCACGCGGTCCCGGGAAATGCCTTCCGCCTCATACATCGAGATGAGCTGACGGGCCTTGGCAATGGTGCCTTCCTTGTCGAAGGAAAGGCGGGCATCAGTCTCGGTCGAGACCCGGCCGGGCACGATCTTCAGAATTTCCAAACCGAAAAGAATGAGAACACGATCGATGATCGCCTCCACCAGCTCGTCTCCGGACTTGCCGGAGTCCTTCAGCTCGCTGACGGCCTTTTCGACAAGGTGCTTGTATTCTGCTTTTTCAGCGGCCTGCAGGATCAGCGAGGGATTGGTCGTCGCATCCAGGGGCTGGTATTCCTTCATGGATTCAAAGTCGCCGGTATCCGCTACGACCTTGGTATACTGTTTGAGTTGCTCGAGTTGGCTTGCCATGTCCCCGCAGTGGTAAGCAGAAAACGGGGAAAAGGCTAGAAAAACGGGCTCACACTTTTGAAAAGCGCCATTCATACCCCGCCAGAGAAGGCAAAACCCCCGCTCCCTGCCACCCGCCGAAGAATCATGGGCAGGTAAGCGAGAAGAGCATTGCCATCACGAGCCCGTCTGCCCGACAGTATTCCCGGATTCATGACCCCCTTCTTGCAATACCCTTGGCAAACCGGCCTCCTCGCCGACTTCGCCCACCAGCCCTACCCCACCTCCCTTTCGGCCTGGGCAGGGGAGCCGCTCGCCCTTCCCGCCGGAGCCACCCACTACGGATTCCTCTGGCGCGGGAGCAGCCAGCTGGCAGCTACGCCCGGTACATTCCCTCTCATCGCGGGCATGTCTTTCTGCTCTCCCGGGCCGGTCCGCCTCTCCGGCCCGGGCCACGGCCTGGTCATCACCAGCCATCACCACCGGGGGCTTTTTTCTCTCCATGGTCCGGTGGAAGAAACCGGTCGCCTCCGCTACATCGATGGTTGCACCGACACCTTGCTCATCGCCCCTCCCCGGCTCGGCGACCCCTGCCTCAACCTCCTGCACATCCCCCCCGCCACCGCACAAACCAGCCACACCCACCCCAGCCTGCGGGCCGGACTCGTTATTTCCGGCCAAGGAGAATGCCGAACCCCACAGGGAGTCCACCCGCTCACCCCCGGGCAAATCTTCGCCATCCCGGCCCAGGCCGAACACAGCTTCCACACCGGCCCCCACAGCAGTCTCCGCGTGCTGGCTTATCATCCCGACAGCGACTTCGGCCCCACCGATGAAGATCACCCCATGGTCAACCGCACCATCATCACCGCATGAAGTGCCCCGACTGCCTCACCAACCACGGCCGCAAGTTCGGCATGACCTGCCGTTGCGGCTACACCTTTCTGCTCGAACCTCATGTGCGACCCCGGGTGAGCGACAACCTCTTCCATTCCGCCATGCGACTGGCCAGCGGACGAAACACTCTGCACTACACCGAGACCCAACTCTACAGCGCCCTTTGCCAGCTCAAGGACAAAAAGGGACGAAAGACCCGCCGCGATGGCTACCTAACCTACGGAATCATTTTTGTCCTTGCGCTGATCGTCATCGCCCTGGATCGCTCTCTCTTCCAGCATCTCCCCCTCTTTTTTCTCTTCTTCCTCGTTCTCTCCCTCCTCACCGGCATCATTTGCCTGTCAAGTCGCAGCCTTCCCTCCTACCCGGACTTTTGCAAAATCCTCAGCAAATGGCGCCAGCACGACCGCCCGCTCCCCGGCCTCATCACCACGCGGGCGCTCAGCAAGGCTCCGCCCCCTTGGCAGGAGGAAGACATCCACGCCTATGGCGTCCAGAAGGTCCTCTTCTGCGACCGCGAGGAACTCGTCGATCTGCTCGTTTTGAACGGATTCCACACCAGCAACGGCTGCCTCATCGTCACCCCCGCTGGCTACCCGGAACACCTGCAGAGCGAAACCCGCCGCGCGCTCACCAGCGAGCCTCCCTGCCACCTCTTCCTCCTCCACGACGGCATCCCATCCTTCGCCGAAAAAGCCCTTTCCCAGCTCCCGGCCGATTGCTCCGCCAAAGTCCTCGACCTCGGGCTCGCAGCCAAGAGCACAAGGCGGGCCCCTTGGCTTGGCCGACTCAGCCAGAAAGGAGCGCCCCTGCGTCCCGACCTCCTGCTCTATCCCCGCCTTTCCTCCCTCCTCACCTGCGCGATGAACGAATGGCTCACCTTACAAGCGCTGGAAAACCAACAACAACGCCAGAGCTACCGCGAAACCAACGGCACCAATCTTGTTCTCATTCTCGAGGAAGAGCGCTGGACCCTCGACTGGAGCCACGGCGGAGACGATGAAGGCGACGGAGAATAGAATCCCCCGGAACCCATGAACGGCGCACTCTATGGATGGATCGGCCGCGCCCCGCAGGAGTGGGGACCTACGATGGACCGAACCCTCGCCCATCGTGGTAGACACACCACCCACCGGAGCTTCAACCACGGCCAATTCTTTCTCAAGGGGGAGCCCGGCTCCGGGCAATGGCAAGAGACCCCCCTCACCTTGAGCGCCCTCTCCGGCACTCGCCAGAGCCTGCCCCACCCCGCCCACCCCCCAGCCACAGGCGGCCCCTTCGTGATGGCGCACTGGGACAAGACCGCAAAGGAACTGACCCTCATCCGTGATGGCGCGGGACGACGCACCCTTTACTACACCCAATTTCAAGGTTGCCTTCTCTTCGCCAGCGAGCCCAAGGCCCTGCATCGACTCCCGGGATTTTCCCGCCGCATCCGCCCCACCTCCGTCGCCTGCTTTCTCACCTTCAGCTTCGTCCCAGGCACCGCCACCATGCTGGAGGACATCCATGAGCTCCCCGCCGGGCATCGCCTCCGCTGGAATCCGGACACCCGTAAACTCAACCTCGAACGCTGGTTTTTTCCCGAAGAAGCCGCCCTGCCCCCAGCTCACCCCGCCATCCCCGGGCTCTTGCGACAAAAACACCGCGAAGCCATCCACGACCTCCTCCCACCCGAGGGAAACTGTGCCCTCTACCTCTCTGGAGGACTGGATTCCAGCGCTGTCGCCGCCGAGCTCACAAGCCTGGGCCACCGCCCCACCTGCTTCTCCCTCAGTTTTGGGCAAAAGCACCCCAACGAGCTCTTCTTTGCCCAAGCCGTCGCCCGTCACCTCGACCTCCCCCATGAAATCGTGCCCGTCACCCCTGCGGACTTTAGCAGCCATCTCCGCCGCCTGGTCTGGCACCTCGACGACCCCATTGGCGACCCCGTCACCATGCCCAATCACGAACTCTCCCGCCACGTCTCCGCAAAGGGATTCAACCACGTCTGGAATGGCGAAGGCGGCGACCCTTGCTTCGGCGGCCCCAAGAACCTCTTCCTGCTCCTTGCCCACTGGTATCAATCCGGCCCGGCCAACGCGCATTTCCGCGAGCACACCTACTTCGCCTCCTTCCGGCGAGCCTACGAAGACCTCAATCACCTGCTCCTCCCCGACTTCCGGGCCCGAATCGACCTCGAGCAAGACCTCTTCCCCCTCCTTGCCCTCCACCTCTCCGACCCAACCCTCCCCCGCTTTCTCGACCGACTGATGGCCATCAACATGCGCTTCAAAGGAGCCCACCTCATTCTCCCCAAAGTCGAGCGCCTGCTGGGGGCCAGCGGACTCACCAGCCTTTCCCCCCTCTTCGACGAACGCCTCATGCAACTCAGCTTCGCCCTCCCCACCGAGTGGAAAATCCGCAACGGCGTCGATAAGTTCGCTCTCCGCATGGCCTATCGCGAACTCCTCCCTCCCGCCATCATCCACCGCCCCAAGGTTGGCATGCGCGTGCCCGTCAAAGCCTGGTTCCGCAAAGAGCTCCGCACCCTTGCCCGCCGCGAACTGCAACCTCGCAAACTAGCCGAGACAGGCGTCTTCGACCCCCAGCGCGTGCAACAATTGCTCCGCTTCGAAAGCGAGCAAGCCCACACCCGGCCCGGCATGCAGCTCTGGATGATTCTCATCTTCCAGCTCTGGCACGAAGTGATCGTGCAAGGCGACTCATCCCTGGAAAATCCACAGCCTCAGATGTGAAAGCCCACCCCGGCAAGACCGAGACGACAGATGAATATCTTTTTTCCAAAAAATGGTGCAGGCTGACGGACTTGAACCGCCGATTTAATCTCTTGAGTTTATAAGGTTCACCAAAATTCATAACTATCTCAAATAGAACGTTCCGAATTTTAGCGGACTTTGTGGGATTATACTGGAACATGGCACGAGCATGGCACAGACTCAGCCATGGCCACACTCTTTCGCAAGAAACGGGACGGAAAAGAGCTTCCCAACTGGTATTGCTCTTTCCAAGTCACCGAGGCGGATGGCACCTCAAGACAGATTCACCGCGCTACCCGCAAAGCGAACAAGCGAGAGGCCATGGCCGTTGCCCTCCGTATGGAGCAGGAAGCCCGAAAAGAGACCGGATGCGACGATCCAACCTCACAAGCCATCTTGGCCGTCGTGAGAGAAGCGGGCGAACTCGCTACACAAGGCAAGCTCACTGCCGCCAAGGGACGCGCCTTGATCGGGGAAATCCTCGCCCTCACAGGCACCGAGGCCAACAGCTACACCGCCCGCGCTTGGGTGGAACACTGGACAGCGGAAAAGGATAACACCGTGAAGCCAGGCACCGCCCATTTCTACCGGGCCACCACTACCCTTTTCCTCGACTTCCTAGGCGAGCGGGCGGACGCACCTCTTGAGGCCATCACGAGCAAGGACGTTCGCGCCTTTCGCGATAGCAGACGCAAGGCCGGACGCACTGCCAAGACCGCCAACCAGAATTTGAAAGTCCTTCGCTCACTCCTAGGCGATGCCGTGAAGGATGCCGCCATTCTCCACAACCCCGCCGCCGCGATTAAGACCCTCGACGAAACCGACTCGACCCCACGGGAACCCTTCACCCTTGAGGAAGTCGCCCGCCTTTATCGCACCGCCCCCTCGACCGACTGGCAAGGCGTGATTCTGATTGGAGCCTTCACCGGGCTTCGCCTTGTCGATGCCTGTAATCTCAAGGCCGGGAACCTCGACCTTGAAAGGGGCGTGATTCACCTCACCCCGCGCAAGACCGAGCGCAAAGGGACCACGGTAGAAATCCCCCTTCATCCCGAGATTCTCGACTACTTCGCCAAACACCCGCCTTCCCCCTTCGATGCCACCCCGCTTTTCCCGAGCTTGGCCAAGGACAAGAGCGGAGGCCGCAACGGACTCTCGGCACAATTCAGAGCCATCATGGAAGCGGCGGAAGTCGCCCGCAACGTCACCCGCAAGAGCGAGGACGGAGCCGCCCGAGAGACTGCGAGCCGATCCTTTCACAGCCTCCGCCACACCTTCACAAGCTGGCTGGCCAAGGCCAACGTGCCCGAGGAAGTGCGCCAGAAAATGACCGGACACACCGACAGCCGGACGCATCAGAAATACACCCACCACGAGCTAGAAACCCTCAAGAGCGGAGTGGAACGCCTCGCCAGAATCCAAACCAAAGAAGCAGGCTGACTTTCAGCCCAACCTTTCCCCCTTCCTTCAATCGTTGTCAAATTGACAACACCCCGCCCCATGCGTATCATCACCGAAAAGGCACTCAGGGACTACGGCCAAAAGCATCCCAATGCCCAAAGCGCCCTTGCCAACTGGATCACCCTCGCCCGCGCCTCCCAATGGAAAAACCTAGCAGACCTCCGCAAGACCTATCCCCACGCTGACCCCGTAACGGTGGCCAGCGGGAACACCGTCACCGTCTTCAACCTTGCCGGAAACAATCACCGACTCATCACCGCCATACACTACAACACCGGAATCATTTTCGCCCTCCGCATCCTCACCCACGCCGACTACGACAAGAACCACTGGAAAAAAGAACTATGACCACCGCCACTCTCCAAGCCCCCGCCTTCTCAGACCTCCCCACCGATTACCTTGGACTTTGCCAACTCCTCATGCCGCGCCCCATCCATGACGATGCCACCTATTGGAACGCCTCCGAGATGGTCCGCGCCCTCGCCATCGCGGGCGAGGAAAAGCTAACTCCCGATCAAGCCGATTACTTGCTCATTCTCTCCGATCTGATTGAACGCTACGACCAAGAGAATCTTCCCCCGCTCAAGCCGCAAAAGCCCCACGAGTTCATCGCAAGCCACCTCGACAATATCGGAATGAGCGTGGCGGAATGGGGCCGCTTGATTGGCGTGGACCGTTCGACCGCCTCCCGACTCGCCCGAGGAGAGCGCCCGCTCACCCTTAAGCACGTCAAAGCTACCGCCCAATCTCTCCACCTCCCCTTGGAAACTCTCGTCTAACGAAAGGAACGACTCGCAAAAATTCAATCATGAGTGACGAAAAGCCCAACCTCGACTTTGGAGGAGCGAGCCTAGAGGAAGTGAAAGCGAGGATGGCCGACCGCCTCGCATACATTGAAGAGCAGAGGAAAAAAAAGGAGTCGTTCAAAGAGAAGATCGTGGTCGAAAAAGTTGCGGCCAAGTATCTCGGAGACGGATTCGCCCGCCTCTATGGCGACTATGTCAAACTTGATAGCCCGCAGGAGTTGCCAACGGATCACTTTTGGGTCCCAGCGTGGAAAGATCACACAGGCTCTTGGAAAATGCCCAACGCATTGATTGGAGACTACGAAGTCCCTACCAAGGGCGGTGTGACATCAGACGGCAAAAAATACCTTACCGTCCAAGCCGAACGGTATGACCAATTCAGCAAGCAAAGACAGTATTTTCAAAAAGACAACAACGGCAAAGAAGTGATTCGCTGGCAGGGACTCCAAGACTATGTTCCTGCGGAGATTAAATCACGATTTCGAGATGGCACTTATGGGGGGAAATGGACCACGGTTGCTGAAGAAGCGGCTTTCACATGCCTACACCTCGACAAAATTTTTTCCAAAGACTTCCCTCCCGAAGTCTGGACCGCTCTTGAACATGCCTACCACGCCGGGAGGCACTCAAAGCTGGTCGATCTCCACGACACGCTTTCACAAGATTTGACCAATCACGAAATGACTCGCCGCCAACGTGAAGGGAAAGCGAGAAAGAAAGCGTCCAAGCTTCCAAAATGGAAACAGACGATTCTGTTATACCGCAAAGAGCATCCCGAAATCACTCCGCCCCAAATCAGGGAAGAACTCCTAAAAGGAGGAATCCTAACCGAGACCGCGAATGGCAGGTTCAAATGGAAGGGCGACAGCAAGACAGCAAGCAAACAGGCAGTTCACACGCGCATCAGACGGTTTCTGAACAGCTACAAAAGTGAAGAGTAGAGCATCACTTTAGGCGTAAGTGATGCCGTGACGCCTTCACCAAGCTAGCGATCTCACTCCTGCTATGGGAAGGCATAAACATGCCGAACGAAATAGCATCACTTGAAACAGCCGTAAGCAGCGAAATCCTGAAGCCCCGCTATCTTCGCGACAAGGGCGCGGTGGCCATGTTTGGGATTGGCCGCACCAAGCTCTACATGCTCGCCAAGCAGGGCAAAATCAAGAGCATCACCCTACAAGAAGAGGGAACCGCCCGAGGAACTCGCCTCTTTTGTGTCGAATCCATAGAGCGATACATTGCCAGCTTCGACAAGACCGCTACTCACCCCACCGACTAACAAAAACGCGCCGCCCTTGGGGAAGGGAGACGCGCTTTCGGTCAGATTGAAGTTGCCGGAAGGATAGCCACCCCCGCCCCGAGTTCAAGGCGCAATCACTTAGAAGATTGCCATGAATACTCTACCCGAAACCAAACGCCGCCCCAAAGCCGGAAGCCAACTGGAAACCGTTCTCTCTATTCTTGAGCGAGCCCAGGGCCAAGAAGTCACCCTTCGCCAATTCATGATTGAGGCCAACGCCGGAGCCGCTCACAGCGTCATTGCCACTTTGCGGACGAAATACGGCTTCGACATTCGCAACCGCATGGAAAGACAGAAGAGCGGTGTCGTTCACAGCTTCTATCGCCTGATTGCTGACAACCAGACAGAGAGCAAATGAGCAGAGGATGGCTTGGCTACATTCGCTCGCCCGAAGCCGCCGCACTCAGGAAGCACGATCCCAACGGATACCTCTTGCTTTCCCTGATAGCGGAGCGGGCGAGATGGAAGAAAGACCCTTGCCCCATTACAGGCCGCAAGCACGGGGAAGCATTGATCGGAGATTTCGCGGATTCTGGTTTGAAGTCTCGAGGCCAATACCGAGAGGCGACCAAGCGACTGACCAAAGCCGGATTTATAACCATCAAAACAACCAGCAAAGGAACCGTTGCGACCCTGATAGATTCAAGGATTTGGAGCCTCACCCCTGAACTTACAGCCATCAACTCCGCCAATGAACAACCATCAAGCAACCATCGAACAACCACTAAAGAACAAAGGAACAAGGAAACAAAGAAAACACCTCCCCCTCAATCCCCCAAGGGGGAATGGAAGCCGACCGAGATTCAATCCCGGCTCAATCGGCTCTTCAAACGGAGGGACTCGACAAGATGGAGTGACAAGGAATTGCGAGCCTTTCGGAAAATCATCTTCAGCGAGGACGATCTCGCCACCTTGGAAGGCTACTACCTAGCCAAGCACGAAAGCGGGAGGGACTACCGGAGGCGAGACCTTCAAACCCTCCTCAACAACTGGACCGGAGAACTCGACCGCGCCCGCAACTGGAAACCCGAAACGACCACCAAACCCGAACCCACCTTCAAACTATGAGCCAACAAGTCGCCATCCCCCACAGCCCCGAGGCCGAAGCCGCCCTTGTGAGTATGCTTCTCAATGAAGCCCCCGAACTACTCCCCAAGGCCAAGGCCCAGGCATTGACCGCCGATCTCTTCTATCTCCCCGGCAATCGAATCCTCTTCGATGCCGCCCACGAGATGACCAGCGAGGGAATCGCCATTGACCTTGCCAGCCTCCATTGCCACCTCGAGAACCGGAAGCAGCTCGACGCAATCGGGGGCGCGTCCGCCATCGTGGAAGCCTTCAATGCCGCCGCGACATCTGCCAACTTCAACCACTACGCCGGGATTCTGCGCAATCTGAAAGCCAAGCGGGAATTGATAGAAGTAGCGACCAAGGCCACCAACGAAGCAGGCGACCGAGCAGGAAGCCCCGAGGAAACGCTGAAAATGCTCACAGAGGCCGCTGAACGCATCACCGGCACTCTTTCCCCACGCAAGCCCTACAAGCTCGCCACAGAGGCTTGTGGCGAGTTCATCAGAACATACGAAGCCGACTACGGAGAAGGAAGCGCCGGAATCGCTACCGGAATCACCGCCCTCGACACTCACACCGGAGGATTGAAACCGGATCAATTCACCGTGATCGGAGGGAAGACCAGCGGCGGGAAGTCCGTTCTCTCGCTCCAATTCGCCGCCGCCGTCCTCACCGCCGGGAAACCCGTCTTGGTTTTCTCGCTCGAAATGAGCGCCCGCGAAGTCTTCGCCCGCCTTGTCTCACACCTTGGGAGAATCCCCATGGATGCCATCACCCTGAACCGCAAGCCCAACAAGGGCGAGATTGCCGCCATGAAAAAGCATTGTGCCCATGTGGAAGCCTTTCCCCTCGCCATCAGTGACGAAGCGGGAATCACCATGGCGCACGTCGAAGCCTACTCCCAACAATTTGCCGACCAGCACGGGCAAGAGATTGGCTTGATCGTCGTGGATTACATCCAGCTTTTGGAAGGCGGGCGAGAGAAGGGCGAAACCCGGGAGCAGGAAATCAGCCGCTATTCCCGCGCCTTGAAGCGCCTCAGTAAGAAGCATCATTGCCCGGTTATCACGCCTTCCCAATTGAATGACGATGGCCGCTTGCGAGAGTCGCGAGCCATTGGCCAAGACGCTGACAATGTCTTCATCATTCTGGATGACTCCATTCTCATCAGCAAAAACCGGAACGGAAGGCGGGAAGTCACCGTGAAGGCCAAACTGAACGGACTCTTTCAGACCTTTGAAGAGCACTAGCCGCCCGCATCCCTCCCCGCCCCCGAGCACGGAGAGAAACAAGGGGGGCAGGCGCAACCATCTTTCACCCCAAGGAAAGCACGACAACGCGCAATCAGGAAAAAACTCTGATCGGTTTTCACCACTTCCTACCCCAAAAAGCGCCGCCCCCTCTTCACCGAG
>NZ_JAENIO010000051.1 GCF_016595415.1 Roseibacillus ishigakijimensis
TGAATCTTTTTTGGATACCTTGGATGAGGCTTGTCGGCGAGCAGGTTGGATTGTGCATGCCTACGCTCTGATGGGAAACCACTACCATCTTTTGTTAGAAACTCCCGAGGGGAATCTGGTGGAGGGGATGAAGTGGTTTCAGGGGACCTATACGCAGAGGGTGAATACCTGGATGAAGAGAAGGGGGCACTTGTTTCAAGGGCGATACAAGGCGCAGGTGGTGAATGGGGAGCAGAGAAATGAGGGTTATTTTCAAACGGTTTCGGAGTATATCCACTTGAATCCGGCGCGAGCCCGGATGACGGGAAAGGGCAAGGAGTGGGAAAGGTTGCAAGATTATCCTTGGAGCAGTTTAGGGCTGTATTTGGGAAGGAAAGCCAAGCGGCCGAGTTGGTTGGAGGTGGATAAGGTCTTGGAGAGTTACAGTTTTAAGGATCACACGGCCGGGAGGGAATCCTACGGGAAGTTCATGGATGCGCGAGGGGAGGAGGTGCAGGGAGGAAAAGGGGGAATGGGCTATGATGAGCTGCGGCGTGGGTGGTGCTTGGGCGATGGTGAGTTTCGGCAGAAAATGCTGGATTTGGCGGAGAAGGCTTTGGAGGGAAAGAAAAGGGAGAGTCACAGTGGAGGGTTGATTAAGGAGCATGGGGAAGGGGAGTTTTTGAGGTTGTTGGAAGAGGGAATGGCGAAGTTGGATTTGAGTGAAGAGCGGTTGAGAGATTTGAAAAAATCAGCTCCTGAAAAGAAGGCTTTGGCCGCGTGGTTGACGAGTCAGACCTTGGTGGGAACAGAGCTGGTAGCACAAAGGCTGGGGATGGGGCATCGTAGTGCGGTGAGTCAGGCCAAGCGCTGGGCGAAGGAATCGAAAGAGGGGCAGAAGTGGATGCAGAAGTTGGGTTGATTGGAGGTTCGTTGGCGGCATGGCTGCGGAATGAACACGGGGCGCTTGATGGCGTTTTTGTCCTGAAGGGGGGGCACGCTGGTCTTGAGGGAACAGGAGGTGAAGCCCCGGCTCCGTGAAGTGCCCTTGGATCAGCCGCTGCTATTTTGAGGAATCGGGGGATGTTCCTGTGGAGGCTTCTTTTAATGGGGGAAGTTGATGGGGTGGAGGGGAGGGGGCTACTGGTTTTTGATTGGGGGGCGGAGGCGCGGAGGCCTCCTGATGCCCGCTGGAAGCGCGCTCCACTGCTTTTGGGTCGGGCGTTGCTTTGGATTTGGTGGGAGGGACGCGTTCGGTATTGACTCCGGGCGACGGGCGGAGGATTTTTCGCGCTCGCTGTGGCGTTATTTTGATGAGCAAGTCGACCGAGCGGGGGAACCCCGCCTTTCCGTGGCACAATGTAGAGAATAATCCCTGCACGTCTTGTGGGGCGTGTTGTGCCTTTTTCCGCGTTTCTTTCTATGGGGCGGAGTGTGATGATTCGCCTTGGGGCACGGTGCCGAGTCATTTAACGGAGCCGCTGACCCATCATCGCCAAGTGATGAAGGGGTCGAATGAGAAGAGCCCGCGTTGTGTCGCCTTGCAAGGAACTATTGGTGAGTGCGTGGGTTGTTCCATTCACGCGGTGCGGGCTTCGGTGTGTCGCGACTTTCCGCCCTCTTGGGAAAATGGAGTGCACAATCCGGATTGTGATCGGGCGCGGGCGGCCCATGGGCTTCCTCCGCTGGAGAATCCGGTCATTGTGCCCTTGCAGCCGGATGACAGTCCCACGACTCCACGGCGGCCGGGGCGGCGGAGAGCTCCGCGGCGGGCGGCCTAGCCAGGCTCTGGCTTGGCTGCGGTCCTTTGGGGGTGGGGCGGATTTTCTGTAGGTGAGGTGAGGATCTGGAAGTCGCCGGGGGTGACGATGTGGCGGCGGAGCTCTGCGAGCGGGGGGTGATGGGGGCCGAGGTGGATGGTATTGAGTCCGGGGAGGCTGAGGGCTTGGTTGAGGGTGAGGCTGGGGCAGCGGGTGAGGTCGAGGGTCTTGATGGGGAGTCCCTCCAATTGGCGCAGGTCGAAGGGGCCGTCGCTGATGAGGGCGAGGGTGCGGGCGGGGTGGTAACGCAGGGTGCAGCGGGAGGAGCCGCCGGGCTCGACGAGGAGGCGGGTGTGGCCGGGGGCGTGGAGGGTGAGCTTGGCTTCGTCTTCCTCGTAGTGGAGGCGGATGCCCTCTTGGGTCGGATTGAGGTATCGGAGGAAGTCCTCGATGACGAGGTGGTAGTGGTGATGGCTGCGACGCAGGCGTTGGTCGTAGGCGAGGAGGCGTTCCAGGAGGGGGGCTTGGTCGGGGATATGGGTGCGGGCGTGGGAGAAGAACTGGCGGAGCTGGCTGACCCCGGGGCGCTGGTTGGGGCTGTAGGCGAAGTGGGGGAAGGCTTGGGCGAGGGCCTGATACCCGGGGGGGACGATGTCGCCTTCGGTGGGGAGAGTGAGGGCGGCTTGGAAGTTCATCTGGATGAGGTTGAGGGAGTAGAGCTCGTAGCGGGCCTTGCCGGAGGTGGGGTCGAGGGTGAGGGCGATGTGGGCGAGCTCGCTGGCCTGGCGCACGGTCTTGTAGGGGCGCTGGTAGATGCCCATGTTTTTGAGTCGGTTGGCGGAGAGGGCGAGGTCGAGGGCGAGGGCTTTTTGTTCCTGTTGGCTGCGGGAGAGGGCGGCGAGGTAGCGGTTTTGGGCGACCTCGGCGCGGGCGGCGAGGTGGCTGCTGCGTTCCTTCTCGGCGAGGACCTGTTGGCGGTGGGCCTCCAGGCGTTGCACGAAGAGGGTGGTGAGGACGGTGAGCAGGGCGAAGGAGGTGAGGGCGATGGCGACGGGGAGACGGTTGCGCAGGATGAAGAGGCGAGCTTCTTTGAGGAAGTTGGGCTGTTCGGCCTCGGTGGCAAAGCCGTCGAGGTAGCGCTGGAGGTCTTCGCGCAGAGCGCTGACGGTGGGGTAGCGGTCGGCGGGGTCGGGCCGGGTGGCGCGCAGGATAATGGCGACGAGGCTGGGTGGCAGGGAGAGGGTGGGGTAGGCCTCGTGGGGCGGGGGGATGTGGCCCCGGGCGGTGGCGGTGAGAACTTCGGCGGTGCTGCCGGTGAAGGGAGCGCGACCGGTGAGAAGGAAATGGAGGATGCAGCCGAGGGCGTAGAGGTCGGTGCGGTGGTCTTGGGCGGCGGCGGGGTCGAGTTGCTCGGGGGCCATGTAGCCGGGGGTGCCGGAGATGAGGCCCTGGAGGGTGAGATTGGCGAGGGGGTCCTCGGGCGGGGAGGAGGAGGGGGCCGGGGCGGGGGCTTCGCTCTGCCGGCGGCCCGAGCCCCAGTCGCAGACGAGGACTTCGCCGAATTCCTGGGCTTGGATGTTCTCGGGTTTGAGGTCGAGGTGGAGGACTCCTTGCGAGTGGGCGTAGGCGAGGGCATCGCAGACTTTTAGAAAGATGGCGAGCAGGGGGCGGGGGTCCTCGTTGCCGGATTTGGCCACGAGGTCGCGCAGGGTTTGGTTCCCCTTGAGGTCCATGGTGAAGAAGGGGCGCTGGTCCTCGGCGACACCGACTTCGTGGACATTGATGATATTGGGGTGGCGGAGAGAGGCGGTGAGCCAAGCCTCGTGGACGAAGCGGTCGTAGAAGTCGGGCCCGCGCCGGGGGCGGAGGCGGGCGAGGGCCACCCAGCGGCGGGTGTGGGTATCGAAGGCGCGGAAGACTTGCTTGACGCCTCCCTGGCCGAGGAGGGTCTGCTCCTGGTAGCGCTCGCCGGTGGCGCAGAGGGCGAGGTAGGAGGGGCAGAGGCTGTCGAGGCCATCGGGGGTGAGGCCGGTCGCTTCGTGGTAGGCGCGGGTGAGGCGATAGTCGGGACGGTAGGCCTCGGTGGCCGGGTTGGGAGGAGGGGGCTTCACGGTTCCAGCTCGGCGGCGAGGGCGCGGATTTCCAGATAGAGGCGTTTCTTGACCCGCTTGCGCAGGGTGTAGACGGAGGCGATGCTGAGGCCGGTCTTCTCGGCGATGGTGGCGGCGGGGAGACCGTCGAGGGAGAGGTCGAAGACAGTGAGGGCCTGGCCCTGGAAGACCTCCTTCACCCGGGCCATGGCGAGGGTGGCGAGGTAGGTGGCCCACTCATCGTCGATGATGCGCTCAATGGTCGGGGCGACCTGGGGAGGTTGCCAATGGGTCTGGCAATGGGCTTGGTCGGCGAATTCATGCAGGCGGCGTTGGCTGGCGGTGCGTTTGCGGAAGTGACTGTAGGCCTTGTTGCGCACGACGACGGCGAGCCAAGTGCGGAAGGAGGCCTTGGTCCGGTCGTAGCCGGGCAGGTCCCGGGTGAGGGCGATGAGCACTTGCTGGGTGAGGTCGTCGATGGCCTCCCGCTCGACTCCGAGCTTGCCCAGCACGTGGGCGATGAAGGCGCGGTATTGGCCCACGAATTCCTCCCAAGCCTTTTCATCATCCAGTTGGCAGGCGCGCTGCAAGAGGGTATGGCGGGTTTGAAAGGTGGTTCTCATGGTGGTCATGGGTGGGGGAGGAAAAGAAAATTTTTCCCCCCATTTTCCTGAGACTAGAGAAAGAGAAGGTTTTGGAAAGAAGTTCTCCCGGTTACCAAGGTGACTTGAGGGGCGAGGGGAATAAAAAAGGGCCCGCCGGAGCGGACCCTTGAGGATTGTCTGGGTAAAAGAAGGGGGTAAACTTAGTTAGCTGGAACTTCCTCCAAGCGGTAAAAGGCTCGGCCGGGGAACTCGCTGGAGGTATCGGTAAAGGTGTCGCTGGGGCCGTTGGCCTGGCGTGGGCCGGCCACGACGAGGGGAAAGCCGTCTTCCAGGGTGCTGGAGCGGGTCAGCTGGTAGCTCTTGGCGGGATCGAGGTTGCCAAAAGACAGGTGGATGCCGCTCGCGTCCCTGGTGTAAGCGGTAACCTCGATGGGGGCGGAGAAGTCGGCCACGCGCACTTGCACGAAGGCGAGGTTGGTTCCGCCGGCGCTGCCTCCGGCATTGTATTGGCTCCAGTCGAAGACCTGCCTCTCGCCCGTGGCGGTGAAGAGGCCGGTGAAGATGAGGGCGGGGGCTTCCGCACCACCGAAGATGGTGTTGTTCGGGCCCACGGGCTCATTGGCATCCTCGCCGCCAAAGCCGTCGGCGGTCATGTAGCGACCGGGGATGGAGCCGAAGTTGCGGTTGTCGGATCGTCCCGTTTGCACGAGGTAGGTTTCCCCGGGGGTGAGTCCGGTGAGGACGATGAGGCTGGAAGCACCGCCGCTCCAGGAGGTGGTCAGCAGGGGGACGAACTCGCTCACCGGGCCTTGGTAGAACTCCGGCACGGCGATGTTGCTATTGGTGAAGGTGAGGATATTGGCCGTGCCCCGAGGGGAGGTGTCGCTGAGGTGGCCGGTGAAGGGCACGCCATTGACGGTGGTGGCTTCACCATTCATGTTTTCGGCATAGAGGAGGGCACCGGTGGTGACGAGGTCATCGAGGCTGTCCAGCACGTCCACGGACCAGGTGATGGGGGCGTAGGAGGGGAAGGAATCGAAGTTGAGGGGGTCGGTTTCTCCGACCACTTCGAGGTAGTCGGGGAAGCCGTCCTGGTCGCTATCGGCCATCTTGGGATCGGTGTCCGCTTGTTTTTCTTCAAAGTCATTCAGGTTGTCGCCATCGGTATCGGGGTTGGTGGGGTCGGTGGTGTCGATGTATTCTTCTCCGTCGGTGAGGCCGTCACCATCGCTGTCCGGATTGCGGGGGTCGCTGCCGATGAGTTGTTCTTCGTAGTTGTCGGCGCCGTCTTCATCGGGATCGTCCGCATCGCCATGAGGGGGAGCGGTGCTGGTGGGGTCGAGGTTGTAGGCGATTTCGAAGGCGTCGAGGAGGAGGTCGTCGTCGGTGTCGTCAGTCCAGGGGTTGCTGATCGAGCCGTTGCCATTGTCCAGCTCCTCGAAGTCGCTCAAGCCATCATCATCGCTATCGGGGTCGAGAGGGTCGGTGGGGAGGCCGGAGCCTGTTGAGCCCGCCGTGGTGCCTGGAGCCATGCCGTCGTAGGGATTGAGGGTGGCTTTGACTTCTTCGCCATCCTTGAGGCCGTCGTCGTCACTGTCGCTGTCCTGGGGGTTGGTGCCGGCCGCGAATTCCTCAAGATTGGTCAAGCCGTCTGCTCCGCCATCGGCATCGGCATCGGCGCTGGCATCGGCGGGGTTGTTGGCATTGAGACCATTGGCGAGCTCGTAGTAGTCGGGCAATCCGTCCTCATCGGAGTCGGAGGTGTCGAATTGTTCGACTTTGATGCGAGCGAGATCGATGGTCTGGCCTTGCTGAATGGAGCTCGCGACGCGCATGGTGGCGGGGAGGTCGGCGAAGTCGAGGGAGAGGTCGGCCCACTCTCCCGAAGTGCCTGAGATAGCGCTTCCCTCCTCGGTTTCGAGGCCTTCAATATTCAGGTCCCATTGTGTTGCCGAGAGGGTGAGGATGATGGTGAAGCCGTCGGCCATGGAGGCGGCGGAAGCTGTTTGTCCCAAGGAGAGGAATTGCTCTCCGGCTTCGGGCGCGGCGTGGGCCAGGCGGACTTCGCGGGGTGGATTGCTGCGACCAGAGAAGTTCACCCCGAGCACGGGGGAGAGATTGTTCCAGAGGTTGCTGCCGAGATTATTGCCGGGTTCTCCCACTTGTAGGCCGAGGAAAAGGCCATTGTAGCCGAGGTTGCCGGAAGCGTTTTCCACCTCGAAGGTGACGACGATGAGGTCGCTGCCGACGGAGGGGAAGTCGATGGTGGTCTCCGAGACGGCGCCGGTCACGTTGGTGCCACCGGTGTTGGTTACGGTGCCGGTCTCTTGGTCCCAAGTGGCCCCCGAGGCGGTGGCGTCGTGGTTGGTGAGGAGGGAGAAGGTATTGTTGAGGTCGTTCTCGATGCCGTCGAAGGAGGCGTCGAGGAGGGTGGTCTGGGCGGAGAGGACCCCGGGCAAGGCTCCCAGAAGGAGGGCGGAGGTCAGGGTGAAGGGCTGGTTCTGTTTCATGGTTTTTCTCAAGGGGTTGGATTTTTTCCGATTATCGGGAGTAGGGAGAGGCGAGGGAGAGGCGGAAGAAGAGAGCGGGGGGAAGGGGGCGGTGGGGGACGAGCTCGGCGGCGAGGAGGGAGCTATCGCTTGCTCCCCCGGGGCTGGAGCGCGGGGACTGGTAGTAGCGGGTGAAGGGGTCCCACTGGACGAGGTCGGAGGAGAGCTTGACTTCATAGCCCAAGGCGGAGTCCACCGGGCGCTGGAAGTGGAGATGGCCGGATTGACCACCGGTAGAGACGACTTCAAGGAGGGGAAAGTGACCGGCCCGGGAAGGATCCCCTCCGAGGGCCCATTCGATCAAATTGCTCATGCCATCGCCATCAAAGTCGTCTTCTCCGGTCTGAGTCAGATCCCCAAAGGCGGTTCGCTCGAAATCGTCGTTGAGAGAATCGCCGTCGCTATCGAGGCTGAGGGTGGGCGTGTAGGTCACCAGCAGGCGGAGGGATTCGTCTTCCGGGGTTTGGGGGAGGTCGTTGGGGGCAAAGCCAGCTCCCACGAAAGCGGGGGCCTCGAAGGCGAGGCGCAGGCCGTGGTTGTGCGCCGGGTCCTCATGCCAGCCCTTCGCGAGGGAGGTGAGCTTTCCCTCCGGGTCGAAGCCCGATTCGTCGCCCGGAGTGCCGGGGGTGCCACTGTAGAAGCCCGCTGCGGTGGGAGAGGTGCCAAAGTCGCTATTGTTGCCAAAGACAAAGGGCGCGGCCACCGGGGTCATGAGCAGGGTGGGATACTGGCCGGGGGTCGCGGCCCAAGCTTCGGTGACCCCCGCGAGGGTGAGGTTGCCGGAGTGGAGGTCATTGAGGCGGTGAATTTGAAAGAGGCGCAGGCGGGCCTCGGAGATGAGACCGGGAATCGGGCTGAGGTCGAATTTGAGAAAAAGGGCGGTGCGGGCCTGCTGGTTGCTCCCACCGGTCTCGCGCTCCCGCACGTAGAGCTCGCCGGAGCCTTCCCAGGCCCCTTGCACGGCGGGATCGTCCACCGTGCCTTGGCTTCCTACGAGCTGGATGACGGTCGGGGCGAGGGCGATGGTGACGGGCTCGCCCCGGGGCACGGTGGATCGGGCATCAGTGGGGTTGGAGAATCCCGCCAGTTCTTCCTGGTCGTCGACGCCGTCGCCATCGCTGTCTTCCCGGGTGGGATCGGTGAGCCAGATGAGGACTTCGTCGCCATCACTGAGGCCGTCGCCATCGGAGTGGGGGTCGGCGGGATTGGAGAAATAGGTGAGCACCTCCAGAGCATCCTGCAGGCGGTCGCCGTCGCTATCGGGCTCGAAGAGATTGGCCCCACTCTCGAACTCGCGGGCATTGTCCAGCCCGTCGGCGTCGAAGTCCTCCGCGCCATCGGCGGGCTCGTCGCGATCAAGGCCGGGGGTCTCGTTTTCAAAGTAGTTGGGCAGGCCATCCCCATCGCTGTCGATGGGAGGCACCTTGCTGTCGCCGTCGGTGCCGTAGCTGGTGTTGCCACGAATCTCGTTGAGCAGTTGGTAGAGCTCGGCCTCTTTGGCCAGGATGGCCGGATCCTCGGAGGGGAGGAGGTTGTTGTCCTCGCCGATGTCCTCGGCCAGGTTGAAGAGCTGGCGGGGTGTGCCAAAGATTTCGCCCGCCGATTCCGCCGCCGTCAGCTCATTGTTGGCGGAGTCCCAGGAGGTGCCGCCATTGCCCCCGGTGCCATCGAGGAGCTTCCAGATGCCATCCTTATCGACGATAGCCAGCTGGCCGTTGTAGGCATGTTGGATGGTGGCCGGGCGCCGCTTCTCCGGCATGGGCTGACCGCTGAGCACGGGCAGGAAGCTCTCCGCATCAGGAGCCTGGTCCGGGGTGAGGTCATAGTGGAGGTGCTCGGCCAGCGTGGCAAAGAAGTCGCCCTGCCAGCAGAAGTGGTCGGTGACGGAACCCGGGGCGGTCTTGCCCGGCCAGCGGATGACGAAGGGCACGCGGGTGCCGCCCTCCCAGTTGTCGAGCTTGAGCCCGCGGAAGGGGCCATTGCCATCGTGGCCAAAGTTCAGCCCCTGGCGCATGGCCCCTTTTTCCACCCCATTGTCACTGCTCATGAAGACGATGGTCTCGTCGGCGAGGCTGTCGTCCGTTTCGGGATTGCCATCAGGGTCGGCCAAGGCATCGAGGATGACGCCCGCGTAGTGGTCGGACTGGGCGAGGTAGTCCCCGTAGGCGAAGGGGGTGGACCCCCGGAACTGCTCGGAGACCGACCAGGGCAGGTGGGGCGAGGGGAAGGGCACGTAGATGAAGAAGGGCTTGTCGTCCTGCGCGCGGGCCCGCAGAAGTTCGACCACTTTCGCGGCCTGCACCTGGAGGTAATCGGAGACCACGAAGTTCGGGTCGTAGACGCCATCGCGCACGTTGTTGACCGCGCCGATGGGTTCCCCTTCCTCGAAGTCGGCGTTGGTGGCGGGCCGGGCTTGCGAGAAGTCCACCTCGCCATCGACCACGAGACCGCCCTTGAAGAGCACGGTCTCATTCTCCAGCCAGGTGTAGGGAGGCATGTCCAGCGAGGCCGAGCTGCCGAAGAAGTAGTCGAAGCCGTAGGTCGTCGGGGTGTGGCTCAGGGGTTTGGAAAAGTCGATCTCGTCATCGTCGGTGGTGCGGGGGTCGCCGCCCAACACGTCGGCATCATTGCCTTTGTCCACCGGATTGCCCGCCGGGTCGTAGAACTGCATCCCGATGTGCCACTTGCCCACCATCGCGGTCTCGTAGCCCAGCTCTTGGAACATTTTGCCAATGGTGAGCCGATCCTCCGCGATGAGGGGGCGGGAGTAGCCGCCGATGACGCGCTGCTTCAGTCGGGTGCGCCAGCAATACCGCCCGGTCAGCATCGCGTAGCGCGAGGGGGTGCAGACTGCGTCGGCGGAGTGCCCGGCGGTGAAGCGCATCCCGCTGGCCGCGAGGGCGTCGAGGTTCGGGGTGTAGGAGGGCTGGTCCGGGGCGTAGGCCCCCACGTTGGAGTAGCCTAGGTCGTCGTAATAGAGGATGAGGACATTGGGCGGGTCGGCCCGCACCCCGAGCAGGGAGAAGGCGAGAGCGAGACCCGCCAGCAGGCGGTGGGGTGGACGGCAGGATAGGGTTCGGTTTTGCAAAGAAGGAGTTCAGGGTTCTTTGCAGAGATGCTCTTGTCCTCGTCACTTTGGGACAGGAGGTGAGCGTTTTTTGTCGAAAAAGTGTTTTCCCGCAGGCGGACTAGTCCTCGGCGAGTGCGGCCTGGATCTCGCCTTCGCTGTGCCCGAGCTTTTGGAGGGTTTCGGTGAACCATTCCCGGCGTTTGTCATCGAGGCGAATGCTTCCGTCGGGGCGGAGATGGGCCTCCCGCACGTGGGCCAGGCGCTCCGTGGCTGGCAGTTCGTGGAGCACAGTCTCCATCCCCCGGGCGGTATCGCCGTCGTTCAGGTAACCATTGCCCAGGGAGGCGGTGAGGAGAGAGAGGTCGCCAGTATCGCGGGTCCAATCAAGGAGAGCCCGTAGGTTGTTCTGATGGGCAAAGGCATAGTTGACCACGCTTGATTCCATGCCGGATTGGAGGGGGGACTTTTCTTCTGCCAGTTGGCGGGCAAAATTAAAGATGTCTTCCGGTCGGGCCGTTTCTTGGTAGCCCGAGAAGAATTCACTGAAGCCAAAAGTGGAGGAACCCCCGGTTTCGAAGAATTCGAAAGCGGCCTGAGGGTCTGCCTGGGACCATTCCTGCCAGATCTTAGTCGGGGTGGCGTAGAAGCCACCGTCTTCTCCCCAGTCCAAGCTGGCCTCGTGCTCGGCCCAAGTCTTGGCGAAGGACGCAAAGTCGAAATCGGCGGGAAAGTCTCCGCCCCATCTCCAGGAACTTCCCCGGTTGTTTTCTTGCCAGCTGTCCTTGAAGTAGTCAAAGGCCAGTTCCCAGCCCGTCTCGACTGCTTTTTTTTGCAAGTTGCGCGGGAAGTCGAACTCGCCGTTTTCTTTTCGCAAGTATTCCTTGGAGAGGGCAATGGCCTTTCGCGGGTCGTCCTCCACTTGGGTTTGGATAAGCCCCTTGAGTATCTCATGGGGGCGTTCAAGGCTCTTGGCTTGTCCCAAGAGCTGTTCAAAATGCTCCTGGACCCATTTCTGATGGTCGTCCTTGTTGAGAATCTGTTCGAAAAGGAAGTCGCGATTGGCGAGGTGCTCCGTCGCCAACACCCAGCTGAGCGTGTTCTCGGGGCTCTCTGCCATCGCCTTTTCGAGTAGTTCGCCCACCATGTTGCGCAGCTGATAGTCCATCCCTTCCGGGCCACTTTCTTGCAAGAGGCGGTCAATGGTGGCCGGGATGTCGGCGAGGGCAACCCCGGCTACGAGAGCCTCGCGGTCCTTATAGTCGGAGGATTGGGCCGTGGCGAGAAACCCCTCGGGGAGCCGGAAGCTCTGGACCGGCTTGTTCGCAGAGGAAAGGCCGCTCGCGCTCTTGGTGGGAGTCGGCAGGGCATCCTGGTTCTCCTCCGGTGCGGTGATGCGACCGAGGGAGAAGCCCACCGCCAGGGCTCCGGCGGTGAGGGCGAGGGTAGGGAGGGGTTTCATGGCGGGTGATCCTGAAGTTAAGGCACGCGCGGGAACTTGGAGAAGTCCGGGGCGCGCTTTTCGAGGAAGGCGTTTTTGCCCTCCTTGCCTTCTTCGCTCATGTAATACAGCAAAGTGGCATTGCCCGCCAAGTCGAGAAGTCCCATCTGGCCATCGCAATCGGCATTCATGGCCGCCTTCAGGCAGCGCAGGGCGATGGGAGAGTGGGCCAGCATCTCGCGGCACCACTTGAGGGTCTCGTTCTCCAGCTCGGCGTAGGGGACCACGGTGTTGACTAGGCCCATCTCCAGCGCTTCTTCGGCCCCGTATTGACGGCAGAGGAACCAGATTTCGCGGGCTTTCTTCTGTCCCACGATGCGGGCGAGATAGCTGGAGCCCAGGCCGCCATCGAAGGAGCCCACCTTGGGGCCGGTCTGGCCAAAGCGGGCATTGTCCGCCGCGATGGTGAGGTCGCAGACGACATGGAGAACATGGCCGCCACCGATAGCGTAACCGGCCACCATGGCCACCACGGGCTTGGGCAGAGAGCGGATTTTTTTCTGCAAGTCGAGCACGTTGAGGCGGGGCACGCCATCCTCGCCCACGTAGCCGGCATGGCCGCGCACCTTTTGGTCTCCCCCGGAGCAAAAGGCTTTTTCGCCCTCGCCGGTCAGGATGATGACGCCCACTTGCGGATCCTCATGGGCGAGGTCGAAGGCTGCCAGCAGCTCGCGCACGGTCTGCGGGCGAAAGGCGTTGCGCACCTCGGGGCGATTGATGGTGATCTTGGCTATCGCCCCCTCGTCGGTGGTCTCGTAGCGAATGTCTTCGAAGTCGGCTTTCGTGGTCCAGCTCATAAGTGGCGGTCACTCTAGCGGGAAAAGGGAGCCTGTCGAAAGCGTTTTGAGTGTCCCCGCCGGGCCGCCGGAATCAATCGATGATCTCCTTGGCTTCCAGCTCGGCCATGCGCTGCTGCTCTTCTTCCACGGAGTGAATGCGCAGGGTGACCTTGATGTTCTCGCGGGCCGCCACGCTGTTCACGACATTGCGGATGGCGCTGGCAGTGAATCCATTGCGGCCGATGAGCTGGGCGACGTCTTCGTGGGCAAGGATGAGGCGGAAGCTGAGGTGTCCCTCCTCGGGTTGGCCCACCCGGAGCTGTGCTTGGTCCGGGTGCTCGATGAAGCTGAGCGCGATGAACTGGAGAAAGTCGCGAATCTGGGAGGTGGCTTCTTGCATGGCGATCAGTTTGCGCCCGGAAGGGCAGGCTGTCGAGTTCTTAGTGGATTCGCCTGCTGGCGACCGCGAAAAAGACGAAAAAAGGACCGCTCCGGGTGGGAGCGGCCCTTTTGCCAATCCAATACCATGAAAATCCGGTGGGGGTTAGTTCAGTTCAATGCGGCGGGCGATCTGCGAATCGGGGGTGATCTTGGGCACGGTGACGAAGAGGACGCCGTTTTCCAGTCGGGCGCTGAGGTCCTCGGCTTGGGCGGTTCGGGGGAGGCGCAGGCGGTAGGAGACTTCTTCGCGCGAGAAATCACGCTCTTCGCCCTCCGGCAAATCGGCTTGCCTAGCCTCGACGACCAGCAGACGGTCTTTGTCGAGGGAGACATTGACTTCCTCTTTGGTGAAGCCAGGGAGGTCCAATTCTCCTTTCCAAGCTTCGTCCTTCTCGGTCCAGCGCCAGGATTGGCTGGGACGGGGAGCGGCCAGATTGCGGAAGATTTCGTTCAGAACAACAGCAGGTTGAGTCGAGTTGGTAGTCATATCGTTGAGTTTGTTTTTCAGACAGCAAACCTGTTGCAATCCTCGCGCCAGAAAGTTTCTTCTTTGGTGTTTTCTGCTTGTTTTGAGAGTGTTGTGGGGTTTTCGAGGTTTTTCCTCGGGGGCCGTTTTTGCGACAAGTTGTCCCGAATGAGGGGGGAGCGGGACGTTTCGTTGGGGAGTTTTGACGCAGCGGGGTGGGGTTCCCTCCCGTTGGGGAAAGTGAGGGAAAGTGTCTTGGCGGAGGCAGGGAGGCGGAGGCACGGAGGCCTCCTGATGCCCGCTGGAAGCGCGCTCCACTGCTGTGGTTTTCGCCGCTGGAAGCGCGCTCCACTGTTTTGGTTTCTGCTGCTGGAAGGGGGCTCCACTGTTTTGGTTTCTGCTGCTGGAAGGGGGGGAGCGCTGCTATTGACTCGGAAGGGGCTCGCACTTTGGGGCGGGGGAGCTTAGCTTGGCGGACGTGAGTGATTTGTTGGAAGCCGGAGGGCCCATTCTCTGGGTGCAGCTGGTGCTGGCCTTTCTCGGGCTGGTGCTGATTCTGGAGCGTTTGCTGTTTTTCCAAACGGTGAAGACGCGGGTGCCCGATTTGTTGCGGGGCTTGCAGGTTCACATTGGCAAGCAGGCCTTTTCGGAGGCTCTTTTCGAGGCCAGCCGCGAGCGCGGACCCGCCGCCCGGGTCGCTCATTCGGTGCTGGTGCGCCATCATCTGCCACGCACCAATCTCTGTGAAGTCGCCGAGGAAGCGGTGAAGATCGAGGTCCCGCGCATTGAGCGCAATCTCCGCAGCCTGCTGGCGGTGGCGATGATGGCTCCTTTGACGGGGTTGCTCGGCACGGCTCTGGGCTTGCTGGATGTCTTCGGCAGTGTGGTGGAGGTGGGGTCCACGGTGGCCCAGGCGACGTTGGCGCGGGGCATCTTCGAGAGCCTGGTCACCACGGTGGTTGGATTGGCCATCGCGACCGGGACCTATGGCTTTTATCTCGTTTTGCTGGGAAAGGCGCGGGCCTTGTTGGGCGATCTGGAGCGCACGGGTATCGAGATGGTGAATTTGGTCGTCGATGCCCGGGAGCAGGCGGACGTGGTTTTGTTGCGGGAAGAAAGAGCGGAATCCAAGGCTCGCCAACGGAGTGGGCGGTCGCAGTGAGGGAAGGGGGCTATGGTGAATGTTTCTCTCACTCTCGATGAAAAGCCGGGACCGCTGCACGCTTTGGCAGCTCTGGATATTGTGGTGCTGGTGATGCTGCTCGGTTTCGTCGCCGGGACGCTCGTGCATCAGGCCGGGGTGGTGGTGGAGCTGCCCCGCAGTGACTCTCGTTTTGCGGTGCCAGAGGAATCCCTGGTCTTGACGGTGAAGGGAGTGATCGAGCCGAGCTTCTATGTCGGGGCCAAGCGCATTTCGCGAGCGGAGCTGCCGGGCTACCTTGAGCGGAGGCGGGATGAGGAAGGTCTCCGCATGGTGCTCATTCGGGCGGATCGGCGTTTGCCGGCCACCTTCGCCAGCCAATTGAGCGAATTGATTTTGAAGGAGGATTTGGAGTGTGCCTGGGTGGGCGAGCCCGCTCTGGATGGCGGGAGGGAGCTTTTTCCCAGTGAGGAAGGAGGGCAATGAAGGCATCTCGTCTGGGCCGCAGCCGTCGCAAGGAGCCTTGCCCCTTGTGCTTTGCCTGGTTGCGAGGGGATGATTCGCTCGTCAGGTTTTGGGTAGCGGTCTTGCTGGCTGGTGCGGTGACGGTCTTCGCGGTGCGCTTCGTCGATCTGGGGGTGCCCGTTTCGCTGGCGGTGGATAGGCCCGAGTTGGGCCGGGCGCAACTGATTGTGCTGGATGAGAGCAGTGACCCGGCTTTGCGGCGGCTGCTGCAGGATTCGGCTTTGCCCGATCTGGGGCAGGAGGAGGAAGGTCCCTTTTTGGAGGAAGTGCTAGGGCCACTTGGACTGGCCGAGAATACGATGCTTCCGCCGCTGGTATTGCCTGCTCCGGTTTTAGCGGAGGAAGCGGAATGGCCGGAGGAGAATGGGGAGCTAATCCTGCCGCCTTTGCCGGAATTGCAGGAGAACTGGTGGCGGGGACCGGGGGGGGGAGAGCGGACTTGGCAGATGCGCGTGGTGCTGCCGCAGGCGGAAGGAGAGCGCGAGATTCTTCTGCCCTGGCCGGGGGCGGCGGGTGCGCGGGACTCGCGGTGGGTGTTGTCTTTCGACGAAGAAGGGGCGGTGGCCTTCGCCTCGGCAGTGGCGGGGGTGGGCGAGAAGCGGGAACGGGAAATGCGCCGGGCCCTGCAGCTGTTGGCTCTTCGCGAGGACTTGGCACCGGGGGCTGGGACGGTTTTTGCCCGCATTGTGATTGAGGAAAAAGGAGGGGAATGAAAGGGGTGGTGGTCAGTTTGCAGGAGTTTGTCTCCCTTCTTTTTCTTGTCGCTCTGGCAGTCGGGCTGGGCGGGGCTGTTTTTCGGATGCTGGGACGTCGCAAGCTGCGTTGCCTGGGGAAGCGCTGCCGCCGCCGCTGTGCCCAGTGTGGATTGTGGGAGGAAATCCGACCCGAGGAGCCCAAGTTTGGCCACTGCTCCCATTGCGGGGGAGTGACCCGGCGCGGGCGCACGCGCAAACTCGGATGAGACTTGCTAAGATTCTCTTCCGCTCTAGGCTGCACCGAACAAAAGACACATGACCGAGCGACGAGTGGTAATTACCGGAATCGGGGGCGTCACCCCGATGGGCAACGATTGGGCTTCCAGCTGGGAAGCTCTCAAGGCAGGCAAGAGCGGGATCGCTCCCATCGAGAGCATGGACGTCACCGATTACGGCTGCAAGATTGGTGGGGAGGTGCGGGGTTACGATCCGCTTCCCTACTTCAATAATCCCAAGGAGGGTCGTCGGGTGGATCGGTATGCGGCTCTCGCCATGGGCGCGGCAAAAATGGCCATCGCCAACTCGGGGGTGGACGTCGACAAGCTCGATCCCACTCGGGTAGGCGTGATGGTGGGCAGTGGCATTGGTGGTCTTGCCACGCTGGAGAAGAATCACGAGGCCTGTCTGAAGAAAGGCCCTTCCCGGGTGTCTCCCTTCACCATTCCCATGATGATCTCCAATATCGGGAGTGGTCTCATTTCGATGGAATACGGTTTCGGCGGTCCCAATATGTCCATCGTGACGGCCTGTGCCACCGCCAACAATTCGGTGGGCGAGGCCTGGCGAATGATCAAATTTGGTGATGCCGACATGTTTGTGGCCGGGGGTTCGGAAGCTAGTTTCACTCCCATGGGGCTTTCCGGCTTTGGCAATATGCGGGCCTTGAGCACTCGGAATGACGAACCCACCCGCGCGAGCCGTCCCTTCGACTTGGGTCGCGATGGCTTTGTGATGGGAGAAGGAGCCGGGGTGGTCATTATCGAAGAGCTGGAGCACGCCAAGGCGCGTGGGGCGACCATCTATGCCGAGCTGGCTGGCTACGGGGTCAGTGCCGATGCCTATCACCTGAGCGCGCCTTCACCCGACGGCACGGGGCCGGCCCGGGCCATGGGGATGGCGCTCAAGCATGCGGGTCTCAATCCCGAGGACATCATTTATCTCAATGCCCACGGCACCTCGACTCCTCTCGGCGATATCGCGGAGACCAAGGCCATGAAGATTGCCTTTGGGGAGTATGCCAAGAATGGGCTCATGGTGAGCTCCACCAAGTCCATGACCGGGCACCTGCTGGGCGCGGCCGGTGCGGTCGAATTGGCGGCCTGTGTGATGGCCGTGAAGGAGGGCGTCGTTCCCCCCACCATCAACCTTGAGGACCCCGATCCCGAGTGTGACCTCGACTACGTGCCCAATGAGGCCCGCGAGGTGGAAGTGACGGCTGCGATGAGCAATGGCTTTGGCTTTGGCGGTCACAATGCCACCCTCGTGGTCAAAAAATTCGTCTGAGAAAGACTTATGACCCGCACCTATTCCCGGCGCGTCGCCTTTGCCGAGACCGATGCCTCGGGGCGGGTCCACTTTACCGCTCTCCTCCGCTGGGTGGAGGAGGCCGAGCACCAGTGGCTCGGGGAGCAGGGAGTGCCTGTCCTTTCGCAGGAAGGCGGCTGGCCCCGGGTTCGCATCGAGTGTGACTACCGGAAGCCTTTTGTCTTCGGCGAGGAAGCCCTGGTGGAGCTGCAGCCCCCCGAGTTGGGGCAACGCTCCCTGAGGTGGAGCTTTCGCATTCTTTCCGCAGAGCAAGAAGTGGCAGCCAGCGGCCAAATGGTCACCGTCTGGACCGGGGCGGAGATGCCCAGCGAGGTGAGAAGCCGGCTCGCCGGGCGGACCCCTTCGTGAGACAAGCGCCTGCCGCTTAGTTGCGTTTGCGCAGGAGGAGGAACCAGAGCAAGCCGCCGATGAGAATGGCGACGGAAGATTCGGGCTCGGCCCCCGGCTCTTTGTCCACTGGCGGCAGGGCACCGGGAGAGCTCGCGAACCCGCTGCCAAGAAGGATGAGCTGAGAAAAAAGAAGTCGTCGGGCAAAAGCCATCACCGCCCGGCTAAACATATTTTCCGGAGCGAGAAAAGAAGATTCGGGAATGACTTTGAGGTTGCCAGAGCCCCTCGGGGGATGGCTCAGTGAGCCCGAGAGATGAGCGAAACAGTGAAATTGGAATTCGAATCCGGCGTTTTTCTTCACTCCCTGTTGGGTGGAGACCTCAAGTCGCTCGTGTATCTGGAGAAGGCCCTGGGCTTGGAAAAAGTGGTCAGTCGCGATGGCTGGGTGCAGCTGCAGGGATCGCCCGCCCAACTGGCGGTGGGGCAGAAGATTTTTACCGATTTGGAAGACGCTCGGCGCGGCGGGGCTGAACTCACCACCCGGGATTTCCGCATCGCCGTGGACATGGCCGTGCGGGAGTCGGGTCAAAGTGTGAGCGAGATGGTGAGTGTGAAGCTGATGGCGAGCCGGAGTGGCAAGGCCGTGGTGCCGAAGTCTCCCGGGCAAGCGGACTACATCACCGCCATGCAGTCCCACGACGTGACCTTCGGGCTGGGGCCTGCGGGCACGGGCAAGACCTACCTCGCCATGGCGATGGCCCTCACCATGCTCAAGGAAAAGCTCATCCACCGGGTGGTCTTGACTCGTCCGGCGGTGGAGGCCGGCGAGGCGCTGGGTTTCCTTCCCGGTGACCTGAAGGAGAAGGTCGCGCCTTATCTGCGTCCTCTCTATGATGCCTTGCACGATATGCTGGGACCCGAGGAGGGACAGAAATACCTCGAGGATGGCACCATCGAGATTGCGCCGTTGGCCTACATGCGGGGGCGCACTCTGGCGCGGAGTTTCGTCATTTTGGATGAGGCGCAGAATACCACTCCAGAGCAGATGTTCATGTTTCTCACCCGGCTGGGTGAGGGGTCCCGCTGCGCGGTCACCGGAGACAGCAGTCAGGTCGACCTCAAGGATGGCCAGCAGTCGGGTCTCGCCGAGGCCGAGCAGGCGCTACAGGACGTGGAAGGGGTGGCCTTGGTCAAACTGACTGGTGCCGATGTCGTCCGCCACGAGGTCGTTGGCCGCATCATCGCGGCCTATGAGGTTGCCCGTGGAAGCGACTAACGGGCTTTCTGTGAAAAGGGCTTTCCGGTTAAGAACAAATTGCGCTTGGGAGCTTGCAGCACCAGGGCGTAGCAACAGTTCATGAGGTCGTCCTCGCCCATGTAGGGAGCACCCATGTGCGGGGTGGTGAAGCGGAGCCCGTAACCGGGTTCCCAGGCGAGGGAGAACCACCAGGCATACTCTTGCAACACTTCGGCATAACCAGCGGGAGCGGCGAGATTGAGCCCGAGGAAGCCCCAGGCTCCGCCGGGCTCTCCGTAAGCATGGCTGTTGCGGAACCAGGCATGGCGCTTTTGCATCAGCCCGGTCATGCCATCGCGCATGTCCGCCCGCTCGCTCCGCAGGTGGGCGGCGAGAGCAAAGAGCCCGCTGCGTGACCAGAATTCTCCCTGGTCCCGGTAGGAGCCATTGTAGCCCATCCCGCCGTGCCCTCCTTGCCCGGGATCGGACCAGGAATGCTCCATGTAGGGCATGAGCAACTCCCAGATTTGTGAGTCGATGCCGCATTGTTGGGTGAGGGCTTCGCCTAAAAGGAGGTGAATGGCCGGGGCGACGAGGGATTTGTTGTCGTAGGGCAAGCCGGAGGGACCGTGCCCCAGCGCGGGCATGCCCCATTTGCACTTGTGCTGGCCCTTCACCGCCCAGTCGCGGGCTTCCTGGATGGGCTTCAGCACGCGCTTGTCGCCGGTTTGCAAATGCCACTCGCCGAAAAGGGTCATCATGTAGCCCGCCGACCAGAAGCCGAGATTGCCGTGCTTCTCCGGTTCATCGAATTTCTCCAAAGCCCAGTCGATGGCCTTTTTGACATCGCGCCGGTGCTTTTTCTCGCCAGTGGCGAGAAGGGCCAGGGAGGCCAGGGTGGTGCGTTTGATGTCACCCGACCAGGAGCCGTTGTCTTTCTGGTCGTCTTCGACGAAGCGGATGAGGTCGGCCAAGAGGGCGGCGGCTTCGGCATCGTCGGCGGGGTTCAGGCTGGCGAAGGGAGTTTCCCGGGGGAGGGAGAGCTCCAGCTCCACGGGCTCACCCTCGCGCAACACGGTGAGGGTCAGACTCCGCTTCCGCTGCTGGAGCGCCTCTTCAGTCAAGCGCCCGAGAAAGGCTTCGTGACTGTGCTTGAACCAATCCCAGCCGGGTCGAAGGTCATTGAGGGGGAGAGGTTTGCCCGCTACCGCGATGAGGGCGTCGCCCTTCTTCAATCCCGCTTGCGCGGCGGGCGTGCCCGAGCGGACCGCGAGAATGGGGAGCACCTTTTGCTCATGCTCGGTCAGGCCATCGAAGCCGAGAAGGCCCGCGCCCAGTTTGTCGGGGCCGAGGCCGCCATTGGAGCGGCCGAAGAGTTTGCTGGTGGGCTCTTCGTTGACTCGGCAAAAGGCGGCTTGCCCCAGAGTGACGGGCTCAGGTCCGGCCACCTTGAGCCGGAGGCCAAAACGCTTTTCACTGAGCTGGCTCAGCAGATCGGCCGCGATTTCCAAATGCAGGCGATGGAGGGGCTCGCCGGCGGGCAAGTCCGTGCGGGAGGTGGCAAAGACGGTCCCGGTGGCGGGTTCGAAGGCTTCCAGCAAGGTCTCAGTCGACTTTCCGGCTGACGAGCGATGGACGTCGATTGACACGATCCCCCGCCACCCTTCGGGCAAAGGCTGTTCTTTGACTGTGAGGGCGGGAACGGCCAGACTGAGGACCGCCTCTTGGCCCGGGGCGAGCAGGGCCCCGGGTTCACCCCCTGGCAGGGGCGCGGAAGCGGTGCCCTTCCAAGGCTCGACCGGAAGCGGGGTGGCTGACAGGACGGAAATTCCCGCCAGGAGAATGGGGGCGGCGATCGAGCGAAAGTGACGCGGGCTCATGGACAGATAGACTGGCCATTTTGAGCGTTTTTGTCAAAAAAAACCAAATCCCTCTTATTCGTCGATTTGCCCAGGCTGCCATGAGCTCCTCGGGAAAGGAGCGTGAGGGGGGAGCTTCAGGATCGCCGGTGTTGGGATTGGTAGACCCCCTTGCGAGCCAACCAAATGGTGTGGAACCGGTTCTGTTTTCCTTTGCTGGTGGCGGGCACTTTTTCGCAGCTCACCTCGAAGCCCGTCTTCCGGAGATTTTTCTCGAAATTTTTGTCCGGTCGCACCGACCAGACGCCCAAGATTCCCCCGGTCTTGAGAGCGGCCTTCGCCCGCTCGAGCCCAGCGAGGGAATACAAATCCTCGTTGCCGGCGTCTTGGAAGGCCCAGGGTCCGTTGTCGACATCGAGCAGAATAGCGGAGAAAGTGTCTACGTTTTCGGCCATCAGCTGCTGGACGGGCACGGGCTCGATGAGGATGCGGTCGTCTTCCCAAAGCTGGGGATGGAGCTCGCGGAGGTGGGTTTGATTCCATTCCACAATGGCTGGAGATTGCTCGGCGACGAGGAAGCGGGCTCCTTGCTGGGGGAGAGCTTCGGTGGCGGCGGCGAGGGTGTAGCCAAAACCGAGGCCGCCGACCAGGACGGCGGGCTGCCGGGCCGCGCGGGAGGGGGCACAGGCCAAGCGGGCCAGCTCCTCCTCGGAACCGTGCGAAAAGGTGGTCATCAGTTTGGCCCCGCGGGATTGCAGGTGGAAGTGGCCATCGTGACTCACGAGAGTCAGGGGCTCTCCTTCGGGGGTGGTGGTTTCGGCGAGGATAGTCTGTGGCTTCACGGTCTGGGAGGCCTCCCTGTAGTCCCTCTCCTCCCGTTTGGCAAGGGAGGCCCTCTCCTCCCACCGGGAGGAAAATCTCTTTCGCCTGCGGTCCGGCATTGAATTTTTGGGAAACTGAAGCAGTTAAGTAGGGCGATGAAGGGACTTTTGACCGCGCTCGGGATAATGATAGTGGTGATCGGGGTCACCAGCTGTGGCTCCGGAGCGGGCTTCTCCCGGGGGGGAGGGAGCGATGCCGATGCCCACAGTGCCTTTGCGGCGCAAAAGGCGGATGTCGACTTCGTCGCGGCCTGGTCCCGGTTCCAGCGGGGGGACCGGGCGGGAGCGGGGCGCTATCTCGACAAGGCCGCCGCCACCCTGTCCCGCCAAGGAGGGGAATCCTCGGCTGTCCGGCACCTCGCCCAGCGGGTGCGGAGTGGCCAAAAGGTGAGCGAGCGGGACTTCGAGACGACCTTCGCGGGCAGCCATCGGGCGATGGCGCGGCACTACCGCGAGCAGGCCGAAGTGGCTATTTCCGATCAACAGGAGCAAGCAGCGGGAGCCTCCATGCAAGCGATGGCCTACCACACCGAGCAATCGGCCAACTGGGCGCGGGAGCCTCTCACCCCGCAGCAGCAGCAAGAGGTCTCCCATCTGCGCTCGGTGGGCAATGCTCTGCAAGCGGGCTCCGGCTATCTCGTGAAAGGCTCTGGCTATGTGGTGGAGGGCACCGGATGGGTCCTGGGCAAGGGCTTCAGTTTGCTCACCCGGGGGGGAGAGCGCACCCAGGGCACCACGGGATCCATCTTGCGCGGCACCGGACGGGGCGGCGAAACCGGTTCCCGGTGGCTGGAGGGGGCGGGCGGAGGCCTGCGGCGATTCGGTAACTGGATTCTGGGGCAGTGAACAGGGAGCGTCCGGGGATGATTTTCAGAGGAGAATTTTTGAACAATTTCCTTGTGAACAAAAAGTTTTCTGGCATTGTTCTCTCGAACGTTGTTCAGGAAAAATGGCTCAAGAACTCACCAGAAAGCAGCAGGCCGTCTATGATTTTCTCAAGGCGGAACACCGGCGCACGGGATTGATTCCCTCCACGCGCGAGATTCAAGCCCACTTTGGCTTTGCCAGTCAAACCGCTGCCATGAGCCATCTCCGGGCTCTGGAGCGCAAGGAGGCCGTCATCCGCTTGCCCGGCAAGGCACGGGCAGTGATGTTTCCGGAGGAGTTGAATCGTGAGGAAATCGTCGATGTGCCAGTTTATGGTTCCATTGCCGCCGGGATGGCCGAGGATCAGGTGCAGGATCAAGAGAGTTGCCTGTCGATCAATATCAGTAGTCTGGGCTTGCGGAAGAATGCCAAGACTTTCGCTTTGAAAGTGCGCGGCGAATCGATGATTGATGCCCACATTTGCGATGGGGACACCGTTATTCTGGAGTTTCGCCAACCGCGCGACGGAGATATTGTCGCCGCTTTGATCGATGGGGAAACCACTCTCAAGCGTTACGTGGTGGAAAAGCGAAAGCCCTATCTGAAGGCGGAAAATGAAGACTTTCCAGATTTGATTCCCGCCCGCGAACTTATCATCCAAGGAGTGATGGTGGCTCTCCTGCGAAACTCCTAGGAAGAGGAAGAGCTTCCGCAGAAGAATGCCCCCCTTTCGCCGAAAGAAGGTCGCTTCGATAAGGTGGCTTCAATAGGGGTGGACGGCCGGTGGAGGAATTATTTTCCCTAACAATAAGGTTCCTCGTCTTCGAGAACCATCAAGGGCTCCAGAGCATTGCTGGAGAATGGTGGCAATGCGGATTGGTGGCAATGCGGATTGGTGGCAATGCGAGTGTTCTTCTCGACCGTGCTTCGGTTAAAATCGTCCCTTTCGCCGGGGGGGAGGAACAGAGATTCTCTTCTCGAGAGTCTCTTCGTCGCGTTTGCTTAGGTAGGCCACGAGGAACATCGTTATCCGCAGCAGTGAGGCGGAGACTGGTGAACGGCAGGCAAAATGTCGGGACCCCTCCTTTCTTCGGGGTGTCTCGGGGGGAGGGCCGACCGACGAAGGTTCGTTCGCGCGAGCCGTGGCGGGTTTCGGGCGGGGAGGGGAGCCCGCCCGGAAACAGTAGGCGGTATCAATCAGCCGTGGTGAGCGGGGTAATGGCTTGGCGGAAGGCCATGGCGGCCTGGCGGGTGCTCTCGCCGTGATTGGCTCGTGGGGTGGCGAAGGGAGGCACGAACCACGGGTAGCTGCCGAGAAGATCGGTGACCACAGCGACTTCCCCGTGGGTATTGCCCTGCCCGCAGCCAATCCCGATAGTGGGGATTCTGAGGGATTGGGAAATCTGGCGCGCGGCCTCTGGCACGACGGATTCCAGCACGAGGCCGCTGGCCCCTGCCTCTTGCAAGGCCTTTGCTCCCGCGATGAGCTCCTGCACTTGTTCTTCCGTTTTTCCCTTTTTCTTGTAGCCGCCCTCTTCCTTGACGCGCTGGGGGAGCATGCCGAGGTGACCGATGAAGGGGATGCCTGCGGCGGTGATGGCGCGCACTTTTTCCACCTGGCGCAGCCCTCCTTCCAGCTTGACGGCCTCGGCCCCGGCCTCGACCAGGCGACGGGCGTTGTCCACCGCCGTTGCGGGGTCGGGGTAGGAGTGGATGGGGAGGTCGCCCACGAGGAGAGCCTTGCGGCAGCCCCGCGCGGCGGCGGCGACATGGTGCAGCATGTGATCCATGGTCACGTGGGTGGTATCGGGAAAACCAAGAACGACCATGCCGAGGGAGTCGCCGACCAAGAGCAGATCGATGCCCGCTTCATCGAGGAGGCGGGCGGTGGGGTAGTCGTAGGCGGTGAGCGCCGAGAGCGGGTGCCCTCCTCCGAGAGTGCGCTCGCGGAGGGCGGTGATTTTTTCCGAAGCCGTCATGGCGGGAAGCCTTGTCCCGTCCTGCGGAAAGAGCACGAAGTTTTTTGGACAAATACCTCCTCGGGCGGAGGCGCGAACTCCCTTGGCGCAAGGGTGCGCGGCGGCCTGGAAAAGGTGATGAGAAATCCCCGAAGCCTAGGGGATTGGCGCATTGACACTTGTATGGTGGCTGGTAAGGTGCGCGCCCTTGCGGCGGATAAGACCCACATTCGAATTCGCCCGAACCTCAGAAAAACCACTCGCGAACTACGATGGCAACCAAAAAGAAAGCCGCCAATAAGGCCGCTAACAAGTCAGCAAAGAAGGCAACGAAAAAAGGCGCAGCGAAGAAGAGCGCTGCCGCAAGCGCTCGCAAAGGCAAGTATGTCTACACCTGGGGTGATGGCAAGGCTGACGGCGATGGCAAAATGAAAGCTCTCCTCGGCGGCAAAGGAGCCAACCTCGCCGAGATGACCCGGATCGGTCTCCCTGTGCCCGCCGGTTTCACCGTGACCACCGAGGTCTGCACCTACTACTATGACAATGGTAAGAAATACCCTGTCGAGCTCGACGAGCAGATTGAGAAGGGCATCGAGGTGATGGAGAAGAGCATGGGCTTCAAGTTTGGAGATACCGAAGGTTTCCCCCTTCTGGTGGCGGTCCGCTCCGGCGCGCGCGAGTCCATGCCCGGAATGATGGACACCGTCCTCAACCTCGGCCTCAATGACAAGACTGTGAAAGCCCTTGCGGCTGTCACCGAGAACGAGCGTTTCGCCTACGATTGCTATCGTCGTTTCATCCAGATGTATGGTGACGTGGTGATGGGCGTGCAGAAGCGCCCCGACGAAGATCACGAGCCTTTCGAAGCAGTGATCGAGGAATACAAGCACGAGGTTTACGGCAAGGACATCATCGACTCCGACCTGACTGCGGAAGACAACCAAGAGCTGGTGGCTCGCTTCAAAGCTCTCGTCAAGGAGCGCACCGGCAAGAATTTCCCCGCCGATCCCCGCAAGCAGCTCAAGGGCGCCATGGGTGCGGTCTTCAGCTCTTGGATGAACGATCGGGCCATCGTTTACCGCCGCAAGTATAACATTCCCGCCGAGTGGGGCACTGCCGTCAACGTGCAGGCCATGGTCTTCGGCAACACTGGCGGCGATTCCGGTTCGGGGGTGGCCTTCACCCGGAACCCCGCCAATGGCGAAAATGAATTCTATGGTGAGTTCCTCATGAACGCCCAGGGTGAAGACGTGGTCGCCGGGGTGCGCACTCCCGATCCCGTGATCGGCCTCAAGGATATTCTCCCCGAAGCCTACGACGAGCTTCTTCGTATTCGCGAGACCCTCGAGCAGCACTTCACCGACGTGCAGGACGTGGAGTTCACCATCCAGAACAAGAAGGTCTACATGCTGCAGACCCGGAATGGCAAGCGCACCGCGATGGCTGCTCTCAAGTTCGCCGCCGATATGGTGAACGAAAAGCTCATCGACTGGGAAACGGCGGTTCTCCGCAACCCGGCTGACCAGCTCGACCAGTTGCTCGCTCCCGTCTTCGACCTCGCCGAGGTGAAGAAGGCCAAGGCCATTGCCAAAGGTCTCCCCGCTGGTCCTGGTGCGGCCTCGGGCAAAATCTACCTCAACGCTGACCGCGCTGAAGCTGCGGCTCAGAAGGGCGAGAAGGTTCTCCTCGTGCGGGTGGAAACTTCCCCCGAAGACTTGCGTGGCATGATCGCGGCGGAAGGGATTCTCACTGCCCGCGGTGGTGTTTCCTCTCACGCGGCTCTCGTGGCTCGTCAGATGGGTAAGGTTT
Organism: Roseibacillus ishigakijimensis; assembly: GCF_016595415.1. Lineage (GTDB taxonomy): Bacteria > Verrucomicrobiota > Verrucomicrobiia > Verrucomicrobiales > Akkermansiaceae > Roseibacillus > Roseibacillus ishigakijimensis. Next base: position 26,145 of record NZ_JAENIO010000051.1, read on the forward strand.
GTATCTGCGGAGCGGACGCTCTCGTGATCGACTACACCAAGAAGACCGTCTCCGTGGATGGCCAGACCTTCAGCGAGGGTGACTATCTCTCCATCGACGGAACCGAAGGTCTCGTCTACGGTGGTGAACTCAAAACCGCTCCCTCCGAGATCATCACCGGTCTCTTGGAAGGCGACAAGGCTGCGCAGAAGACTGAGAAGTATAAGAACTTCGTCCAGCTCATGAAGTGGTGCGACAAAGCCACTCGCATGGATGTGCGCACCAATGCGGACAACCCCGAGCAGGTCGCCAACGCGGTGGCCTTCGGTGCCAAAGGCATCGGCCTCTGCCGCACCGAGCACATGTTCTTCGAAGGCGATCGCATCGACGCCATGCGCGAGATGATTCTTGCTGAAACCGAAGAAGCCCGTCGTGCCGCCCTGGCCAAGCTTCTTCCCTACCAGCGGGATGACTTCTACGCCATCTTCAAGGCCCTTGAAGGCAAGCCTGCGACCATTCGCTTCCTGGATCCGCCCTTGCACGAGTTCCTTCCTCACTCCGAAGAGCAGCAGAAAGACCTGGCCAAGAAGTTGGGTGTCAAGCTGGCGGACATCAAGCGCCGGGTGGAGGACCTTCACGAGTTCAACCCCATGCTCGGTCACCGTGGTTGCCGCCTCGCCATCTCTTACCCCGAGATTGCCGAGATGCAGGCTCGCGCGGTCTTCGAAGCAGCGGCCAAGTGCAAGCAGGAGAAGATCAAGGTGGCTCCCGAAATCATGATTCCTCTCGTCGGTTACGCCCGCGAGCTCGAAATCCAAGCTGGCATCGTGCACGAGATGGCCAAAGAAGTGCAGAAGGAAACCAAGACCAAGTTCAACTACATGGTGGGCACTATGATCGAAGTTCCCCGGGGTGCTCTCACCGCTGATGACATCGCGGAGCACGCCGAGTTCTTCTCCTTCGGCACCAACGACCTCACCCAGACTGCTCTTGGGGTCAGCCGCGACGACATGGGTAGCTTCATGAACCGTTATCAGGAAGCTGACATCTATCCCAACAACCCCTTCGCGACTCTCGACCAGACCGGAGTGGGCCAGTTGGTGGAGATCGCTATCGAGAAAGGCAAGCAGACCCGTCCCGAC
>NZ_JAENIO010000052.1 GCF_016595415.1 Roseibacillus ishigakijimensis
GTTCCGAGATAGTTCTCCAGGCTGTCGGAGAGGCCGTCGAGATCGGCGTCGGGCCCCGGGGGCAGGCCGCTCAGGCCCTCGAAGCGGAGGGCGTAAACGGCCTTCACTTGGCCGAGGGTGGCGGGAGCCTCATTCATGGCGGTGAGGGTATCAGTGGGGTTCCACGGGTAGTAACCGTTAGCAAGATAGCGCCAATTCGCATTGAGTCCAGAACTTGCGAGGTAGGAGGGCACGCCATAGTGGGCCAACTCGTCGCGGACCCATTGAGGAGAACGGGTATTGAGGATATCGTAGAGCGGCTTGGCCATGGCTTTGAGCTGACCCAAGGAAAGTGGAGCGCGATTCAGCTCGGCCTCTGCGGTGGTGGGCGCCCGGTCCTCAAAGACAGCGGGCACGATTTGAGCGCGAGCGGCTCCTGCGAGAATGGGATCAGCGAGGGAATCCAGGGCGCGTAAGGTCATCCACTTCCCCTGCCCGACGGTGGCGACGGCGAGGTTGTCGACATCGGGAGTATTGGGTAGGCTGCGTCTCACGAGAGCGTTTTGACAGGGTCTGGGGTTTTTATGGCGGTCGCCAACAGGCTCCAGTTGGTTCTCGAGCTAGCCCGAGCCCAAGGTAGGAAGGCCTCGCCGAAGCATCCGCCAAACCACCCCCTCACAACCGCATCCAGCGACGACGGCCTTTCTGCTCGCCACCGCAATCGACTATTTCGGGAACCGTCCCCTCTTTCGCGGATGTCTCGGCGTGACATCCCTACCGACTCACCGCTCAGCGAGGAATCGTCCCGTGACGGATTCTACCACTTTGGCGAGTTCCTTCGGCGGGCCAGCGGCGACGAGACGGCCACCCTCCTTTCCCCCCTGTCCAGATCAAGGTCGATGGCCACTTCGTCGCGCCCCCCCCAGAGCCTCTCCCTCCCGCAACTCACAGGCTTTACCCCATGGCTTGCCAGCTAACAGACGGACTGGCCACTTCGCCTCTGCTATGGTTGAGCTGTGGATTCATTTCCTCGCTCCGCAAGCAACAAGAAGAGAGGGTTCTCAGGAGATTCGTCATAATAAGATACAGTTTTCACAGCATTAAGTTTAGCATGCAGGCAGCATGCGAGCGAATATAGACGCTTGGAATTTTCGAGCCACTCGGGCAAGTCTCCTTGTTCAAAATTCTCAATTGTGCACCATGGCCCATCACTTTCAATGTCAATAATGTTGAGACGATTTTTTGAAGAAAACATCACACAGAAAAAATATGCACACTCAGAATTCGTTGAAAACTTTAACGTGACTGAAGAGTTTTTTTGAAAACCCCTTCCTTCTATTTTCTCGATGCTACTGCACTCATCAACAGGATCGGGCTCCCAAAGACAGTAACGACCATCTTTCCCCATTGGGACTTCTCTCAGTCCTGCCAATTCCGCACACGAATTAATAGCGGAAATCACATGACCAACATCACATTCACTAGGCAGTATAACATCAGTTTGAATCTTCATTTTCAAAAAAAACATTATCAATAACAGCAATACTTTTTTAACCCATCCAATCTAACAACTCCTGTGGGATATTAGCCTATTCACCTTGCTTCGAAACCTCCCTACCGACTCACCGCTCAGCGAGGAATCGTCCCGTGACGGATTCTGCCACTTTGGCGAGTTCATTCGGCGGGCCAGCGGCGACGAGACGGCCCCCCTCCTTTCCCCCGCCCGGGCCGAGGTCGATGACCCAATCGGAGGCCGCGATGACGTCGAGGTGATGCTCGATCACCACCAGCGAGTGCCCTTCCTCCTGCAAACGCCGCAATACCCCGAGTAAAACGGCGACATCCTGGAAGTGCAGCCCCGTGGTGGGCTCATCGAGCAAAAAGAGGGTGTGCGGGGCCTTGGGCTTGGCCAACTCGGCAGCCAGCTTGACCCGCTGCGCCTCCCCTCCCGAGAGGGTGTTGGCCGCTTGCCCGAGCTGAACATAGCCCAGCCCGACTTCGCAGAGTGACTCCAGAACACGATGAATCTTAGGGATATTCTCAAAGAAAGCCCGCGCTTCTTCGCAAGGCAGGGCGAGCAGATCGGCGATTGATTTTCCTTTGTAAGTGACCTCCAGCGTCTCCCGGTTGTAGCGCTGGCCGCCACAAGCCTCGCAGGGCACCCAGACATCACTCAGGAAGTGCATGTCGATTTTCAGCGAGCCGCCCCCCTGACACTTTTCGCAGCGTCCGCCTTTGACATTGAAGGAAAAGCGCCCGGCCTGATAGCCGCGTTGCCGGGAGAGGGGGAGCTGGGCAAAAAGCTTGCGCATCTCGTCAAAAACCCCGGTGTAAGTGGCTGGATTCGAGCGCGGACTGCGCCCGAGGGGACTTTGATCGACCACGACCACTTTGCCCAAATGCTCCATGCCCTCGATGCGGTCGTGCTCCCCCGGCACGGCGGTGGCGTGATGAAATTCCCGCGCCAGAGCCCGCTTGAGAATGCTGTTCACCAAGGTCGATTTGCCGCTGCCGCTGGCCCCGGTGACGGCAACCAGGCGTTGCAAGGGAATGGTGACATCGAGATTCGCGAGGTTGTTCTCCCGCGCCCCCACAATACGCAGGACCTGCTCGCTCCCGCCTTCGGGCTTGTCAAAACTCGGCCAGCCCGGGGCGCGCAACCATTGCCCGGTGACCGATTCCTCCGCTTGTAGAAGGTCGCCTACTGAACCGGAGAAGAGAATGCGGCCTCCCGCCACGCCCGCCCGGGGACCGACATCGATGACCCAGTCTGCCGCACGGATCATCTCCTCATCATGCTCCACCACGACCACCGTATTGCCGAGGTCGCGCAAGCGCTGCAGGGCCCCGATGAGGCGTTCATTGTCCTTGGCATGCAATCCAATACTCGGCTCATCAAGGACATAGAGCACCCCGGCCAAGCCGGCCCCAATCTGGGTGGCGAGACGGATCCTTTGCGATTCGCCGCCGCTGAGGCTGCCACTGGTGCGATCGAGAGTGAGGTAATCGAGGCCCACCTCGCAGAGAAAGCGCAGCCGCTTGACCACCTCCCGGGCCACTCCCCGCAAGGCACTTTGCCGCTCGGGAGGCAGAGCGAGAGTCTCCATCCATTGGCGGGCGGTCGCGATATCGAGGCGGCAAAATTCGGCAATCCCCAGCCCTTCCTCGCTCTCGTGCTCCGAAAAAAGCTTCACTGCCAACAACTCGGGCCGCAGCCGATCCCCCCCGCAGGCCGCACACTTTTGCCAAGTGAGATAGCGCCCCATGTTGCGCTTCACGCCCTCGCTCTCGGTTTCGCGATAGAGCCGCTCCACCTGCACGCAGACCCCTTCGTAGGGCTTCTCGAAATTCCGCACGTCGCCGTCCTTTTCCCAGCGCACCGGCACCACCTCCTCCCCCGTGCCGTGGAAAAGTCGTCGCACGAAAGCAGGGGGCAAGTCGCGGAATGGCGTTTCCAGGTCGACCCCATCGTGCGCGGCCAGGGCCTCGATGTGGAGCTGGTTCCAGCCTTTGCGCTTGCCGGAGCCACTGGTCCAGACCTTCACCGCCCCCTCCCCCAGAGACAAATCCTGGTCCGGCACAATGAGGTCGGGATCGCAAAAGAGCTCGCGGCCGAGACCGTGACACACCGGACAAGCGCCCTCGTGGGAATTGAAGGAGAAGCGACGCGGAGTGAGAGCACCCAGCTCGAAGCCATTGGCAGGATTGCGCCAACTGGTGGCAAAGGAGCGCTCGCTCCACTCGCGCCCGCCCCTGGGCATCACCAGGGCCCGCGCCTCTTGCCCACAGATTTGCAAAGCGGTCTCCACCGAGTCCGCCAGGCGGCTCTCGGCTCCGGGCTTGACCACGAAGCGGTCGACGACCACCTCAATGCTTTCCAACAACGGCGGCCAGCCCGCCACACCGTCATCCAGCTCATAAATCTCGCCATTCAAACGCAGGCGCACAAAGCCTTGTCGCCGCAGATCCCCCGCGAGTCCCTCGACATCGGCCCCCGCCGTCGCTGGCAAAGGCGCGAGCAGAATCACCTTCGCCCCCTCGGGCTCGTTCATCAACCGCGTGACCACCTCGGCAGCGGTCATTTTCTCCAACCGAGCTCCCGTCACCGGATCATGGGGAATCCCCGCCCCGGCGTAGAGAATGCGCAGGTAATCATGGATTTCGGTCGCGGTGGCGATGGTCGAACGCGGGTTCCCCCGCCCCCCGCGTTGCTCGATGGCAATGGCCGGGCTGAGGCCTTCGATGGCATCGACATCGGGCTTCTCGAATTGGTCGAGGAACTGCCGGGCATAGGCCGAAAGGCTCTCCACGTAACGCCGCTGCCCCTCCGCGTAGAGGGTGTGAAAGGCGAGGCTGGACTTACCGCTGCCACTGGGCCCGGTGATGACCACCAGCTTGCCGCGCGGGATATCGACGTCGACATTCTGCAAATTGTGCTGCCGTGCCCCCCGAATTCGAATCATCTCCACGGGGAAAGAACTAGCCGAGTTTTTCTGATTTGTCTCCACTTCCTTCGGGGCTAGTAGACAACCGCAAAAGGATCGCTTTTTTGAGGACAATTGAAGCCGGATGAAGAACCCTCAGACAAGCGAATCTTCCAATCGCCCTGCGGAGTCTTGACGGCGAACACGCTCTTGCCGAGAGTCTGGCCATGAAAGCTCCGTCGGGATTGTTGCTTTGTTGCGGATTTTTACTTTTTCCCCTTTGGGTCATTCTGATGGAGCAGGGCGCTGCGCAGAACGAGGAAGAAGAGAACTTCGGCCCGGCTCTGCAGCCCGTGGTGGAGGAGACCCCTCCCGAGCTGGCGGGCTACATGAGCGAACTCGGGCGCTTGACCCACAAGATGGCGCTGGCGGCCGATGCCGACAATCGGGAACTGGCGCAATTCTATCGCTACGAAAGTCAGGTGCAATTGGAGACCATCCAGCGCGAGGTGCCGGAGTATGAGGGCCATCCCATCGCGCTGCTGGTGGGACGCATGGCGCTGCCTGCCTTCGCCCGCATGGAGACGATTTTGACCGAAGACGACAGCTCCCGGGACGACCTTTTGACCGGGCTGGACACGGTGGTGCAGAGCTGCAACCAATGCCACCAGGCTACCGACCACGGCTTTCTCAAAATCACCCGGGGCACGGAGAGCAACCCCTTCAACCAGTCCTTCGCCAAATGAGCATCCGCATTTTCCTGCTGACTTTCACGAGCAGCCTCCTCGCCCTCGCCGCCGAAGTAACCAGCCCGCCCCTTGTTCTCCTGAGCGGCTACCACACCTCGCCGGCAGAACAGGACCAGCCCGTCAATCGCGCGCTGGGATTCATCACCGAAGAAGAGGGCTTTCTCCTGAGCAATTTCAGCAATCTCACTGATCCGACCAGCGGAGTGCTGCTCCCTCACCTGCAGGCTCACTTGGGGGAGGAAAGCTATGAGGTGCGCGTGATTGGCATCGAGCCCACCCTCGATCTGGGCATTCTTCAGCTGGTGGGGGACGGCCCCTTCCCAGCCGCTCATCTCGACCCCACCCATCTCCCGGAACTCGGGGAAAAAGTGGCCGCTTGCCAGGCTTGGGAAACGGGTGGAGAAAGGGCGATCGCCACTGGTGCTATCATTGGACTCAACACGCGCGAATGCTATCAGGAAAGCCTTTCATCGACTATGTTCCGCATTGATCTGGACCTTTCCCCCGCTCTAGCAGGCGGGCCGATCTTTGACCCGGCAAGTGGTCGCGTCCTGGCCATTCACACTGGCTTCCAGCCCACGCAAGATGAAGAACATATCGAAGAAGAGGCTTTGCACGAGACCCATGTTTTGCCGATATCCCTTTGCTTGAACATTTATGATACCCTCAAGCTCAAGAAAAGTCTACGTTCACCGTGGACGGGCTTTTCGGTGAAAGCCTTGACTGCGGAGCAGGAGAATTATTTTCCGACCAGCAAAGGGCATCAGGGCGGCGTCGCGCTGGAGGCAATCTGGCCCGGCGGTCCCGCCGAGAAACTGGGACTCAAGGAGAACGACATTTTGCTGCAGTTTTCCTACAACTACCTCAACTCGGTCGCTGACTTTCAGAAATGGCTCTATATGTATGGAGTGGGTGAAGCGGTGACCCTCACCATCCTGCGCGATGGCAAAGACCTGCTGAGATGTGACTACACTATCGAGGAGCGCCCGGCCTGGGCCAAACCCAAATAGTGTGCCTGCCCTTGGCAGGTCACCAAACTGTCACCTCTTTTCTCCTGACCCTTCGGGAAATTCTCTCTCTTTTTCAACACTTGTCAGAGCCGAACCATTGCTTTCCTAGCGGAGGTCGGCCTTTGCAAGTGTTATGAACGTCTTCACTCTCACCAGTTATTGTTCCGCTCTCGCTTTGGGAGCGGCTGCCGCCGAAGGGCCCTCGCGCGTCCTGCACGAACTCAGCACCGCCACTCTGCCCAATGGCGCGGAGATTGGTGCCTTTGACCCCGTCTCCGAGACGATCTATGTGACTTCGGGAGGCGGTCTCCAGCTAGTCGACCTGAGCGATCCCGCCCATCCGGTGGTGAGCGCGACCATCCTCGCAGGCGATGCCGAGATCACCTCCACCGCCGTGCAACCCGGGAGCGGAGTGGTCGCAGTTGCGGTGGTCAATGGCACTGATTCCACCCAGCCCGGTGCGGTGCGCTTTTACGGGGCCGATGGCACCTTGCTCAACACCGTCACCGTGGGTTCCCTGCCGGACCAAATCGTCTTCACCGCCGACGGCAACAAACTGCTGGTAGCCAACGAAGGGGAATCGGCGGATCCGGATGAGAACGACCCTCTCATTCTGCCCAACCCCGAGGGCTCGGTGAGCATCATCGACTTGAGCGATGGCGTGGCCAATGCCACCGCCGTGATTGCCGACTTCAACGCCTTCGATAGTCAGGCGGACGAACTGCGGGCGGCGGGAGTGCGGCTCTATCCCGCCGTGACTTCGGCGGAGGACGCGGTCGATGAAGACGAGGACCTGACGGTGTCGCAAGACCTCGAGCCCGAGGCCATCGCCCTTTCTGCCGACGGCAGCACCGCCTTTGTCACATTGCAGGAAAACAATGCCGTGGCCGTGCTCGACCTCGCCAATGCCGAGTTCACCGATATCCTTCCTCTGGGCCTGAAAGACCACAGTCTGGCGGGGGCGGGCTTGGATGCGAGCAATCGCGACAGCGGCATCGAGATTCGCAACTGGCCCATCTTCGGGATGTATATGCCCGATCACATCGCCACCTACGAGGTGGACGGGGAAACCTACTTCGTGACCGCCAACGAAGGAGACGGCCGCGATGTGGATGAAGAACGAGGGGCTGATCTCTTCGAGGATGGCCTGCTGGACGCGAACCTCTGGAGCGATGGCGACCTCTTTGCCGACGAGAACCTGGGACGCCTCAAGTTCTCCAGCGTGAGTGGCGACAGCGATGGCGATGGCGACATCGACGTGCTGCACGCCTTCGGCGCGCGCTCCTTCACCATTTTCAAAAGCAACGGCGAAGTGGTTTACGACAGTGGCGACGACTTCGAGCGCCTGACGGCGGCTCTCCTGCCCGAATTGTTCAACTCCGACGAGAGTGATCCCGACGAGTTCGATTCCCGCTCCGATGACAAGGGCCCCGAGCCCGAAGGTCTCACCCTCGGCTCTGTGAACGGGCGCACCTACGCCTTCGTCGGCTTGGAGCGCACTGGCGGCATCATGGTCTACGACATCACTGATCTGGAAAAGGTCTGCTTCGTGCAATACATCCGCACCGAGGGCGACCAGGCGCCGGAAGGCCTGGTCTTCGTGAGTGCCTCCGACAGCCCCAACGGCCAGCCTTTGCTCCTCGTCACCAATGAGGTGAGCAACACCCTGACCACGTATGAATTCGACGCCGAGCGCTCCTTCACTCTGGAGCTCTTTCACCTCGCGGACCAGGAAGCGGGCGCCGAAGCCGTGCACGATGCCCCCCGCCTCTCCGCGATTTTGAACAAGCTGCGCGACGAGGACTTGGGCGACGACGGTCTCGCGGACAACACCCTGACCTTGTCCTCCGGCGATGCCATCATTCCCGGGCTTTTCTACTCGGCTTCCGAGGAAGTCTACGGCACGGCGGGCATCGGGGACATCCAGATTCAGAACGAACTGGGTATCCAGGCCATTGCGCTGGGCAATCACGAATTCGACTTCGGCACCGACGTGCTGGCGGCTTTGATTGATGGCTCGGCGAAGGGGAACATTCTGGACGGCGACTTTGCCGGCGCCCGATTTCCCTACCTCTCTGGCAACCTCTCCTTTGCGGCGGACAGCGCCATGGCCCCTCTCGCCACCGCAGACCACGCCGCTCCGGCTGCGAATTCGGTAGCGGCCACCACCGTGATTGAGGTCAATGGCGAGCCTATCGGCGTTGTCGGCGCGACCACCCCGACGCTGGCCTCCATCTCCAGCCCCGGCACCCTGGGCATCGCTCCTTCGCCCTTCGGAGGCACTCCCAGCGAGGGCGAGCTGGATGCCCTCGCGGCCGAGATCCAGGCCGATGTCGACGCCCTGCTCATGGCCCAACCGGCGGTGAACAAGGTCATCCTCCTTGCACACATGCAGCGCATTGATATCGAACAAGCCCTGGCCACCCGCCTCCGCGACGTGGACATCATTGTGGCTGGAGGCTCCAACACCCGCCTCTTCGACGAAAACGACCGCCTCCGCGCCGGGGACAACAAGCAGGGCGATTACCCGCTCTGGAGCACGGCGGCCGATGGCAAACCCATCGCGGTGGTCAATACCGACGGCTCCTACAAATATCTGGGACGACTGGTCATCGACTTCGACAGTGCGGGGGCTCTGGTTCCCAGCAGCTACGATGCCTCCATCAGCGGAGCCTATGCCACCGACGAACAAGGGGTGAGCGACCTCGCGGCGGCTGAGTTCACCGACCCTGAGGTGCAGCGCATCGCCGATGAAATCGCGGCCAACATCATCGCCACCGATGGCAACTACTTCGGCATCACCACCGAGTTTCTCAATGGCAACCGTTCCGGTGGACCTCTGGACGGGGTGCGCACGCAAGAGACCAACCTCGGCAACCTGACCGCTGACGCCAATCTGATGGCAGCCCGCGAAGTGGACCCCACCGTCGCCTTTTCCCTGAAAAACGGTGGCGGCATCCGCGCCAGCATCGGGGAGACCGTAGTTCTGCCCGGTGACACCGAAGCCACCCGGCGTGCGCCCCAGGCCAACGAGCTGAGCGGGCGTCCGGAGGGAGGTATTAGCGAGAACGCCATCAAGACCGCTCTGGCCTTCAACAACGGACTCCGTCTCATGACCTTGACCAAGGCGGAAGTGCTCGCCCTCCTCGAACACGGGGTGGGAGCGCTCCCCTCCGTCAGCGGTCGCTTCCCCCAGGTGGCGGGCATCACGTTCAGCTACGACGAAAGCGCCCCCGCCGGGGACCGCCTCATCAGTGCCGCCCTCGTGGACGACGCTGGCGACGTGGTGGAAATCCTCGCCGCCCATGGAGAACTGGCCGGAGACCCGGAGAAAACCTTCCGCATGGTGACCCTCGACTTCCTCTCCTCCCCGGCCTTCGACGACGAAGGTAATCACATCGGGGCCGGAGACGGTTATCCCTTCCCTAACATCAATACCGATGCCACCCGGGGAGCAGTTGCTAACGAGGAAGACCTGGCACGCATTGACCAGCGCATCATCACCACGGAGACCCAAACCGGAGAGGCGACCTTTGCCGATGATTACTCTGAGCAAGATGCCCTCGCCGAGTATCTCACGGCCCGCTTCCCCGAGACCTCTCCCTACGAAGAGGTGGACGTGGCCCGTGAACAAGACGAACGCATCCAGAACGTCGCTCTCCGTCTCGACGATGTCTTGGCCGGGCTCAGTCTCGCGACCTTTGCCGCCAGCTACAATGTCGAGCCTGCCAGCGACGAGACCATCCTGGCCTACGCCTACGGTCTCGTGCCCGGGCAAATCACCGAGCTGGTGCTGGGCGAAGAAGGCGAGGTCATGACCCGCGGAACGGAGTCCTTCCAAGTGGAAGCGGCCCCCAACGCCGTCGACCTCACCCTCACCTTCCTGCGCCGCAAAGACGCGTCCGCACAGGGCTTGCGCTACCGGGTGCAGACCTCGCCCGACCTCAGTGAAGGCTCCTGGGAGTTTGTCGAAGGAGGCCTCCAAGTGGTGGGTGAAGATGGCGAAATGGAAGTGGTGCGCGTCACCCTGCCTTACTTCACCTCCCAACTGGACAAAGCCCGCTTCTTCCAAGTCGTCGTCGACACGGCGGAATGACCTCTCGAAACCTTGCAAAATACCTTTGAAAACCGACCTCATGAAAACATTCCTTACTCTCGCCGCCTTCGCGGGCTTGGCTCCGGCTGCCTCCGCAGCCATCATCTGGAGCGGCCTCCAGAATATCGACATTCCCGCCGGACTCGACGGCGTCTCCCTCGATCCCTTCACCGGAGCTTCCCAGACCACGCCGGACGACGACTTCACCTCCACCGATGTGAACTTCTTCCTCGGTGGCGCGGGACTGCGCACCAGCGGCGACTTCCTCCCCGCCCGCACGGGCACGGAGGCCACCAGCCCGGTGCGCAACCTGCTGCCCGGCACCAGCGTGGACCTGAGCCTGACCTTCGGCCCCGACGGGGTGGGAGCCTCGGGCGGGCCCGGGATGGAGCATCTGGGGGATTCCGCCGGCCAGTTCGCCTCAGGTGAGCAGGGCTACCTCGGCTTCCAGCTTCGCAATGAGGGCGACACCCACTTTGGCTGGATGCGGGTCACCCTGACCGCTAACGGCGTAGGCACCATCCACGAGTGGGCGGTGGCAGATGTCGCTGACGACCCCATCTCGGTCGGGGCCATTCCCGAGCCTTCCAGCCTGCTACTGACCCTCCTCGGAGCCACCGCCCTGCTGCGTAGAAAGCGCTAGCCCGTCGGCAATCCCACCTTCCCTGCAAGGGCGCGCCTCCGGGTGCGCCTTTTTTTTGCGAATACCGGGAAGAGACCCCTTCTGGTCAAAGGCGGAAGGACAACGCGCGGCGAGAATTTCCACTGGCTGACAACTAATCAATGAAAGTCCTCACAGCAGCACAATCAGCCTGGCCGTGCTACGCGCTTTTCCAGCAAGAGAGCCAGCTTCATCGGACCGGATTGAATGAGAACTTGGGAGAATACGGGGGGACGTATTTTTACCGATAAGAAAACGCCACAAAATTGCTATTGCATTTTTATGGCGTTAATCCTACCTAGCGGGGCCGCCACCTTCCGATGGCGGCCATTCGTGGATCGCTGGATCCACTCCAATTAACAACATCATGAAGAATCCTTCTCAGAAACGTCTTCTCACCCTGAGCCACAAAGGGCTCATTCTCGCTCCCCTCGTCCTCGCCTGGACCACTTCCACCGCACACTCGGCCCTTCACCTCGCCTTCGGGGTGGACACCGATTCCGGTTCCACCAACTTCGACCGCATCATGGTGCGAGACCTTCACGGAGACCACTACCACACTTTTTCGCAGAACAATGGCGATCCGGGCAGCCACATCCCCGCGCCCTTCACCCTTGTCCCCGGCGGCAGCACGGCAACTTTCAATCTCGCAGCCATGGATATCTCTCCCTTTTCACAATCCCGCTACACCACTGCTCTGAGTCCGGCAGGAGACTTTCACCTCGAGCTGACTGCACTGCTCGGTCCCGGCTCGGAAAACTTGACCGTTCTCTTTTGGCACGGTGATCACACCCACACCATGGCCGTAGGCGGCTCGGCCGAGCATCTGGAACTCGACGAGATCCTCGACATCGAGCTGCGCTTGCCTGCGGAAGCGGAACTGGGCAGCTACACTGCCGAATTCCGCATCGTGGATGAGTCGGGCAACTATACCGACTCCCCGACTTTCAGCATCAACGCCAATGCCATTCCCGAGCCTTCCAGCCTGCTGCTGACCCTTCTCGGAGCCACCGCCCTGCTGCGTAGAAAGCGCTAGCCCGTCGGCAATCCCACCCTCTTTGCAAGGGCGCGCCTCCGGGTGCGCCTTTTTTTTGCTGAAAAATAGCCCTCCGCTGGCAAGCTTGTGCCATGGACGGCCTCGCTCCCTTCTTCTCAACTTCCCCTCCTTCGCTGAAAGTTTGCGGAGTCACCACCGCCCGCGACGCGGAGGAGCTCGTGCGCTTGGGGGTGCCCGCCATGGGCATCAACTTCTGGCCCCCCTCCAAGCGCTTTTGCTCCGAGCAAGACGCCGCCGCCTTTCTGCCCACCTTGCGCGGGAGAATCGTGCGCGTGGGCGTCTTCGTCAACAATGCCCGCGAACTCGGCCCCCGTCTGCATGCCTCGGGCGCACTCGATGGGGTGCAACTCCATGGTGATGAGAGTGACGAAGAACTGGAGACGCTGCTTGCCGAAGGCATCCCGACCATCCGCTCGCTCGCTTTATCCCGGGATGCCGACTTGGAGACCGTGGCCGCACATTACCAAGCGCTGGCCTCCGGGCAGGATGCGCCCTTCGCCCTCCTCCTCGATGCCCATGCCCCCGGGGTCTACGGCGGCACCGGACAGACCATCGACTGGGAGCAAGCGGCCGCCTTCATCCGCCTCGCCGCCCCCCTGCCCGTTCTGCTGGCTGGCGGCATCGTGCCAGAAAATGCGGCGGAGGCCCTCGCCACCACCACTGCTGCCGGGCTGGACGTCGCTTCCGGGGCGGAGTCGGCCCCCGGGGTGAAGGATTTTTGCAAAGTCAGGGAGCTCCTCGCCGCCACTCGTTAGCCTCATGAACCTGGTGCTTGTTTTCCTGGGAGGCGGACTGGGAGCCGTGGCCCGCTACGGGCTCAACTCCGTCCTCACCCAGTGGTTGGGAGGGCGCTTTCCCCTCGGCATCCTAGCCTGCAACGTTCTCGGCTGCTTCCTAATCGGACTGGCGGCGGGCTTTGCCCAAAAAACAGCTCCCGGCTGGCTGGGCCCCTTCGTGATAGTGGGCTTTCTGGGCGGATTCACCACCTTTTCCACCTTCTCCTCCGACAATCTCGCCCTTCTGCGGGAGGGCTCGCCGGGCCTGGCCTGCCTCAACATCATGGCTTCCCTGGCCCTGGGCCTGCTGGCAGTGGCTTGGGGGTGGCGTCTCACCACCTCCTGACAGGTGAGGGAAAGCTTGCATGTCGTGAACGAACGTGGGAACTATCAGGCACAAATTTTCAACCGTATGGTGACTCCCCCCCCGAAGAAACGCCTCCGTGAGCTGGCGCGCAAAACCCTTGCGCGCCTGAGCCGGAGCGAGCACGAGCGCCGCTCCTCGGAGCTGGTGCATCGGCTAGCGGAGTATATCAAGAGTCGCTTCCCCAATGCCCGGCGCATCGGCACCTATGCCGCCATGGCCAACGAGCCCGACATCGCGCTTCTCGCCAAGCTCCTTCCCGACCGGCAGTTCGCCTACCCCCTCGTCCTCAACCGCTACGAAATCGCCTTTCATGTGGTCACCGATCCCGCCACTTTGGAAAAAGGCACCTTCGGCATCCGTGAGCCCCAGCCCCGCATCCACCCCCACCTCGCGGCGCAGGATCTCGACCTCGTGCTCGTCCCCGGCCTCTCCTTCGATCTCAAGGGCCGCCGCCTCGGTCAAGGAGCCGGCTACTACGACCGCTTCCTGGCCGAAATCCCCATGACCCCGACCATCGGCATCACCTACAGCTCGCAGCTTCTCCCCCGGGTCCCGGCCGAGCCCCATGATCGCTCCATGGACTACCTGGCCTCCGACCGTGGCGTCATCCCCATCTAGTCCAGGCCGTCCCCTCTGATTTGCAGGCGGAAAAAGCGCCTCCCTTCCAATTCCCCCACCGGCTGGGCCCATTCCCGCAACAAGGGCTCCTCGGCCACTTCCGACACTTCCTCGCGCTCCCCTCCCAGCAAGGGTCCCCATTGTTGCAAATCAGATGATTCCTCCACCTCCCAGGCCACATCGCCCGCCTGATGATTGAGGCGAAAAACCACCGCCCCATCGGCGAAGGACAAACCCGGCCGCTTCCGCCTCTCATCGGCCGCCGTTCCCCGGGCGTATTCTTCGAAGTTGCTCACCCCATCGCCGTCGGCATCGGCCCCCGGTTCTGGGGGGCTCAGCGGATTATCCTGCAACCACATTTCGTAGTCCAGATGGGGAAAGGGAATGTTGCGCACCGTCCAGCCCATCTCACGGAGCACCGTCAGGCACAGATCGGGCACGGCATCGGCACTGGGCGAGATCGACGGCTCCATCAACAAGTCCGGCGTCATCTCCGGAGCCCAGTGGGAAAGCGAAGAAGAGGCCTCAAAAGTGGCAGGGGTATTGAGAAAGGGTCGCCGGGCAAGACTCCCCCCCTCGCCACTCGTGAACACGAGTTCGCTCCCCGCCGCAAGGGCCCGCAATGCCGCCCCCTGGGCCTGGGTCACCCCCAGGACCGGGATGGTCACCGGATTGGTCTCCCCTCCCACCAACAAGGGCTCGTCGGGCACATTATTGGCAATAATGACAGCCACCGCCCCCGCCTCTTGGGCGCGGAGCGCCTTCTCCACAAAAGGGCAAGTCCCCCGATCGATGAGGGCCACTTTCCCGGCGATGGCGGCGGCATTCAGAAACGGAGCCGAACAGGCGTCACTCGCCGGGTCCACCCCGTCATCGACCACAATCCACGGCGCCTGCAGCGGGTCTTCCGGCCACGGGATGCCGATTGCCGCCGGAGGAGCCAGCACCACCAGCTCCCCGCTCTCCACCTTGATCACCTCCGGCCCTCGCGACAGCACATGGGGTGCGGCCAACCGGGTGCCCCGCCCTTGCCAAGTAAGAGCCGGGCGAAAAGCGGCCGTCGTCCGCTCGGCAGCACCCAAGGCCTCCCAAGAAGCATTGGCTTGCTCATCGAAAATGAAGCGGGAAAAGGCATCCAGATAGCCCTCGAGGGGTTCGCCATTGCCATCGACAAAGGAGGTGAAGCCCAGCCCGTGCGCGATCTCATGCAGCAGCACCGCCAGCAAGTTGACCTGCCCCGGCGGAGTTTCACTATCCAGCCCGTAGTAAAAGCGGGGCCCGAAGGGACATGCCGCACTGCCCGCGACATTGCGGTTCACCGTGATCAGAATCTCCCCTTGGTTCGGGAAGCGATCCTCCCCGGCCAAGTGATTGACCAAAGCTGCGACATACCAGGTGGCGGGCTCGGGCGCCTCCGGAAAGTCCCGCAGGAGAGAGCCGACCACCGCATTGGCCACCGTGCTGCAGCCCAGAGCAGAAAAGCGGGCGTCGATGCGCACCGGCCCCGCCAGCTCCAGATACTCCTCCCAAATGCGCACCGCCTCCTCCAGCACCAGCCGCCGCTGCTCACCCAAGGTGGTGCCCTCATTCCCCCCCACCGGAGTGACCGCTTCCCCGGCAAAAAAGCCACTACCCGCGCCATCAAGATATTGGAGGGAAAATTGAGCGCCCACTCCCCCCGGAATGAGAAACAGCACGAAAACCAGAAAGAGCTTCATTGCGTCAGATATTGCGGTCGCGCCGGTGTCCCGAGCGATTTGGCGAGCGTCTCCTCTTCTCCCTTCTCCGTCGAAAGACACTGCACCGTCACCTCCCCCTCCTCATCGCGCACAAAATAAACCGTCGCACCAGGCAGGCCGGCCGCGAGGGGAGAAAAGGCCACGCTCCCATCGGGTCGCACCGACGAAGGGCCAGCCGCCAACTCTCCACTGGCCGATTGCCCTGCGGAATCCTGCTTCCCGATGAAAGCGAAAACACCAGCCAATACCAGCAAGGCAGGCCAAAGCGAGGACCCTAAAGACATGGAGGGAAATTCTCAGTTTCTCCCCGAAAAACAAGCGCCATTCCCCATCCATCCCACCTACCGACGGACCCACCACGCCCATAAAGTCGCCATTTTACACAGTCTTGGCGCGTTCCCCCTAGCGATAAAAGAAAACAGGTTTATGCTGTTAAGGTGAAAATGGGGACTACCCTATCCCTCATTTCCAACGGCAATTTGTCACCGCTCTTTATTTCGGCAAGGGCGAAACCCAATCCAAAAAACCATGAAGAAAACCATCAAACTCTCCCTCCTTCTGGTGGGAACTTACACAGGACTGGCCTCCTTCTCCTTCGGCCAATCAACCTGGGACTTCGGCGCAAGCACCCAAAACTTCACCGACGACGCCAACTGGGATCCCGACGGTGTCCCGGCCAATGGCAACTGGACCGTCAACATCGCCGCTGACGGCCAGACCCCTATCATCAGCACCGCCGTGGTCGCCACCGCAGCCGACACTTGGGTAGGCAGTGGCGACGGCACCAGCGGCGTGCTGACCATCGAATCTGGCGGTAGCATCGACACCTCCACCAAGTGGTTGCGCGTGGGCCACCTGGGAGGCACCGGAGTCCTCAATGTCCTGGCCGGTGCCAACTACATTTCCGACAACCAAATCCGATTGGGCGAAGACGGGGGAAACGGCACTCTCAATGTGGACGGGGGAACCATCTCCGTTGCCGCCCTTGACGGCAATGGCATGGCCACCATCAATGTCACCAACAATGGCTCTCTGACCACCACCGGAGGCAATGTCCGCATTGGCAGCGGCGGCGGCACCCTGACGGAGGGAACCATCAATGCAAGCGGCCAGTTCTTCATCGGTTCGGGTGGCATGGGGGAATTCACCATGTCCGGCGGCTCCCTCACCACTGGCAGCTGGTTTGTCCCCGGTATCGGGACCACCGACGGCGTTCCCCATGACGGGACCTTCAACCTCACCGGAGGCACCCTCACCACCTCGACCACCCAAGGCTTCACCACCATCGGAGCCGGTGGCGCCAATGGCACGATGACGATGTCCGGCGGCACGTGGACCGAGACCAACACCATCATGCTGGGAGAAAACACCGGCGGAAGCGGCACCCTGAACCTCACCGACGGCCTGCTCACCACCCCCCGCATCGACGTCGCGGTAGCGGGCAATGGCACCCTCAATCTCGATGGCGGTGAACTCCACACCCACAGCATCGTTTCCGGCGCGGGCACCTCCACTATCAATGTCAACGGTACACTCATCACCGTCACAGCCGATAGCGAAGAGTTCTTCAGCGGAGGCACTGTCAACCTGCTCTCCGATATGGAAGTCGACACCGCCGGCTTCAATGTCAGCGGCACTTCCAATCTGGAAGGCTCGGGCGGCATTGTTAAAAATGGCTTGGGCTCTCTCACCTTCAGTGCGGACAATCCCATTTACAGCGGCAACATGACCGTCAATGCCGGCGATCTCATCGTCGGTGCCCGCTTCAACGTCCCGGCCTCTGGTGACATCACGGTGGCAGACGATGCCGGCTTCGGGGTGCGGGTGCTTGTCCCCGGCGATTATGTCCAACCCACCAATCTGAGCCTGACGGGGGCGACCTCCCGCCTGCACCTCAACTACCTGGATGCCGAATTCTCCGTCCCCGGAGCTCCCATCATCGTCGATGGCGGCACCTTCGCCATTGATGGCACCATCACCGTCAATCTCGATGGAGTTGACTTGGCTACAGGCACCTACACCCTCATTGACTACAGCGGAGCCACCAAGACCGGCACCGCCACCTGGCAAATCGGCACACTGCCCGAGACCATCACCGCCGACGGCGTGATCGTGGACACTGGTAGCGAAATCCAACTCTCCCTCATCGCCCCGGCCCCCCTTTGGGAAGGCACGGAAGCGAGTGGTGACTGGAACCTGAGCGACCTCCACTGGGTCGACCAGGCCACCAACGACCAGATTGCCTTTGAGAACGGCCTCTCCGCCACCTTCGACGACAGCGCTCTCAACTATGAGGTGGTGGTGACCGAAGACTTGACCCCGGGAGCCATCTTCTTTGAAAACGACTTTGAAAACTACACCCTGAGCAGCGGCGGCGGCGTGATCACCGGCACGACCGGACTTTCCAAGGTCAACGGCATCCCCGCCAACAATGAGGGCACCCTGACCATCGACGGAGGCATGGCCAACAGCTACACTGGCGTCACTACGCTCGGAGGAGGCATCGTCGCGATCGACACCTTCACCGCTGCCGGGGTCCCCGGCCCCCTTGGTGCCGCCACTGCGGATCCCGCCAACCTCGTCTTCGCAGGCGGCACCCTCAACTACTCGGGCCCCGCCGTCGCGAATTTTGATCGCGGCTTCACCGTCACTGGCGATGGCAGCGCTCTCGTTACCGCCAACGACCTCACCCTCACCGGTACCTACGCGGGCGGAACAGAGGGCGGCAGCCTCACCAAATCCGGCGCAGGCAACATCACCGTCACCTCTCTGACGGAAAACACCTTCGGCGGCACTGGCTACCCCAGCCTGGCCATTGCCGAGGCCGACTGGACCTTCCTCGGCAACGGCAAAGAAGGCGATCAATCCAACAACATCCCCGGCGAACTCTGGGTCGGCTCGATCGAAGGAGTAGAAGCCAACCTCCTGGTGGAAGACTCCATTCTCAATGTCGGCGGCTTTTTTGCCATCAGTCGCGGTATTGGCTCGGGAGTGGAAACGACTATCACCGTGACCGATTCAACCGTGACCAGCGGAAGCTTCAGCACGGGCTTCAACAATGGCCTCGCCGCGAATGACAACCTCACCAACATCACACTCTCGGGTTCTGACTGGACCAACGGAGACCTCGCTTTCCTAAGTGAAAGCCCCAACGCCGATACCGTAATGACCTTGAGCAACGGATCCACCCTCAGCACAAATCGTCTACTGGTCGGCATGGGAACAGACACCACCGCCGAGGTCACTCTCAACGACACCTCCTCGGTCACCTTGGGCAGCTCCTGGCTCGCCATCGGCACCGGCTATGGAGCAGCCACCAACGCAGTCGGTGTGGTGACCTTGAACGACAACGCGGTCTTCACCGACAATGCTGGCGACTTCAATATCGGCGACGGCAACGGCGGACAAGGAACCCTGACCATCAACGACTCGGCCTCCGCCACCGCGACCGGGGTGGTCTTCATCGGCAAAGGCGAAGGCACCGGCACTGTGACCTCAACGGGCTCACTTGTCATGAACGGGGGCAGCTTCACGGCCCAAAACAACATCGTCCTCGGCCTGCAGAATGGCGCCACCGGCACGGTGGAGGTCAATGGCGGAGTCTTCAGCTCCACCATTGATGGCGGGGTCGTCCTCATTGGCGAAAATGGCGCAGGCACTTTCACGGTGAATGGAACAGGCTCGGCCTCCTTCAACAGCGTCGTCACCCTGGGCACCAATGCCACCTCGGTCGGGGTTCTCAACATCGAAACAGGAGGCCTCTTCACTGCCAATTCGCTCAATGGCGGCGCGGGTTCAGCCACCGTGAACTTCGCCGGGGGGACCCTGCAAGCTAACGAAGACAATGCGACCTTCCTCACTGGCAACCTCACCTCCGTCTTGCAAGCGGCCGGGGGCACTATCGACACCCAGGCGCACACCCTCACCACCGTCGCCCCGCTCTCCGGTAGCGGAACTTTGGAAAAAATCGGCAGCGGCACCCTCATTCTGGGCGCGGCCAGCGGGCACGCCGGCGACACCACCGTCAGCGAAGGAGTCTTGGAAACGACCAATCCCATCTTTGGCGACGCCGGCACCTTGACCATTGCCAGCGGCGCTTCGGTGAGTTTGCCCCACGGACAGGTGGACCGGCTCGTGGCCCTGACCATCAACGGCACCGCATTGCCGGATGGCGACTACGACAGCTCCACCCACCCTGGAGCAATCACAGGCACCGGCACCCTGCGCGTCGGCCCCGTCATTGCCAATCCCTACGAAACCTGGATCGCCACCTATTACCCCGGGGAAAGCGATCCTGCCCTCGTTGGGGCCACCGCCGATCCCGATGGCGACGGGCAGAGCAACCTCGTGGAGTTCGCCTTCGGAGGACTCCCTGACGACTCCTCCTCACTGGCCCTGGCCACGGAGATCATTGCCGATAGCAATGGCAACAGCCAAGACGAACTCCTCTACACCATGGCCGTGCGCAGTGGCACCCCGGCCTTCGCGGGAACGCCTTCGCCCAGCGCCAGCCACGACGGCATCACCTACACCGTGCAAGGTTCCCTGGACCTCCAGGACTTCTCTTCCGCAGTGAGCGTGGTAACTCCGCCCGTGACCGCCGGCCTCCCGGCTGCCCCCAGCGGCTACGAGTATCGCACCTTCAGCCTCACCGCTTCCGATGGTTTGAGCGGAAAAGGCTTTTTGCGTGCCAGTGTGAGCGAATAGCACCAGCAACTTGATGTGGGTGAAAAACGCCATCCACCCACGCGGAATTCCACCCCCGGTCCTCTCATGAGGGCCGGGGGTTTTTCGTGGCGGAAAGTCTCAGGCACGATGGCCCTGACTCTGATGAGCCCAAGCCAACACCCCCGTAATCAGGAGAAAAGCCAGGAGAAGGACGCTTTCCACCACCGTAGCCGTCCCAGCTGCGAGGATCAGCCCCAGCACTCCAATGAAGAGGGTCACCAAAAGAAACCAAGTGGACAGATTCATTTTCATAACACCCTTTTCGACGCGAAAACCGCGCCAAGAGTCACCACAGACAGCCGAAAAACGAACAAGAAACTCACCACCAACCACCTGAGTAGAACCTCCCCTTCCCTTTTCCTCCTATCTCCAAAGGGCCCGAGGCGACTTCTGCACGATTTCGCCTCGCAAACTGCGCGACCTGCGACTTTGACGCGGGAATAAAAGCATCCCCTCCTCCTCTCATTTGACAGATGGGAAAATTCACGAAATTTATTTCCCAGTCACCCCTCTTGAAGAAAACGAACCCCTCTATTCGCAAGCAAACCATTATGAAAAAAACATCCCGTATTTTTCTTCCCCTCGCAGTAGGCGCGGTGGCCGCAGTGAGCGGCTTCCTCGTCGCCCAGGACAAGGATGACCAGCCCGCCCCCCTCGTCATCAAAAGTGATTCCACCGCCATCGAGCGCACCGGCGGCACCCACCCCACCAGCTATGCCCCTATGCTGGCTGACGCCAAAAAGGCCGTGGTCAGCGTAGCCACCGCCGAGGTCGTGCGCTATGCCCGTGGCGGCGGCCGCGGCTCCATGGAGGACCGCATCCTTCGCCAGCTCTTCGGCATGCCCGCCCCCCGCAACCAAGGCAACGGCCAAGTGCAGGAGGAAAAAGTCCCCCAAGGCGTGGGCTCCGGCGTGATCATCAGCCCCGATGGCTACATCCTCACCAACAACCACGTCATCTCCACCCGCGATGGCGGCGAGGCCGACGAGATCCTCGTTCGCATGAGTGACGACACCGAGATGGAGGCCAAGCTCATCGGCCGCGACCCTCAGACCGACATCGCCGTTATCAAGGTCGATGGCAAAGACCTTCCCCACGCCACCGTGGCCAATAGCGAGGAAATCATGGTCGGCGACATCGTCTTCGCCATCGGCAACCCCATGGGCGTGGGCCTCACCGTAACCTCCGGCATCGTCTCCGCCACCGGGCGCTCCATCGGCATTTACGGCCGCGACGGTTACGAGGACTTTATCCAGACCGATGCCGCCATCAACCGGGGCAACTCCGGCGGTGCCCTCATCGACATCGAAGGCCGCCTCATCGGTATCAATTCCGCCATCGTCTCCAGCTCCGGCGGCTCCAATGGCCTCGGCTTTGCCATCCCCGCCAATCTCGCCGTGGATGTCGCCCAGCGCCTGACCGAAACCGGTGAAGTCAAACGCGGCTATATCGGCATCCGCATGAGCCCTCTCGAACCCGAGGTCGCCGAGGCCATGGGAGCCAAGGGCGTGAAGGGCGTGCTCATCGAGGAAGTGATCGACGGCTTCCCCGCCAAAGAAGCCGGCCTCCAGCACGGCGACATCATCACCAGCATCAACGGCAACGCCATCACCAACCCCAACGACCTCCGTCTCGCGGTGGCCTCCACTGCGCTTGGCGACACTCTCAAGGTCACCGTTCGCCGCGACGGCAAAGACCAGGAGTTCGAAGTGCAAGTAGCCGACCCGGAAGAAAGCCTCGCCCTCGACGGCCAGTTCGTGGAAGGCGTGCAGGCCAATCTCGTCAATGACAGCCTCCGCGAGACCTACGGCATTCCCAGTGAAGTGAGCGGACTCGTCGTCACCGAGGTCGCCCCCGGCTCCCCCTTTGCCCGCTACCTCCAGCCCGGCCTCGTCATCTTGGAAATCAACAAGCGCGAAGTGGAGTCCCTCGATCAAGCTCGCGAACTGCTCCGCGACCAGGGCAACAATCTCCTCTACGTCTACTACCAGGGCCGCACCCGCTACTTCGCCCTGCGCCTGAACTGATTGACCCCGGAATTGACCCCGGAATTGACCCCAAGAGCCCAACCCGCCCCCCAACACCCGCTGGCGACAGCGGGTGTTTTTTTGCGCCCTTTTCTCTCCCCCCACCCACCTCGCCAAGCAGTCCCAAAAATCAATTCGCCTCCCCCAAAAGCAAATTCTTGGGAAGCACTTGTTCTTCACTCCTCGCGGGATGGAATGGTGAGCGCATCAAAACCAAAGCGAGTAAAGAACTCACAACGATTGTCCGTGCGGGCCCCCACTGAGCCAAAGGACCAGACTTCATGTCCCAAAGCCCTCGAAGCATCCAGCACGGTGGAAGAGATCGCATTGCTCACCGCCCACCGGCACGAGGTCAGGGTCCGCCAGACTTGCACAAAGTCACGCACGCGCTGCTCATCGCGATCGAAGTCCCCAGCCAATCCACTGCCCGCCGCAAGAACCTCGCTTCGCAATCCCCTTTCCTCTAATTGAATGAGAATTTCCTCCGCCGTTGGATCGTGATCCGAAGCAACCAACACTCGCGCAACCCCCGTGCGATCCGCCAACCAGCTCGCCATTTCGACACAGAACTCCGGCGGTGCCTTTTCCCAAGCAATGAACTTCCGATAATGCAACGCGATGGCCGGGCCCGGCTCAATGGGCAGAGCAGGCAAGAGACAGCAATCCATGATCTCCTCATAAACTTGTCGCACCTGATCCCGCGTCGCTCCACCAGTCAGAAAATAATGACAATGCCCCTCCTCATCATCACGATAATCATAGTCTTTCCATTCGCCCGCTTCCTCACTCACTGAACCCTCCTTTTCCTCAAACAAACGGGAAAAAGAGACGGGACAATGTTGATTGTTCACCCACCGCAGAAGAAAGTCCTCCCCCCACTTGAGACGCGCACTCGCCCAACAATTCACACGATTAGCGAACCCTTCGA
The DNA here is from genome assembly GCF_016595415.1 of Roseibacillus ishigakijimensis. Taxonomy (GTDB): domain Bacteria; phylum Verrucomicrobiota; class Verrucomicrobiia; order Verrucomicrobiales; family Akkermansiaceae; genus Roseibacillus; species Roseibacillus ishigakijimensis. Next base: position 23,160 of record NZ_JAENIO010000052.1, read on the forward strand.
AAGCATAAGATTCTGGCATGGAAAAAACTTACTTGGTAAAAAACTTCCGTCTTAACTCTTCCACTCATTCTCTTCTCAAACGCAAGATTCTGGCTCCATTTTCGCCGCAAGCTTAAAACCAAAAACAAAGTAGCTCTTTATTAAATCACGATAGATTTAATTCTATAAAATAATTTATATATCCTCGCATTCAAAAATTGTGAGAAAATCACGCTAGAAGTTTTCGCGCACACCCCGGCAAAGAACCATTAATTACTATCTTTTTCTTTCCAAAAAAACCCTCCAATAATTAGCCGATTGCGGATCACTCGACTCCAACTCCAAAACTAATTGTTCGACTGCTACATTTATTGCAGGACTTTTTTCTTGAGATTCCAACCAATTTGCAAACCCAGTAATATCTTCATCAATCCATCCTTTAGCCACACCTGACATTGCCTCAAGCCCATTCGCACCGTTCAACTTCATAGCCCAAGCTGCTGCTTCAACGGGCGAACGTTGCCCGTAAACTCGACCAACATCCGTAAATACCTCTACCCCAATAGCAACCTCATCTTTCTCAACCAATTTCCCTAGAACTTCGGCAGTTCTCTGGGGATCGAGTTCAGAGTGACCGAGCAACGCCCCTTCCAGAAAGGCTTGCCTTTTCCTTCCAGTTAGTTCGTTTGAAACTTGTAGAGCACCTTCAAGATCTTTCCTTGCTTGACCAAATGCAACCCCCCGCAAAACACTCTCATTTATATCCTCCGGCACATTCTCCACAAGAGATAAAACATTCGACGCATCGTTAAAACCCAAAGAAACAGACACACTATTAATTATCTCATTCCTAATCTTGCTTGACGGAAGATCACTCAAAAAATCAAATGTTCGATTTACATCTCTCAAAACAAGATCACGAAGAACATCCTCGAACACTTGGACATTATTAGTAGTTAAAACAACATTCCTCAAGAGCTTTTCCGACAAACTCACATCCAACTCAGCCAAGAGTTGCGCGTTATCTTGAAAGCTTAGAAGATTGAGAGATTCACGTTCAGTCAAGTCATCCAGTGACTCAAGTAACGGAGTTTTTCCGGACTTCGCATTTTTCAGAATCTCGGAGAACACAAGTCCCTGCAAAGGGTCGATGAATTGATTGGCGGGCTCTTCCCTCAGAATTTCAAGTGCAGCTTCAGGATCAATTGCCGCAGCGCTCCGCGCTAACCCCAACCTCGCAATTCCGATTTCCTTGTCCGACAACTCCGATATGTTTTTCAATAACAAATTTTTAGCTTTTACAATATCTGAATCATTCTTGATAAATGAGAATACCATACTCAAAGCATCACCACGAAAGGCTGCCATCTCACTTGCAGGAGAAGTTACTATCATTTCCATGAATCCATCCCTATCATACCGGGCAAAATACTGAAGAAAGATTCTATATTTCATATCATGCCTCAACTTTAATTGATCCGTCGGGATATTCTGCACATACCATTCCTTAAAAAGACTTGGATCTTCTTGACCAATCCGATCAAAGAAACGGCGCATCTGCCCTATAGTTGCACCTTCACCATCACCAGAAATTAATACTCCGATTGCATCCAACTTACTATTCGCATCATCCTCCCTTTCAATCCACGAACTCACTCCATAACTATGTTTTCCAATAGTATCAAAATCTGCACCGGACACAGAATCTGACTCTGCATTTTCATTTTTGATACTTTCTTCCTTCTCACAGGAAGCAACTAGAAACAAAATATACAACAGAATCAAATTGAGATTTGTCCGCCTTGATGAAGGCAATTGATTAATCATATAATTTTCATTTTTTTATTATTTGACATGAGCCAGAATTTGGTAGAATTACATGACTCGCAACTAAAACTCATTCCAGACCACAACTCTCAAATTATACTTTTATATTTACTTCCTAGTTCCACATTGACACTAAACTAACTTTAGGACACACACCAAAAAACATACTCATTCCAACATGTTACCCTTAAGTAACTCTTTTAATTCGTTATTATTGGACTCCAAAAAACCATCACACTACACGACAAAAATTGAGGGGTGAAAAGGCGATTTGAGCCAAGCGAGAAACTCGTTGCGGTCCTTGGCCTTGAGGTGGGGATTGTTAA
>NZ_JAENIO010000053.1 GCF_016595415.1 Roseibacillus ishigakijimensis
AAATTCGGAGGCTCGCCCTCTTGAAAGCGAAAAACATTCTCATCACCGGGGGCGCGGGCTTCATCGGCTCGCACTTGGCCGAGCAACTGGTGGACGAGGGTCACGCGGTGACCATTTTTGACGACTTCAACGATTACTACAATCCGGACTACAAGGAGACCAACATCGCGCGCTTCCGCGACCGGGTGAAGCTGGTGCGGGCGGATATCCGCGACGCGGTGACGGTGGAGCGAACCTTCGCGGCGGGTCAATTCGATAGCGTGGTGCACTTGGCCGCCCGCGCGGGGGTGCGGCCCTCCATCTCCGATCCCAAGCTCTACGTGACCACCAATATCGACGGCACCTTCAATCTCCTCGATGCCTGCCGCTACCATGAGGTGCCCCAGTTTATCTTCGCCTCCTCCTCCTCGGTCTACGGGGTCAATGAGAAGGTCCCCTTCGCGGAGAGCGATGCCCTCACCCGCACCATTTCCCCCTATGCCGCCACCAAGTTGGCTTGCGAACAGATTTGCTCGAACTACTCCCACCTCTTCGGCATCCGGGTGATGTGCCTGCGCTTCTTCACCGTCTACGGTCCGCGCCAACGACCCGATCTGGCCATCAACAAGTTCACCAAACGCATCCTGGCGGGAGAGGCCATCCAGCGCTACGGCGATGGCAGCAGCCGCCGCGACTACACCTTCATCAGCGACATTGTGGCCGGCATCCGGGCCTCGCTGGCCTATGATCGCAGCGACTTCGAGATCGTGAATCTGGGCGGCTCCAAGACCACCACTCTCAATGAGCTCATCGCCACGCTGGAGGAGGTCATTGGCCGGGAGGCGATCATCGAACAATTGCCCGATCAGCCGGGGGATGTTCCCCAGACCTCCGCCGATGTCAGCAAGGCCAAGGAAATCTGGAACTGGGAGCCCCAGGTCAGCCTGAAGGAAGGCCTGAGCCAATACGTGGCGTGGTTCCGCGAACGGGGCCGTTAATTCCGCCCGCTGCCCATGATGAAATCCCTCTCGCTCTCCCGCCAATTCTGCGGCCTCCTTCTGCTAGTGACCGTGCTGCGCTTGCTGTGGCATCTCGTTTTCAACCCCATCGGCATCACGGGAGACGAGGCCTACAACTGGGACTGGGGACGCCATCTGGCCTGGGGCTACTACTCCAAGCCCCCGGGCTCGGCCTGGCTGCATGGGCTCGTGCATCAGCTCAGCGGCGGCTCTCTTTTTGCCATCAAGGCCACCGCCACCCTGCTCGCGGGGCTCAGCACCCTCTTCCTGTTCCTCACCCTGCGGCATCTCTTTGCGGAGCGCTTCGCCTTCTGGGTGGGGCTGGTCTACCTGCTCTGTCCGGGCCAACTGATGGTTTCCTCCATCCTGACCGCCGATGCCCAGCTGCTCGTTTACTGGAATCTCGCGCTCTGGGCCACAGTTCAGCTCCTTTTTCCAAAAGAGGAAGGGAAGGCGCCCTGGGGACTTTTCGTGCTGCTCGGAGTAGCCCTCGCGCTCGGCCATCTCGCCAAGCAGATGATGCTCATCCAGTTCCCCCTCCTCCTCCTCGCGACGGCCCTCATCCGGCCCGCCCTCCTGCGCCATCCCCTCCTCTACCTCGCCCCCCTGCTCTCGCTGGTCAGCCTCCTGCCACCCCTCTATTGGAACGCGCAAAATGACTGGATCACGGTGGCCCACACCGCCCATCACTTCGAGGCAGAGGACCTGGCCCTGGGCGATATTCTGGAGCGCTTTGGAGTTCTCCTCGCCCTCTCAGCCCTCCTCCTCACCCCCCTCGCGGTGGCGGCCATTCCCCGCGCCTTGACGCGCTGGGCCCGGGAAAGAAGCCGCTACGAGCCCCGCGCGGTTTTCCTGACCCTCTACGGGGCCCTGCCCTTCGCAGTCATGTTTCTCATGACCCTGCGGCAGGACGTGAACCCGAACTGGCCGGCCGTCTATCATGGCGCGACCCTCGCTCTGGCGGGCTGGTTCTTTGCCTTTGAGGGCGAGAATCTTCGCAAAGCCTGGCGGGTGACCCTGCGCCTGACCCTCGCGCTGACAGCGGTGGTGGTGGTTTTCTTCACCTTCGCCGAATTCTTCTTCGAGCACATCGGTCCGGCCCGGGCGCAACGCCGCACCTACTGGGGCTACCCCGAGCTGGCGGAAAAAATCGCCCGCCACGATCCCAAGCGGACCCACGCCATCATCGTGCGCGGTCATCGCGACGGGGCCTCCGAGCTGGCCTTCAATCTGCCTGGCCAACCGGAAGTCCACGTCTGGAACGAATCGGAGGAGATTGCCCACCAATACGACTTCTGGCCCGGCCCCGAGCCCGGCACCCCGGCCCTGCTCATCATCGAGCGCCGCCGCGAGAGCAAGCCCGGCCTGCCCAGCGAGCGCATGAGGGAGTCATTTGCGGAAATCGAGTTTCTCGGTGAATACGAGATGCACTCCTCGCGCGACTACCCCCGCTTCCGCGTCTATCGCACCAGTCCCCTGCTCAGCTGGCCCTCCCCGGTGCCCACCTCCCGCCGCTGAGCGGCCAATTGTCACTCTTGCGAGCTTGAGTCCCATGCCCTTCCCTGTCTCAATAGGCTTTCTCCCTTTTTTGCCATGAAGAAAGTCCTTTTTGTTTGTGTCCACAACAGCGCCCGCAGCCAGATGGCGGAAGCCTTCCTCAATCAAGCTTGCCCCCAGGATTTCCTCGCTGAGAGCGCGGGGCTGGAACCCGGCACCCTGAATCCCCTCGTGGTCAAGGCCATGGCAGAGGTGGGAATCGACCTCACGGGCCAATCGACGGACAGCGTCTTCGAGCTTTTCAAGGCCGGTCGCCTATACTCCCACGTCATCACGGTGTGCGATGGCGCGAACGCCGAGCGCTGCCCTATCTTCCCGGGGCTCACCCAACGCGAAGCCTGGAGCTTCCCCGATCCGGCAGCCTTGGAGGGCAGCGAGGAGGAAAAGATGGCTGAGGTGCGCAAGATTCGCGATGCCATCCGCAAGCAGGTCGAGACTTGGTGTGCCTCCCACTGCGCGCTCAGCCCGGCGGCCTAGACCCTCAGTTTCCGGCCCGGGAGAGAGAGCCTCCCCACATTTCTCGCTTTTCGCCGCTCGTTCTTCCCCTACACTGGGCTCCCCATGAAGGACCTCTTCCCCTTCTTCCGCGTCGTCGTGCTGCTCCTTCTGGCCCTGCTCCCCCTGGGAGGCCAAGAAAGCGAGCCCGTCGATCCGTCGAAGCTCGACCCCTCCGACATCTACTTCCAAGGGTGGATGGCTCTCCGTGATGCCGATGACCTGCAACGGGATAAGAAATTCGAACTCGCCATGGAAGCCACCACCCGCAGCAAGAGGTTGGTGGACACCGTCGCTCTCTACCACCCGGATTGGAAACCCGACTTGGTCGAACGCAAACAACAGGAAATCACGGCCAAATTGACGGCATTGACCCCTTTGGCAGCCCAGGCCAAAAAAGAACAACCCCAACTCTACCAGGGACTCCAGGAAGACGAAGCGCCCGCTCCTCCGGCGGCCCTGACCCCCGCCCAACGGCAGCAAGCCTCCCGCATCCATGACGAGCTCACCCAGCTGCGCACCCAGCTGGCCGACCTACAGGATGCACGCAATGCCGATGTCGCCCGCCTCCAGCGCCGTATCTCGGAATTGACCGCAGAACGCGACGAGCTCGCCTCCTCCACTCTCAATCAGGAGATGCGGCAACTGCGCAATCGCATTGAACTCGTGGAGCATGAGAAACGCGCCTTGGCCCAACAGCTCTACGAAACCCGCAGCAAACTCGCCGATGCCAACGAACGCATCGAATCGCTGGACGAGAAGGAAAAAGAGTCGCGCAAAGTCGCCAACCAGCTCAACTCCCTGCTCAGCAAAGAGCGCGAAGTGACCGACGATGTCGTCAGCAAGCTGCGGGACAAGCAAGCCGCGCTCAGCAAAGAACTGACCGAGACTAAGCAATTGCTCCAAGCCGAGCGCAACCAGACCCAGCGGCTGGAGCGCCTCCTCGCCGATGCCCGGGGCGAAATCGAGAGTCTGCGCACCGAACGCGATCATTTGCTAAAGGAACGCGACGACCTCAAAGACCTGCTCCAGCTCAATCAAGGTGATCGCATTCAACGCCTAATCGACCAGAACATGACCCTTGCCCGCGAGCTCAGGGAGGCCAACGAGGCCATGCAACGCTTGAGCGAAAACAACGATGCCAAGAGCGAGGAACTGCTGCAAGCCAGACGGGACCTCGACATGGCCCGGGCCCGCATCGTGGAACAGCGGCGCGAAAGTGATGCCGAACTGCAGCGCCGCGTGGCCCTCGAACAGCGGCTGAAGGATGCCTACGACGAGCTGCAGGCCCGCGAATCCCTGGCCGAGGTGGACTCCGATTTGGCGGAAGAAAACCGGGAATTGCGGGCCGTCGCCGAGAAGTTGCTCGTGATGCAAAAACGACGCCGGGAAGAGAGCGAAATGCTCTTGAAAATTGCCCGGGAGCGAGGGGAAGACCAGGATTTGGCAGCGGCGGTCGAGCAATTGACCGGACAAGAACTGACTCTGACCCGGGAACAGGAGGCCCTCCTGGACAATCCCCGCTCCGACGGACAATTCAAGCTCGACATCGGGCGCAACACTCCCGAGCAGGTGCGCCTCTCCCACGCCCAACTCCGCCGCTACATCTCCGCCATCGGCACCGCCATCGAGAAAGCTTTTGCCCGGGGCAAGGACGAAGTGGCTCTCGAACTCTGCGACCAATTGCTGCACGAGGACCCCAGCCACATTCCCACCATGGTGGCCCAGGGCGTCATCCACCTCAAGATGGGGCAGGCCGAACAGGCGCTGGAATCCTTCAACAATGCCACCACTCTGCAAATCGAGCCGCTGCCCTACGCCCACTACATGAAGGGGGTGGCCTACACCGCACTGGAGCAATTTGCCAACGCCCAGACCGAGTTCGAGGTCGCCCTCAAGCTGGACCCAAGCCACCCCGATGCCCATGCCCGCCTGGGAGCCCTGCACGCCCGCAATGGAGCCTTGGAAGAAGCGCGCAAGCACTTCGAGATGGCCTACCGCATCGACCCTACCTACTTGAAGGCCCTCGCCAATCTCGCCATGCTCCATCACAAAATGGACGAGCAGGAGGCCGCGCTGAACTATTACCGCAAATACCGCCAGGAAGGAGGCTCTCCCTTGCCCGAGCTGGAGAAAATCCTCGCCAATCTCGAGGAGAGCGAGGCCAATGAACCGGCGGAAAACGCGGCCTCCCCACCCGTGCGGCAACCTTCGTGATAGCGCCGATGACCCCCTCTCCGCCAGTGGCGCTCACCATCGCGGGCTTCGACACCTCCTCCGGGGCCGGGCTGCAGGCCGACCTGCTGACCTTTCACCAACTCGGGCTGCACGCTCTCACTGCCGCCACCTCGCTGGTGGTGGAGACCCCCCGGGAAGTGCGCTCCCAGCACCCCGTGCCCCCCTCCGTTCTATTGGCACAAGTGGAGCTCCTCTTGAGCCAATACCCGGTGGCAGTTATCAAGATCGGGCTCCTGGCCCGCTGCGAACAGGTGCGGGCCATCGCGCCCCTCCTCGCCGCTGCCCGGCTCCCCCTCGTCATCGACCCCGTCGGCATTTCCAGCACCGGCTCCGCGATGCAGGAAGCGGGCACCGATCGCGCTCTCCGCCATGAGCTGGCTCCCCTGGCCCGCCTGCTGACCCCAAATTTCCCCGAGGCCTGCCGTCTCACCGGCTCCCTCCCGAGCGACGAACCCCACGAGGTCGCCCGACGGCTGGCCCGCGAAACGGGAGCGGCGGTTCTTCTGACCGGAGGCCACCATGGCTCCCCGGAGGAAGTCCACGACTTTCTTGTCAGCCCGGAGGGCGAAAGGAGCTTCACCTCGTCCCGCTTGGCCGGGGCGACCTCCCTCCACGGCACCGGCTGCGTCCTTTCCTCAGCCATTGCAGCCGGGCTTGGCAAAGGCCAGCAGCTGGCGGACGCGGTCGCCTCCGGCCGGGCCTACCTCCGCCAGACCCTGCTCCATCCGCTCTCCTGGGGAGAGGAGGACCCCATGCGGGCCCTCAACCATCAGGCCCACCGGGCAAGCCACGAGGAATGATTGCGTCCGGCGCGTTCTCAGGCTAGCTTTCCTCCCTCAGCCGCTCCCCGAGCCCCCAATTTTCGGACAAAAGAACTCATGAAGCTCCTGCGACTTACCACCCTCCTTTTCTTCGCGGCCACCGCACTCACCCGGTCGCAAGAGGGTCGTGGCGACACCCCCGCCCCCGGCGAGCTTCCCGCCCAGGCCGATAACGCGGCCGCTTGGTTTGCAGAAGCCAACCGGGTCTACGACTACGGCAAGAACCAGCAGACCGCCCAGAATTACTCGGAAGCAGCCCGGGCCTTCAACGCCTGCGTGCCTCTCTTCGAGCGCTTTGCCCGAACTTACCCTAACCACCCTGACGCCGCCTTGGCCTACTACCGCTCCGGAGTGGCCAATATCCTAATCGGTGAGCGCGCCAAAGGAGAGGCCGCCTTTTTGGAAACGCTGGCCAAAACGCGGAAACGGGGTCGCACTGCGGGCCTCGCCGCCTTTCGCCTGGGAGGGCTGGCTTACAATGACGCCCTCTACCAAGCCGCCCTGCCCTACTTTGCGATCGCAGCGCGGGAGATGGAAAAGCCCGACCAAAGGCACCAGGCCATGAACTATCAGGCCCGCAGCCTCCTTGAGCTCAAACGCATCCCGGAAGCAGCCCGCGTCCTGCAAGCCATCGTGGATTCCCCCGACGAGCCCAATGCCTATCGCGAGCAATCCCGCCTCGCCCTCGCCCACATCGACCTGGGTGCCGAGCGCTTGGAAAAGGCCTTCGCCGCCTACAAGGAGCTCTCCCTGCTGGAGACCAGCGAGGCCGGCCTCCTCGAGGTGAAGGCCCAGGCCATCGTCTACGGCGGGATGACCGCCATGCGCATGGGCAAGACCGACGAAGGCCTCACTATGCTCACCACCGCCCTGGAGACTTTCGGGCTGCCGGACGCGTCCAAAGCCGAGGCCCAACTGACCCTGATGCAGCACGAGTTCGAGCAAAATCAGAACTACGAGCAAGTACAGGCCCTCTTCCGCAAAGGCCCCTTCGACGCCGCCCGCCCCGAAACCGCCGCCGAAATCCTCCTCTACGGGGGCCGGGCCTCGGCCAAGCTCGGTCACCACAACGCCGCCGTGGAGATGTTCATCGGGGTCGACCGCACCCTCCCCAACAGCCCTCTGGCCTTCGAAGCCAGCTACCGCAAACTGCTCTCCTACTACGAAATGCGGGGCAGCAACGTCCCGGAGTTAGCCAACGCCTTCGTCGAACTCTACAAGAACAAATACCCCAAGAATCCCCGCATCCAACTGGCCCGCATGATGAAGGCGGAGACCTATTTCTCCCTGGAAGATTTCAAAAACGCCACCGAGGCCTGGGAGCGGGTCAATTTTTCCCTGCTGCCTGAGGAGATGCAAAGCATTGCCCTCTTCAAGAGTGGTTGGGCCTTGGTTGAAAACGAGGATTACAGCAGCGCCATCGGCCTGCTCTCGGAGTTCATTTCCCGCCATCCGGAGTCCGAATTCTATCTTGAAGCCATCGCCAAACGGGCACAATCCTATCTCGGGGTTGGCGACCGGGTGTCCGCCCTCTCCGATTGCGAACGGATTTTGGCCCAGCGGGAGGAGAATCCCTCCTTGGCCTCCTTTGCCCTGCAACTCTCCGGGCGTCTCTACCGGCAGGAAGGACGCACCGAGGAGATGCTGGCAGCTTACCAGGACCTGCTCTCCAATTACGACGACCTCAGCCAGGACACCGTCGCGCGAGCCCACTACAACATGGGCCTGGGCTACTTCGACCGGGAGGAGTTCGAGTCCGCCCTGGACCACCTCGACAAAGCCCGCAAAATGGTGCCCGAGTTCTACGAAGATCCGGCCGGCACCACCATGGCCCTCTGCTACTACAGGCTCAAGGACGCCTCCGAGCTGAGCAACACCGTCACCCGGCTCTACGCGGTCAATCCTCGCAAAACCATGCCCCGACGCCTCCTCGTCTGGCTCGGGCTGCAGATGTATGAGAAGTCGAACTTCACCGCCGCCGACCATTACCTGAGCTATGTGCAAGCGCTGGACGAGGAGGGGGAAACCGAGATTGGCGTCTGGAAAGCCCTCGCCAAGTCCCGTTTGGAAATCCCGGGCCAAGAAGGCCGGGCCCTCGACGCCATCGCGATCATTCTCGAGCATGAAGACGATCCCTTCTGGCGCTGCGACGCCTTCCTCGACAAGGCCCACGCCCACCTCGCGATGGCCCAGTGGGACGAAGCGGAGATCGCCGCGCTGCGCGGCCTCGACCTCGATCCCCAGGGCACGGTAAAAGCCGGGCTCCACCTCACCATGGGCGATATCTTCCTCGCCCGAGGAGACTACTCCACCGCAGCCTCCTCCTATGTGCGGGCTTCCGAGCTCTTCCTCTCCGACGCCAACATCCAGCCCCTCGCCCTTTACAAGGCAGCCTGGAGCTTCAAGAAAGCCGGCAACACGTCGGCGGCCGAAGCCTTTGAAGAACGCCTCCGCCTCGACCACCCCGATTGGCAGGCTCCGGAGCGATTCAACGTCATCCCCGGCTCGGCCCAACCGCAGACCGAAACCGCTCAAGAGGAGCCCGCCTCCACCGACCTCCCTCCCGACATCCTCCCCATCAGCAACTAATTTTTTCCCGACCGCATGCACGCCAGCGCCTTTCAAGAAGCCATCGCCACCATCTGCCAGCGAGATTCACGCTTCGATCCGGATGCCTACTACTTCCTCAAGGAAGCTCTCGACTTCACCGTCAAGCGCTCCAAGGAAGGCGACGAAAATGCCAACCGCCATGTTACCGGGCCGGAGTTACTCGTTGGCTTTCGAGACTTCGCGCTCGACCAATTCGGCCCCATGGCCGCGACTTTGCTGCGCGAATGGGGAGTGCGTCGCTGCCAGCACGTGGGCGACATGGTCTTCAATCTCATCAACGAACAAGTCTTTGGCAAACAGGATTCCGATTCTCCAGAGGACTTTAGCGACCTCTTCACTTTCGAAGAAGCCTTCGTCCTCCCCTTCCTTCCCGCAGAGGATGCCCGCCGCCCCGCTGCCTAACCCGACTTGACAAATCCCTTCCGCACCCCGACTTCCCTTTCCCGAAATATGAGTTCTACCCCAGCCACCAAAAAGGCCAAACGCGTCAATGTGCGACGTCCCGAAGTGATGGAATTGGTCCAGGCCGAAGTTGAGAAACACTATCGATCTGCGGTGGTGGAAAAGCTCAAGAAACAAGGAGGGGCACTCACCATCGGCGATACCACAGTGCGCCTCGCCAACCAATTCGGCTTTTGCTACGGTGTGGAACGAGCCATCGACCTGGCCTACGCCTCCCGCCGCGTCTTCCCCGACCAAGAGATTTACTTGATTGGCGAAATCATCCACAACCCCGAGGTCAATCGCCAGCTGGCCGAAATGGCGATAAAGACACTCCCTTGGAAAGAGATGAACGAGCAATACGATGCCCTCACCGAAGAGGACGTGGTCATCGTGCCGGCCTTTGGTGCTCCCAGCGAGTTCATGGACAAGCTCGCGGAGAAGGGCTGCTACATCATCGATACCACCTGTGGCGACGTGATGAAGGTCTGGCGACGCGTGCGCACCTACGCCAAGTCCGGCGTCACCTCCATCATCCACGGCAAGAAGGGCCACGAGGAAACCCGGGCCACCGCCTCCCGGGCCTTGGGGGAAGCGGGCAATGGCCACTACCTCGTCATCCTCACCCTCGCCGAGACGGACTACGTCTGCCACTACCTCGTCCATGGCGGCGAAAAAGAAGATTTCATGGCCCGCTTCGAGGGCGCGACCTCTCCGGGCTTCGACCCCGAAATCCACCTCACCCAAATTGGCGTGGCCAACCAGACCACCATGCTGAAATCCGAAACGGAGGAAATCCAGCGCCGGGTGCGCGAAGCCATCGTGCAACGGGACGGCAACGACGACAACTACCGGGTCTTTGATACCATCTGTGGGGCGACCCAGGAGCGCCAGGACGCCCTCTTCGAGATGCTCACCGCGCCCATGGACGTTCTCCTCGTAGTCGGAGGATACAATTCCTCCAACACCTCCCACCTGGTGGAAATCGGCCAGGAAGAACTCCCCACCTACTTCATTCAGGATGCCGCCTGCCTCGACTCCCTGGAAACCATCGCCCACTACGATTTGGCGAAAAAAGAAGAGGTCAACTCCCACTATCCCGACAAATTTCTCGCTGAAGGCCCCGTCACCATCGGGGTCACCGCCGGGGCCTCCTGCCCTTCCAATCTCATCGAAAAAACCATTCTGCGCGCCTTCGAAATGCGCGGCATCTCCAAAGACCGCGTCTACGCTGCCTGAGTTCATGAAATCCCTTCTCACCCTCCTCCTCCTGCTCCTGCTCGTCCCCCTCGGGGCCAAGGAATTCCAGATCACCTCCATCGCCGCCAAGGTCAACGGCCACGCCATCACCAAGAAGGAAGTGGAAACCCTGCTCGCCCCCCGACGGGAGGTTCTGCAAACGATGTATCCCCGCCAGGGAGAAATCTACCAGCGCCGCCTCAAGGAATTCCGCGACCAGATTCTGGAACAGCTCATCAACAACGAGCTCCTCCTCTCCGAGGTGCAAGGCATGGGCGCACAAATCCCCGACCATGTCGTGGAGCAGGAGATCGCCCGCATCGTGCGCGAGGACTATGATGGCAAGGAGGACGAATTCAACCGCTTCCTGCGCGAAAACGGACTCACCCGTCGCAGCTTCCGCGAGCAACAGCGCGAACAAATTCTTGTGCAAGCCTATCGCTCCCAGCAGTTTGGCGACATCCCCCCACCCACCGAGGCGGAAATTCGCGCCAAGTATGAAGAGCGCAAACGCGCCATGCGCGACCGCACCAAGGACAGCATCGATTTCCAAAAAATCTTCCTCGTGGCCCGCGATCGCTACGACCCCAATGTCACCCCGGAGCGTCAGCTGGCCTTGGCTGACAAACTCTTTCTCGAGCTCAAGGGAGGCGCCGACTTCACCGCCTTGGCCAAAGAACACTCCGACGGAGCCTTTGCCGACGAAGGCGGATTCTGGCGCGACACCCCCCGCACCGACCTATCCCTCTCCTTCGGTGATGCCCTCTTCGAGGAATCCCAGGAAGGCGACCTCGTCGGCCCCCTCAAGGATCCGGCCGGTTTTACCATCGTGAAAATCCTCAAAATCAACTACGGCCCCAGCCCTCCCCTGAGCCAGGAGGAAGTCTATGAGCGCATGAAGAAGGAAGTCGATATTGAGAAGCGCACCGAGCGCTATGACAAGTGGATCAACGGGCTGAAAAAGCACGCCATGATCGAGCGCAACATGTGAGTGGCCCCGCTCGCCCCCGCTCCAGGCCTCTTTCACCCCCCTCCCTTGTCAGAAAAGACCCTCTCCGGGGTCTTTTTTGATTTGTAGCCGGGCCAAGATCCGGTTTGCTCGTCGCGTGCCTGTCGAAACCGTTTCCCTGACCCACACCCGCTACGAGATCCTCGTGGAGAGCGGCGCTCTCCAACGCCTCGGCCAACACTGCAAGATTGCTGGACTCAGTGGGAAAGCCGCCCTGATCAGCGACGACACCGTGGGCCCGCTCTATCTGGAGACTGCCCGCCTTTCCCTGCAAGATGCGGGCTTCGAGACCTCGACGCACCTCTTTCCCGCCGGGGAAGGCTCCAAGTCCATGGCCCAGGCCGATCAGCTCTCGCGTTCGCTCATCCAGGCCGGACACGACCGCTCCTCCTTCATCATCGCCCTCGGCGGGGGCGTGACGGGGGATTTGGCGGGCTTTGTAGCCGCCATCTACTACCGGGGCATCCCCGTGGTGCAGGTGCCCACCACCATCGTGTCCCAAGTCGACTCCTCGGTGGGCGGCAAGACCGGGGTGAATACACCAGAGGGAAAAAATCTCCTCGGGGCCTTTCACCAACCCCACTTTGTTCTCATCGATCCTGCCACCTTGACCTCTCTCCCGCCACGGGAATACCGGGAAGGCTTCGCCGAAGTGATCAAACACGCCGCCATTCGCGATGCCGACATGCTCGACGAGCTGGCCGCGCTCGATCCGGAGGACGCCCCGCCACCAGCGGAACTCCTGCTGCGCAATCTCGCCATCAAGGCCCATGTGGTGGAAGAGGATGAAAAGGAAACCGCCGGCACCCGCGCTCTCCTCAACTTTGGCCACACCATCGGTCACGCTATCGAGGCTGCCGTCCCCTATGGAGAACTGCTCCACGGCGAAGCCATCTCCCTGGGCATCCGGGCAGCCCTCTTCCTCTCGGAAAAACACTCCACCCTCACGCGAGCCGATAGTGAAAAAATTCTCGCCCTACTCGAGCGCTTTTCCCTGCCCCTGACCCTGCCAGCGGACCTCTCCACCGACCTGCTCATCGAGAAAATGGGCCGGGACAAAAAGTTCTCCGGAGGCCAGCGCACCTTCGTCCTCCTCTCGCGGGCGGGAGAAGCCCACACCAGCCGCGAAGTGACCACCGAATCTGTTGTCGCCGCGATCGAAGAACTCCGCCAACCCTGCCCGGCCCTCGTTTAGCCCCCGTCAGCGCAAATAAATCTCCGCCAAGCGCTTGGCCGTCGCCACGGTATTGCGGTGAATCTTGGCTGTATTCTCACTCGTGCGGTTGTAGCCGCCTCCGTAAAGCACACTGACGGGGATGCGGTTGCGCAAAAAGGCGCTCAGAATGACCTCGTCCCGGCGCTGCAAATCCTTCACCGAGAGCATCATTTGTCCGAAGCGATCGTTGCGATGATTGTCCGCTCCGGCAATCCAAATGACGAGATCGGGCGAAAAGACATCGAGAGCGGCCGCCAGGGTGGTGAAGAGCTGCTTGAGATACATGCCGCCCTCCACATAGCGCACCGTCTCCACATCCATGGAGGAAACCTCCTTGCGCGAGGGGTAATTCTTCCCCACGTGAATAGAATAGGTGAAAACGCGCGGATCATCGGCCAGCAGAGAAGCGGTGCCATTCCCCTGATGGGCATCGGTATCGACCACCATGATGCGGATACCCGGGCGACGCAGTTGCAGATCACGGATGGCAATGGCGACATCGTTGAAAACGCAGTAGCCCTCACCATGGTCGCGGAAGGCGTGATGGGTGCCCCCGGCCAGGCAAATGGCAATCCCTTCTTCCAAAGCGGCATAACAGGCCTGCCGGGTGGCCTCCACCTCGGTAGAGCTGCGCTCGAAGAGCCGCGTGCTCACGGGCAAGCCCAGCCGCAGCTGCTCCTTGCGGTCGAGACGACCGGAATAGATCTTTTGCAAATAAGCCTCATCATGCACTCGCTTGAGAAGATGGCTATCGGCCGCCCGCACCTCCACGATGTCCTCCCCACGCAGAATGCCCTTTTCCATCAGCATATCCTTGGAGACCCGGAATTTATCCATGGGAAAGGGATGACCCTGGGGAAGTTCGAGCTCGAAGCCCGGGGAGTAGAAACACCTCATAAGCAGGGAGGCAGCCTACCCCCTGCCCACCGCCAGCGCAAACCTCCATCCGGGCAGTTTTTCTCCCTCCCTGCGATGCCGCCCTCCCGCGACCACCAACAAAGCAGTGGAGCGCGCTTCCAGTGACCACTAACAAAGCAGTGGAGCGCGCTTCCAGCGGGCATCAGGAGGCCTCCGCGCCTCCTCCTCCTGAGCGCCCGGGCTCTTTCCCCCACAATCAATCCAACCTTCCCGCTCTGGGGCCGACGAGGCGTCGGCGCTACAAAACCCTCCCGCTCTGGGGCCGACGAGGCGTCAGCGCTACAAGAGACACTCCCTAGGAAATTCTCCCAGGACGAAATCGCCAGGAGGCCGGACGAGTGCTCTCAGCCCTTTCTCTCCGCCGGTCCCTCCCAATTGTGCTTGGGATAGCGCCCGGCCAAGTCCTTCTTCATCTGGGCAAAGCCACTTTCCCAAAAGCTCTCCAGATCCTTGGTCACCTGCCACGGCCGCTGATTGGGCGCACAAATCTTGACCACCAGCTTCTGCCCCCCCGGTAAAGCGGGCGTCTTTTCCACCCCGTAGAGGCGCTGCACCTTTTCCTCAATCCAAGGCTCCTCACCCTCCTTGTAATTCACCCGCGAGTTGATGCCATTGGCCAGGGTGACCTTTTCCGGCGCATAGCTTTCCAGGCTGGCCCGTTGCATGGCAGAGAGAAACTCGCGCAGCTGGGGCTTGACCTCCCGGTTGCGAATCTCGCGCAGACTGGCCGCCCCCTCGCACACTCCGGCAATCACAAAGCGCCGCTCCTCCTCGCCGAATTCCGGCATTTCCAGCTCCGGCTGGGTGGCGGCCAGAAAGTTGAGCCGCGCAATCCAGCGCTCCACCCCCGCGTCCCAGTTCTTCAGCGGAGCTTTCCCCGCCAGCACCTGCTCGGCGAGAATTTCCCCCGCCAGCTCCCGGCTGACCGTGCCACCCTCCTGCTCGCGCACGACCAAATCATCGAAGAGCACCCGCTGCCGGGCCACCACCTTGCGCGTATCCTCATCCCATTCCGCGCCCTCGCTTTCGCGTAGCCGGTGGGGAAAAAGGTCCCGCAACCAGGCCAGCTCCACCCGGGCACAGCTCTTCAGATAAGTGGTCATCTCCCGCCCCTCCACCTCGGTGACCTCGCAGGCGACGAAGAGCTCGCCGAAACGCCCCACACTGGTTTCATCGAGCTTGCCCCGCCGCTGCCCTACTAGGCGACAGGACAGCGTGGCCGTGCCCAAGCGAACCCCGAGCCGATCGGCGAAGGCCGTGACCACCGCCTTGGCCAAGGCCTCGCCATTCCACTCGAAGCGCACCCGGTCGACGCGCAGACCCCGGCTCTTGGCCATGCCGCAGAGCTGCTGGTAGCTCGCCAGGGCCTCGCGGGCGTTGCGCCCCTGCACCCCCAGGGACCGAGAGCTCTCCACCCGGAAGCGCGCCTTCTCCGCCTCCCGCACCGCCCGCCAGTCGGCCTCGAAGTCCGCCCAATCGCCCTCCTCCACAAAGCGCTCCCGCTCTTTCCCACCCTTCTTGGCCCACACCCCCTCGCCCTGCAGGACGGCCGCCGCGAAGCAGGCCTCCGCCACACAATCGTGCTCGTCTGCCGCCAGGAGCAAGCGCGCGGTGCGGGGATGGAGGGGAAAGCTGGCCATCAGGCGACCCGCCTCTGACAAGCCCTCCCCGGAAAAAGCCCCCAGACTGCGCAAGAGTTCTTCCGCCCGGGCCGCGGCCTCCACCGTCGGCTCGTCCAGCCAAGGAAAGTCATCGATGCTGGCATAGCCCGCCCCCTTCAGATAGAGCACCGCCTCCGCCAAGTCCACGCGCCGGACCTCGGGCAACTCAAAGGCCGCCCGCCGCCCGTGATCGGCCTCGGACCACAGACGCACGCAGGAGCCCGGGCCAGTGCGCCCCGCGCGACCCGCCCGCTGCTCGGCCGCCGCCTGCGAAATGGGCTGGATTTGCAGGGAATCAAGACCCCGCCGGGGATCAAAGCTCGCCACCCGCGCCAGTCCGGAATCGATCACGAGGCTGATGCCATCGATGGTGAGAGAGGTCTCCGCCACATTGGTCGAGACAATGATGCGGGGCCCGCCCCCGCGCGCCACCGCTGCCCGCTGGGCCTGCGGCGGCAAGCCGGAGTAGAGGGGCAGGACCTCGTAGCCACTGGCCACGCTCGAGTTCTGCAAGCGCTCCACCGTTTTGCGAATTTCGTAAACGCCGGGCAGGAAAACCAGAATGCGGTCGCCCGTGGCCGGCTCCTCCGCCCGCTGCTCGCGCAAGACCTTGACCACCCGGTCCCAGAGCGCCTCCTCCTCCATGCGGCCGAAGCGATTGCGTTTGCGCTCGCTGGCCCCGGCATAGGAAATCGTGACCGGATAACGCCGCCCCTCGGAGGACAGCTGCGCGCAGGGGGCCAGATAGTCCTCCAGACCCGCGACTTCCAAGGTCGCCGACATCACCCCCACCCGGAGGTCCGGGCGCTTTTCCTGCAAACCCAACACCCGCCCCAGCGCCAGATCACTCGCCAAGCGCCGCTCATGGAACTCATCGAAAAGAACACAATCCACCCCCGCCAGCCCGCCTTCCTCAGCCAACCAACGCTGCAAAACCCCATCGGTGACGTAGATCAGCCGGGTCGCGGGACCGTAGACTTTCTCGAACCGCACCGAGTAGCCCACCTTTTCCCCCACCCGCGAGCCCACCAGCGAGGCCACGTATTCCGCCAACATGCGTGCCGCAATGCGCCGGGGCTGCACCACCACGATGCGGCCCGCGAAGTCTCCCCTCTCCAGCAGCATCTTGGGCACGGCGGTGGACTTTCCCGAGCCAGTGGGCGCTTTCAGCAAAATGCGGCGCAAGCCCCCGGGCGCAAAGGCCGCCAGAAGCTCATCGGCAATGTCCATCACAGGCAAATTCATGCCCGCACGCTACGGCAAGGCTCCGGCAGCCCCAAGCGCGAAGCGATCCGGCCCGCCCTTCTCTGCGCAACAGGTCAACTCACAGAATACATCTTTCCATTCGCACCCAGCCCCGCCTTTTGCAAAAAAGAAACTCAAATGATCGATTTCTGAAAACTCGATCATTGCCAAAACATCCATGAAAACCATCACTCACAACCCACTGTCGCTTCTCAGCTGCGGCCTCCTCCTCCTTCCGCTTCCCTTGCACTCGGCGGCCATCGCCATCAACTTCAACGTCCCTAACACGCGTGGCGATGGCGACGCCCCTGATCCCACCTTGGCCGACTTCACCAGCGCGGATCCGAACGTGGCCGGCGGAACCCTGCTCAACTCCGGAAGTGGAGGCAATGGTAGCGGCTGGACCGACTTGGCCGTTTCCACCTCCGTCGGGCCCTTCTCCGTCATCACCACCGGTAGCGCCAACGGCTTCAATGCCGGTGACACCAAATGGAACGACGAAGATCCCCTGTATGAGGGCTATGTCTACCAGAACAACGCCGACGGCACGAATGTGATGACCATCAGCGGTCTCGCCGCCTTTGGAGCCGGGCAGACCATCACTCTGACTCTCCATGGAGTCGGCGACAGCAATGGCCAGGACACCACCTTCATCGCCTCCTATGGATCGCAGCCCGACCAAAGTGGAACGACCACCATGAACGCGTCGGATCGATCGGCTTCGACACCTTTCGTGCAGTTCTCCTTCTTGTCTGATGGAATCACCGACGAGATTTCCTATCAATTTAACAATGGGCCAGGCGGCACAGGCTATCACAATGGGTTGTCTCTGAGCGTCATCCCCGAACCCTCGACCGCTCTTCTGGGAGCCCTCGGCCTCTTCGGTCTGCTCCGCCGCCGCCGCTAGCCTAATACCAACGAAAGGATTCAACTGGTAAAAGGATCGAAGTTCAGGTTTTCAAGTTCAAGGCGAAAAGAGGTTGTGATGCGGGCATCACAACCGATTGACAACTCGGAAATTGGAAGCCTGAAGCCGAAAAAGTGAGGCCGATCGCGCAGCGCATTTTTCCAGCACAAAAGTCCTCTCATTTTACCAGATGAGGACTTGAGTTGGTATAAAGTCGGGTTTGCTTTTTTCCACGGATGCTCCCTGCAGCCAGGGGCATCCGTCTTTTTTTACGAAAACGCGGTCAGGAGGCTGGTCTCCAAAACCAACGTTTCTTGCGCATTGGTCTCGAAGAGGCTCCCCAGCTCCTTGAGAGCCTCGGTGCGCCGCAACAAGTCCGGCAGTTCCCGGCTTTGCCCGAAGGCTCGGGTGTATTCGGCCTGGCGCGGAAGGTCGCAGCGCTCGCTGCCAAACCGGGCCCGCACGGCATCGCCCATCCAGGCCGCCAGCCATTGCACCAGCACGCCCTTGGCCTCGATCAGTTCGCCCGCCAGTTCGGCCTTCATGGCCTCTTCGCGGTCGGCCAACCACTTGCCCTCGCTGGCATTTTTATAGTGCGCGGTCTCGGCCTTGAGCTCGTCGGCAAAGACCTTTTCGCGCTCCTTCTTCCACTCCGTCAGAATGTCCTCGAAGGCCACCTTGAGATTGAGCGCGGCCCAGACATCCGGGCCTTGGCGCGCTATCCCGGCCAGCACCCGCTCCATCCCCGCGGTGCGCGCGGCCAACCGTTCCTCCAGGCCCTGGCGATTGATGAGGGAAATCTCAACACAGCGCGAGAGAATGGTGGGCAGCAGACGAGCTGGCGAAGCGGTCAAGAGCAACAAGAGGCAGTCCGCAGGCGGCTCCTCCAAGGTCTTCAAAAAGGCATTGGCCGCTTCTTCTCCCATCCGATCGGCATCGATGACCACCCCGATTTTCCAGGTCCCCTGCGGCGCCGAGAGATGCAGCGGCTTTTCCAGCTCCCGCATCTGGTCGACGCTGATGCGGCGGGACTTCGACTTCGGCCGCACCAATCGCACGAACTCACCTTCCCAGTCCTCCAAAGGCTTGGGCTCGCTGACCACGGGCTCGCCCCAGAGATCCGCCCCCCCATCCTTGGGAGTATTGAGCGTCGCGATGAGGCGGGCGGCGAGCTCGCTCTTGCCACTGCCGACCGGACCACTGAGAATGAGGGCGTGAGCGAGTCGGCCCCGCTCATGGGCTGATTCCAGCAACTGTTGCGCATCCTCCAGGGTCATCGGCATGGGGAAATGATTGGCCAAAGGACTGGCGGATTCAATCCACGAATGCGGATTCCCTCCTCTGGCGGACTCCCCGCTTGCCAGATCGGGAAAGAGGTCCGAAGCTCTTTCCCCACACGAACATGAGCGAAGCGACGAGCAAACCGGAATCCCAGGTCCCCGTGATGATTGCAGGCACTGGCAGCTACCTGCCGGAAAAAATCCTGACCAATGCCGAACTGGAGTCCATGGTGGACACCTCGGACGAGTGGATCACGACCCGCACCGGCATCAAGGAACGTCGCATCGCTGCCGATGGCGAGTTCACCTCCCACATGGCGGCCAAGGCGGGCGAAAAGGCCCTCGCCCAAGCCGGTATCGCACCTGCGGACGTCGACCTCATCATCGTCGCCACCATCACTCCCGACACCCTCACTCCCGCTACCGCCTGCTACGTGCAGCAGACCCTCGGCAGCCTCGGCGCAGTGGCTTTCGATATCTCCGCCGCCTGCTCGGGCTTCCTCTACGCGATGAAAATCGCCAAGCGCCTCATCTCCGACGGAGCCTTCCAAAACGCTCTCATCATCGGGGCCGAAAAACTCTCCTCCTTTGTGAACTGGGAAGACCGCAACACCTGCGTCCTCTTCGGCGATGGCGCGGGAGCAGCCGTCCTGCGTCGCTCCCGTGAGGGCGAAGGCAACATCATCGCCACCGAGATCGGGACCGACGGACGCCAGACCCATCTCCTCAATATCCCCGGCGGGGGCAGCGCCTGCCCCATCACCAGCGAGAATGCCGACCAGCGCCTCGCTTCCCTCGCCATGCTGGGCAAAGAAGTCTTCAAACACGCCGTCACCCGCATGAAGCAGTCGGCGGAAACCGTTCTCGAGCGCGCGGGAATCGCGCCCGAGGAAGTCAAACTGGTCGTCCCCCATCAGGCCAACCTGCGCATCATCGACGCCATCGCCGACCGCCTCACCGTGCCCAAGGACCGCGTCTTCACCAATTTGCAAAAATACGGCAACACCTCGGCCGCAGCGGTCGCCATCGCCCTCGACGAAGCCCATCGCACCGGCCGCTTCGAGCGCGGGGACAAGATTGTCCTCGTCGTCTTCGGCGCCGGCCTCACCTGGGCCGCCGCCGCCATCGAATGGTAAGTCGAAAAAGCCGTTGGCAGAAAACTTCCGACTCAAACCGCCACGGTCTTCCCGAGTTCCCCGACGATCACGTCCCCATCGTGGATTTCCCGCAAGGCGGCTTGCAGAGCTTCGCAGCGGGAGGGCTCACCGTGCACAAGCCAGACCTTTTTCTTGGGTCCGCTAATCGCTTGGAAATAATCCAGTAACTCCGAGTGGTCGGCGTGACCGGAGAAGGAATCCACCATGTCGATCTGCGCTTTCACGGTGTATTCTTCCCCAAAGATGGGAACCTTGTCCCAGCCCTCGCGCAGCTTCCAGCCCAGCGTCTGTTCCGCACAATAACCGACGAAAAACACGGTATTCCGCGGGTCCTCAATGCCATTCTTGAGGTGGTGCAGAATGCGGCCCGCTTCACACATCCCGGACGCCGAGATGATGATGCACTGGTCTTCCCTCTCGTTGAGTTCCTTGGACTTGGCCACGGACCGAATCAAGGTCAGCCCCTCGAAGCCGAATGGGTCGCGTTTGGAATGGAGAAATTCGTAAACCTCCTCATTGAAGCACTCTGGATGAAGGCGGAAAATCTCGGTGGCATTGGTCGCCAGTGGGCTGTCGACGTAGACATCGACCAGAGGAATTTTCTTCTCCTCAAAGAGTTGATGCAAGACATAGAGAATCTGCTGGGTGCGCTCGACCGCGAAACAGGGAATGATGACCTTTCCGCCTCGGCGGAGAGCGGTATTGAGCACCTCGGCGACCTCCTCGTCCGCCCCCGTGCCCAGCTCGTGCTCGCGACCACCGTAGGTGCTCTCCATGATCAGGTAGTCGATGTTTTCCGCCGCCACCGGGTCGCGCAAAATATCATTATCCCCTCGCCCCACGTCTCCGGAAAAGAGAAGGCGCTTCTTCTCTCCATCTTCCTCGTCCTCAATCTCCAATAGCACTTGCGCGCTTCCCAGGATGTGGCCGGCATCGAGAAAAGTGAGAGTCACCCCGGGGGCAATCAGCATCCGACGATCGTAGTCGATATTGACGAACTGGCGGAGGCACTTCTCAGCATCGATTTTGTCGTAAAGCGGCTCTAAGGGTGGCAATCCTTGTTTCTTGCGCTTCTTGTTCAGCCAACGGGTGTCGTTTATCTGAATGTGCGCGGAATCCGGCAGCATAATAGAGCACAAATCCCGCGTGGCGAAGGTGCTGAAGATATTGCCGGTGAATCCCTTTTTGCACAGATTGGGCAGGTTTCCGGCATGGTCGATGTGGGCATGGGAAAGCACCACCACATCGATGGAGGCGGGGTCGAACTGGGGAAAACAACAGTTCACTTCAAAGGCGTCCTTGCGCCGCCCCTGATACAACCCGCAGTCCAGCAAAATGCGTTGCCCATTGACCTCCAGTAGATGCTGCGAACCCGTGGTGGTCCCCGCCGCGCCACAAAACTTGAGTTTCATATTACCCAAACTAACAGGCGCGCGGACGGGGCCAAGGAGAAACGGAGAGCACTCCCCTTTTCTCCTGCAAAGACCTACAACAAGTGCTTGGCTGCTGTGGCCACGTCCTTATCGCCGCGACCCGAGCAGTTGATGATCATGATGTCGTCCTTGGGCAGACTCCCCGCCACTTTAATGCCGTAGGCAATGGCGTGGCTGGTCTCCAGCGCGGGCAAGATCCCCTCCGTGCGAGCCAGTTCCTGGAAGGCCGCGAGCGCCTCCTCGTCGGTGGCGTAGGTGTATTCCACCCGGCCCTCTTTCTGCAAAAAGGCGTGCTCCGGCCCCACCGCCGCATAGTCGAGACCTGCGCTGACCGAGTGGGTGAGCTCAATCTGGCCATCCTCATTGGCCAGCAACCAGGTCTTCGTCCCTTGCAAGACCCCCAGTTTGCCTCCCTGAAAACGGGCCGCGTGACGCTCGGGGATGATGCCATCGCCCCCGGCCTCCACCCCCACCATGCGGACATTTTCGGCGTCGAGGAAGGGATGAAAGAGCCCGATGGCGTTCGAGCCCCCGCCCACACAGGCTACCAGCAGGTCCGGCAAGCGGCCTTCTTTTTCCAAAATCTGCTCGCGGGCCTCCCGACCGATCACGCGATGGAAGTCCCTCACCATCATCGGGAAAGGATGAGACCCGAGCGCGGAACCAATGATGTAATGGGTATTCTCCACCGTCGCCACCCAGTCGCGCATGGCCTCATTGACCGCTTCCTTGAGGGTGCGTTGGCCAGCCTCCACCCCACGCACCTCCGCGCCCATCAGCTCCATGCGGGCCACATTGAGCGCCTGCCGCTCCATATCGACCGCCCCCATGTAGACCACGCATTCCATCCCGAAGCGTGCGCAAACCGTCGCCGTCGCCACCCCATGCTGACCCGCTCCCGTCTCGGCAATGATGCGGGTCTTACCCAAGCGCTTGGCCACCAGCACCTGCCCGAGCGCGTTGTTGATTTTATGCGCGCCAGTATGGAGCAAGTCCTCGCGCTTGAGGTAAATCTTCGCTCCCCCAAGCTTCTCGGTGAGCCGCTCCGCGAAATAGAGAGGCGTCTTGCGACCACAGAAATCCGCGAGCAAACCATCGAGCTCGGCCTGAAACTCCGGATCGGCCTTGGCCTTCTCATACTCCTCGGTCAACTCCTGCAAGGGAGCCATCAGCGTCTCGGGCACGAACATGCCCCCGAAGTCCCCGTAGTGGCCCGTGGCATCGGGCAAAGCGGTCATCTCATCAACAGTCACGCGCGGAAGATGGCATGGCTTGGCCCCGGGAAAAACAGAAAAGCGCTGCGAGAAGCGGAAAGGCCACTCCCGTCAGTCGATTTCCACCTCCCCCTTCAGCTCGCTCCAGATGAAAACCGTGGTGCGGCCCAAGCGCTCGCCGACATCGTGCAGGAACCAGCCATATTCCTCATTCCAAAGAAACCGATCCGTGCACAGCTGGCGGGTCTTTTTCCCATTTTCAAAAACCGGGCCAAAATAAGTCACCGAAGCCGCGTAAGGCACCTGCAAGCCCTTGAACTCCGCCTCCCCCACCACAATCATCGCCACCTCGTAATCCTTGGCAAAACGCTCATCCCGCAAAGTGAGCAACTCCACCGCGAGCGTCTTGGAAGGAGTTGGCGGAGGATCAAGCGGCCCCCGCGCCACCTCCGAGGCCACCAACGGAACCAAAAAAGCAAAAACAAAGCCACCGACAACCAACAAGGAACGCAACAGGGATTGGGTCATATCGAGAGAACGAATCCACCCGCCCTTTTATTCAAAAGTTTTTTCCTGCGAGCTTCTCTGCCTGAAATCTCTTTGGGACAAATGGCAAAGACAACTTACCCGCCACAGATTCAGTAGAGCCTCAGATGCACCAGTGTCTTGTTAGTAGACCTCAACTCCGGGGCCGAGAGAACGACGGCGCGACATTCGAGAGTTCATTGTCGGTAAGGAGGCCTCGCCGAGGCTTCCGCGATTCGCCTGCTCCTGCCCTCTGAGCCATTCGATGACCACTAACCGCGACCGCTCCCGCAGAGCTGTTTTTGGTATACGACCCCCCCTTGAGACAAGGAAAAGGAGCGTGGACACTCCTGTCCACAAACAAGACCTCGTCACAGAACCGATTCAAGGACCACCAGCATCCTCTTCCCATGCGGCCAAAACCGCGAAAAATACGGCCGACCCGAGAGAGAGCCTCACTGGAAAGCCCGCAGGGCCGCGAAACCACAGTCAAAACCGCAACCCGAAGGCCCTGGAAACATCAGGAAGCTCACCCCAAACTCTGTGAACAGATTTCCTGAAAATCACTTGTCAGTTGGCCTCAGTGATTTGTTCGCCTCGTTGATGTGCGGCACGTTCGGGAATAATGAAGGCCTCCAATGAGGAATTGTCCCTTACTCGCTCAAACATGTCCATTACAGTCTCACCTGTGTGGTCTATCCATTCGATCTCATTCCCGTCTTCTAGTTCATCGTAGATTGGAATTAGACTGGTGAGTCCAACGACCATGTCACGCAAGAGGACGCCATCCGAATTCGTGTATTCACTCCCGCATTCTGCTAAATGCTCGTTAGTTCTCCGAAGTGCTTCATCCGGGGTTGATGCTCGCACTAGGATTCTGTTCTCCCATACCGCCCAGGGTTCGTGTGAGGAATCCTCATCTATATAGGCTGTCACCGGATCAATCCGCTGTATCTATGAGGCAATATACCATCCTACACTGCTAATCTGAGATGAATGGTAGTTTTTTTCCATTTCTTATGGCAAGATTATATGGTTGATGATTTGCCAGACCAGCACCTTTTCAAGGAAAAGTGGCGTGCTTAGGATTTTCGTGGGCTATCCCGCAACTACTTGGACTACGGAACCTGTCAAACATCAACACTTTACCAAAACACGCCATGAAGACAACATACGACATCGGACTCGATGTCCACAGCCGAACGAAGTGAGACTGAGGTGCAAGGGATTTTTGGACCACTTTTGGTTTAGTTTTTGTAGAAGTTGCTCTCGAATGCGACCGGGGTTTGGTAGCCGATCGAGGAGTGT
>NZ_JAENIO010000054.1 GCF_016595415.1 Roseibacillus ishigakijimensis
GAGGTTGGGGTTTTTTTGACGCAGAGACACAGAGTCGCGGAGGTGCGCGGAGTTTTTTTGGAGGACTTAGCTCTGTGGAACTCGGTGTCTCAGCGGCTCTGCGACGAAAAACAGACCTTCCGAACGATGGCTCCTTCAAACGCCCTCGAAGGGTTCGGCGTCGGCTTTGCGGGCCCAGCGTTCTTCGGCGGAGGGGGGATTTTTTATGAGAGGACGGAAGTAGTTGTCGACGTCAATGGGATTGAGAAAACGCACCCGGTGCGGACGAGGGCCTTCGCCAGCAGGGACAGGAGGGAGATCAAGAAACTCACCCGAGTTCGGTTTGGATCCGTTCGATGGCTCTTTCTCCTCCATGTCGTAGAACAATAGCGCGGAGGTCGGAGTTGTCGAGAGTCAGTCCGTGGGCCCGGATGAGCGAGAAAATGTCCTGCCAATCTTTTTCGATATTGTCGCGCGTGGGTTGTCGGATGGCGTGGAGCTTGAGTGCGATGAGGGGAAGAACGCCCGGAGTAGCGAGAGGTTGGGCCGAAAACCGCGACTCGTGGAGTTGTTCGAAGACCTCTTCGTCCACGAGCATGAAGTCGATGGGAGGGAGGGGAAGTTCGTCGGTCCCCTCCATCTGGAGAAACTGTTCGGAGCGATGAAACGTGCGATATTGCAGCTTGGCGAGGACGGCTTCCCAGTCTGGAGCCGATTGGCGAGGAATGAGGAGGTCGATGTCAAAGGTGCTGCGCGGGCAACCCAGCGCGGTCACGGCATGGCCTCCGATGAGGAGGACGGGCAGATCGCTCTCGGTGGCGATGTCAGCCAGGGTTTGCAAGAGGTGGGTCACCTCCGGCATCATTTGCAAATGGATGGGGGAAGACAATGGTGCAGGCTGGCAGTAGGACCCGGGCCACTTCGCGCTTTTCCCGCTGGGATTCCCTCGCTATGAGGTCGGGCATGCGAATTCTTACCGGGCTGCAGCCTTCCGGCCGACTCCATATTGGCAATTTCTTCGGGGCGATGGAACCCGCCGTGCGTCTTCAGGAGGAGGGCGAGGCGTTCTATTTCATCGCCAACTATCATGCCATGACTTCGACCGGGGATCCGGTGGCTTTGCGCGAGAATGTGCGCTCGCTGGCCCTCGATTTCCTCGCCTGCGGGCTGGACCCGGCTAAGGCGGTTTTCTTTCGCCAGGCCGATGTTCCGGAGGTTAATGAGCTGGCCTGGGTGCTCTCCACCGTTTGTCCCATGGGGCTCCTGGAGCGCTGCCATTCTTACAAGGACAAGATTGCCAAGGGGCTATCGGCGAATCACGCCCTCTTTGCTTATCCCGTGCTGATGGCGGCGGACATCCTGCTCTACGATGCCAATCTGGTCCCGGTGGGCGAGGACCAGAAGCAGCATTTGGAGGTGACCCGCGATTTGGTGGGCAAGGTCAACGACCTCTACGGCGAGGGCACGCTGGTGCTGCCGGAAGCGCGCATCCGCGAGGATGTGGCCAAGGTGCCGGGGCTGGATGGGCAAAAAATGTCCAAGAGCTACAACAACACCATTCCCATCTTTGGACCCCAGAAAAAGATGCGCAAGCTGGTGATGAAGATCGAGACCGATTCCACGCCTATCGAGGCTCCCAAGCCGACAGAGAATTCCATCATTCTCGACCTATACCGCTTCTTTGCCAGCGAGAGCGAGCGAGCGCAGCTGAAGGCCGACTTCGAGGCCGGGGGCTTTGGTTATGGCGATCTCAAGCAGCGCCTCTTCGATGCTTATTGGGATTACTTCGCGCCCATGCGCGAGCGCCGGGAGGAGCTGGAAAAGGATGAGGCCTACGTGGAGAAAATTCTCGCTGAAGGCGCGGAGCGCGCTCGCGAGGAGGCCTCCAAGGTCCTCACCCGCGTGCGCTCGGCGGTGGGCTTGCGCTAGGCGAGGAGGGCGGTCATTTCCGCAAGACTGGCCACGATGGCAGTGGGCCGGGCGGCGGTCAGTTGTTCGCGGGTTTGTGCTCCGGTGGTGATGCCAAAGGTGAATCCGCAGTGGGCGCGGTGACCTTCCTCGATGTCGATGGCGGAGTCTCCGATTTTGGCGACTTTGGCGGGGTCGGAGAGGCCCTGGCGGCTCATGGCCAGCTCGATCATGTCGCCGTGGGGACGGCCGCGGGCGACATCGGAAGCAGTCACCAGGTCGTCGAGGTCGCGCCCGATTTGCCAGTCGAGCTTGGCGAGGAGTCCCTCGGCGGTGGCCCGATTGTAGCCGGTATTGAGCACGACCTTCACTCCGGCAGCGCGGAGGGTGGCGAAGCATGCCGCTGCCCCGGGCTGCTCCCGGACATCGAGCTCCTGGTAGGCTCGGGCGAGATTTTTCTGGAAGTTGGCAAAGAGGGCCTGGACCGTTTCATCGCTGGGGGCGGGACCGACGAGGGTGAGGACGTCGTGAATGGCTTGCGACTTTTCCTTACCTGCTCCGGCCGCCAGGACTTGTTCTTGGCTGACTTGGTAGCCAGCCTCGGTGAGGGTGCTTTGGACGGTTTTGTAGACGACATTGTCTTCATCGACGGTGGTGCCCGCCATATCAAATACCACGAGTTCAACTTTCATGAGAGTTCGGGAAGAGCCCCTTTTGCTTCGGCGGCTTGCTTTTGCCGGTAGCGTGGGGTCAGGAGCAGACAGGCGACCATGCCGGTCACGCCCACTGCGGCGAGGGTGTAGGTCAAGATGTCGAAGGTCGCCAGCCGCGACTCCCCTCCGATGATATCGCCCAAGGGAATGATGATGATGGGGCCGAGGTAGCCGAGTCCGTCAAAAAGCATCATGGCAAAGACGGCATTGCCGGGCACCTTAGTGAAGGCGACAAGCCGCTCGAAAATGACGCAGTGAACGAGGATGTAGGGAAGGTAGGCGCCGAGACCACTGAGGATCATCCAGGTAAAACCATCGATGAGGCCGGCTTCGCGGAGAAGAATGGATCCGGCCGGGAGGAGGAGGGAAAGCGCCATCACGAGGTGGGTCGTTTGCAAAGCGGTGAGGTGGCGCTTGATGAGAATGACGAGGGAGACAATGGCCACGACCGAGAAGGCAATGATGCGTTCGGAGTTTGCGAAGGCATCCTGGTGTTTTTCGGGATCCACTCCCACTTCCAGAAAGAGATCGGCTTGGAAATTGTCACGGTAGTCGCGGAAGGCGGTGAGCAGGAAGTAGGTGAGGGCGAGTGGGATGAGGACGAGGGCCAGTTTCTTCAAGAAAAGAAGGCGGTCCGCCGGGCTCATGGCCTTGCGTTCGCTGCGGGACTCTACCTCCTGTGGATTGGGGGCGGGGACTTTGCCAAGAAAGTAGGCGGCGAGGAGAAAGGGCAGGAGGTAGATGAGCCCGGTGGCGAAGGGCATCCAGAGATCAGAGCCGAAGGTTTGGTTGAAAAAATCGGAGGCGAGCACGCGGCTGCCCATTGATTTGACGTCTCCGCTGGCGATGATGAAGGAGCAGCAGAGGCCTGCGAGGAGAAATTCGGAATTGCCACGACCTTCCAGAGGGCGCATGACCATTCCCCAGACCATGCCGAGGGAGAGGCCATTGATGACCATGGCGAGGACGCCGAGCCTGGGGGGGAGGATGGCCAGCAGGGCGAGGGTGCCTAGGGCCACGAGGATGCAGGTGAGAAGGGCGGGGAAAACGTGGTTTCGTTCCAAACTGGAGCAGACCTTGGTGCCGAGGAATTTGGCCGTGACGTAGCCAAGCAATTGTGCGGTGACGATAGCGGTTTTGAGTGCAAAGCCGCCCCACCAGTCGCCCTCGAAGGCCAGGACTGCGAAGGGTTTGCGAAAGGCATACATGCAGTAGTAAGTCACGAAGGCAGAGATGACCGCGATGAAAGTCCAGCGGGAAAAGGAAAGCTTGGTGGGAATGGCGGCCATGACAGGCTGGCGAAAGTGCCAGTCTGGATTTCATTTTTCCCGCTGGAAGTGGTGACGATTTTGTGACTTTTCCCGCGAACTTGCTGTTCAGAAGGCAGCGTGAGAAATCAGGCCAGCAAGAAAACCCCGGCCAGAATGCCGAGCACGGCGAGGAGCTTGCTGAAGCGGAATTGTTCGCCGAGGAGGAGGATGCCGAGGGCGAAGGAGACCACCACCGCCGAGCGGCGCACGGGGGAAATGAGGGAGATCAGGGCCTCGGGCTGGGCAATGGCGGTGAAGTAAAACCAGTCCGCCGCCAGCAGGGTCAAGCCAATGGCGGGGATGGTCCAGCGGAACTCGAAGGGGTTGCGGTCGGCCCGTCCGCGCCACCAGAGCAGGGCCGGGAACATGACGGGGGCGGAGTAGAGCGAGAACCAGGCCTGGACCTCGGTGGCGGTGAGGGCAATGTTTTGCAGGAGGTATTTGTCCAGCAGGGCCGAGCAAGAGCCCAGGATGGTGGCCGCGATGATGAGGTAGACGGGCTTGCTGCGATGGAAGTGGATGCCCTCCCGCTTGCCGACGACCGAGAAGAAGAAAAAGCTGGTGAGGATGATGGCCACGCCGGTCCACTGGCGCAGGCTGGGGCTTTCCCCAAAGAGGAGAATGGCGAAGAGAATGGTCCAGAGCGGGCTGGTGGCGCGGATGGGAGTGGCGATGGAAAGGGGGAGGGCCTTGAGTCCGAGGTAGCCGAAGATCCAGGAGGCGACCACGAGGGCGGATTTGGCCAGCAGGAGCAGGTGCTCCAGACCGGAAAGAGCGGTCACGTGCAGAGCGGGGTGGGGGAGGCTGGCGGGGGCGAGGGCGGACCAGAGAATGAAGGGAATCCAGGCGAGGGCTCCCGCTGCGATGCCGCCGAAGATGACGGGGAGCACGGCGTTGTCGCGCAGTGCCGATTTCTTCAAAAAATCATAGCACCCCAGCAGAATGGCGGAGAGCAAGGTGAGAAAAAGCCAAGTCATGGAGCGCGCCTCCGCAGTGGAGGGCGGGGGTGGAAAATGCAAGCTTCGCGGGGAGTGCGGGGAGAGAAAAAAAAGAAAGACCGTGTCCGAGGGGGGAAGAACGGACACGGTCTCTGGAGGGGGGGGAAATGGGGCGTGCGTTATTGGGCCCGTTCTACCAACCGGAAGAAGAGACGGGGATTTTCCGCGGAATCGATAAAATCGCTCAGGGTGATTTCCACCGCATCGGCGGAGCCGGACAGATTGGCGTGACCGGGAACCGTGCTCCAGCTGTTCTCCTGCAAGGTGGTGCTTTGCATCAGGCTGAAGGTGCGCCCCTCCGGCAAATTGGCGGTGAGGATGATGTCGTCGCCGTCGATCTCCATGGCGGTGACTTCCGGGTCGGAGGTGTTCGTCGCGGTGACCTCGGCGGTGACCGCGAAAGTGAACTGCGAGGCTGTGGGGTCATTGGAGAAGATGGAGATCTGCCCCTGTTGAGAGCCGGCCTCGGCGGGGTCGAAGGTCACCGTGAAGGTCTCTTGACTGCCCTCCGCAATGGCTGCGGGAGTGGTGGCGGTGTAGTGGTTGTTGACGGTGGAGATGGCGTAGATTTCCAGCAGGGTATCGCCGGTGTTGCGGATGGTGAAGGTGCGGGTGAGCGGAGAGCTGCCCTCTACGGGACTGCCGAAGTCGGTGCCATCCTGCGAGCTGGGGGAGGAGTCCCCGATGGTGATGGGCTGCAGGTTGGTGCCGAGCACCACGATTTCGGGCGTCGCGTCGGGGTCTGCTCCGATGCCTTGCACCATGAAGGTGTAGGGATTCTCGTTCGGATCATCGTTATCTAGGCGGATGGTGGCGGTGCGGGTGCCCTTGTCCGAGGGATCGAACTCGATCTCGAACTCCTTGTAATCTCCCGCTCCGATGGTGGTGGCAATGGGATTGGGGTTCAGGCTGCGAATGGTGAAGTCCGCGGCATCGGGCCCGAAGACGTTCTTGTCGACAATGCGCAGGGTGACATTGCCGGTGTTGTAGATGCGGAAGGGCACGATGAGGGAGCCTCCTTCGGGGTTGACTTCGCCAAAGAGAGTGCCGTCCGAGGCCTGTGGGGTGGCGTCTCCATCGGGAATGACCTCGCTGAAGGAGGCCCCGCCGCCGCGCACCGAGATTTCGGGAGCTTCCGCCCGGCCTGAGAGGGTGAAGTTGAAGGGGCTTTCATCCTCATCATTGGTGGTGAAGCTCAGCACCGCGCTCTTTTCCCCAAAGGAGGTGGGCACGAAGTGGACGCGGAAGTCGACACTTTCGCCGATGGCGAGGGTGTGGCCGTTGGGGAAGAATTCGAGGGTGAACTGGTCGGGATGGTTGCCGGCGAGGCTTGGGGAGCCGATTTCGAGGTCGCCGTCCCCGTCATTATGGATGCGGAAGCGGGAGATGAAGGGATCCTCGAAGGTCGGCCCGTCCTGTGCCCGGGTGTCGGGGAAGCGGGTGCCGTCGGCCGCGCGCGGGGTGGTGTCGCCATCGGCGATTTCGGAGAAAGTCGGGGTGGGGTTGCCACCGTGCGCCTCCTGCCGTCCCCGCACCCGAATCTCGGGAAAGCCAATGCCAAATCCGGTGAGGGCGAAGTTGTAGGGATCCTCGTTGGGGTCGTTGTTCTCAATACTGAAGACCGCGTCGCGGGGCCCTTCCGTCGAGGGATCAAAGGTGATGGTAAAGGTTTGCGACTCGCCGGGCCCGATATTGACAAAGGGGTTGCCTGCGAAGAGCCCGGAGACCGAGTAGTCCCCGGCGGCCGGCCCACTGAAGTTGCGCCCGCTGATGTTGAGGTTGCTGTTGCCGGTGTTGGTGATGCGGTAGAGCCGCTGCGCCTGGGTGCCGGTGACGTTGGTGTTGCCAAAGTCGGTGCCGTTGGTCTGGGAGGGGCTCAGGTCGCCATCCGCAATGGCACGGAAGACATTGTCCGGGGCCCGGCCTGCCAGCTCCATTTCGGGCGCTTCCGCCAGAGCGGAGAGGTTGAAGTTGAAGGGATCTTCCCCGGCATCGCTGTTACCAAAGGAAAAAGTCGCGGTCTTGGTGCCGAAGCTGGTGGGCGTGAAGCGGATGCGGAACTCGATCTGCGAACCCGGATCAAGAGCGCCATTGGTGGGGAAACCCACGGTGTTGAACTGGCTCGCGCCGCTTCCTGCAAAGGTGCGGGTGCCAAAGTCGAGGGCGACATCGCCGTCATTGTGCACACGCACCACCATTTCGGAGGACTCTCCGACCTTGGTGGTGGGCAATTCGGTGCCGTCTTTGACTTCGGTGACGGTCTTGCCATCACTAATCTCCGTCAGGGTCGGGGTCGGATTGCCGGGATGGGACTCTTGTCGTCCCTGCACCCGAATCTCGGGGAAGCCATATCCTTCCCCCTGCAAGGCGAAGGAGTAGAACGGCTCGTCGGGGTCATTGCTATTAATGAGGAAGGTCGCATTTCTCACTCCCTCGGCTGTAGGATTGAAGGTGATGGTAAACTCCCGCTCGTTGCCCGCTGCGATGTTGAAGGCGGAATTCACTCCGCTGAAGCTGAAGTCGCTCGAGTGAGGTCCCACGAGGCGGGGATTGGAGATGTTCAGCCCCTGGCTGCCATCATTGACGATCTTGAAGTGATTGACGTTGCTCGTGTTCCCTTCCACCCGCACCCGCCCGAAGTCCGTTCCCTCGATCTCCCGGGGCGTGGTCTCTCCATTCGCAATATTGTCGAAGCCGGTCAACTCATTCGGCCGGCCCGCGATGCGGATTTCCGGCGCGTGGGCCGTCCCCCGGAGGGTGAAGCTGAAGGGGTCCTCATTGCTGTCGTTATTACCAAAGCTCAATACCGCAGTCTTGGCTCCGCTGGAGGTGGGACGGAAGATGACCTCGAATTCCTCGTGATTGCCCGGCGCGATGGTGCTGTTGGCGGGAAATCCGGCCGTGAGAAAGTGGCTCGCTCCCGTGCCGCTGAAGGACCGGTTGCTGATGGTCAAATTCTGGTTGCCGGTGTTGGATATGCGGAAGGTCGAACGCCGTTCGTCTCCCACATTGGTGTCGTTGAAGAGGGTGCCATTGCTGCTTGAGGAGGAGGTGGTTCCGTCAAAGACCGGATCCAGCGTGGTGCCTACTCCATTGCGCTTCCCTTCCACTGCAATCTCGGGTTCTGCTACCCCCACGCCGGTGATGGTGAAGCTGTAGGGATTCTCATTGGCATCATTGTTGTCAAAAGTGAAGGTCGCGGTCTTGGTTCCCGAACTGGTGGGCTTGAAGCGGATGTGGAAATCGCGATTGTTGCCCACGCCCAGATTGCTGGTGCCGAGGCTGCGAATCTCGAAGTGACTGGCCCCGCTGCCGGAGAGGCGTGGGGCCCGGATGCGCAGTGGATCGCTCGCCCCGGAGCTGTTGCGGATGTAGAAGTGATGGTCCTTGTGCTGGCCGGCCTCGACCGCGCCAAAGTTGGTGCCATTGTTCGTGCTGGGGGTGGTGTCTTCATCATTCACGATGCGGTGATCGCTGGTGTCATTGGAGTTGTTGAGCTTGTAGTAGACCGAGGCCTCTCCCAGCCTCCCCTCGCCAGTGACCGCGAAGGTGTAGGTGCTCTCGGCGTCGGGGTCATTGCTATCGATGCGAATGGTGGCCGTGCGGGAGGCGGTGACCGGGCGATAGCGGATGGTGAACTCCAGCTCATTGCCCGGCGCGATGCTGAAATTCGAGCTGGGAAAGCCGGGGAAGGTGAACTGGGAGGACGTGCTGGAGGGGCTGTTGTCATTGACGTAGATGACCAGATTCTGGTTGCCCGTATTGCGGATGCGGTACTGCCGGTTCTTGATCTCATTGCCCCAGACGGAGTCAAAGTCGGTGACTTGTTGATTGGGGTTATGATCGTTGTCGCTGATATTGGGCCAGAAGGCACCATCCCAGCCCTCGATGAGGATATTGGGAGCCGCTGACAAGGTCAGGGGAAAGGTGAAAAGGAAGAGAATCAGTGGCAGAAGGTAGCTTTTCATGATGGAAGGGGGTTGTTAACTCCCTGTCTCAACCGCAGTTTCTTCCGCAGAGTTTTATGAATTTTGTGATCTCCCCAGCACCGCCTTCTCAGAAGGGTTGATAAAAAAGCCCGCAATCCCTGGCCTGGAGGGATGCGGGTCTTTGGGATGGGGAAAGGAATTTTTCCGGGAGGGGGGCTAGTGGCGGCCCACCACCTCGCCCCGGTCGGGGGCGGGGATTTCCGGGGCCGAGCCCTCCCGCACCGCCTCCAGCTCGCGCAGGGTTTCCAGGTCGATGACGTGGCGGAAGTCATTGCCACCACCTGCAGCCAGCTCGTCGTAGGCTTGGTTGACCTCCTCAATGGAGATGAGCTTGGTCGCGGGGGTGATGCCGTGCTGGGCGCAGAGATCCACCACCTCCTGGGTATCGGCGATGCCGCCGATGAGGGAGCCGTGGATGGAGATGCCGTGGAAGATGAGTGGGGCGGGGGAGAACTCGGGGAAGGACTCCAGATTGCCCACCACCACGAGGTGGCTGTTGGGGGCCATGAGCGCGATGTAGGGGGCGATGTCGTGCGCCACGGGAATGGTGTCGATGAGCATGTCGAGGCTCATCGCGGCGGCTTCCATCTCCTTCTCGTTCTTACTGATGACCACTTCGTCAGCCCCCATGGCGAGGATTTCGTCCTTCTTCTCCTCATTGCGGGTAAAGGCCACTACCTTGGCTCCGAGGGCTTTGCCCAGCTTGACGGCCATGTGGCCAAGCCCGCCAATCCCGGCCACCCCGAGGGTCTGGCCCACTTTCAAGCCCAGCTTTTTCATGGGGGCATAGACGGTGATGCCGGCGCAGAGGATGGGGCCCACCTTGGCCTGGTCGAGCTCATCCGGCACCCGCACCACGAACTCCTCCCGCACCACGATGTCGGTGCTGTAACCGCCATAGGTATTCTTGCCGTCGGGGAATTTCGAGCCGTTGTAGGTCAGGGTGCAACTCTTGGGGCCGGAGCAATACTGCTCTTCGTCGGCTTCGCAGGAGGGGCATTCCTGGCAGCTGTTGACCATGCAGCCGATGCCCACGCGGTCGCCTTCCTGATACTTGCTGACTCCTGCTCCCACGGCGGTCACGACGCCGGCGATCTCATGCCCCGGCACACAGGGATACTTCGTGTTGCCCCAGTCGTTGCGGGCCTGGTGGAGGTCGGAGTGGCAAATCCCGCAATGGGTGATCTTGATGGCGACCTCTCCCTCGCGGGGATCGGTGCGCTCAAAGGCAACGGCGGCCAGATTCTCCTCGGCTCCTTGGGTAGCATATCCGTAAACTTTCATAAGCCGCGCAAGCTGGCCTCGTTGCAGAGAAGCGCAACCGAAAAGCCGTCCCGGAGGTCCCCCTGCAGCGGGAAGGAAGGAGGGTTTGCTCACCAGGAGATGGAGACGGCTGGCTTCTGTCCGCGGTTGAAAAATTTCGCCCGTGTGGGAGCTGAGTTTCAAAGCCATCGCTGGCGCGGGCATCTCGGAGCTTGCCGTTGGGCCCGGAGCGGTCACTTTAGCAGGGTTATGAGTCAATTGTCCCGTGCTGTCAGCATCCATCCCTACTTCAAAATCAATCCCGGTGAGGAAAAGGCTTTCCATGAACTGATCGTCGACTTCGTCACCCGCACTCGCACGGAGGGCGAGAGCTGCCTGTGCTATGACTTCACCCATTGCGGGGACCAGGCCTACTGCCGCGAGCTCTATGCCGATGCCGATGCAGTCCTGCGCCATCTCGAGAATGTGGGTGAGTGCATCGAGGCCTCGAAAGCGATCTCCGAGATGTATCGCCTCGAGTTCCATGGCCCGGCGGAGGAAATCGAGAAACTGCGCGAGGCGCTCGGCGATCTGGAGGCCGAGTATTACGTCCGCAGCAATGGAGTGGACTGAGGAGCGGCCGCATTTTTCTTGCAAAGGGAGGGCCCGCCCGGCGATTTCCCCGCCATGACGACTGGCTCTCTCTTTTGCGGACTCACTGCCCCTTCACCACGATGTTGCCAAAGTGGCTGCCGCCGAGCTGGTAGTCGTAACTCGCATTGGCCTCGGCAAAGGGAAAGACGCGGTCCACGATGGGGGTGATGCCGTGCTCACTGAGGCCGCGGTGGAAATTCTCCTGCATGGTGCGGCTGCCCACGTAGATGCCGTAGACGCGGAGGCTCTTGCCCACGATGGGGAAGGGATTGACCTCGGCCTGAAGTCCGGTGAGGACGCCGATGAGGCTGATCACGCCCTCGAAGCGGGCCGCCTTCATGGATTTCTCCAGAGTGCCCGCCCCCCCTACCTCAATGACCCGGTCCACGCCTTTTTTCCCGGTGAGCTCGAAGACCGCTTTTTCCCAATCGGGAGTGGTCTTGTAGTTGAGCGTGTGGGTCGCTCCCATCTCGCGCACGCGGGCCAGCTTTTCATCCGAGCTGGAGATGACGATGCTCTGCAAACCATAGGCCACCGCCAGCTGGAGGGCGAAGATGCTGACCCCTCCGGTGCCCTGGATGAGGACGGTGTCGCCCTTCTGCGCCGGGGTGGGGGTCTCAAAGAGCGCGTGCCAGGCGGTCAGGCCCGCACAGGGCAGGGTGGCCGCTTCCTCGTAGCTGAGGTGGGCGGGGAGGGGGAGAAAGCTGTGCGCGGGGCCCACCACGTATTCCGCCAGCATGCCATGGGATTTGTCACCGCCTCGGCCCTGGGCATGGAGCTCGCGATCGATGGGCCCCTCCAGCCAATTGGGGAAAAAAAGTCCCACCACCCGGTCGCCGACTTGGTGCTCGCTCACGCCCTCGCCCACCGCCACCACTTCGCCGGCCCCATCTGAAAAGGGCACGATCGCTTCCCGGGAATATTTCCGGTTCAGGATGTCGCGGTAGTTCAGGGAGGCCGCCTGCAGGCGGATCTTTACCTCTCCGGCGGCAGCTTCGGGCTCGGCATCCTCGGTGAGAGCGATTCTTTCTTCTCCGGGTTGAATGAGATACTTCTTCATCGTCTCCAAGCTCTAAACCCGCCCGGAGTGCTGTCAACGTTGGAGCTGGAAGGTGGTGGCCCGCTGGGGGCGGCCCTTCTGGTCGTGAATGGTGGCAGTGAGGACGGGGGGCTGGCGGTGCCAGTCGATGGTCAAGCTGCCATAGTTATTGGCCCCGAAGTTTTCCCCCACTCGCAGCTGGTTTTCTTCCTCCGTATTGCCTCCGAAGCTGCTGTTGAGACTGCTGCTGGTGATGTCGTAGAGGGGGTAGCCCACCGCGAGATCGCGGGAGATCTCCGCCAGGTGGCGATCGCCGCTCAGGATGACCACCGGAGGCATTTCCTCCCGCGCCAGCAAGCCCAGCAAGCGGTCACGGTCTTTGGGAAAATTGGCCCATTTCTCGAAGCGATGTTGGGCGGGAAGCACTTGGATGGAGGAGACGAGGATATTGACGGCGGCTTTGCTTTCGGCCAACTGCTTCTCCAGCCACTGCCATTGCTCCTGGCCCAGGATGGTGCCAGCGGGATTGTCGAGCGAATCGCGGTGGTAGCGGGTGTCGAGAAGGATGACCCGCACCTGTTGCTCGCCCTCGCCATAATCATGGACGGCGTAGACCCCTTCGCGCTCGCGGCGGGGGCTGTCCCGGGGCACGCCGAGGAAGTCGAGAAAGGCTCGTTGCGATTCCTCCTTCACCGGGTAGTCCTTGCCAGCATCGTTGGCCCCGTAGTCGTGGTCATCCCAAGTGCCGATGATGGGACAGGTCGCTTGCAGGGTCTGGTAAGGGGGCTTGGCCAGCACGCGCGCGTATTTTTCCTCCAACACGGTCACATCCCGGCTGTCGCCATAAATATTGTCCCCCATCCAGATGAAGAGATCGGGCTTGCTTGCCACAATCGCCTCCAAGGCCGGAGCTTCCCGTCCCTCCTTATGGCAAGAGGCAAAGACGAGGTGCTCGAGGGGAGCGGCGGTGGCAAAGGAAAGGGTGCAGGACAGAAAGGCAACGAGGCGCGACATCCCTTACTTTTTGGGCAAAGGGCGGTGCCTGACAAGGGTTACCTCTCACACCCTCAGTGACGATCTCGTGACCTTTCGGAAAAAAAAACTCGATATTTGGCACGTTCGGCCCGATACCTGCTCGGAGCTTGCTGTCAAACTTCTTTTGAGATTGACTTTTTTGATAGAGAACAAGAAAGGTTACCGATGAAATCACAGAGCACGAACAAAAAAAATCCCCACAGTGCGCCCTCCTCGGGAGGTTTCAGTCTTATCGTTACTGTGACGATGATGGTTCTTCTTTCAATGTTGGCGGTCGGCTTGCTCACTCTCTCTTCCAGCGTTGTGCGGTCGACGAGTAATGCCGCTGCTGAGTTGGAAGCTCGCGCCAATGCCCGGCTGGCCCTGGCCCTCGCTTTGGGAGAGCTCCAAGAGACCATGGGCCCGGATCGCCGGGTGAGCGCTCCCTCGTCCATCCGCGAGCAAGCGAGCCAAAGCCACATCGCTGGCGTCTGGGGAAGCTGGCAACGCGGCGAGGGGGGAGACTCTCTTGCCGAGGCCAAGGAAGGAACGCCCGGTCAGGAACCCTCCGAGCCCGCAAAGGGTGGCTTTTACCAATGGCTGGTTTCTCATGCTGATTCGCAGGCTCTCGCTGACCCGGATTTCTTGGATCAACCCCTTTCCGGTCGGACGATTTCTCTCTGGAATGGTCCGGAAGAAGTTCGGGGCGGTTTGATGCCGCTGCGGAGTGCTTCCGGGCGGGAAGAGGGCCGTTATGCTTTTGCCGTGATGGATGAAGGGGTGAAGGCTCGCTTCAATCTGCCCGTGACCGAACCGGAGCGTGCCTCCGAGCAGCTCAACCGGGTCCTGGCTCGCGAGGCTTCTTCCTTTGAGGGCGTGCCCGAGTTCGCGGCCTTGGGAGACCCCGAGAGCGCGGACCGGATCGCTACTCTGCAGAGCGCCCGTCTCGCAGGTGTGAGCCAAGAAGACTTGGCGGCTCATGATTTGACGCCGTGGTCACGCTCTCTCCTCACCAATGTGCGGGCCGGAGGATTTGCGCGTGATTTGTCTCTTCTTTTTGATGAAGAGGAGCTTCCTTCGGATTACGCTTCCCGCTTCATTTATTCCGACGAAGAATCGCCGCTGGCTTCAGCGCTCGAGCGCTTTCGGGGTTCCAATGCCCTCGGCGCTCCGGATCCGTCTTGGCAGATCCTCCACTCCCACTATCGGCTCTTTGACAAGCTCACGGGAGGAAACAGCCCCCTGGCCGAGGCTTCTTTTGTCGGTCGCCCCACTGCCTGGACTCCACCGCGTGGTCGCAGCGAGGACTCCTTCCACACTGAGCAGCTGCTGCCCGTGATCTCCAAAGCACAGTTCGTTTTCTCCACCTCCTTCGGCTACCATGGCTCCCTGCATACCCTGAAGCAAGACGAGGCTGCCACAGATGAGGATAAGTATGTCACCTGGCTGGTGATTGACCCCATCATCACCTTGTGGAACCCCTACAACGTCAATCTGAAGTTCTCGGAAATGCGGCTTGATCTCCATCGCGTGCCGTTGGCTTTCAGCCTCAGCAAAAATGGGCGCAAGATTTCCACCACACCCACACACTTCGCTAACACCTATGTTTCGAGCGAGGTTTCCAGCGCGAAGAATCAATACTACCGCCTCAATCTGAAGGCTTCCTTGTCCGAGGGAACGGATCTGGTTCTCTCTCCCGGCGAACATCTGGTCTTCACCGCCCACAATCACAAGAAGCACTACCGTCACCAGTATGCGGAAGAGGGATTGGATCTGCTTCCCGGATGGAATCCGCCCGCAGGCTCGGCTACCGGCTCTCCCAATGTGGGCGGAGTCTCGACTATGAACGTGATGGTGGATGCCTCGGGAAAATCCAGTGGACTCATCAACGGCAAGCCGGCCCGAACCATTCCGGTCAAAGTCGGAGATCGTATTTCCGTTTCGGTTGAACCCCAAGTCGCCGATATGGATCAGTTTCGCGAGCTGAACAACAAAGAGGCGACCGCTTACCTCAAGTATGGCACCCCGGGCGACCGCAGCCGGACGATTGGGAGCATCGAGCTCGATTACGGCGAGGATTTCTCCGGCTTTGAAGAGGAAGTGCCCGAGCTGAGCGAAGACGAGCTGCCCGAATTCGTGGTGCCTCGGGGCGTGCCCGTCGGGGTGAAGGCCGATGACTACCAGGGCAATGATCCCCCGGTGGCCGCCCAGTTCAAGCAGCCCTTCCTGGTAGCCTCCCTCCAGCTGAAGACCGGCTATGATTCCCGCCGCCCCACCAAGGGTTGGTTGCAGAATGGTCCGCTCAACAGCTATTCCAGCGCCGGCCAATCTCTTGAGCAGCCGGACGACTTCCATCACCATCAGTATGAGTTTGTCTGGGAGCCGATGACCGATTGGGACTCGACGCCCACCGTGGAGATCGAGCCTATGAGCAACCGGGGCTTTGGAGGACGCGGGACGACTTCGGAGACGGGCATGACTCTGGCTCCTTTCCGGGGAGTGCCCTTGGCTCCAGCTGTCAGTCTGGGGCAGTTCCGCCATGCTCCTTTGAATAATTCCGGTCAACTGCCGCTCACGACCCAGATTGTGGGGAACTCCTTCGCATCCTCTCTCTTGCCGCCCGACGAGGTGTCGGTTAACGAGGGTGAGCGCACCTTCCTCGACCATCACGTGCTCGCCAATGAGGCCCTCTTCGACCATTACTTCCTCTCCACCGCCGCTTCTGGCTCGGGGGGCTCTCTTTCCGATAGCCTCAGCGCCGAGCAGCGCCTGGAGTATTTTTTCCGAGGGCAAGAGAGTCTTCCCAACGGCCGCTTCCGCCCAGTGACCCGACTGGATCAGAGTGAGGCCAAGGAACTCGCCAGCCAGTTGACCAGTGATCTTTCCCAGGGCTCCCGCGAGATCGGCTCCCGCCTGTTCCTGGAAGGGGGCTTCAACATCAATTCCACCTCCAAGCGGGCTTGGAAAGTCTTTCTCTCCTCGGCTATGCAGGAGGAACTGCCCGTCCTGGATGCCAATCTCGGCTTGGAAGAAGAACTGGCCAGCCTGGGCACGACCAACGGTTATGGCGTGGTGGCCAGTCGCTTCTACCCGCTTACAGGACAGGAAAAAGGCGGGCTCTCGGGAGATGCCAATCCCGCCGATTGGTCGGGGCACCACCGCCTCACCGAGGAGCAGGTGGATCGTCTCGCGGAAGCCATTGTCGAGCAAGTGCGCGCTCGCGGCCCCTTCCAGTCTGTGGCCGAGTTCGTCAACCGCCAAGTCAGTAGCGAGAAGGCTCTTGCCCTCGCGGGTGCCATCCAGACCGCCATTGACAATACCGGCTTGGATGAAGAAACGTTTGGCGAGGA
The DNA here is from genome assembly GCF_016595415.1 of Roseibacillus ishigakijimensis. Taxonomy (GTDB): domain Bacteria; phylum Verrucomicrobiota; class Verrucomicrobiia; order Verrucomicrobiales; family Akkermansiaceae; genus Roseibacillus; species Roseibacillus ishigakijimensis. The sequence goes on from NZ_JAENIO010000054.1 coordinate 16,197, forward strand.
CGGCACCGGATTCGATATGATTTCCGATCAGGCGGCCTTTCCGGAAGCTGCCGTGGGCTCGGTCTTTGAAGGCGCGGCGGGCTACCTCAACCAGTCCGATGTTCTCACCCCGCTGGCTCCTCTTCTCACCGCCCGGTCCGACACCTTCCGCATCCGGGCTTATGGGGAATCCCTCACCGCCAGTGGACAAGTCGCCGCCCGGGCCTGGTGCGAAGCCATCGTGCAGCGTTTCCCCGAGTATCTTGACGAAAGTGAAGAGGCCACCACTTCTCCCGTGGATCTGCAGAGCGAGAGCAACATTCGCTTCGGTCGCCGCTTCCGCCAAGTGTCCTTCCGGTGGTTGAACCCGGACGAAATCGATTCCAACCAGTTGTCATGATTGTTCCCAAAAGCACCCTCCTCCTCGCCTTCCTCTCCCTCCTCTTGCCTCTTGCGGCCCAAGAAGGAAAAACCGTTTCTGTCGCGGTCTACGCCTTTGAATACGCCGCCAAGCAAAAGACCATCTATGTCCGTAGTGGCCCGGAGGCCTACGAAGAGGTGGGGCTCTCCACCGCCAACTTGCGGGGCCCGGTCCCCGGCTGGGTGGTGGACGGGGTCTTGACTTTTCACACCGAGCCCGGGCCGGCCGCAGAAGGGGAACTGCCTCCGCTGGCGGCCGAAGTGCGCTTGCCTGCCGACTTGAAAAGTCCCCTTGTGATGCTGGCCAAAGCTCCCTCCTCAGCCAAGGTGCCTTACCAGGCCCTCGTCCTGGAGAACGATGGTGAGAAAGTTCGCCCCGGCACGCGTCTGATCGTGAATATGACTAATTCCGCCGTGCGGGCCCGGGTGGGCGACAATCTCATCTCTAACCTTTCCCCAGGCCAATCCATTGACTTTGTGGCCAAGGGAGAACCCGGCGAAGTTTTTCCCGTCGTTTTTCAATATCAAAAAGATGGCGAATGGCGGGATATGACCAACACCCGCTGGGCTCACCGGCCGGACCGCCGGGCCTTGATTTGCATCTACCAGGATCCCCGCACCCGTCGCCACAAGCTCCGTTCCATCCCCAATCGCACCGTCGGAGTCGAGGCCCAGCAGTAGTCGGGCCTCGCCACCGGTGTGCGTCGCGCGTTCTTCTGCTAGCAGAGACAGCCTCAGGGCGCGCGAGGGAGTCTGACTGAGGGGGGAGACCGATCTGCGCGGGAAGCTCGCGCGCTTGTTCTTCCTCCAGCCTTCCGCTAAAGCCCCGCCGTGCCTCTGCTTGCCGCATCGACTTATCGCTCTCCCTGGTGGTTGCCGGGAGGCCATGGCCAGACCATCGGCCCGGCCCTGTGGCGGGGTGGCCCCGTCCTGACTCCGGAGGCTGAGACCTTGGAGCTGGCCGATGGCGATTTTCTCAATTTGCAATGGCGCCGGAGGGGCAATGAGCGGCTCGTCATCTTTTGCCACGGACTGGAATCCCATGCCCGGGCCAGCTACATTCGCGAGGTCGGCGGGGTGCTCGCCGAGGCCGGCTGGGATGTCCTGGCATGGAGCTATCGCGGTTGTGGCGAAGAACTCAATCGCCTCCCGCAGTTCTATCACAGTGGGGCGACCCCCGACTTGGCGGCGGTCGTGGCCCATGCCCTGGCCACCCATCCGGCGCGCCAGATTGATTTGGTCGGCTTCAGCCTGGGGGGCAATCTGGTCCTAAAATATCTCGGCGAGCAAGGCGGACAAGTCCATCCCCGCCTCCATCGCGCGGTGACCTTCTCGGTGCCTTGCGATTTGGCGTGTTCGGCCGAAGCCCTCGATACCGCCTTCAATCGCGAGGTCTACATGGGGCGTTTCATCAAGACCCTGCGGGAAAAAATCCAGCGCAAGCACGAGCTCTTTCCCGAGGACTCCCGTCTGCTCCCCGCAGGTGTGGAGAAGATTCGCACTTTCCGCCAGTTCGACGACCGCTACACCGCCCCGCTGCATGGCTTTCGCGATGCCGCCGACTATTGGGCGCGGAGCAGTTCGCGCCCTTTCCTCAAGGATATCCGCCTCCCGGCCCTGCTCGTCAATGCGCTCAACGATCCCTTCCTCGGCCCCCGCTGCTATCCCCGCCAGGAAGCGGAGGAAAGTCGGTTTTTTCATCTCGAAATCCCGTCTGCCGGAGGCCACGTCGGCTTTCAATCGCCGGGAGGAAAGTCATGGATGGGAACACGGGTGAAGCGGTTCTTGGCTGAGGGGGAATAGCCGCTTTCGCACCGCAGAGGGACGGCGCTTTTCTGATAGGGACGCTGCTGGACGGGAGAGAACTTTTTTGGAAAAGCAACGGCTCCATTCCGGTATCGCATCCATCTTGGTTCTCGATTCCCAGAAGAGAGTTTCGCTAGTCTGCGACGATCAGCGCTTCTTCCTTCCTCTATGATTGACACCAGGGTTTTACTGTTAGAGTAATTCGATCACAACACATATGAAGTTTCTTGGAAAATGGTTAATCTTGGGCCTTCTGGCCAGTGGTTCGGTTTGGGGCGAAGAGGTGAAGTCGCAGATTGCGGCTGAGGTGAAAGCCGCGACCTTGATTGATGGTCAATCCGGCATTCACACCTGGGCGGTCACGGGCGAAGTGACCGGCTCGGAGTCCTGGACCAGCATGCGGTCAGTGGTGATGATGGCCAAGCCCATGTTCATGGTCGCCTTGGGGATGGAGTATAGCAAAGAGGGAGGAGAACCCGCCGTGGTGCTGGGACCCGGCTTGGCGGAAGAAACGACTTTTACCAAAGTGGAGTCAGCGGCCGACAGCCCCATCTACACCTTCGAGCAGGGCGGTCAACCCGCTGCGGTGCGGGTGTTCGACAAGCAATTTTACCTCACCGCCACCGTGGAACGCCCCGGAAAAATGGAGGCCGAGCAAGCTCTGAAAGAGATGGTCGCCCTTCTCAAGGGGGTGAGCATTGCCAAAGAATAGCGGTCGCCTCCGGGGGGCACCGCTCACTTTTTCTTGGCGTTCTTCATCGCCATCGAGAACCAATCATTGCCGTCGTTTTGTGAGGGCTTGCGGTTCTGATTGCGCTGGCCTTGCTTGCGCTGGGGACGCGGGCGGTTCTGGGAGCTGCCCCGCCGATCGCCGCCGCGCTTTTCTCCCTCCAGCTCGGGACGGGCCTTCATGGAAAGCGAGATGCGGTTGCGAGCCAGATCGACCTCGGTGACCGTGACGTTCACTTTCTGACCCACCTTGACGATTTCCGCCGGGTCGCTCACGAACTTGTCCGCGAGCTGGCTGACGTGGACCAGTCCGTCCTGATGCACCCCCACGTCGACGAAGGCTCCAAAGGCGGTCACGTTGGTCACGATCCCGGGGAGCTTCATCCCCGGCTGCAGGTCGGCGGGTTTTTCCACCCCTTCCGCAAAGGAGAAAATCTCAAACTGCTTGCGGGGATCACGGCCCGGCTTCGCCAGCTCGGCCATGATGTCCTCCAGAGTGGGCAACCCGACTTCGTCGCTGACGTAGCGTTGCAAGTCGATCTGCTTGCGGGCGCGTTCGTTGCCCAGCAGTTCTTCCACCGCGCAACCGGCGTCCCGGGCCATTTGCTCGACGAGGGCGTAGCGCTCGGGGTGCACGGCAGATGCATCCAGAGGATGGGCCCCACCCCGCACGCGCAGGAAGCCCGCCGCTTGCTCGAAGGACTTTTCGCCCAGACGGGGCACCTTCTTGAGCTGTTCGCGGGACTCGAAGGGACCGTTGGCATCGCGGTAGGCCACGATATTGGCCGCCAGGGTGCTGTTCAGCCCGGAGACGTAGGAGAGGAGCTGTTTGGAAGCGGTGTTCACCTCCACTCCCACCGCGTTCACGCTGGAAATGACGGTGTCGTCGAGGCTCTTCTTGAGCGCCCGTTGATCGACATCGTGCTGATACTGACCCACCCCGATGGATTTGGGATCGATTTTCACCAGCTCGGCCAAGGGATCCATCAGGCGACGGCCAATGGAGACCGCGCCGCGCACGGTGACGTCGTGGTCGGGGAATTCCTCGCGAGCCACGTCACTGGCGGAGTAGATGGAGGCACCGCTTTCATTGACCACGATGATGGGCAAGGTCACTTTCAGCTGCCGCACAAAGGACTCCGTCTCCCGCGAAGCGGTGCCATTGCCGATGGCAATGGCTTCCACCTGGTGCTTTTTGAGCAAAGAGAGGAGTTCCTCGGCGGCGGCGCGGATTTGGCTTTGCGATCCGGCGGTGCAATGCAGCACGGTGTCGTGGAGGAGCTTGCCCGAGCGGTCGAGGACGACGGTCTTGCAGCCGGTGCGGAAACCGGGGTCGATAGCGAGGAGGCGCTTCTCGCCTAGGGGGGAGGCGAGGAGGAGCTCGCGCAAATTGTCGGCAAAAACCGTGATCGCGGTTTCGTCGGCCTTTTTCTTGGAAAGGAGCCGGGCCTCGGTCTCCATCGACGACATGAGAAGGCGTTTGCAGCCGTCTTCCACGGCCTTGGCCACCTCCTCGGCCGCTGGACCCTTGCCGCTGACCCAATCCGGCAGAGCCTGATCGGTCACGCGCTCGAGGGGCACATGGACGCGCATAAAGAGGAAGCCCTCCTTCTCCCCCCGGCGCATGGCGAGGAGTCGGTGGGAGGGGACTTTGGCAAAGGGCTCGCTCCAGTCGAAGTAGTCCCGGAATTTCTGCGCCTCCGCGTCTTCTTCCTTACCGAAAAGGACTTTGGAAGAAATGACGGCTTCTTTTTCGTAAATCTCGCGCACCCGACCGCGCAGCTCGGCATCGTCGGCCACGCGCTCGGCGATGATGTCGCGGGCGCCCGCGAGGGCGTCCTCGGCGGTGGCGACCTCTTTTTCCTCATCGAGGAACTTGCCCGCCTCCTCTGTAGGGTCGGCCGCTTGATTTTCCAGCAGCCAATCGGCGAGGGGCGTGAGGCCGCGCTCGATGGCCTTGGTGGCCCGGGTCTGGCGCTTGGGGCGGAAGGGGGCGAAGACGTCTTCCAGCTTGGTGAGGGTCTCGGCGGCGAGCACCTTTTTCTTGAGCTCGGGGGTCAGTAGGCTGCGTTCTTCCAGGGACTTGAGAATGGCCTCGCGGCGCTTGTCGAGTTCTGCCAATTGGGCCAGCCGATCCCGGATGAGAGTGATCTGGACCTCGTCGAGGGAGCCGGTCTGTTCCTTGCGGTAGCGGGAGATGAAGGGCACCGTGCCGCCCTCCTCCAGCAATTTGGCGGTAGCGGCGACGGAGGACAGCTTGAGGCCCGTCTCGCGGGCGATGATCTCGATGTGGGGATTCATGGGAAAAAGGACCGGTCGGCGAGGAGAGCAGATTTGGCGCGATGGGCAAGGTTCAAGGGAGTCTTTTCGTCTCGTTTCCCCCCAGAGGCTCCTCAACGAACGTAGCGTCGTCGAACGGAGCGCCGACGCCTCGTCGGCCCCATTGCCCTCGTCCCGGCAAAAGCTCTGCAACCGGCGGGACGCTGGTGCTCCCTGAAGCGCGGCAGAAAGGAGGTCCTGTTTGTCGGGAGGAGTGTCCAAGCTCCTTTCTCGAGCCCCCAAGGGAGTCCCATTTGCCAGCCCGGGGTAACGCACTGGATCACCGTTTTTCGG
>NZ_JAENIO010000055.1 GCF_016595415.1 Roseibacillus ishigakijimensis
CCTCCGCTTCGAGGGCCTGAGCGGCCTGCCCCCGGGGCCCGACGCCGATCTCGACGGCCTCTCCGACAGCCTGGAGAACTATCTCGGAACCGACCCCAACCAGACCGACACCGATGGCGATGGCATGACGGATCGGGAGGAGGTCGAACAAGCCGCCACCAATCCAACACTGGCGGACAGCGATGGCGATGGCATCCCCGATGACCAAGATCCTGACTCCTACCCAGTGACTACTACTGAGTTCCCAGTTACCATTATCTCGGAGGAGGGTCGTTTATCTTGGACTGGAACTGTCGACACTGGGACCGCTGCCTATATGTATCCGGGGGGAGAGAGTCATGCGAATTATGACAGCACTTTCAAAGCGATTGATTACTTTATTCCGGTAAATACGTGGCAATCGTTCAACCAAGCTGCGATGGCAAATGTAGGATTTGGACAATCAGACATAGACGAGGGCTGGCAACCCTTTACGGTTCCTCGAAGTGTCTATTTGGGACGGAACGATACCGGTCACGTCCATAGGATGCATCATACCCAATTGAGGATCAATGTTGCGCAGCCTGCGTCGGAAAACCTTGAGACCCATCGGACTTGGTTGCACTTTTCAGAAGATTTGTCAGCTCCACATGAAGTCATTCTACTTGGGAGAGCGATTGAGCGACTGCGCATTCCCAGAGGAAGAACCACTTCTTTATCCGGGGAAATTGTGGAACAAACTACAAATCTCAACCTGAACCGTCAGGGGATGTTCACTGACCTTATCCAAACAAATACCCGTGAATTCCTCCTGCCGGTGGACATAAGCGTCACAAAGGAAGGCGAGGCAGCCGCACCAGAGGATGGGTTGGTCGTCAAGAAAACCGATACGGTTCGCTACCGCCTGTCACCCGGTTTGCCGGATGCCCCTCTCTTGTTGGAAGACAAGATTCAGTGGCATTGGCGCGTCCTGAAATGGGATGGAACCTATAGCGCCTGGACAGCCTACCAGGACGGGCAAGGTCACACTTTCACGGCCCAGCCTGAGGACGCAGGAATCTACGAGGTCAAAGCGACCATCGACGGCCAAGACTTTTTCCTGAAGCGGAAGAAGGACGATCCTCACTCGGCGAAAAAGAAGGATGAGAACGACTGTTTTGGAGTCGTCGATGAGCAGTGGCAGATCGATGTAAGACACGAAGCCAAAAGGAATTTGGGGAGCAAGGCTTACGCCAAAGCCGTGGCTAACCCTCCATTCAAAGCAGGTTCTTGGAAGTGCAACCAGTTCGTTGGAGACAAGGCAACCGACGGAGGAGCCACCGTCCCCAAAATCAATGGCAACAACCCTTTCCGAAAGCATTACCCGATCGCAAACCAGTGGTCTGAAACAAATCCCAAACATATTCCAAATTGGACTCTGCTTGCCAGGGCAACCTATCCCCAGCCTGGCTGGGTGATCGCAAGAGGTGTTACCGGAGGCACCGGACATACAGGAATCATTGGATATGACGGGGCTTGGATTAACGCAGGTGCAACGGAAGTGAACCGAAAAGCGGATTTGAGAAATGCCTACTACAATGAAGAAGACCCGGCGACTCCTGAAGGGCCAGCTCGCTTTAGGAAATATAACCCGTAACAATCATGAAAAAAATACTTACCTTACTTGTGCTGTTGAGCGCACTCGCCACTTATGAAATCAGAGCTCAAGGGGCACAATACGATATGACAGAAATCAACGAAAAGCTGGAGCTAGTAACCGGAAAAAAATTACACTTACTAGATGACCCCAACGCTTTTTCAAGGCTACAGAGAGATCCAGATTTTGCATTCGTTGAAAACGAATGCAAAACGGACTGGGACAACATCATCGACAATTTTGAGGCTATTGAAGGAGGGGAGGAGACACAGAGGCTTGTCGTGTCGGCACTCCAAGCTCTGGATGCCGGGAACTACATGTCTGCGATCGAGAAACTCGTGACTCGTTTTGAGGCGGGCACTGTTGACAAGCACATCATGCACGAAGTGCTGAATCCGGAAGGACGCATGCGGGCCTTCCTTGCGGACAACCATGCCCATGCGCGAGTCACAGCGGCTCTTAACAAGATCAAGGTCAAGGTCGATGATGCAGACATGAAAACTCAGATTGACGATTTATTGAGTGGTGAAACAAAGACTGGGTTCGACGAAATCCGAGAAGACTTTGCAGGAACTGGATATGGCAATATCCCAACGATAGCACTTGCTGATTGAGAACAGTAAAAGGCAAGTCTACGCCCCAACGCTGTCGCAGAAGCGGAGACCACCCGGTCAAAGAGCAAACCCGTTCCGTCACGTCCCGTGCTGGTGAGGTGCTGCCAGCGGCTTCGCCGGTTCGATGAAAACGCACCTCGCACGAGCCGCGCCGTCACTACGCGCGCTGGTTGTTCGTGGGGCGGTCGTTGGGCCTCGATGGTCGGCTCTTGCGGCTCATTCTTCGCACGCCAATCGCTCCCCTCGGCCACTCCCTTCGCGGTGTTGGCGGCGGTCGTCGCGTCCTCTCCCGTCGCCCGCATAAAAATGCCCGCATAAAAATGCCTGACCCTTAAAAACGGAAATTGACAGCGTGCGCTATTTGTCCCTAGCCTCCCACCATCATGAGACGCCCTCGCATCAAGGCTCCGGAGAATCACCCCGCCGCTTACTATCATTGTGTTTCGCGTGTGGTGGGGCGGGAGTTTTTGCTGGGGGAGGCTGAGAAAGAACAGTTTGTGCGCTACATGCGCCTCTACGAAAAGCTCTATGGTCTGCGGGTGCTCTCGTATGTGGTGATGTCCAACCATTTTCACGTTCTCGTCGAGGTTCCGCAGCGTCCCGCCGAGGAGAAATTGCCGGACGAGGCGGGGTTGGTCGCTCATGTGCGCCGGTGTCTCGGCGAGGGGGAGGCCACCAAGCTGGAATGGGAATTCTCTCTCTATCGCGAGCAGGGAAATACGAAAGCGGCCGAGGAATTGCGCGAAAAATGGCTCAGTCGCATGTGGGATATCAGTCGTTACATGAAGGTGCTCAAGCAGCGCTTCACGCAGTGGTTCAACGGTCGCTACAACCGGCGGGGGACTCTCTGGGAAGACCGTTTTCGCTCCGTTCTGGTGGAAGGAAAAGGGGCTGCGCTCAAGACCATGGCCGCTTACATTGACCTGAATCCGGTGCGGGCAGGCATTTGCGACGATCCTAAGGATTATCGTTGGGGTGGTTATGCCGAGGCGGTTGCAGGAGGTAAGCAGGCGCGGGCGGCTCTGCAGTGGCTCAATTCCTTTGACGTTGGAATGACCGGGGAGGCCCGCGAGCGGGTGAAGGGATCAGGAAAGGAGGGCGGCACAAGTGACTGGGTGGTGACTTGTCCGCCCAAAGAAGCTTTGGAGCGTTGGCGTTGCTATCTTTTCGGAGTTCCTTATTCGCCGTTCGAGCGCGAGGAAGAGCTGGGGAAAGAGGAGATCGGCGGGAGAGCGCGGTTCTTCCGTCGAGGCCTCTCCCGCGAACAAGCCTTGCAAGTTCTCAGCACGGGCGGGCGGTTGAAGCGTAGTGACTATCTGCGCTGCCGGGTCCGGTATCTCACTGACGGAGCGGCTCTGGGGTCGCGGGATTTTATCGAAACGGTCTTCCATTCGGCGCGAGAGCATTTTTCTCCGGCTCGCAAGGATGGCGCGCGTCCGCTCAAGGGGCTGGAGGTGGTTCCCAAGCCGGAGCGCATCTATAACCTTCGGCAGCTGCAGAAAGACGTTCTCACCTGAGGGCTGAGAGGCTGGCCGGAGAGAGTCCTCGTCGGAAATTTGGCGGTTAATCTTCCAGCACTTTGACGATGCGCGCTTTTTCAAAGTCGAAGGAGGTCATCTCGACCTGCACCCGGGTGCCGGGGGTGAGCAGGGGGCGGAGGGAGAGGCTGGCTTTGGCCAGGTGACCCAGGGTGATTTTGCCATTGCGCAGGGCGAGGGAGACGGTGCGTTCGTCGCGTTCAGACGTGACGGTGGCAGTGGTGACGATGGGCTCGGTGGGCATGGAGGAGGGGGCTTTTTGCCCAATGGGCGAGGCAATGGCAATCCTCTTTCTGCCTGTTCCTCTTCCTGCTGTGATGACTGTCGGTGGCATTGCGGCTGGTAGGGGACTCGGCCTAGGGTGGGGTGATGAAACGAAATTGCTCCCTCCTTTTCTCGCTTTTGCTGGCCTTGGCCACAGTGGTGGCGGTCGGTTGTTCGGCCGGAGATAGCAAGGGCGGGATGAGCAAAAGCGGAATCAGCTACTCGCCGTTCCGTAGTTCGCGCGCCCGTCTGGCCTCCGCCCTTTTGGCCCATCCCAATGCTGAATTCGCCAACTATCATGTTAGTGGTAAGCGCGACAATGCCACCGCTCTGGACAATATCAGGCAAACGGCAGCAGGCATGCCGGCGGCCTGCAGCTCCTATGGCCGTGCCCCCGGGGGGTATACCAAATTGAGTCCGCAGATGTTGCGGGCTTTGAAGGTGCTCGCTGACAAGGGCTACAAGTTCCATGTCACTTCCTTGGCCGGGAGTTCGCATAGCTCGCGCTCGCGGCATTATCTCGGGGTTGCCTTCGATGTGAACCGCATCAATGGGGTGCGAGTTTGCTACGGTTCTCCCTATTGGCGGGAGTTCATGCGGCTTTGCCGGGATATGGGGGCGACCGAAACCCTGGGGCCGGGCGATCCGGGTCATAGCACCCACATTCATGTGGCTTGGCCGCGCCCCCGGGGTCAGTGAGAAGGCCTTCCAGAAAATAAAAAAAGCCGGGGCAGGACCCCGGCTTTTTTAAAATCAACTCCAGCTTTTCTCTGGTCCAATGATGGTGCCTTCTCACTCGGATTTCTCCGCGTTGGGGAGGGGAGTTTCTGCTTCCTCGGGATTCCCTGTGTCAGGCTTTTCCTTTTCTTCCCTTTCCGCAGGGTCTTGGTCCTGGCTCGCCTCCTCGTTGCGGACTTGTTCGACAATTTGCCGAATGTCTTCGTCCGCAATCTCTTCGAGCAGGTCGCGGGGGGCGTCGGCTTGAGGAGCGCTCTCCTCGGTGGAGGGCTCTTGGTCGTCGTCGGCTTCGGGGCGGGGCTGTGGGGGGAGAGAGGAATCTTCCTCTTCTTCACTTGGCTCGCCGGCTTCCTGGTCCAAACCGGGAGCGGGAGAATCCGGAGCGGGCACCTGAATGGGGGGCGTGGTCACGGAAGCAGGCTCTTCGGCAGGGGCGAGCGGGCCGGGCTGCGCGGGGGTTACAGTGGGTGCGATGGCTTCGCTCTTCACCACGGGTTTGGCAAGACTGCCCAAGCCGACATTGAGGGCTGAGAGGGTGTAGTCGGCCAAGGTGTAGTGATGCTTGGTGAAGGCTTGCTCGCGGGCGAGTTTTTCCTCCAGCTCCTGGCGGCGGGTCGCAAAGGCTTCATCCGCTGCTTTGGCCTCCTCTTCGCTTTCTTCCTCGGCCTTTTCCCGCTCGCTGGGGAGCTCGGCGCTGACCTTGAGCTTCACCACGAAATCTCCCGCCTGGGGCGTGCTGGCTTCGCTATCGGCGTTGGCAGCCTTCAGCGGAGAGTAGTCGAGGGTGTATTGGAAGCCGTCAAAGGTATTGATAACCAGTTGGCGTTGTTTGTTAGGCTCGCGGATTTGAGTGGCTTTCTCGGCGCTCACGACATCTTCGAACTGAGGAGCGGAGAGGGCGTTTTTGAGTCGGGAGAGTTGGTCTTCCTGCACTTCCCGCGTCGGGGAGAGATCGGCGATTTGGAAGTCGCTATCCGCATCGGGCCGGCTCACACTCCAGGCTTCCATGGTGTCGTCTTCTCCCGGGGTGAAGGCGATGGACTTGATGCCTTCCACCTGGATGAAGTCGCTAGCCAGCCATTGGGTGGCGTCGACGGTGAGATCGGAGAGGGTGTCGTTGATGGCGTAAACGGCTTCAGGCTCGCTGGCGAGGCGCACGTAGCGTCCGCCACTGGCGTTCTCCCCGGCCGCACTTTTGCCGACAAAGATCGTTTCCAAGTCCTTGCCATCTCCGCTGCGGAAGGAGATTTGATAGCCGTGGTCCTCTTGGTTGGCGGCTTCTCCGTCCATCCCGAAGCGGGCATTGAAGGCGGTGCCGGCCGCGCGGCTCTGGGTGACCTTGGCCTCGGTGAGGGAGCGCAGGAGACGGGCCAGTTTGGCAAAGTCCGCCTCGTAGCCATCGCGTTCCGCGACTGACCATTGGTTTTCGTCCTTGCGCAGGGTCAAGGTCTCATGGGCTCCCTCGATGGCGATGGTGGTCACGTCGGCGAGGGGAAGCTTCTGCAAGAGAACGGCCCCGGCCTCCAGCTGGGTCGGGCTTTCACTGCCTTTGCCGGAGGTGGCTTTCACGATGAAGGTCAAGAGGGCCAGCACGGCCACCAGAGACCAGAGAATGATAACGAATCGTTTGCTCATATCTTGTGATCAGTAAGGGGTTCAGAAATCAGGGTTCACGGGGTGGGGTTAGCGGGCGGAGGTGGCCAGGCGACGCTTGAGAAAGACTGCCAATCCAATGAGGATGACGATGCCGGGCACGATGAAGAGATTGGCCAACGTGTAGCGGGTGGCTAGCTGGTCCTTTTTGCGGCGCAGGTCTTTCTCCAGTTCGCGGAGGTCTTGGCGCGCTTCTACCTGCTTGGCCACCACTTTGTCGTATTCCTCTTTCACTTCGCCTTCCAGGGCGACGCGACCGTTCTGCTGCTGGGCTTGGATGAGTTCCTGCAGGCGTTCTCCCAGTTGATCGAGTTCGTTCTGGGCTTTGTCCCGTTCTTCTCCGAATTTTTGTTCAAACTCGGTTTCCATGTCCTGGATGACGGTGAAAGGACGGCGGCTGTCGTTGCGCGAGCGCGAGCCGATGAGGTGCTTGGATCCGGTCACTTGATCGAGAATATTGAGCAAGAAGGCCACGTTGTCCCCCTGGGGGGCGAACATGCCACCAAAGACCTGCTGATAGGCAAAGTTGTCGCCAATGAAGTCACTGTCGGCAATGAGGAAGACGTTGCCGGGGGTGGAGGATTCGGTCAGGCCGGCGGGCTTTTCCTCGTCTGCGGCTTCCTCTGCTTCTGCGGCTTCGGCGACCGCGCTTTCTTCTTCGTTTTCTTCCGTGTTTTCCTCCTCGGCTTTCACCTCGGTGGGATCTCCGTCGGGGAAGGCGGTCTGGAAGTGGCCCTGCACGTGGAGGGCGAGATCGTAGGCTTTGTCATCCTGACGGATGGCTCCCAGGAGACGGGGATCGAGCCGGGAAGCGCTCATGCCGTCAACGAAGCCGGCCTGCCGGGTGGTGCGCACCAGCGAGGTGTGCTCGAGGCCCTTCTTGCCTTCTGGAGTGAAGGCTCCGGCGAGGACGAAGAAAAGGTTGTTGAGGTTGCTGGTGATGAGGTTGTCCTTCTGCGGGAGGGCATCGCGGGTCAGGGAGAGGGCCGAGGTGGAGGCCCCATCGCGGAACTGGGTGCGGTAATTGCCGTCGGCGACGACCTCGTGGGAGACGAATTGCACTCCCCAGGAATCCAGCAGCTGGTCCGAAAAGGTGGAGCTGGTGGGTGTGCCGGCTTGCCCCATCATGGGATTGCCTCCGCCGGTCTGCTGAGCAGTGATGGAGAAGGCGTCGAGCGCCGCCACAATGGTGCCACCTGCCAGGAGGTATTGGTCGAGACGGTATTCGGTCTCTTCGCTGATGCCTGCCGGGTGGATGACGAGGACGGCGGCCAAGCCATCGAGGTCGGCTGCGGTGGGGGTCATACCGAGGTCTTTGATCTCATACATCTGCTGCAGCTGCTGATAGATGACGAAGGGGCGGCCGGGCATCTGGCCGGGCATCATCGCGGGACCGCCGCCCAGGGGGAGGGCGGACATGATGCCCAAGGTGGGGCGATCCGTGCGGGCTACCCGGGCAATGGCGGAGGAGAGTTGATACTCCAGCTGGGTCTCGGCCTCGGGGGCGAGGTAGGGAATGGCCGCTTTCTCATCGAGGAAAGAGACGCTCAATCCCAGGTAGAGGTTTTCTCCGTTGATCGATTGGCCCGCGATGCCATCGAGATTGGCGGAGTCTTCCGCATCGGTATCGGGCTTGGGGTCCAGATTGACGATGCGCAGGTTGTCCCCAGCCAGGGACTGGTAGCGCTTGAGAAGGCCGTCGACCTTCTTCATGTAGAGCTCCAGATTGCGGGGCATGAACTCCGCGTCGCGGGTGGCGTAGTAGTTGATGACGACTTCGGCTTCGCTCTCCTTGAGGTCTTCCAGGATGGCCTTGGTGCCGGGGGTGAGGGTGTGGACCTTATCCTCGGTCAGATCGAGGGTGCGATTGCCAATGGTGGACAGCGAGACCAGCCAATTGGCGAAGAAGGCGATGAGAACGAGGGCGACAATGCCGAGAACGGTGGTCAAGACCGGATGGTGGGCTTTTGTTTGGCTACTCATTGTTTTTCTAAAGGTTGAGAACTGTGAGGAAAGAGATGGTTAACTGCGGCGGGCGGTCAGGATGGCGGAAGTTCCCAGCAGGGAAGCCACGATGGTGGTGGCGAACCAGATGAAGTCCTGCAGACGGAAGGCTCCGCGCATGAGGGAATTGAAGTGATCCCACACCCCGAAGGCGACGAGAGGCTCCACGCCTCCTTCGGGCAGGGCCTTGGTGATCTCGATGATGACGGCATCGAAGCCAATCATGACCATGAAGACGCAGATGGCGACTGAGACGATGAGGCAGACCACTTGGTCGCGGGTGAAGGCGGAAACCAGCATGGTGATGGCCAGGAAAGTGCAGCAGACCAAGAAGGAGCCCAGGTAACCGGAGAAAATGGTGAGGTTGTCGGGCTCGCCCAGTTGATTGACCGAGATCCAGAGGGTGAAGGTCAGGGCGATGGCCAGCAGGCAGACGGTGGCGGCGGCGAGGTATTTGCCCAAAATGGCGGACCAGGTGGAGGTCGGGAGAGTGCCCAGCAGCTCGATGGTGCCGGTGCGCTGCTCATCGGACCACAGGCCCATGCCGATGGCGGGGGCAAGCAGCATGAAGAGCCAGGGATTCCAGTAAAAATGGGAATAGGCGAGGTTGGCGTCTCCGATGCGGAAGAAGCCGCCGAAGGTGAAGGTGAGCCCCATGGAGAGGAGCAGGTAAATGACGATGATGGCGTAGGCCGTGGGCTGGGTGAAGAAGGCAGCCAGCTCGCGTTTATAGATGGAAAGAATGGATTTCATGACGAAAAAAAATTCGGTTGGTTCGCGTTACAGGTGCTCAGGCGGCCATGTCGGCATCGCCTGTGGTGACTTGGTGGAAGAGCTCGTAGAGGGAGCCTTTTCCTTTTTCCTTGAGTTCGCCGGGGGTGCCGTCCGCGACGATTTTTCCCCGATCGACAATCACGGCGCGGGAGCAGGCGGCTTCCACTTCTTCCAGGATGTGGGTGGAGAAGAGGACGGCTTTTTCCTCGCCCAGCTTCTTGATGAGCTTGCGCACCTCTTGCTTTTGATTGGGGTCGAGACCGTCGGTGGGCTCGTCGAGGATGAGGACCTCGGGGTCGTGAATGAGGGATTGGGCCAGGCACGTGCGGTGGCGGTAACCCTTGGAGAGAGTGTCGATGGATTGCTTGGCCACGCTCTCGAGGAAGCAGGTCTCGATCACGCGGTCGACGGCCTCCTTGCGGGCGCCGCCGGTGAGGCCCCGCATCTCGGCGATCCACTTGAGAAAGCTGGTCACCGTCATGTCGTTGTAGAGGGGGGCGGATTCGGGCAAATAGCCGATCTTGCGCTTGGCTTCCTCAGGCTGGTCGATCATGGAGATTCCGCAAATCTCAATCGAGCCCGCGCTGGCCGGGAAGAAGCCGGTCACCATGCGCATGGTGGTGGATTTGCCGGCTCCGTTGGGGCCGAGGAATCCCAGCACTTCGCCTTTGTTAACGGTGAAAGATAGGTCATCCACGGCCACTTTGGGCCCGAAGCGTTTGGTCAGGTTCTTGACGTCGATCATAGGTTAACAGTTTTTCGTTCTCGAAAGGCACAGGCCCATACAAGGTAAACGGGCGGAATCTTAGTCACTTCGTCCATTTTTCAAGAGAAAATTGGCAAAGGAAGCGCCCCATTTCCAGCGGCCGGGCCGGGCCCTTTTTTTTCCAGAAATTTCCGCCAGGAGCAAGTTTTCGCTAGGAGAGGGCGAGGCGCAGCCCTTCCGCCTTGTGCAGGGTTTCCTCATACTCGGCACTCGGGACGGAATCCGCCACGATTCCGGCCCCGACGTGGTAGTGGGCCAGGCCCTTCTCGCCCACCAGGGTGCGGATGGCGATGCTGAACTGCGATTCGCCATTGAGCCCAAAGTAGCCGATGGAACCGGTGTAGAGGCCGCGGGGAGAGGGCTCCAGCTCGGCAATGATCTCGCAAGCCCGCTTCTTGGGAGCGCCGGTGATGGAGCCGCCGGGCGAGCAGCTGGCCAGGGCCTGGAGGTGGTCGATGTTGGGCCGCAGGGTGGCGGAGACGGTGGAAACGAGATGGTGGACCTGGGCCAGGGACTCGAGCTGGGCAAGAGCCTCCACCCGCACGCTGCCGAATTCACTCAACTGGCCGAGATCGTTGCGCAGGAGGTCGGTGATCATGAGGAGTTCGGCCATCTCCTTCTCCGAGGTGCGGAGCTCGTGGGAGGAGCGCAGGTCCCGGGCGGGGTCGGCAAAGCGGGGCCGGGTGCCCTTGATGGGGCGGGTCTCGATGCGGTTGCCCGAGAGGCGCAGGAAGAGCTCGGGCGAGGAGGAGAGGATTTCCCGTTCGCCCGTATCAAGATAGGCTGCCATGGGGGCGGGGGAGCGGCTGCGGAGTTTTTCGTAATAGGAAAGAAGCCGCCCTTTGCGCAGGGGAGCGGTAAACTGCTGGGCGAGATTGACCTGATAAATGTCGCCCGCCGCGATGTAGTCTTGGGCCCGGGCTACGGCTGCCTCGAATTGCTCCCGGGTGAAGTTGCTGCGCCAGGTCCCCAGCTCGGCCACGGGTATCTCTCCCGCCGCAGGATCGAATTGCCGGGAGAGGCGCTCGCCCCCGACTTCGAACCAATCCCCGTGCAGGTGGGAGTAGAGGAGGAGATGGCGATAGAGGCCGAACCAGAAGCGGCCGTCGTAGTCGACAGTGCCCATCCACGCTCCCAGCGGGAGACCTCGGTCGGGGCCGGAGTGCAAGGTCTCCCGGTAGCGAGCGGCCAGGGAGGCAAAATCTGCGGGCACCTGTAGCGAGCCGGTGAGGATTTCCTCCGGATCGGCTGCCAAGAGGGAACAGGGCGCGGCGGCATTGCGGGGCAGGTTGCCTGCGGAGTCGAGAAAGACCAGATGGCGCAGATGGGCCAGCCCTTGAAAGACGTCCAAGGGGGAATGGTGCCAGGGGAGCGGCTGCAGCTGGAGCGATTGCGTCTGCACGAAAGCGGCGATTGTAATGCGATTTCTGCCCGGGGCAACCGCCCTTTCAAGCGGGCTGAAAGTAAAAAAGCCCCCGCCCGACCAAGGGCGGAGGCTTTTATGGATTGCCAGGCAGATTCTTTTGCGAAGGCCCCTTACTCGGCCACCACGGGCAGAGAGGCTACGATGCGGGCGAAGAGCTTGGGCTCGTCGGTGAGGGAGAGGGTCACTTGGACCGTTTCCACCGCACCCTCTGTGGAGAGGACGGTTTCCACTGCTCCGGTGTCGGGGGTGAATTCTTCCAGATCGGTCGAGGTCATCGCCACGAAGCTCAAGCCAGTGAGGGCGGGGTTGCGCCGGGTGTAGCTGAAGGTCAGTCCATCGGCGCTGAGAGGCTCGACGATGGGGCTGGTGCTGGCCACCACCGGGTCGAGCCCGAAGGTGTATTCGAGCTCGTTGCTGAAGCCGTCACCGTCGAAGTCTTCCCCGCGGGCGGTTCCGGCCTCGCCGAAGGTCCAGCCCTGTGCGGCTCCCCACACCACGTAGTCGTCTTGGGGCGAGACCAGCAGGATGCCTGTTCCCGAGAAGTGGTTGTCGTCGATGTTGTCCGCGCCGGAGCCGGAGGCACCGTAGCTTCCCGCCGCCATGTTCTCTCCATTGATGGTGAGTTGGGCGATGGTGTCGGTCCCTTCGAAGTCGAGCTTGACCTCTCCCAGTTCGCCAATGCTGAGGCTGGACTCGTCATCCAGGCTGGGAGTGGTGAGCTCGAGGACGGCGTCATCACCCACCGCGTGGTCGCCAGTGTGGGTGTTGGTGCCCATCAGGCGCAGGGTGCCCTCCAGCACATTGAAGCCGACTCCGCCACTCACCGTGCCCCCGCTTTGCACCATCAGGCCGGGGCCCGCTTTGGTCAGGGTTCCGTTGTTGGTGATGTTGCCGGTGACGAGGAGATCGGTTTCGGCCGCGCCGTCGGCGACTTGGAAGGTCTTGTTGCCCACCATGTTGATGCGGGCCGCCATGGTGGATCCAGCGGCACTTTCTTCGAAAATCCAAGGATTGCCCCCAGTGGTGCGAATCTCGCTCGGGCCGGTGGTGAGACCGCCGGTCATGCGGAATCCATTGGCGTATTGCTCATTTTGGAAGAACCAGGTGCCACCATTGAGGTGGACCTCGCCGGGGATGCCCCCTCCGCCCAGTCCGCCCAAGGAGTGGACGGCGGTGTTCAGAGTGGCTCCCGTGTTGATGGTGATGGTCCGATCGGTGGCGAAGGGGGTGGCCCAGCCGCCGCTCCGCACGAAGAGAGTGCCGCCATTGATGGTGAAGTCGGTCGAGTTTCGCGCTCCCGGGGTCCAGACGTTGTTGCCTTCCTTGATCACGAGGCCACCGCCAGTGAAGGGCGAGGTGGTGGTCAAGTCATCTGAACGGTCGATAATGAGCTGGGCTCCCTCGGCCACTGTGATGGCGTTGGCATTGGCAAAGGAACCGGTGGTCCCGCCGTTGCCCAGCTGGAGGGTGCCGGCCTGCACCTCAACGGTTCCGGTCAAGGTGTTGTCGTTGAGGAACGTGACGCTGCCATCGCCGGTCTTGACGATGTTGCCGCTACCAGAGATGGGATCGCCTTGGAAGGTGTAGCTCGTGGCGCTTGTGTTGTTAAGCTTGACCACCGCCGGAGCAATGGAGCCACTGATGGTGACGGTTTCCTCTGCTCCCAGGTCATTGAAGTTAACGACATCGGAGTCATAGAAGTTCGAGCCGGCTCCGTCATCGAAGTTCATCGTGGTGTTGTTGTCCCAGATGTCGTTCACCCCTCCAGTCCAAGTAATTTCGGTGAAGGAATCCACGGTGACGTCCACCGTGGAGGCGGCGGAATTGTCCACCAGACTGTAGCTGTAATGGGGGTTGGAGGAACTCACGGAGAGGGCGGAGAATCCCAGACCCTGGATGGAGCCATCATAGCCGATGATGCTGAAGGTTTCTCCAACGGTGAGGCCGCGCTGAGGCTGAATCTGGACTTCGTGAGCTCCGCTGATGGTGAAGCCATTGTTGTCGAAGATGGAAAGGAAGTCGGAGGTGGCTCCTCCCACGCGGTAGGTGGAGGTGGAGCCGGCCGAGAAGTCGACTTCCAGCGGCTCACCGATTCCAGGCGTGCTCGTGGTTCCGGCCGCCAGATCCCCTCCTGCATTGACGGCAACGAGGCCGGCCCCGCTGCTGGCGCCATTGATGCGCAGAGTGCCCTCGTCGACGGCAAGGGTTCCTTCGAAGCTGCCAACCTCGCTGTAGTCGAGGGTGAGAGTGCCCGCGCCCGTTTTGCTAATCGTGCCGGTGCCGAAGAAGTCGTCGCTTTGGGTGGCCACCAGTCCGTCCGCGACTTCGATGCTGGAAGTGGTGCCGTCGGTCGCTTCCAGCAAAGAGGTCCAGGTGCTGGTCGCTGTCGCGGCCAAGGTGCCGCCAGAGAGAATGATGGTGTCATCCGTTCCCGCGTTGCGGGAGCCGAGGGAGCCCACTTCGACCCGTCCATTGGGGGCAATGGTGAGCGAGGCCGAGACCGAGGCCGTGTTTCCTTTTCCATCCAGGTCGATTCCGGGGACTTGAAGGAGGGCTGGGGAGGTGCCGCCTCCCACAATCATGTCTCCTTCGCCATCCCAGCCGATGTTGATGTAGCGAGCATCGCCACTGTTGCCGGCCATCGCCGTGGCATCAAGGGTGCCTCCCGTGAGGTTGTATTCGCGTCCCGGGCCTGCCCAGTGACCGATGCGGATGCCATTGCCACCCGCCGTCATGGTGATGGTGCCGCCAGTCTGATTGATGATCGCACTGGTGTTCCCGCCTGCTCCGATATTCAGATAGTTGGCCGTGAGGCTGGCTCCGTCTTCCACGAGGAGATTGCCGTTGCCTAGGTTGACATTGCCTGCAAAGGCGGTGGTGCCATTGCCGAGGATAAGCTCACCTCCTGTCGCGCTCAGCGTCACGGGAGTTTCCGCGCTGGCTAGGGTGGTGTTGGTGAGGGTCAGCGAGCTGGTGCCGGTCTGGGTCAGTCCTGAGCCGGCGGCAGCGGTAATGGTTTTACCAGAGATGGCGGCATCGGTAAAGTTGTAGGCCAGAGTGCCACCCTCCAGCGCGATGGCGCCCGTGTGGGAAGGGGCAAAGGTGAGTGTGGTGGTGCCGCCATCGGATTTGACCAAGGTGCCCGCTCCCGCGAGCTCCCAATCCACTGTCCGGGTGCCGGCCAGGGCCAGTTCCCCGGCGGAGATGGTGACCAGGCCGTCGAAGTCGCCTTCCCCCGCTCCGAGGGTGAAGCGCCCGTCGCCCACTTTGTCGAGCGAGCCCGAGCCGTTTAAGTCTCCGTAGAAAGAGCTGTCATTGCCGTTCCCCAAGGTCAGAGTGGACCCAATTCCGATAGTGAGATCGCCGGAGCCGGCAAGCTCGGGAAAGGTCTGATCCGAGACCAGATCGAGGAGCCCATTGCTAGTGACTTTCCCGGTGATGGTGGCGGGTTGGAACAAGGCCACCAAGCCGGAAGTGTTCAAGTCGTCAGCCAGGACGGTGGTGTCCATGTAAAGAAAGGTGTTTCCGTCTGCACGCAGGAGAGCGAGGCCTCCCGTCATATCGATGGTCCCACCGACCAAGGAAAAGTCGATCACCGCCCCGTAGTCCCGCGCCCAGATGGCATCCACTTCCTGCGTGCCGCTGACGGTGATTTCCAAATCGGTGTTCTGGTCGTTTCCAGCGGCCAGCACGGCCGCGTTTCCGGGAGTCCAGCTCCCGGTTGCTGAGGCTCCGCTCGCGTCGCTGCTCCAGTTGGAGTCCGTCCAGCTGCCGTCATTGTTGCCCCCGCCAGCGGTTGCCCCGTTGACGTCCCAGTAGGAGAGGGTGCCTTCGTAAGCATTTGCAATTTGCAGGCCGGCCAAGGCGGCTCGCGTCGAGCCGCGCACGGCGGAGAGGCTCACTCCCGGTTGGGCGACTATTTTCAAATAGTTCGAACTTTCAGAGAGGGTGTCTCCAGTGGAGAAAAGATCGATGGGGTAAGTGTCCCCGGAACCCGCTGCTGGAATTGTTCCCGTGCCATCCCCCTTGTAGTAAGTCCCATTGACCAAAGGGGGCATCAGGGTGGTGTTCTGATTGTGACCGGTGATGAGGTAAATGTCATTGAGGAGGTAAGGGGAGTCGATGTTCACCGTCCAGCCGGGAGCGCTGTCATCCAGATACCCATTGGTGAGGTCGCCATTCTCCGAGGTTGCGGTCGCACCGGTCGAGGGTGTGAACCAAGTGTTGTTGGCGGACCAGCTCACTGTTGCCGGCACGGTGGCGCCTGTGCTGTCGATGACTTCGCTCAAGGTTCCCGTTCCGCCTGTGGTGTTGTTCCACAAATTGCCCGCAATCGGGAGGGCTCCCGAGAGCTTGCCTTCTTCCGTTACCGCGCTGTTGGTGTCGGCGGGTTGTCCTTCGGTTCGTTCCGCGCCGAAGTTGATGCTGATGCTCTGCCCGGAAAGGGAGCCTTGGGCCAGGGCAAGGAGGGTTAAGAGGAGTGTCGGTTTCATGGTCGGTATTCAGTATGGTCTAGGTAAAACCTTCTATCGATTGAGAGAAAATTTCACGGATTGTCACTTTTTGCTAAAATTAGACCTCGTCGTCAATGTCTAATTTTTTATAAAAATTGCCTTTTTGACCTTTCGTCGAACGGGGAGATTCTGAGCATTTCCTTTGCCAAGTTTCCCTTTCTTCCTGATGGACAACTCTCAAAGAGGGCAATGGTTTCACTTCGGATTCGATAGTGTAATTGGTTAACTGTTTCTGTTTTCGATGTTTGCGATTTTCTAGTTACAGGAGCTGAGTGATTCGGGTGAGAGAGAAAAAGTGGCAATATTTTGCCAATAGACCTCGACAATGGGCGGGCTTTCCGCTAGCCCTCGGCCCGTGATGTTGAACCTTGAGCTCCTTTTGCTCCTCCTCCTTGCCTAGTGGCCGGGTGGTGAGATTTTTTTGTTCAACGTCACGGTCCTTTCTCTTCCCCACTCTCGATGGGAAAAAGGACGACTTTGGCGCTTGGCAAAGGGAACGGGTTCACCAAGAACTGACCTCAGAAGAAACCAAGCTGATGAAAATCGAATCGATTGCCAAATACCGTCCCTTTCCCAAGGTGGACCTGCCGGATCGCACCTGGCCGGACCGCGAAATCACGAGTGCCCCGCTCTGGTGCTCGGTGGACCTCCGTGATGGCAACCAGGCTCTCCCGGTGCCCATGTCGGTGGAGGAAAAGCTGGAAATGTTCGACCTGCTCGTTGGCATCGGCTTCAAGGAGATTGAGGTGGGTTTCCCCAGCGCCAGCGATACCGAGTTCCAATTTCTGCGCCGCCTCATCGAGGAGAATCGCATTCCCGAGGATGTGACCGTGCAAGTGCTGGTGCAGACCCGGCGCCATTTGATTGAGCGCACTTTCGAGGCCATCAAGGGGGCTCGCCGGGCCATCGTGCACATTTACAACTCGACGAGCACCCTGCAGCGACGGGTGACCTTTTCCGATGCCAGTCGGGAAGACATTCGCAAAATTGCCGAGGAAGGCGCCCGTGTGGTCAAGGAACTGGTCCCGACCATTCCCGAGACCGAGGTCGTGCTGCAGTATTCCCCCGAGTCCTTTTCCGATACCGAACTGGACTTCGCCCTGGAGATTTGCAGCGCCGTCATCGACATCTGGGAGCCGACCCCCGATCGCAAGATGATCATCAACTTGCCCGACACCGTGCAGTGGACCACCCCGAATGTGCACGCCGACCAGATCGAGTGGATGTCGCGCCATCTGCCGCGTCGCGATTCGGTCATCGTTTCCCTGCACACCCACAATGACCGGGGCACGGGCGTGGCCGCTACCGAGCTGGGTCTGATGGCGGGGGCCGACCGGGTGGAAGGCACCTTGTTTGGCAATGGCGAGCGGACGGGCAACCTCGATATCGTGACCGTGGCCTTGAATATGAACTCCCACGGCATTGCCAGTGGTTTGGACTTTTCCGATCTGCCCGCCTTGCGCGAAGTTTACGAGCGCACCACCCGCATGGTGGTCCCCGAGCGCCAACCCTATGCCGGCGAATTGGTCTTTACCGCCTTCTCCGGCAGTCATCAGGACGCCATTAAAAAAGGCTTCGACCGTCGGGCCAAGGAGGGGCCGGACACTCCTTGGGGAGTTCCCTATCTGACCATCGACCCAGTCGATATCGGCCGCAGCTACGAGTCTATCGTGCGGATCAACTCCCAGAGCGGCAAGGGCGGAGTGGCTTATATTCTGGACAAGGACCACGGATTCGATTTGCCCAAAACCATGCACCCGCAGGTGGGTAAGCGCATCTATGATTTGGCCGACGAGGAAGGCCGCGAATTGTCGGTGGACGAAGTGGGCGAAGCCTTCCGTCGGGAGTTCCTGAATGTGGAAACCGAACTGGTTCTGCTGGATTACGAGCTCGACCACCATGTGGGCCAGCGGGGCGAGGTCGGCTGCGTGGCCAAGGTCAGCCGCGAGGGCGAGGAGCACGAACTCAAAGGCATCGGCAATGGCCCCATCAATGCCTTCGTGCACGCGATGGAGGAATGCGGGTGGAAGGACTTTGTCCTGACCGACTACCGCTCCCATGCGGTGCGGGGTGGCTCCGGGGCGGATGCTGCCGCCTACGTGCAACTGCGCAAGGATTCTGGTCAAATAGTCTGGGGTGCGGGGGTGGATTCCTCCATCGAGATGGCCGGGGTCAAGGCTCTGGTCTGCGCCTGGAACTTGCTGCGCTGATTTCCTTTTCGCTTCGCTCGTCCTCCCGCTTGTGGGGAGGGCGGGCAGGTGGTATCAGTGAGCAATGAATTCCAGTTACGGCAGCGGTTCCTTTGGGATGGGTGGTGGCCACTGGCAGCCCCCGCTCTTTCACATTGGCAAGATTCCCATCCACATCACCGGATTGGTGATTCTGCTGCAGCTTGTCGGCATGCTGGCGGTCGTCATTCTGGGAGAAAAAATTGCTCCGGTCTCGGCCCTCGTTCCCAGCGAGTTTGTGAACGGGGCGGTCTGGCAAGTCGTGACTTATCCGTTCTTCGCTCCCCCCTCGGTCTGGCTCTTGCTGGGGCTCTACTTTTTTTACCATTTTGGTGGTATGGTGGAGAACGCGTTAGGTCGGGCCGGGTATGTCCGCCTGCTGCTCGCAGTCATGCTCACTCCCGCTACCGTGGTGGTGCTGGCGGATATGTTGGGAATTGATGGCTACTTGGTAGGGTCCCACCTACCCCATCTCGCCGTCTTCGTTGCGGCCATTGCCATGATGCCCAATGCTCCCACCCTGTTGCTGGGTTTTCCCATCAAGTGGCTCGCGGTCGCCTTTGTGGCCATCGCCTTTTTACAGTACGCCTTTTATCGCAACTGGGGAGCCTGCCTGGCCTTGGTAGCGGTGGTTTACCTTGCCCTCTGGTGGATGCGGCGGGCCGGTCACCTCAGTCAGTGGGGCGTGGTCGAAGATGTCTTCGGACCTCGTTCCTCTTCTGGGAGGAAGCGCAAGACCAGTCGTCAAAAGAAAGCTCCCGGCAAGAAACGGGTCTATGAGCAAAAGCTGAAACCGCGCAGCTCTCTCTCTCCCTCCGCTCACCAGGACATCGATCGCATTTTGGATAAAATCAACGAGCACGGTCTTCATTCCCTCACCGAGGACGAGCGCCAGATTTTGCAGAAGGCGAGTAAGAAGTAGCGTCTTCACGACAAAGGATTGCCCCGAGTGCTCATTGCGCTATCAAGGCCCTCATGACCGATGAGGAAATGATCTCTTGTCAGGAGAAAGGGCGTCAAGTTGAGCGTCTCCGTGCCATCATGCACCGCTTGCGAGCGCCCGGCGGTTGTCCCTGGGATGCCGAGCAATCCCACGAGTCCCTCGTCTCCAACCTTCTCGAGGAAGCCTACGAAGTCGTCGCCGCCATTCGCAGTGGCGATGACGAAAATTTGCAGGAAGAGCTTGGAGACGTCCTCCTGCAAGTGGTCTTCCACTCCGAAATTGCCAGCGAACGGCAGGGCTTCGACCTTGATGAAGTGGCCCGAGGGGTGTGCGACAAACTCATTCGCCGCCATCCCCATGTCTATGGGAAAAATCAGGCGGGCGATAGCTCCGCGGTGCTCAAGCAATGGGAGGAAATCAAGCGGGCGGAAAAAGGTGCGGAGGAAAAGCCCTATTTACACGGTGTCGGGGCCGGTCTGCCCGCCACTTTGCGCGGCTACAAACTCCAGAAGAAGGCCGCCAAGGTTGGCTTTGATTGGTCCAGCGCCCAAGGAATCGTCGGCAAAATCGAGGAGGAGCTCCTCGAAGTGAAAGAGGAGCTTGCGCGCGTCGAGAGGGGGGAAGATGCCCATCGCGAGCTCGAAAAAGAAATTGGCGATCTCCTCTTCGTCACGGTCAATCTCGCTCGCAAGCTCAAAATTGATCCCGAAGTCGCTTTGGAAGGAACCAACGTCAAATTCGAGAAGCGTTTTGCCTACTTGGAAAAAAGAC
The DNA here is from genome assembly GCF_016595415.1 of Roseibacillus ishigakijimensis. Classification (GTDB taxonomy): domain Bacteria; phylum Verrucomicrobiota; class Verrucomicrobiia; order Verrucomicrobiales; family Akkermansiaceae; genus Roseibacillus; species Roseibacillus ishigakijimensis. The sequence continues at coordinate 19,849 of NZ_JAENIO010000055.1, forward strand.
TGCAGCAAAGAGGGATTGGTCTGGAGGAGGCAACCTTGGAGGAAATGAACGACCTTTGGGAAATCGCGAAAACCGAGGCCAGGTAGCGCTAAGGAAAAGTGGCAAACTAGAAAGAAAAAGTCAAAATGGCTACGTTCACTAAACGTGTCCTTTTCTAAATATTACCTGTCCCCTTTTAGAGAAAACTTGACGACTCTTGCGCTTTCGCTACCTTCGCTCCATGCGTCGACGTCGTTTCCTGGCCCCGAAATCCCATCCCGTCGCCTACTATCACTGCGTGTCCCGGGTCGTAAACCGCGACTTCGTCTTCGGCGAAACCGAAAAGGCCCGCTTCTACCACCTGATGCGCCTCTACGAAAAACTCTACCACCTCCGAATCATCTCCTACTGCATCATGTCCAATCACTTCCATCTCCTCGTGGAAGTCCCCCAGCGCCCGCCGGAAGGAGAGCTGCCCGACGACGAAGGGCTCATCGCACACGTCCTCGACTGCCTGGGCGAAGGCCCCGCCACCAATCTCCGTTGGGAGCTCGCGCATCACCGCAGCCAGGGCAATCAC
>NZ_JAENIO010000056.1 GCF_016595415.1 Roseibacillus ishigakijimensis
TAGGGAAAAGGCTCTGTGGAACTCTGGGTCTCAGTGTCTCTGTGACTAGGTGGTTGAGGTTTCGACACAGAGTCGCGGAGCCGCAAAGGTTCGCGAAGTTGTTTTTTAGAGAAAAGGCTCTGTGGAACTCTGAGCCTCAGTGTCTCTGCGACAAAAAAGAAAACAGGACCGACGCGGTGCCGATCCTGTGCCTCTTGAGTTTAGGCAATCTCGCCTTTGTGGAAGAGAGCCCAGTCGTCGAGGTTGTTGAGATTGACGGCGTCCTTGATGCTGCCGTCGTCTGCCAGGCCGGCTCCAGCGAGGATCTCGGCGCGGGTGGCGTCGTCGTGAATGTATCCGTCCACGCCTGCGTTGTGCTGCGCAATGGCGTCAGCGTCGAAATCTCCGTTTTCTTTCACCCAGGCTTCGCACTGCACGTAGCTGGGCTTTTCGCTGTTGATGAAGTTCAAAAACGCTTCGCGGTCGATCTTGAGCGCGTCGAGAGTCATCTGGTCGTAGCCTGCACCGGCGGCGGGATACTCGTCATGGAGCTTGCCCACGGCAGCGAGAGAGGCCTTTTGCCAAAGGCGGGGCAGGTGCTTGACGCCGAGAGGACCGGCGGTGCCGGAGCTGATGGTTGGTACGGTTTTGCTCATAATTGCTAAGGCGGGTTTGTTCTGAACCCGTCTTAGAAATAGCTCACTGGCTGGGCTCTGCAATGGGAAAGCCTTGGCATTTTCCTTCAATGGTGATGGTCGTGATCGTGAGGGTGACTGTGCCCGTGGTCATGGCCGTGATCATGCGAATGGCCGTGGTCGTGCGAATGGCCGTGGTCGTGGGGGAGGTGGAGGGCATGGGCGGCGTCGTGCTTGGCGATCGCGTAGATTTCGCGCAGGGGGAGGCCGCTCTTTTCGGCGGCGGTGCGGCAGTCTTCGTATTCGGGGATGACCTTGGCGGCGTGGCCGGGGACCTCCGCGATTTTCACCCGAATGTCACCGTGTGGGGTGGTGATCGTTTCGCTGCGGCGGGGCAGAGAGTCGCGCCGCACTTCGCTGCGCCGCACGCCGAGGGTGGAGGTCTCGGCGAGGAGAATGTTTTGCAGGGAATCGGCATGGGCGGGCTTGGCCAATACCTGCAACTGCACGCCGGGGCGATCCTTTTTCATCTGGGCGGGCAGCACGGCCACGTCGAGGGCTCCCTGCGCCATGAGCTTGCGGGCGACGTGCCCGACCACTTCGGGGGATTCGTCGTCGAGGTTGCTCTCCAGCTGCACGAGGGTCTCGCTGATGAGGCCGCTCTCGCCTGCACTGTCGCCCAAGATGAGTCGCAGGACGTTGGGATACTTGAAGTCTGCCGTGCCCGCGCCGTAGCCGATGGCATTGAGGGTGAGGGGCGGAATGGGGCCGTAGCCGTCGGCCACTTCCGAGAGGATGGCCGCGCCGGTGGGGGTCACCAGCTCTTTCTCAATGGGACTACCCACGATGGGACAGCCTTTCAGCAGGGAGAGAGCGGCGGGGGCGGGGAGTGGAATCTCGCCATGGGCGCCGAAGACAAAGCCCCGCCCGAGCGGAAAGGGTGAGACGATGATGCGCTCGATGCCCAGGGCCTCCATCCCGGCCAGCGCGCCGCAGACGTCGACGATGGCATCCACGCCGCCTACCTCGTGGAGATGAACCTTGTCCACCTGCGAGTTGTGAATGGCGGCCTCGGCTTCGCAAATGCGGTAAAAGATGCGGTTGGCGCGCTCCTTGACCCAGTCGGAGAGGTCGGAGTCGTTGACGACCTTCTGCAAATCGGCGAGGTGGCGCTCCGGGGCGTGGTCGTGGACGTGCACGTCGACCTTGGTGGCGGAGAAGCAGTTTTTGAGGACTTTTTTGCTGTGGAGGTGGAAGTCATCGAGGTGGAGCTTGTTGAGCTCGGCCTCCAGAGTGGCAATCGGCAGTCCGGCATCCACCAGTGCGCCGAGAATCATGTCCCCCGAGGCCCCCGAAACGAGGTCGAAATACGCAGTCGTCATCGCCACCGTGGTAGAGCTTTTTTCCGGGAGGAGAAAGGAGAATTCTGCAAGGGCCGGGGAATAGGCAGCGATGATTCCGGGGGGGCGTGGGTGGGGAAGGTTCGGTAGGTTGTAGCGTTCCGTTGGAACGCGTGTGGTTTGGGGGCGCGGGGACCCGGGGTTACACCCCGGGCTGAAATGTGATGTCCCGTTGGGACGGGTGGGTGCTGGCGAGGAAAACGGCACCGAAGGTGCGGGACATATCAGCCCATGGTGAAACCATAGGTTAATGGTCCGACCATTCCGCGTTCCAACGGAACGCGACATCTCGGACGCCCCCTCCGTCTCTCTCGGGCCTCAACTTGCTCATTCTTTGCTGGTTTTATCTCTTGGTCTGGAGATTCTGGTGGCTTGTCATGCCCCAATCTCTTTCCAATATCCTCGTCCATCTCATCTTTAGCACCAAAGATCGTTACCCTTGGTTCGAAGCGCCGGAACTCCGCAGCCGAGCTCATGCTTATCTCGCCGGGGTGGTCCGGCGTTGCGATTGCGAGGCTTATCGGGTTGGAGGGGTCGCCGATCATGTTCACCTCGCCATCCGGCTTTCACGCACTCTCACCATCGCAGGCTTGGTCAAGAACCTCAAAACCGGGTCCAACCAATGGCTCAAAGAGCATTCTCCCGCTTTTCAACAATTCGCCTGGCAACAAGGCTATGGAGCTTTTTCCATTGGCATGAGCCAAAAGGAGGCCCTGCTCCGATACATTGATGGGCAAGAAGAGCACCACCGCAACTTGACCTTCCAAGAGGAATATCGCTCTTTCCTCCGCAAATATGGTGTCGATTTTGATGAACGTTACCTCTGGGATTGAGTGGTTTCTTGGGAGAAATTCCCTTTGATTCTGGAGATTTAACCTCGTTCGCTTGTTGCGTTCCGTTGGAACGCGGGATTCGGGGGGGCCTATACCCATGGTTTCACCATGGGCTGGTATGTGAGGGTCCCGTTGGGACCCGAAACGGTCCTGTTGACTGCGTATCGTTGCGAATTACCCCAACGGGGTTTTTGCAGGGGTCCTTTTCCATGGTTTCAGCATGGGTTGGTGTGTGAGAACGGATCTCCCAACGGGAGATGACATATCAGCCCGGGGTGTAACCCCGGGGTTCCGGTGGCCCCCGTGTTTTGCGTTCCGAAGGAACGCCACAGAGCCGACGAATTTTTATTGGTGTCCGAAACGCGCCGGGTCCGTCATTGCGTGTTTTCGTCCTGTTCTCTTTCTGTTCGCCTGTTGCGTTCCGTTGGAACGCGTGATTCGGAGGGCCCCCTATACCCATGGTTTCACCATGGGCTGGTATGTGGGGGTCCCGTTGGGACCCGAAACGGTCCTGTTGACTGCGTATCGTTGCGAATTACCAACGGGGTTTTTGCAGGGGTTCTTGTCCATGGTTTCATCATGGGTTGGTGTGTGAGAACGGATCTCCCAACGGGAGATGAGATACCAGCCCGGGGTGTAACCCCGGGGTTCCGGTGGCCCCGTGTTTTGCGTTCCGAAGGAACGCCGCATAGCTGACGAATTTTTATTGGTGTCCGAAACGCGCCGGGTCCGTCATTGCGTGTTTTCGTCCCGTTTTCTTTCGGTTCGCCTGTTGCGTTCCGTTGGAACGCGTGATCCTGGGGGATGCCTATACCCATGGTTTCACCATGGGCTGGTATGTGAGGGCCCCGTTGGGACCCGAAATGGTCCTGCACCCATGCGAGAGGCCATTGTGGAACCGCAAAAAGTCCCTGCATCAGTGCGAGAGGCCATTGTGGGACCGCAAAACGTCCCTGCACCCATGCGAGAGGCCATTGTGGAGCCGCAAAACGGCCCTGCACCCATGCGAGAGGCCATCGGGGCCTCCCGAAACCTCCCTGCCTTGTCCGCAAGTGGAAACGGGAGTGGACTCAGAAGAGTTGATAGTCGGGAGGGACTTTTTCCGGTAGCATGAAGACTATGGACGATTTGCCGGCTAGTGAATTGGAGCAATTTCTGGAAAAAGCCCTTGCTCAGTCCCACTCGGCGGAAAGCAGCTCCAAGCAGGTGACCCGCCGCGAGCAGTTGAAGGAAGCCGCTTTGCGGGCGGGGCTCAGCGAGGACCAATGGGAGCAGCTCTGCACCGAGGCCCGGGACCACCGCACGCGGGGAGAGAATTTTTTGCAGGCTGAGAATTGGGACGATGCTGTCGCGGAGCTGGAAAAAGCGCTTGTCGTGATGCCCTACGACGTCGATCTGCGTTTTCAGCTCGGGCTCGCCCACTTGGGGGAGTTCGAGGCCATCGGGCGGCGCGAGAACCGGCAGCGGGCGGAGAAACTTTTTCGCGATTGTCTCCAGCGCGAGCCTCACCATAGCGGCGCGGCCCGGGCCCTGACGGCCTTGGAAAAAAAGAAGGGGCGGTCGCCGCGTCTCTCCCTGCTGGTGGGGCTGGTGGCGGGACTGCTCTATTTCCTTGTGAGGCTCTTCTCCGGAGGAGGCGAGGGGGAGGCCCCGGCCGTCCAGCCCGCCCCTCCCGCATCATCTGCGGGGCAAGAAACCGGGCGCGCTTCGCAGAATTCGCCGCCGCCGGAGGAGGGAAGGGCCGCGCCGATCAGGCGGAGCTTGCCGGTGGAGTTTCCGCTCGCGGACTTGGAGGAGGGCTTTTCCTTCGAGGTTCGGTCCTCCCAGTTGATCGATTACCGGGGCAAATTCAGCTACGAGCTCCAGGGGGTCACTCGGGTCGAGTCGGTGGAGGTGGGTCGGATGATCGGGACTCTGGAGTTGGTTGGGGCGCAGGAGGAGGTCGTTGCCAGCCAGCGGGTGGAGCTTTGGCCCACCTTCCGCAGCGCGGCCCTGCCCGGGGACAGTCTTCCTTTGCGGGCACTCATTTTTCAACAAAAGGAGGCTTCTTCCATTCAGTCTGCCCGGCTTCTCCTGAGCGAGCACGAGCTTCTGCCCTTTGCCGGCACGGTCGAGGGAGGTCCGGAGCTGGTTCTCGCCGAGGGGATCAGTCTGCCACCGCATGTCGCCCTTGAGGTGCGGGTGCGCTCCCTCTCGCGCCAGCCGGGAGGAATTGGTAACGAGGGGAGGGCCAAGCTGAAAGTCGTTCTGACCGTGCGGAATACGGGCCAGCGGGCCATTCGCCGCTTGACCCTGCAGCTGGCCGTGCTCGATGCTGCGGGCGACGCCTTGCCATTGGTCAAGAGCAAGTTGATGACCGCTCTGACCAGCGGGCCCGGTCCCGACGAGGTTCCGGTCGTCCCTGGCATCCATCCCCCGCTGCTGCCTGGCGAGCGTCGGGTGGCGGAGGCCTCCCTGTTTATCCCGGACGCCGCTCCCGCTGATCTCGGCGAATTGCGTTGGCAGGGAGTGGTGGTGGAGTAGCCTTCACTCCTCCACCGCCAGCGGAGAGCGGGCGATGATTTCGTTCAAGCGCCGTTTGTGGTTCCGCGTGATGTCGGTGAGCGGGTGAAAGAGGCTAAGGACTAGGGAAGAGGCGGCAATGAGAAGGGCCAGTTGCCGTAAGTCCAGCAAGCGAACAAGGAAACTGCGCCCTCGGCCAAAGGTGCGAATGAGGAAATGAAGACCAGGCGAATCAACAGGTTGACTGTTTTTCAGGTCGGCGGGAGGTATTTATTATGTATTCTGCTGGATGAGAGTCAGCAGGTGTTTGTTTCTGGCACCCCTGCGCTCTTGTTAAACTATCATTTTATGAAACTCAATCGCTCCATTTTTCATTTTGTATCTATTCTAGGGGTGGCTGCCTGCGGAACTCTGCAAGGTGCGGTCGTTGTAAATGCGCAAGGTTCGGGCACCGAGGACTCTGACCCTTTTCCCGCTGCTTTTACCCCTGTGAGTAGCACTGATCTGATCAATTCGGATCAAGCCTCCTTCCTGAGTATCAGCGATGTTAATACTGGTGGGCGTCCCAATACCGTGGGACTTCTCAACGACGGAATCGTGGGAGTTGGAAATGACTTTGAAGCCCAGTTCAATACGGGCTCAATCACCTTCAATCTGGATCTGGCGGAGAGCCCGTTGGGATATACGATCACCAATGTGAACACTTATTCAGCGTGGAATACTCAGTCAGGCGGGAGGTCAGACCAAGAATACACGCTCACCATGATTTTGCTGAATGATAGCGAAGTGGAGATCGTGTCGGGAACTCACTACGCCAATACCACCACCGCTCCGGGCGAGAATGGAGAAGTCAATGTGTGGACCGAAGTTTTGATTTCGGACGATGACTCAGGCGTGCTTGCTACTGGGGTCAAGGCGGTTCGTTTTGACTTCGCCACGGGAGCGAATGCGGGTGGAACGGCGACCTACAACGAGTTCGATATTATCGGCACTGCAGTCCCAGAGCCTTCGACTGCCTTGCTTGGGGTCTTCGGTCTTCTTGCTTTGTCTGCACGGAAGCGCCGCTAGGGCCTGTCGAGTGTTAAGATTTCAAAAAAACCGTTCCCGGAGTGATTCGGAAACGGTTTTTTTTTGCGATGGAATCTTGGGGCGGCGAATACCCTTGGTGGCTGGCGTGGGATTTGCTTAGTGCAGTGAACCCATGAAATTGATCCGCCGCACCACCTTTTCCCGCATGAAGTTGCGCTTGGCCCGTCTCTATGGACCCGAAAAGGCGGAGGAGCTGGCCGACCGGCTCTACATGCTCATCGGGCGCTATGGGGTGCAGCCGCGCGATGGCTACGAGATGGGCGCGGAGGCCATCAACTGGACCGAGCAGGATGTGGTGTTGATCACTTATGGCGACATGATCCGGCGGCCCGGCGAGAGTCCCTTGTCCACGCTCAAGAACTTCTGTGACCGCCGCCTGCGCGATGCCATCAATGGCGTGCACATCCTGCCCTTCTCGCCCTCGAGCTCGGACGGGGGCTTTTCGGTCATCGACTATCGCGAGGTGGACGAGCATCTCGGCAGCTGGGCGGAGGTCCAGCGCATCGGGCGCGACTACAAGCTGATGGTCGATCTGGTGCTCAATCACTGCTCGCGGCAGAGCGAATGGTTTCAGAGCTATGTGCGGGGCATCGCGCCTTACAAGGACTATTTCATTGAGGAAGAACCGGGTCAGGAGTGGCTCAAGGGGGTGACCCGGCCGCGACCGCACGACCTCCTATCGCCCACCGAGACACCCACCGGGCTGCGGCATATCTGGACCACCTTCAGTCCCGATCAGGTGGATGTGAACTGGAAGAGTCCCGATGTTCTATTCGATTTTCTCGATATTCTGCTCGACTACGTGGCCCGGGGCGCGGTCATCGTGCGGCTGGATGCAGTGGCTTTTCTCTGGAAGGAAAAGGACACCACCTGCATTCACCTCCCGCAGACGCACGAGGCCATCAAGCTCTTTCGCGATGTCCTGCGCATTGCCGCGCCGCACGTCATCCTGCTGACGGAGACCAATGTGCCCCATGAGGAGAATATCTCTTACTTCGGGGAAGGGGATGAGGCCCAGATGGTTTACAACTTCGCTCTCCCGCCCCTGCTTTTGCACGCTCTTCTGCGGGGGGATTCGTCCTATTTGCAAAAGTGGGCCAGTGGGCTCGGCGCTCTCCCGGAGGGCTGCACCTACTTCAACTTCACCGCCAGTCACGATGGCGTGGGGGTGCGTCCCATCAGTGGTCTGGTGCCGGAGGAAGAGCGCGATTGGATGATCGAGCGCATCCAGGAGCGCGGGGGATTGGTCAGCTACCGGGCCATGCCGGATGGCTCGCAGTCGCCCTACGAGATGAACGTCACCTACCGCAGCGCCTTGGAAGTGCTGGGCAATCCCGAGCTGGGGGCGCGGCGCTTCATTTGCTCGCAGGCGGTGATGCTGGCGCTGGCGGGGATTCCCGGGGTCTACTTCCACTCCATCGTGGGTGAGCACAATTGGACGGAGGGTCCCCAGCGCGAGGGCGGGGAACGCCGTGACATCAATCGCCGCCGTCTCAGCTGGACTGAGATCGAGAAACTCCTCGACGATCCGGAGGGGGAGTCGGGCTGGATTGCCAATGTCTACGCCTCCATGCTGCGGGTGCGCCGCACTTGCGCCGCCTTTCATCCTGATGCCCCGCAGGAGATCCTCGCCACTCCGGGTTCCTTCTTCGCCCTCCTCCGCACCTCGCTGGATGGCGAGCGCAAGGTCCTTTGCGTCTTCAATTTCAGCGAAAAAGAGCTTCCGCTGAAAGAGGAGTGGGTGCGGGAGCATCTCGGGCATCTGCCCTCCCGCAATCTGCTCCGCCGCAAGCGCCAGCTCGATGCCAGCGATTGGAATCTGGGCGGCTACGAGTGCGTGTGGCTGGAGTGAGGGGGGCGGCTTTTACGAAGCCCTTACAGTAGGGCGGGCCGTTCTGGCGCTTATTGGGGGAAGGACACAGCGTCCTTTGTAACCAAACAAGTGCTATGAAAATCATCTCCCTACCTCTCGCCGTCTGCGGGACCTTCCTCAGCTTCGGAACTCCCCTTTTTTGTCACGAAAAGCCGACGAAGGAGACAGCCAGCGAAAAGGCTGAGGCCGAAGCTCCGAAGATCCAACTGGCCCTTCTTCTGGACACCAGCAACAGCATGGACGGGCTCATTCAGCAGGCCAAGACCGAACTCTGGTCCATCGTGAACACCTTCGGAAATACCCGGAAAGACGGCCAGCAAGCCTTTGTAGAGGTCGCGCTTTATGAATACGGCAACAATTCCTTGTCGGAGGAAAGCTACTGGATTCGCGAGGTGCTGCCTTTCACTCGCGATCTCGATCGGCTCAGCGAGGAACTCTTTGCCCTCACCACCCATGGCGGGGAGGAATACTGTGGCGCGGTGGTGCGGCGGGCGGTGCAGCAGTTGCAGTGGGCGGAGACCCCGGGCACCTACAAGGCCATCTTCGTGGCCGGGAACGAGCCCTTCAACCAAGGCCCCATCGACCCCGGTTCCGCCTGCCGCGAAGCCATGGGGGCGGGCGTGGTCGTCAATAGCATCCACTGCGGCGACGAGGCCACGGGGGTGAGCACGGGTTGGAAGTCCGGCGCTCTCGTCACCGGAGGGAGCTTCAGCGTTATCGACCAAAATAAAGAAGTGGCCGCGATCGAGTGCCCTCAGGATAAGATTATTATCGAGCTCAATGGCAAGCTCAACGAGACCTACATTCGCTTTGGCAGCAAGGGACAGGAGTTTAAGGCCAACCAGCTGCGGCAGGATGAGAACGCCGCCAGTTCCCATGAGGCGCAGGTGAATCGGGCCGTGACCAAGGCGACCGGGAACTACTGGAACCGTTCCTGGGACCTGGTGGATGCTTGTCAGGAAGCCGAGTTCGATTGGAGCACGGTGAAAAAGGAGCATTTGCCGGAAGAGATGCAGGGGTTGTCCGTGGCTGAATGCAAAGCCCTGGTGGCGGAAAAGACGGCCGAGCGGGCGGCGATCCAGAAGCGGATTCAAGAGCTGAACAAGGAACGGGCTGCCTACCTTGCCGTCGAGAGGAAGCGCTTGAGCGGAGAGGAAGGACAGACTCTCGGCGCCGAAGTCCGGCGCGCGGTGACCGCGCAGGCCCGCGCCTTGGGTTATCGCTTGGGGGAGTGAGGTCTACAGGAGGCTCCGGAGGCTTGTTCCTCCGGAGTTTTTTTGGCAAAGAAGAGAGCGAATGGAAGCCCCCACTATTCTGGTCGTGGAAGACGACCACGCGGTCCGGCAGGGAGTGGTCGATGCCTTGACCTTCTCTGGCTATCAGGTCCTCTCCGCCGCTGATGGCGCAGAAGGGCTCCGCCTCGGGCTCCAGGCCAATTACCAGCTGATGTTGCTGGATCTCATTCTTCCCAAGCTGGGAGGTTTCGAGCTTTTGGCCGAAGTGCAGCGGCAGCGCCCCGGACAGGCGGTCATTATTCTTTCCGCCAAGGGCGAGGAGGATGACCGGGTGCGAGGGCTCAAGCTCGGGGCTGATGACTACGTGCTCAAGCCCTTTGGCCCCCGTGAATTGCTGGCCCGGGTTCATGCCGTGCTGCGTCGCAGTAAAGAGCGGCCGCCGGTGGTCGAGACCTGGAGCTACCTTCAGGGAACGGCGGATTTTTCCCGATGCGAGATCCGCTATCGCGAGGGCGGGCGCTGTGAGCTGTCGGAGCGGGAAGGGCAACTTTTGCGCTACTTGGCTGCTCATTCCGGCCGCGCCGTTTCGCGGGATGAGCTCTTGCAAAGGCTATGGGGAGTGGAGGCCAAAAGGATGGAGACCCGCACCATTGATATGCACATCGTGTCCCTGCGAAAGAAACTGCGGGCCCCCGAGATGATTCTCACCGTGCGGGGGAAAGGATACATGTTGGAAAGGAGTGGGGATGAGCCGGGATAGAGGCCTTTGGTTGGCCCTGGTCGTCTGCGGCGGCTTGATTCTCGCGGCTTTTGCTTCCCTCAGTATCCGGCTGCTGGATATGGAGCAGCAACGTTACCAGGATATCGCGGGGGCCGATCTCGAAGAACGATCCCGGCTGGCTTTGGCGCAGATGGATGGCGCGGCCCATGGCTTGTTGATTGCGGAGAACCAACGTCCGGCGGAGGCTTTTCAAGCGGTGATGCCTGATGGACAGCTCTCGCCCCTGTTGGCTGGGCGGGGAGACTTTGTCCGACTCTATTTCGAAATCGATGCCCAGGGGCAGATTCGTTCTCCCCAGGTCCCTTCCGCTGAGGAAAGAAGTCGGGTGCGGGCGGCAGGAGTCGGGGAAGAGGAATTGGCGGAGTTCTCCGAAAAATTCACTGCCCTGAAGGCTGTTCTCAATCGTGATTTCGATGGTTTGAAGGGCTTCCAGATTGCCTGTGCGGAGGTCAGTAGCCTGACGGATTGGAATGAGGCCTTTCAGCAACAGCGGCCCGATTGGGCGGTGGCTCCCGAGAGCAAACAGGCCCCTGCTTATCAGGAGCAATTCAACAACGCGGTTCGTTCCAAGCGGGCAGCCGTCCTCGACGAAGCCACGCGGAAGGTGCAGGGAAATAGTTTTGCCTGGGGTCGGTCTGCAGGGCCGCGGTCACTGGGGGCCTTTGCTCCTCTCTGGCTGGACAAGGAGCTCTTTCTCATTCGCGACTATCAAATCGGCGAGGAACGGCGGCGTCAGGGGATCTGGTTGCGGGCGGATGAACTGCGGGAAAACCTCCTCGCCGGGGTCAAGGACTGGTTGGCCAAAGCGACGCTGGAACCGGTGGGGAAGGTGAATTCCGCTGACCCGCTGGCCTTGGTCTCCTTGCCTTGGCGGCTGGCGCGGCAGGAGTCGCCCCACGCCGAGGTCCCGGGTTGGACCCCGCTGCGCATTTCCCTGCTGGTGGGCTGGATGGCCCTCATTCTGGCCCTGCTGGCGGCGTCTTTCCTTGTGCGCGGAGTGGTTCGACTGAGTGAACGGCGAGCCGATTTTGTCTCCTCCGTCACCCACGAGCTGCGCACGCCCCTGACGACTTTTCGCCTGTATTCCGGAATGTTGGTCGATGGCATGGTGCCGGAGGGCGAGAAGCGCCAGCGCTATCTGGAGACGATGAGCAGTGAGGCCGAGCGGCTGCACCATCTGGTGGAAAACGTGCTCGCCTATTCGCGTCTCGAGCGCGGCGGACCGGGGGTGCGGATGGAGAGCTCCACCCTGGGGGTGCTCTGGGACCGTTGTTGCGAACGCTTGCGGGAGCGGGTGGAGCAGGAGAACGCGCGCTTCGTGCTCGTGAACGCGAGTCCGGACTTTGCGCTCACCACCGACCTCTCGGGCGTGGAGCAGATTCTCTTCAACCTCGTCGACAATGCCTGCAAATACGGCTTGCCCGAGAGTGGCCCTCGCGAAGTGCGGGTGGAGGTTGTGGCCGAGGGGCGCGAGGCCCGCATCCTCGTCTGCGATCGCGGGCGAGGCATCCGGTTTTCCGAAAGGCGGCGCTTGTTCCGTCCTTTCCACAAATCGGCCACCGCCGCGGCGAGCTCCCAGCCCGGAGTGGGGCTGGGATTGTCCCTTTGCCGTCGCCTGGCCCGCTTGCTCGGCGGGGACCTGACTTTGGAAAGAGTCCCCGAAGGGGCGTGCTTCCAGCTGCGGTTGCGCGGGGAGGGAAGAAGCTCTCTTCTCGTCAACTCGGCGACTTGACTGGCGGGCCTTATTTTTTCTGCAAAAAGGGAGTCAACCAACCGAGGGCCGGGGCGATCTTGGCGTAGTTGCTTCGGTTTCCGTAGCCCGGATTCTTGCCGTTGCTGGCAGTGGAGGCGATGCCGCAGAGCTGCCAGCCTTGGGCAGTTTCCACGAAGAGAGGAGAACCGCTGTCCATCTGGGCCACGGTGACCTCTTGCTCCTCGCCTTTTCCGGGGGGGCTGAGGTCGCAGGACCACTTGCCTCCGCGCTCTTGGTCGATGCGATTGTAGCCGCCGCGAAAGACTCCGTGGAAGTGGCAATCCCCAACGGGACCGGATTTGCCAAAGCCGCCTAGCCAGACCCTGCGGCCCTGCACGGGCGTCTTTTCCTTGGCCAAGGAGATGGACTCGTGTTCCTTCACCTTCTCGGTCAGCTCCAACAAGGCGAAATCGCCCGTCGGCGGGAAGTGGATGGCTTTGATGGCAAGGGCTTTGGTCTCCAGGGCGGGGAACTTGACTGCGAGAAAATCAGCCTGCCACTTCTCCGTGCCATGGCGGGAGGTGAGGACCCAGCGGCCGTCGAGGAGAACGCAACTGCCCCCGAGCACGCGGAGGGGTGAGTAAAGCAATTGGCCGACATTCCGCATCGGGCCAGTGGCTTCCTTTTGCGGCTGGCTCTCCTCCTGCCAGACGATGGCAGGGCAAAGGGCGGTGAGGAGAAAAAGAAGGAGGGCGATCTTCATCACGAGAGAAACGACCACCGCGCCCCGGGATTGGCCAGGTTCTTTCGGAGAGACCAAATTCTTACCGCAGGCGGGTAAGGTTAGGGGCCTGGACGTCAATTGCGATGAGGCGAGAAAAGGCCGTTCGGCACTGGAGGAGGTGGGAGGAATTGCATAGGGGCTGTTAGCGGGGGAGAGGCAGCGGCCCGCAGAGATTTTGCCAGCAGTGAGGCCAGCGTTTGGGCTCCCGTCTTGCCTCGTCGTTCAACTTCCGCTTTCCTGTCGGCACGTGAAATGGTTCCTCGCTTTGCTCATGATGATGACGACTTCCTTTGCTGAAAAATCGACCCTGGAGGTGAACGAGGCGGGCCGTTTTGTGGAGCTCGCTCTGGCCGGTCTGGACCGCGAGTTTCCTAACAAACCGGGTCACGTCTGGCGCTCGGCGGAGGATGGCAAGACCCCGCGCGAGTGGACGCCCGTCTTCTACGGCCATTTTGATTGGCATTCCTCGGTGCATGGCCATTGGACCTTGGTGCGCTTGTTGAAGCTGTTTCCCGAAGCCGAGTGGGCGGCCGAAGTGCGGGAAGTCCTCGCCGCGCGCTTCACACCGGAGGACTTGCAAAAGGAAGCCGATTATCTCGCAGCTAATCCCAGCTTCGAGCGCATGTATGGCTGGGCTTGGGCGCTCCGCTTGGCGCTGGAACTCCGTTCTTGGGAGGATGAGCAGGCGCAGGACTGGGCCGCTCATTTCAAGCCGTTGGAGGAGGTCATTGTGGCCCATGCCAAGGCCTATCTGCCCAAGCTGGATTGGCCCATCCGCTGTGGATTCCACCCCGAAACCGCCTTTCCTCTGGCCCAGTTTCTCGACTATGCCCGGGGAGTGGAGGACGAGGAGTTTGCGGATTTGTTAGAGAAGAAGGCGAAGCAGTTTTACCTTGCTGATTATGACTATCCGGTGCGTTACGAGCCGTCTGGTAACGACTTCTTTTCGCCGGGGATGAATGAGGCCGACCTCATGCGGCGCGTTCTGCCGGGCCCTTCCTATTCGCGTTGGTTGGCCGGCTTCTTCCCCACTTTGGGTGAGGCCGAGCTTGGGAACCTTCTTTCCCCGGTGCAGGTCTCCGACTTGGAGGACGGGCACCTCGTTCATCTCGTCGGGCTCAATCTCACCCGCGCCTGGACCATGCGATCGGTGGCTGATTCCTTGCCCGAAGGCGATCGACGCCGTGAGATTCTGGCCGCCGCCGCCCAAGTTCATGCTCGTCAGGGGCTCGCCCAAGTCTGGAGTGGGAGCTACGAGGGCGAGCATTGGCTGGGCTCTTTTGCCGTTTATTACAAAACCGGGGTCGGGCGGCCGGAGTGACGAATTTCGTCAACTCTTTAACTGAAGATTTCTGTCTGAAAAACGATAGGCGTCGCGTAGGGCTGCATTGTGAAAATGCAAACCCCTCGTTCCTGGGTGGCGGGATGGCTCTTCGGAGCTTCCGTCGCTATCTCCTTTGGCGCTGACCTTCAACACCCCCGTCTCGCCGATGGCGACGGCTCGGTGGCTATCTCGGGTGAGAAAAAGCAATGGCATGCCATTACTCTGACCTTTGACGGGCCCTACGCCCATGAACGCGATGAAAGTCCCAATCCCTTCGCGGACTATGACTTGTCGGTGACTTTTAGTCATGAAGAGCACTCCTACACCGTGCCCGGTTATTTTGCCGCCGATGGTCATGCGGCCGAGACCTCCGCGCAGGCTGGCACCAAGTGGCGAGTCCACTTTTCTCCCCCCAGCGAGGGCCAGTGGAGCTATGAAGTGTCCTTTCTCAGTGCGCCCAATCTGATAGGTGGAGAGGTGGAGGGCGAGCCCGTGGAGCTCCTCCATGGCAAGAGTGGCAGCTTCGCTGTTGGGAAAACGGACAAGGAGTTTCCCGATTTTCGGGCCCGCGGCCGCCTAGCTTACGTGGGCGAGCACTACTTGCAGTTTCAGGGCGATGGCAGCTATTTCCTCAAGGCCGGAGCCGATGCTCCCGAGACTCTGCTAGCCTATGCGGACTTTGATGACACCCGGGCGCTCAACGAGAAAAAGTGCCCGGTCAAGACCTGGTCCGCGCACGAGAAGGATTGGCAGGAAGGGGACCCCACTTGGCAGGAGGGGAAAGGCAAAGGTCTCATTGGGGCTCTCAACTATCTGGCCGGCAAGGGGTGCAATGCCTTTTCCTTCCTTCCCTACAACGTCGATGGCGATGGCAACAACGTCTGGCCTTTCGTCGAGCCTCGCGCCAAATTTCACTATGACTGTAGTAAGCTCGACCAGTGGAATGTCGTCTTCAGTCATGCCCAGCGCCGGGGACTTTTCCTTCATTTCAAGATGCAGGAGACCGAGAATGACGACCATCGGCTCGGCCACAATAAGAAAGACGGCAAGGTGCGCGCCGCCCTTGATGGCGGCAAAACCGGGCCCGAGCGGAGGCTCTATTGTCGCGAACTCATCGCCCGCTTCGGACATCATCTCGCTTTGAATTGGAATCTGGGAGAGGAAAACACCCAGACCACCGAAGAGCAATTGGCGATGGCTTACTACATCCGGGAAGTCGATGCCTATGACAATCATGTCGTCCTCCACACTTACCCCGATCAACAGGATAAGGTCTATCGCCCGCTGTTAGGTAAAGAGGAGTTAACGGGAGTGTCTTTGCAAAACAGCAGTTTGCTCAAAGTTCATCCCCAGGTTCTCAAGTGGCGCCAGCAATCCCAAAAGGCTGGTCATCCCTGGGTGGTGGCTTTCGACGAGCCTGGCGACGCGGGGCAGGGAATGCCTGCCGATCCCGATTATCCGGGAATGCCCAAGGACTACCAGGGGCCGAGCATTGACGACTGCCGCAAATACACTCTTTGGGGGGCCTTGATGGCCGGGGGCATGGGAGTTGAGTATTACTTCGGTTACAAGTTGCCTCAGAATGATCTGGTTTGCGAAGATTGGCGGTCCCGCGACCAGAGCTGGGACTACTGTGGTTATGCCTTGGAGTTCTTCCGCCAGCAAAAGTTCCCTCTCGTCGAGATGAGTAATCGCAACGAGTTGATCGGGAACCAGAAAAACGATAACTCGAAATACTGCTTCGCCAAGGAAGGAGAGGTCTATCTGGTCTATCTTCCCAAGGGAGGCAAAACCGACCTCAAGTTGGCTGCGGCGGAGGGAGACTTCACCGTCACCTGGTTCAATCCTCGCGAAGGCAAAACGGGTGACCCCGCCGCCCTGCAGCTGCCTCTCACCGCCCCCGATCAAGAGGATTGGCTGGCCGTGGTGCGCAAGAAGTGAATCCTCGGTTCCCAGCCTGCTTGGACAGTCCAAGCAGGCAAAAGAAGGCGACCATCGCTAGGCCCAGAGAAAGGATGAGCCCTTCTAGTAGCGTCCAGGCAAGGATGTAGGAAAAGGATTCCAGCGTGGCAGGGGAGGTGATGTCGACGATCAGACTGAGGGAAAGTCCGGCCGCAAATCCGGCCCAATAGTCGGGGACGAAGAGAAGAGCTTGGGAGGTTTGCGGCTCGAGGGCCATCGCTAAAAAGGGACCTAGACTGGCCAGCGAGATGACAAGGCGAAAACGTAGAGCCAAATGAAGGGCCTTACCGACGAGGTGTTGGCGATTTCCCAATGCCGGTAAGCACATACTCAGTAACGTGTATCCCATGATGAAGCAGGCGACCCCCGTCACCATCGCCCCCGTCGCCAGGGGGGAGTCAAAGAGTTGGCCTCCGAAGCCAGCGATCAAAAAACTCGGCAGAGCATTGATAGCACAATGCCAAGACCAGAAACCCAATTGGCGAAGGAAGCGTTTACCAAGTCCCATGGTCAACAAGCTGATTCGGGATTGTGAAAAAGAGATGAAGGGACAGTGATTTTTTCGTGATAAGAATGCCTGATCTCCATCGGCCCTGACTCGCCTGAGCTGTTCGCCAAGATGAATACAATTACGGATGAGGGGGAAGAATATCGCTCTTACGAAAGCGATTTCTTTGCAGGGGAAAAAGCGGTGCCCGATGGGGCACCGGTTTGAAGGGAGCCGCTGATCAGGAGAACTCGTCAGGCAGGATGCGCACGGCGCCGAGGTCGGCGGAGGCCGCGAAGGCGGCGTAGGCTTTCAGAGCGGTCGTGACTTGGCGCGGGCGGTGCTCGACGGGTTTCCAGCCTTTTTCGTCTTGTTCGGCGCGGCGCTGGGCCAGTTCTTCATCGGAGATGGCAAGCCTGATGGTGCGGCCGGGGATGTCGATTTCGATGAGGTCCCCGTTGCGCACCAGGCCGATGGCTCCGCCCTGGGCGGCTTCCGGAGAGGCGTGGCCGATGGAGAGGCCGGAGGTGCCGCCGGAGAAGCGGCCGTCGGTGATGAGGGCGCATTCTTTGCCGAGGCCACGGGATTTCAGGTAGCTCGTGGGGTAGAGCATTTCCTGCATGCCGGGGCCCCCTTTCGGGCCTTCGTAGCGGATGACGACGACGTCCCCGGCTTTGACTTCTTTGCCGAGAATGCCTGCCACGGCGGCGTCTTGGCTCTCGTAAACAATGGCGGGGCCAGTGAATTTGAGGATGGATTCGTCCACGCCGGCGGTTTTCACGATGCAGCCGTCGAGGGCGATGTTGCCTTTGAGGACGGCGAGGCCGCCATCTTGGGAGAAGGCGTGTTCAGCGGACCGGATGACGCCTTTTTCGCGGTCGAGATCGAGATCCTCCCAGCGGGCGTTTTGGCTGAAGGCCGTCTGGGTGGGGATGCCGGCGGGCGCGGCGCGGAAGAAGTGACGGACTTTTTCGTCGTCGGTGCGGTCGATGGCCCAGTGGTCGATGGCGTCGCCAAGGGTCGGGCTGTGGACGGTCGGGGTGTCGCGGTGAAGGAGGCCGGCCTTGTCGAGTTGGCCGAGGATGGCCATGATGCCGCCGGCCCGGTGGACGTCTTCCATGTGGACGTCTTGTTTGGCAGGGGCGACTTTCGAGAGGCAGGGGACTCGACGCGAGAGGCGGTCGATGTCGTCCATGGTGAAGTCGATGCCACCCTCGTAGGCGGCGGCGAGGATGTGGAGAACGGTGTTGGTGGAGCCGCCCATGGCGATGTCGAGCGACATGGCGTTCTCGAAGGCTTTTTTGTTGGCGACATTGCGCGGGAGGATGGAGTCGTCGCCTTGTTCGTAGTAGCGGCGGGCAAGTTTGACGGCAATGTGGCCGGCCTCGAGGAAGAGGCGTTTGCGGTCGGTGTGGGTGGCGAGGGTGGAGCCGTTCCCCGGCAGGGAGAGGCCGAGGGCTTCGGTCAGGCAGTTCATCGAGTTGGCGGTGAACATGCCGGAGCAGGAGCCGCAGGTCGGGCAGGCCGAGCGCTCGATGGCGGCGACTTCTTCGTCACTGACGTTTTCATCGGCGGCGGCGACCATGGCATCGACGAGGTCGAGTGCTTTCGTTTTTCCGTTGAAGACGACTTTCCCGGCTTCCATGGGGCCTCCGGAGACGAAGACGGCGGGGATGTTCAGGCGCATGGCGGCGTTAAACATGCCGGGGGTGATTTTGTCGCAGTTGGAAATGCAGACCATGGCGTCGGCGCAGTGGGCGTTGACCATGTATTCCACGCTGTCGGCGATGACTTCGCGGGAGGGCAGGGAGTAGAGCATGCCGTCGTGACCCATGGCGATGCCGTCGTCCACCGCGATGGTGTTGAATTCTTTGGCAATGCCGCCGGCTGCCTCGATTTCGCGGGCGACGAGTTGGCCGAGATCCTTGAGGTGGACGTGTCCGGGGACGAACTGGGTGAAGGAGTTGACGACGGCGATGATGGGTTTGCCAAAGTCAGCGTCTTTCACGCCGGTGGCGCGCCAGAGGCCTCGGGCGCCAGCCATGTTGCGGCCGTGAGTGGTGGTGCGGGAGCGGTATTCGGGCATGGGTTCGGTCTTGCTTAGGTGGTGGGGGGAGGGGAGGAAAGCGTGAATCGGGGAATTTTGAAAGAGGGAAAGTGGGGCTTGGACCCAGTCGTTGCGAAGCCCGGAGAAGAGGTTGACGATCCCGAAGGGCCGAGAGGCAGGGAGGAGCCAGCAGGATGAGGTGGCGATCGAACAAATGAGGGACAGGGGCTGGGATAGTCAGGACGTAAGCTTATGACCAGTCGAACGCCGGTGCCCCTCGAATCATGGGAGCTCAGTCTTGCCGAGATAGAGGCCTTTGCTGGACACCGGTTTCGCCCAAACCGTCAGCCCCTCTCCGCACCTCTGCCAATTTCAAAAAACTATTCATAAAAAAGAAAACCGAATGGAAATAAGTTTTCCTTGTTTTGTACAGAAAGAACTGTTTTTTTGTTCTTTATGGCTGGAAAGCGTCTTTTTTCAATGGTCTACCCCCGCCGCTTCCATCACGAAAAAGGGTGGAGGAATACTCCAATTGGGCGGTATCCGGACGATGTGAGGCTCTTGAACTGACGTGAATCCGGTTTTAATATGGCTAAGTTTTTAGTGTTAGTTGTAAGCTTGTCTTTTGTACTTATTTTTATTTCTATGGATGAAAAACCTCGCTATGATTTTTCTCGTCTCGATAGCGTGGCTGATAGCTTCTCAAATAATAGAGAGGCTGCTGAAGGGAAGTGTCCCCGTCATCGTTAAAATAGAGGTGGTAGTTTGTCGGCCCACGCGTGAGCGTGAGGTCGCAAAAACCAAACCAAACCAACTACCG
>NZ_JAENIO010000057.1 GCF_016595415.1 Roseibacillus ishigakijimensis
CCAAGTGCGAGCCGATGAAGCCCGCGCCCCCGGTGATGAGAATGTTTTTCGCTTTCAAGAGGGCGAGCCTCCGAATTTTCCGCCCAAGAAGCAAGACCGGGTTGCGGCAGAGGTGGACTGTTGTTGGAAGCGTCAGCTACCTTGGATTCTCCGGGTTTGGGAGGTGGTTTTTCGAGAGGGCGGGGCTTTGGAACCGGCGGGACGCCAATGTTCCTTGATGGAGGTCGAGCCTGCGGTCGCGGTGGGCGGGGAAGGTGTCGCGCCATTGGTGCAGGGCGGCGCGGTCGAGTTCGGCTGTGATGATTCCGGCTTGCTCGTTGCCTTCGGCCAGAATTTGTCCCTGGGGGTCGATGATGAGGGAGTGGCCGGGGAAGTCCATATTCGGGTCCGAGCCGACGCGGTTGACTCCGACAACGTAGGATTGGTTCTCGATGGCGCGGGCGCGAAGGAGAGTGCGCCAGTGGTCGACGCGGGGGGTGGGCCAGTTGGCGATGACGATGAAGAGCTCGGCCTCGGGGGCGGCGAGGCGGAAGACTTCTGGAAAGCGGAGGTCGTAGCAGATGAGGGGGGCGAGGCGCCAGTCGCCGAGGGGGAAGGTTTTGACCCAGGAGCCGGGGGTGGCTACTTTTTCTTCTCCCGAGGGGCTGAAGGGGTGGATTTTTTGATAAGAGCCTTGGATCTCGCCTTGGGCGGTGATGAGGGCGGCCTCGTTGCTGAGGAGGCCCTCGCGCTCCAGCACGAGGCCGGCGAGAATGGCGCAGCGATGGCGGCAGGCCTCGGTGGCGAGGAAGGTGAGGGTGGGCGAGTGGTCGGCGGGCTCGGCCAAGGTGGCGAAGTCCATGCTGAAGCCGGTGGCGAACATCTCGGGGAGGACGATGAGCGAGCCGGGTTCGGGCTTTTCCTCAGCCAGCCGTTCACTGAGGCGGGCGAGATTGTGGTCGCGTTTCTCCCAAACGGGGTCGAGCTGGCAGCAGTAAACGCGCATGGCTGGTGGCAGGAGGCGCGGGTGGGGGTCAGCGGCGCTGGGCCCGCTCCGTGGCCATCTTGTATTTCACCACCGCTTCGGCGATGGAGTAGGCGAGGCGGTCCTGATAGTCGCTGCGGCGGATGTAGGAACCTTCGACGCGGTTGGAGAGGAAGCCGCCTTCTAGCAGGAGGGCGGGGTGCTTGACGCCGGAAAGCACGGAGTAGCGGGCCCGGCGAATGCCGCGGTCTTCCCGGCCGGTGGCTTTGATGACGTTGGAATGGACAGCGGTGGCGAGGGCGACGTTGGCGGAGTCGTTGTTGTTTCCGGGCTTTTCGGTGAAGTCGGAGGCCTTGAGGCCGCGACCGTAGTGGGCTACGCCTTGGGGAGAGAGGGTGAAGGTCTCGATGCCGTGGGCCCGGCCACCACCACCGGAATTGAAGTGGATGGAGATGAAGAGGGCGTTGGGGAACTGGTTGGCGTAGTCGACGCGTTGCTGCAGCGAGAGGTAGCGGTCGTCGCGGCGGGTGAGACCGACCTTGAAGCCTCGCTCTTGCAGCTGGGCGGCGAGCTTGCGGGAGACGGCGAGGGCGTGGTCTTTTTCATTGCCATTGCCGTGGGGGCTGACGGTGCCGGGGTCGCGGCCGCCGTGGCCGGGGTCAATGATGACGGTGTCGATCCGAGTGGGGGTGGTGCAGACGTTGTGGGGACGCATCACGGGATCAAAGAGCTTCACCAAATCGATGCGGTGCACGAGGTAGCGTCCGCCAGATTGCTTGATGGGATAGGTGAAGACGAATTTGATCTGATTCATCCAGACGCTTTGCTGGCCGACGAGAAACTCGATCCGCACCCCGCGTTTTTCCAAGACGAGCTTGGAGCCTGCGCGCCTCATGGTGGTGAATCCGTAAAAATCCTTGATGCTGCGCACGGTGACGTAGCTTTCTTTCCCTATCGTGACGTTTTCCCAAGTGACGGCCTGTTGCGCGGGGGCGAGGGGCGCGAGAAAGGCGAGGAGAAGGCAGACGAAAATTCGGGGATTCATAGGCAATGAAGGCCCGTATCCTAGCGATTGTGAGGCAGATGACAATGTCGGAATTGCGCAACTGACATTTTTGGACTTTTTCCGGCTGCGACAAAAGGCTTAGCTCCGGGTATGGAAATTTCACTGGCAGGCGAATATCGTTCCCAATGGGGAGAGGGTCCAATCTGGTGGCAGGGTGCGCTCTATTATGTCGATATCGAGGGGCATCGGGTGGTCCGCTTTGACCCGGAAAGTGGGGAGGAGAAGATTTTCGAGGTGGGAGAGCGGGTGGGCACGGTGGTGCCGCGCAGCCGGGGTGGCCTGGTCATTGCAGGGGATACCGGCTTTCACCTGCTCAGCGAGGAGACGGGTGAGCACAAGGCAATCGTCGATCCCGAGGCGGAGAAGGTGGACAATCGCTTTAACGATGGCAAGTGTTCGCCCGACGGACGCTTCTTTGCGGGCACGATTTCGACCGTGAAGAAGGAGGGAGACGCTTCGCTCTATGAACTCGATGGCGAGCTCTCGGTGCGGGAGGTCTTTGGGGGAGTGACTAATTCCAATGGCCTCGCCTGGAGTCCGGACAATCGGCGGGTTTATTACATCGATACTCCCCGGCGCGAGATTTGGGGCTTTGATTACGACACCCACACCGGGGAGTGGAGCAACCGCGAGGTGGTGGTCGATACGAAGAAGTATGACTTTTCCCCCGATGGCATGGTGATGGATGCGGAGGGAAAGATCTGGGTGGCCTTTTGCCATGGAGGCATGGTGGTGCGCTACGATCCGCGGACGGGCGAGGAGCTGCAGCGCCTCGACTTCCCCTGTGTGGAGACGACTGCCTGCACCTGGGGAGGGGAGAATCTGGACGAGCTCTACGTCACCACGGGCATTCACAAGAGCAAGGAGGAGGAGCATGCGGGGCGGCTTTTCGTGGTCAGGGGGCTGGGGGTGAAGGGGCTCCCTGCCAATGCCTTTGCGGGCTGAATCCCTCTTTGCTCCCGCCAAGGGGGAGCGATGGTTTTCAGCGGCCCGGGGAGGAGTCTTCCCGGGTTTTTTCGTTGTTGGAGGAGGTGCTGTTGACGGATTCCAGCCAATGGGTGAGGAAGAATTTCTTTTCGGTGGGCAGGAGGTCGGGCGAGGTGCCGAGGATGGGCCGCAGGGCGGTGGACATCTGCAGGGTCACCACGAGAAAGATGAGCAGCCAGAGGTGGAGCTGCCAGGCGGTGTGCTGACGGCGCGTGAGCTTGCGTAGGAGACCGGAAGCGAGGGTGAAGGAAAGGAACCAGACGGTGAGGGCGAGGAAGCCGACAAAGGGGAGAGAATTCGAGGATTGGGTAAAGATCCAGAGAATGGGGGCGAAGGCAATGAGGAGGAGTCCGAGCAGTGCCAGAAAGCACAGGTAGGAAGCCGCGATGCCGGGAAGGCGCAGGGGGGAGTTGGCCAGGCAGGAAAAAATGTAGAGGCTGGGGAAACAGATGGCCGCAGCGAGGAGGAGCCCGCCTGCGATCTTGAGGGGGGCGGCCCAGAGCTGGGTGCCACCGGAGTAGGTGCCCAGCACGAGGCCGAGAACCGCCGCGCTGAGGAGGGCGAGGAGGAGAAGGGGAAGGATGAGGGTGCGGTCGGTGCGCAGGGCTTGAAAGAGGGCCCGTGGGTTGCGCAGGAGTGCCTCGATGGCGCTGCTGAGATTGGTGACCTTGAGGTCGGCGAAGGGGTTGTCGTTGGGCTCGTTTTGGGCCAGATCGGGTGGCGTGGGTGAGTTCATGATTTCTTGGTTGTGGTTTGAGGTTGTTGCAGAATTTTTTGCAAAATTAGGGCGGCTCCGCAGAGGAAGAGAAAGAGAATGAGCAGTGCGATGCTGCTTGGGAAAAGGCGGGTCAAGGCGTGCCAGACGGCCTCGTAGAAGGTGCCGTTGAAGGGGTCGGGGCGGAGAAAAGCGACCTCCAGGCCGGGCGACCCGAAAAAGGGACGGAAGAGATAGGAGAGCTGGGCCCCCACAAAGGCATTGGAGGCCAGCCAAGAGAGAAGGGTGAGGCGGGCGGCTTGGAAGTCCGGGGTGAGGGTGCGAAGGAGGCTGAAGAGCCGCACCACAGCGAGGAAGCCAGCCAGAGCAATGAGCAGGGTGTGGGTGAGCAGATAGGTGCTGTGGGCCATCGCGGCTTGGGAGGAGTCGGCCGGAGGTGCCTCCAGGGCGAGGAAGAAGGTGACCGGTGCCAGGGCCGCCAGCACGATGGCGGCGAGGGAAAAGGCGAGCAACTGGCAGAGTAGGGATTGGCGCAAGCCGATGCCGGTGCCGAGGAGCAGGCCCAGAATGCCATTGAGCAATCCCGTCACCAGCAAAGTGGCCAAGAGGAGCAGGGGGGTCTTGAGGGCCACGTAGCCCGCCATCTCCCAGCCCCGCCAGAGGCCGACGGTGAAGCCGTAGCTGCCACTGCCGAGGATGACGAAGGCCAGGGTGCGGGGGAGAGCCTGTCGCATGACGCCCTCCGCAAAGAGGGGCCGCAGGTCAGCGGATTGCCCGCGGGCCAGAGTGGCTGGAGATAGGGAGAGTGGCATGGCGTGGACGGTTGCGAGAGAAACGGAGCGGGATGAAGCTTTTGTGAAAGGGGAGTGAAGAGGGTATGAAAAAAGCCGACCTCCCGGGGGAGTGTCGGCTTGGTGAAAAGTGGGCTTGTCGAGGCTTCTTAGTTGCCGCCGAGGCGCTTGAGGTCAGCCACGGTCAGTTGACCCTCTTCCAAGGCTTCTTGGGAGAAGAGGTTCATGCGGTCGCCGTCCACGCGTCCGGTCACGGGGCCGGAGGCTTTGTCGGAACCAGCAATCATCTCAGTGCGGGTCGAGCTATCGAGCTTGGCTACGATGATCTTGCCGTCCCAAACTTTCTTGGAGAATTTGGGCGAATCCCCGGTGCTGATGGGGGAGTCGAAGACGATGGGAATGTGGCTGCTGGAAGTCTGCTGGAGGTTCTTGGTGTAACCCCAGACGTTCTCGCCCTGGTCAATCTGCTTGTCGTTGTTAGGCTTCTTCAGGATGAAGGCCTTCTTGAAGGACTTCAGGTAGAAGAGCTCTTCGTTGTCGAGACCATGACCCATGAGCTGGGTGAAGTAGTAGTTGGAGGGCTTGTCGGAGGAAGCTCCGCCACGGCCACCACGGCTTCCACGGGCACCCAAGTCATGGCTGCTATCGAGGCCACGGGAGGGGTTGAGGCGGGAGGCACCGCCACGGCTGGACGAGCCGCCGACATTGTCGTCGCTGATCTCCATGATCTCTTCTGCTGTGCTGTCGCTGGGGTATTCCCCGTCGAAGTCGCTGGCGAAGAGGTCGAGAGCGGATTTGATGCCCTTGACGTTGTTGATGCCAGTGACCTGCTCGGCCTTGGCAAGTGCTTTCATCGCAGTCGGCACGGCAAGACCGGCCAGCACCACGATGATCGAAATCACGACCAGCAGTTCCACCAAGGTGAAACCGGATCGCATTTGTCCTTTGGTTGCTTTCATTTTGTTTACTTAGTTTGTGTTTATAGGGAACGGGTTCCCTGATTTAAGGCAAAAGGCTTGAAGGCCAATTGCACCGATAAATCTAGCTCTGCTGGCCGGGGTGACAAGGGAAAAGTTGAGGGCTCGTCTTCAGAAGGCAGGGCTCTCATCCGCCTCATCCCATATTGGCAGGTTGGCTTTGATGAGCTCGGAGGGGATGGAAGCTGACTTTGGGTAGCCATTGCGAGCGCAAGGCAGCCATGTCGGTGAGGGTCAGAGCGCTTGTGAGCTGGTAGCGAGTGGTCGCGGCAGGGAGGGTGGGGGTGGAGGTGAGGGCGAGGAGCAGGGTGCCCGAGGCCTCGGCCAAGGCGCGGAGGCGATACCAGGAGGAGGGGGGGATTTGGCGGACTTCGGGCAGAGGAGTGAGGCTGCAGTCGAGGAGGACGAGTGGAATGTTGCCGTCGCGCACGAGGAGGTCGGCCGCTTGCAGGGCTTTCTTGAGCGAAGGGGCCCGTAGCCAGAGCAGGGGGCGGTGAACGGAGTAGGAAGCGGGGTCGAAGTGGTCCCCGGGGTCGATGAGGGCGAGAGGGGGCGTTTGCTCCTCTCCGCGACTCTGGGCGAGCAATTCTGCCAAGACAAGGCCGAGTCCAGTCACCTCGGGAGGGCTGACCAATTCGCTCAGGGTGGCCTTGGGGAGAGGCGGAAGAGACTGGAAGTGATGGCTTTCCGGTTCCTTTCGTCCGGCATGGGCGGCCGGAAAGCGTGCGCTCAATTGACGGCGCAAGGCAAGGACTGAAGGAGTGCTCATGGCACCATTTGAGTCTTCTTGATGGAGGTGTTCAAGTGAAAAGTTTGTTGCCGTAGGAATGTTGATAAGCAGAGTGGAACCGAGGGGCCGAGCGCAAAGAGGAAAAGTTTGTTCCCGGGACAAAAATCACTCAATGTGTAAGGGCTGCAGAACAATGAATCCGTGTTTCTCATTCAGCCCCCTTGTTTTTTGGCTCCCATTCGACCTGCCGATGTGGGGCAACGTCGGCACTCCTCTGATACTGGCTTCTTTCTTTCATCTTTTCCTCGGCAACCTTTTGCTGGGGCTTTTCGAGGGGTTGGCTCTGATGAAGTTCTTTGAAAGTCAGAAGAAAACGACGATTCTGCTTCTCGTGGGAGCCAACTTTGCTTCGGCGTGGGGCGGGGTGTTTCTGCTCGGCAAGCTTCTGCCTTTTGCTGATATCACCATTCTGAATCTGTGGAGTTGGTTTGCCCTTGGCCTGGTTCTCGCTTTTTTGCTGACCCTCTTGTTGGAATTTCCTTTTGTCTGGCTGAGTCTGAAGGGGCGAGAAAGCTCCCTCCGGCTAGCTGGGCAAGCGACACTTCTCATTCATACGGCGAGTTACCTCCTCCTCTGTGCCTGTTATGGAATGATGAGCCGGGCGACGATGCTGACCGAACTCCAAGTGATTTCCGCTGGAGGGAGGGAGATTCCCGGGGATTATCAGCTCTATTATCTGGAACCTACAGGAGCTCAAGTGTGGCGGCTGCAGCTGAATGCGCCCCATCGTCCGGAAGTGGTCCTTCCCTTGGAGGCCTCCGGGCAGAATGACCGGCTTTATGCCAAGCCTCACGCAGGGGGAGAGTTCAATTTGTTTCTCTATCAAAAGCCAAAGGGCGGCAGGGGCAGGCACCTCTTGCTGCAGGAAAATTTTTCTCCGCACGCCGCGCTGGATTGGCACTTGAAGGAGCAATCCCAAGTGAGGGAAACCTTTCATCATTTCGGGCCTGTTCCCTCCCTCGCGGAAAATGCTGCTTGGAAGCTTCGGACCGGTTTCTGGGCCTTCGACGGTCTGTCGGGGGAAAACCAAGCAAGCGGCGAGCGGATTCACTACGCCTTGGAGACCCCGATGGCTATGTGGACGGTGCGCAATGCCGTTCATCTGCCGGGCGATTTCGTTGTCTTTCAATTAGGCGAGGAGCAGATTTGCCTGCTCGACCTTCAGGAAAAATCTCTTGCGCTCCTGGCCCGGGGCCGGGGGCCGCTGGTGGCCCGGGCAAAAGGCCTTGAGTGACGGGCTTACAAATCTTCGTAGGGCAGCTGGAAGGTGTTGCCTTGATTGGGGTCGCCAGTCTCGAAGCCCCGGAGGAACCAGCGGAGGCGTTGCGCGGAGGTCCCGTGGGTGAAGCTGTCCGGGCGCACGCGGCCTGCCTGGCCCTGCAGGGCGTCGTCGCCAATGGCTTGCGCCGCGCGCATTGCTTCTTCGATGTCGCCATCCTCCAGGAGGGGCACTCCTTCTTTTTCCAGCAGACGGCGATTGGCGTGGTGGGCCCAGACCCCGGCGAGGAAGTCCGCTTGGAGCTCCAGCCGCACCGAGAGTTGATTGTAAATGCGCTCGGGCACGCGGCCGCGCTGGCCATGGACTTTGTCGGTGTAGCCGAGGAGTTTCTGCACGTGATGAGCGACCTCGTGGGCAATGACGTAGCCGGGGGCAAAGTCGTAATCGCGGCTGCGATCGCGGGCCAATTGGCGCAGTTGGTGAAAGAAGTCGGTATCGAGGTAGATGGTCTCTTCCGCCGGGAGGTAAAAGGGGCCGGTGGCCGCTTGGGCTACCCCACCCGAACGCATGCGGGTGGTGCCCGAGTAGTTGACCAATTTGGCCGGACGGTATTGGCGATTGTATTGAGCGAAAATGCGTTGCCATTCATCCTCGGTGGAACCCAATACTGCGGCGGTGTAGTCGGCCATCTCGTCGCTCTCCGCTGAGGGGGTGACGGCGGATGCTGGCTGCGGGGAGAGGCCACTATGGCTGCTTTGGCTCAGCAGCTCCAAGGGGTTGACCTTGAAGACGAAGGCCAGGACGAGAATGAGGACCAGGCCGAGACCGCCCCCGGCTGCCGCAGGTTTGCGGGATGGCCTCTGCCCCCGGCGATCTTCCACATGGCGACTGCGGCGCAATTTTTCCCAACGCATGCGCGAAGAGTGCCAACTTCCCGCCAGAAGAAAAGAACTTATCCCTGGGTGAGGGTGGTAAAAATAAGGGATGGAATTTAATAAAAATTCTATTTTTGAGCCGATTTGGATTGAACTTGGCTGTCATTTGTTGTTGACTGAGTTTTGCGAAAATCTCTACGGCCATCTGCGGATGGCTCTGGAAGAGCGCTGTTTCTCAAATTGCTAGCTGATTCTATCCGCTAGTAGGAAGTTTATTAGCTTATGAAGTCCTCCCACTATCACATTCTTTCTCTGCTCGAGTCAGGGAATCGGCCGAAACGAGAGGGGCAGGTGGCAACCGCTTCCTACCCACGACGTGAAAAGAAGTCGCGATTCAAGCTTCGCCGCCCCTTGGTCGGGGAGCATCGGGAATCCCTTCGGCCCTGGCCGTTTCATTGAGTTCCGTGCTCGCTGGCTTTTTTCTCTGGCGGTAGGCAGCGGTCCATGCGCCGGGCAAAATCGGCGAGATACTCGACGCGCCAACGATTGATAGTTTTGGCACCGGCATGGACGCCTTCAAAAGTTGTCGGGGCGTTGTCATCACTCCACCAGTGGGGGTGCCGGGGAGAGGGCTCGAGAGTCTCCTGGTGGGGCCGCAGACGGGCCGTGAAGGCTCCCTGAATCTGGGCAAGGTCCGCATGATTGCTCTCCACGTGGTAGGACCAGACCTTGGCGTCGCGGGGTGAGAAGCGGAAGCGCAGGGTGTCGTCTTCCACAATGACCTCGGAGGGGGGCTCGCTGTGATTGAAAATCATGCGAGCGAAATGATCCGCGTTGAAATCGCCGGGTTTGGGAAAGACGAATTCGACTACGCCGAAAGCTTCCGCGACCTCCTCGCGTCGGGTCTCGCCCGCGAAGATGGTTTTGCGGCCGGGCCATAGGGGGACGAATTGTCCTCCCCAGCTGGCCGCAGTGGGGTCTTCCGGATGGGGGGAGAGGGCCCAGGCGACGGAGGGGGTGTCGCCCATCTTCAAATCTTCTTTCGCGGTGACGAAGAGTTGCCCCAAGGCTCCGTGTCCGGCCACGTGTTGGCGGACGAATTCCCGCTTGTCCCAGGGGCCGCCTTCGCCGCCCACGAACCAGCCGCGGTAGGTGGAATTCGCTTCGATGAACCAAAGGGCGGGGTGATTTTGCTCGATGGCATTGTAAGCATTCACGCTCCATTTTTTATTGGGGCCTCCGATCCAGTAGACGCGGAGCTTGGGAAGAATGTCGGGGGCCTCGTGGAGAGCTTGCGCGAGGTCTTCGAGGCCGCCCCAGACCAAAACATGGAGGGGGCGCTTGTCCGGGCGGCGGGCGCAGGAGATGATCCATTGCGAGCCTTCGGTGGCCTGGCCCACCCCGTCGCCATCTGCCAGTGCGGTGGCTCCTTGTTTGGTCAATGTTCGCAGTTCTGCCGGGGAGGGATAGGCAGGGGAGTGACGGCGAAGTTGGGGAAAGTCTTTCTCGTAAGCGGCGATGGCCTCCAAAAGGTGAGCCTTGCGCCCCGGACCGAAGGGGGAAGAAATCAGTCCTTCCAATTCCATTTTATCCAGATAGACGAAGAGGTGGGCGAGGGACTGGATGTCGTCAGGGTCGGTGCCTCCTGCGTCGGTGGAGACGAGGACCCGGGGGAGTCTCTCTTCTGCGGTCAGGCTGAGTGCCAAGATAAGAAAGAGGAACCGGCGGAAGATGGAACATACCATGATCCGGGGAATTAGCGTTTTCTCTCAGAGAGAGCAATAGGGAATGGCCGAACTCGCTTTGAGAAAAAACCGGTCCAGTCTCTTGCTAGCAGGGTGCGTCTGGCTCCCGGGGAGGGAAGAAAACTGGGAAAAGATGGTGCTCGATGCGGGATTTGAACCTGCGACCCCCACAATGTCAATGTGGTGCTCTACCCCTGAGCTAACCGAGCATTAGTTCCTTTCGGGGGCGCGGAGGCTATGCGGATATGGCGCGTCTGGCAATGTCTTTTTTCACTTTTTTTCCGGGAGGATTTTTTCGCCGCTGTTTCGTCCTGCGTCACCCAAATGAGGGGCACAGCCTGTGATAGACAGCACTCTGGCGATCCGTTAAAGCTTGGATGATGGATCGAAGAAAATTTGTCACTGCAACAGGTTCGGCGCTTGCGCTGATGGGCGCTGGTCGGGGTTTGGCTCAAGAAAAGGATCAAGGGGGAGCCCAGGGGGAGGGGAAAAGCGAGCCCTTCAAGGTTCTCTTTGCACCGGCTTCGCGCCACTACGGCGATGGGAACGTCAATCAATACATTGATGGCATCAAGCGGGCCTACGATGATGGTTTCCGCGCTTGGGAAGAGAACTGGTTGGGTCGGCGCTCGCCGGAAGATCAGGAGAAAATCGGGCAGGCCCTGCGGGATCTGGGCATGACCATGGGAGTCAGCGTGGTGACCACCGGAGGCGGTGCCAATTTCTGGGACCCTTCCGAAGAGGAGAAAAACAACATTTTGAACGACTGCAAGAAGGCGGTCGAGATGGCCAAGCGCGTTGGGCACAAGTGGTTCACCCTCATTCCGGGAGCTCGCGATGAGTCTGGAAACTTCGACGAGCAAATGCGCGGGGCGGCGGACATGCTGAAGCGTTGTAGCGATATCTTTGATGAGGCTGATTTGGTCTATGTTCTGGAGCCGCTTTCGCATCCGACTGGTGGCAAGCCCGTTCTTTTGCGCACCTTCAAGGATGGCTACAATCTGTGCAAACTGGTGGAGCGCCCCTCCTGCAAGCTTTTGGCCGATTACTTCCACCAGCAGCAGGTTGGGGGGGATTTGATTAAGAATACGGACGAGTGCTGGGACGAGATTGCCTACATTCAGTATGGAGACGTGCCCGGTCGCAACCAACCTGGCACTGGGGAGATCAACCACGTCAATCTCACCAAGCACATTCGCGATAAGGGCTATCAAGGAGTCTATGGTCTGGAGCACGGCATTCAGGGCAACGTTGCGGACCTCGTGCGCTCCTATCGCGAGATTGACGCCGCTTTGTGAATTTCTGCGGCTTTTTTCTGGGAAGGGTGCTCTGCGGAGCGCCCTTTTTTGCTTTTAGGAGAACCAGAAGAATTTGCTCAGGTGGAAGAAGACGGGGGCGGCGAAGGCGAGGGAATCGACCCGATCGAGAATGCCGCCATGGCCGGGAATGAGGGTGCCGAAGTCCTTGGCCCGGTGATCGCGCTTGATGGCGGAGAGGGTGAGATCGCCGAAAAACCCGCAGACCGCGATGACGAGGGCCATGAGTCCGGCTTGCCACCAGAGGAAGGGGGTGGCCCAGGCCAGGGCGATGCCGAGGAGGCCGGCGGTGAGGAGGCCTCCGAGCGTGCCTTCGCGGGTTTTTTTGGGAGAAATGGCGGGGGCGACCGGGTGTTTGCCACAGCTTTTCCCCCAGAGGTATTGGAAGACATCGCTGCCCTGGCAGATGATGACGAGGAAGAAGAGGAGCTTGATCCCGGTGGCTCCTTCCCCGAGGCAGAGGAGGGCTGGGGCATGGGAAAGGGCGTAGACGCAGATGCCCAAGGCCCAGTGATTGCGCGCGGTGCGGAGGAGGAAATCCTCGCTGGATCCGGTCAGGAGATTGCGGACGGGCAGAAAGAGAAAGCCGTAAACGGGGAGAAAGATGGTCCAGATGCCATAGCGGTCGAGGCCAATGAAGAGGTAGTGCAGGGGCAGGATGATGAAGAAGGACCAAGCCAGGGTGCGGTGTTCGTGGCGATGGGTGGCCATCAGGGTCACCAGCTCGCGGAGGGCTTGGAAGGAGATGAGGGCAAAGAGCAGGAGGGAACCCCCTTTACCGAGCAGACTGGCCAGCAGGAAAAGGCCGATCATGACCCACCAGGAGCGGGTGCGGAGGCGGAGGTCCTTCACCAGAGCGGGATTCTTTTGCAAAATCGGTCGCCGTGCCAGCAAGGAGAGGGTGCCACTGGCCAAGAGAAGAACGCTGAGGAGAAGAGTCAGCAGGGAGCGGAAAGCAGGGTCGGAGAGAGCGTTCATGAGCGTGGAGAAGGGGGTGTTTGTTCCCGCAAGGCGAGGAGGCTCTCGCGGCAGCGGGTGAGAAAGGAGGGTTTGTTGTCGGTGGGTTGCAGGGAGAGGGGGGAGCCGAAGTGAAGGGAGGCGAGGAGGGGCAGGGGGAGGATTTCGCCCTTGGGGAGGATGCGGAAAGCATTCTCCAGCCAGACGGGCACGAATTCCGTCTTCGGCCGGTGTTTGGCCAGGTGATAGAGGCCGGACTTGAAGTCCTGCAGCTCTCCATTGCTCTCCCGGGTCCCTTCGGGAAAGACGATGAGGGAATGGCCGTCATTGAGGGTGTCCACCATTTCCTGGAGAGGATTGCTCTGGCGGCAAAAGCAGCCGCGATCGACGAGGAGGGCGCGGAAGGTTTGCTGGGCCAGCCGACGGCGCAGGGCATTGGCTTCCCAGTAGTCGCGGGCGGCTACGGGGCGGGTTTTTTCCCGCAGCGCGGCGGGGAGGGCGGCCCAGATGAGGAGGAAGTCGAGGTGGCTGCTGTGATTGCCAAAATACACGCGCGGGGGATGGTCGGGGACCTCGCTGGCACTGGTGGTGAGCCGCACCCCGGTGAGGAGGCGGACGAGGGCTGGAAGGAGAGGGGTGATCATGAGTGGCGGTGGTTGAGGGTTTTCAACAAATGGTGCAAGCGACGCAGCAGGGTGCCGGCGGTGCCGAGGGCGAGGGTGAAGAGCAGCAGGGTCAAGGCGGGCTCGGTCCGGGGCAGGAGAAAGGCGAGGGGCAGAGCGAGGGCGATGAGACCGATGCGCTGGGGTTTGGCCAGGGGGCCACAGTAGTCTTCCGTGCCGGTGAGGTTGCTGCCCAGCACTCTCACATAGGCCGTCCCCATCGCCAGTAGGGAGAGAAGCAAGCCCGCGCTGAGCCCGGCGAAATCCGCTCGCCAAGCCAAGCCGACTCCGGTGAGAATGAGGACGTCGGACAAGCGGTCGGGGGCTTCATTGAAGAAGGCTCCGCTGGCAGTGGCACGCTGATGCTCGATGGCGACCAGTCCGTCGAGGAGGTTGCTCAAGCCCCGGGCCAGGACGAGAAGGCCTCCACCGAGGGCGAGAGGAAAGCGCCACTCGGCCGGGAGCCAGGGAAGGCTGGCGAAAGAAAGGCCCGCCGCGGCCGCAAAGATCACGCTGGCGAGCGAGATTTGGTTGGGGCTGATGTCCCGGTTGGCGAGATGCCGCGCCACCCGCTGCAGCATTTTGTTAGTGCGGAGGGCGACGGGGCGGCGGTTGCTGGATTGACCCGCAAGGGGCGTTGAGAGGGGGAGTTCGTTCATGACCCCGTCATTTCACCACGGGGCTTCCCGTTGTCCTAATCGAAGAATATTGGGGTAATATCGATTGAATCGATGTTTTTTGAGGGAAGGAATCGGGCCCGTTGTTCAGTGGGGCCGTTCTTACCGGGGATGAGAAGGAGCCTCTCAGGTTCCGCAAAAGGTTCGCTCCACCACTTCCTCCGGGCGGGGTTTGTCTTCCAAGTCCTGGAAGCGTTCGTCCTCCGCATAGGGCTCGGCGAGACCGGCGAGGAGGTGATGGAAGACCGTGAAGTCGTTGCGGTATCCCGCTTGAATGGCCTTTTCCACCTGATGGTTGCGGGGGATGCGGAGGGGGTTGCTCTCCCGCATGAGGTTCACGGCGGGTTCTTCGTGAGTTTCCTGGTGCCAAAGGGCGAGCCAGTCGTGAGCTTGCTGCGGGTCCTTGAAGAGGGCGATCAGAGCGTCTTCTTTTTCCCCGGTGGCCACGCGGGTGAGATGGCGGAAGAAGAGAGTGAAGTCCACCTCGCCCACTGCCAGCGCTTCCAGGGTCACGGGGATGAAGTCTGGATTCGAGAGGGAGGGCAGGCCTAGTTTGGCAGCGAAGCGTTGCTGGTAATTTTCCCGGAAGAGCGCGGCGTAGCGGTCGAGCTTTTCTTCCGCGAGTTCCTTGCCCTTTTCCGCCTCGGGGTCGAGGAGGGGGAGGAGGGCTTCGGCGAGGCGGGTGAGGTTCCAGAGCCCGATATTGGCTTGATTGGCCCACGAGTAGCGGGCCCCGCGGTCGATGGAGCTGAAGACGCACTGGGGGTGGAATTCCTCCATGAAGGCGCAGGGCCCATAGTCGATGGTCTCGCCGGAGATGGCGCAGTTGTCGGTATTCATGACCCCGTGGATGAAGCCAAGGCTCATCCAATGGGGAATGAGGCGGGCCTGGGCGGCGATGACGGCCTCTAGCAGGGCGAGGGCGGGTGGGTCGCTTTCTTTTTTTGCGGGGAAATGGCGAGCCAAGGCGTAGTCCACGAGCTGGCGCAGGGCGGCCTCATCCTCGCGGGCGGCGAAGTATTGGAAGGTGCCCACCCGCAGGTGACTGGCGGCTACGCGGGTGAAGACGCCCCCGGCGACCGCTCCCTCTTGCCGGAGGACGGTTTCTCCAGTGGTCACGGCGGCCAGCGCGCGGGTGGTGGGGACCCCGAGGGCGTGCATGGCCTCGCTGAGGAGGTATTCGCGCAGTACGGGACCCAGCGCCGATTTGCCATCGCCTTGGCGGGAAAAAGGAGTGCGCCCGGAGCCCTTGAGTTGGAGATCGCGGGCCTGCCCGGCGCGGTCGATCACCTCGCCCAGCAGCAAGGCGCGGCCATCGCCGAGCTGGGGCACAAAGCCGCCGAATTGGTGACCGGCATAGGCTTGGGCCAGTGGCTCGGAGCCCTCGGCGACAGCATTGCCAGCAAAGACGGCGAGGGCCTCGGGGCGGTGGAGCCAGTCGAGAGCAATGCCGAGCTCGGCGGCGAGCTTTTCGTTGACGTGCACCCACTGCGGAGCGGGGACCTCCGCGGGATTTTGGCGGGCAAAGAATCGTTCCGGGAGGCGGGCGTAGGTGTTGTGAAAGGGAATGGGCGGCAGGCTCATCAGGGGCAACTTGGGGTGGAGAGGGGAGCTTGGCAAAGGGGAATGTGGCCAAGGAAGGAAGGGGGAGGAACCGCAGATGGACGCGGTGGGGCGCAGATGGACGAATTATTGTGGTTTTGTTTTTTGGGCTGAGAGGGATGGGACTATTTTGGTTGGTTTTGGGATGAAAACGCCCCGGAGGGGCTGTGCGAAAGTAGCTGGAATCCGGGGTTTGGAGGGGATGGTCAAAGGCCTTCCCGCCGCGATGGGAAAATGGTGGTGGGGGGTGAATCAGCGGGTTGGCTGGGGGAGAGGAGGGGAGAACGTCGAGGTTTGCCCTGTTTTTTGGTTTCGGCACGGGAAACCGGGTCATCGGGATAGCGGGTGAACTGTGCAATCGCACGCTCGACCTTGATTTTTCGGGGCTGGAAACCGGGGGTTCTGCTGCGCGCCACCCCCGGCTACTTTCTGTGGTCCCTGCGGGACCGGGAAGAGGTGTCACTCTTGGCCACTTTTCGGGCTTTTTCGGGACCGGAGGGCGGCCGGTCAAAGGATTCCTTTTCAATGAGCAGAATTCAGAATCTTCCGTTCAAAAATAGACAGTGAATCGTCAATCGGCGTCCTTCCGCGTCCATCTGCGGTTTCCCTTCCCTGGATCACGTCCGTCCTGGCCCAGAGAGGTTTAATGAAAGTCGTGCGACTTCACCTCCAGCGTCTGGGGCAGGGTGAGGGGGCGGAGGTCGTGGGTGTAGACCGAGGCCACGCCGCCTTCGCCAATCTGCACCGCACCCTCGAAGAGGAGAAAGGGCTCGGTGGTGAGGGTGAGGCGGTGGTGCTCGAAGGTCCGGCGGGGCACGAAGATGTTGGCGATGCCGGTCTCGTCTTCCAGTGAGATGAAGCAGTGGCCCTTGGCGGTCTGCGGGCGCTGGCGACAGATGACCATGCCCGCGATTTGCAGATAGCTGCCGTGGGGCAGGTTCTCCAGCTCACAGGCGGTGACGAGATGGCCTTTGGCTTCGGGGGGTAGCTCTTTCCGCCACAGGTGGAGGGGATGGGGGCCGGTGGTCTGGTGCTGGGTGGCGAAGTCGGTGGCCATTTTTTCCCAGTCCGTCATTTGGGCGAGCACCTCGTGGCCTGTTTCTTCCTCGGGCAATGTGGCGAAGAGTTCCAGTTGCAGCGGTCGCTCGACCAGCCAGAGGGCGTGGCGGCGATGGCGCACGCCGGGCAGAGCATTGAGGGCTCCGCTTTCGGCGAGGAGGCGGCGTTCTTTTTTGTTGGGACGGGCCCGCTGTAGAAAATCGGTTAGCGAGGCAAAGGGCTGCTCCTCCCGCCGGGTGATGATTCTTTCCGCCGTGGCTTGTGAGAGCCCCTTGAGGCGATGCAGCCCCAAGCGCAGCGAATCCCGGACTCCCTTCTCTTCTATTTCTAACTCTCTCGTTTTTAAGTTTTTCGTTTTTAAGTTTTTCGTTTTTCGTTTTTCACCCTCCTCCTCAATGATGGTCCCGCAGGCGCTTCGCACCACACAGGGCGGATGGGAGGCGATGCCGTGGCGGCGGGCATCTTGCAGCAGGGTATTGACGTTATAGAACCCCATGGGCTGGTTGTTGATGAGGCCGGCGTAGAACTCGGCGGGGTGGTGGACCTTGAGCCAGCAGGAGGCGTAGGCGATGAGGGCGAAGGAGATGGCGTGGGACTCGGGGAAGCCGTAGAGGGCAAAGGAACCGATGGCGTTCACTACTTTGTCGGCGACCTCGGGGCTCACTCCGCGGGCGGCCATGTTACGGCGCAGCTTGGCGGTGACGGCCTGCATCTTGTCGTCCGAGCGCTTGAAGGCCATGGCGCGGCGGAGTTCGTCGGCCTCGGTGCCGGAGAAGTCGGCGATGAGCATGGCCATGCGGAGGACTTGTTCTTGAAAAAGGGGAACCCCGAGGGTGCGGCGCAGGACAGGCTCGAAGAGAGGGTGGATGCAGTCGACTTTTTCCAGCCCCTGGCGGCGGTTGAGGTAGGGATGGGCGAGCTCGCCGACGATGGGGCCGGGGCGGATGATGGCGACCTCGATCGCGACATCGTAGAAGCAGCGGGGGCGCAGGA
This sequence comes from Roseibacillus ishigakijimensis, assembly GCF_016595415.1. Lineage (GTDB taxonomy): Bacteria > Verrucomicrobiota > Verrucomicrobiia > Verrucomicrobiales > Akkermansiaceae > Roseibacillus > Roseibacillus ishigakijimensis. The sequence continues at coordinate 17,396 of NZ_JAENIO010000057.1, forward strand.
TGGGCAGGGTGTTCATCTGGGCGCGGGACTCGACTTGGAAGGTGCCGATGGTGTCGGCGGCACCCATCAGATCGTAGGTGGCGGGGTCGTCCTTGGGGATGTGGGCGAGGTCGATCTCTTTCCCCCGCTGGTGGCAGAGGCGCAGGGTGTCCTCCATGGCGGCGAGCATGCCGAGGCCGAGGAGGTCGATTTTGACAATGCCGAGGTCTTCGCAGTCGTCCTTGTCCCACTGCACGATGGTGCGGCCGGGCATGGCGGCGGGTTGCAGGGGCACGATGGCATCCAGGCCTTCATCGCAGATGATCATGCCGCCGGAATGCTGCCCGAGGTGTCGGGGGTAGCTGAGGAGGCGCTCGAAGAGGTAGCAGAGGGCGGGGAAGCGGGGGTGGTCGGTGGGGACCCCGGCTTCGGCAATGAAGACCTCCGGCGGAGTTTTTTCCGCGATGTTGTTGCCGGGGACTTCTTCGCCCGGATTGCTGGCGCGGGGGGAGGCGTGGATGTCGGAGAAGCGGTTGGCGGTCTCCTCGGAGAAGCCGAGGACCTTGGCGACCTCGCGAAAGGCGGAGCGGGCGCGGTAGGTGATGACATTGGCGGTCATGGCGGCCCCCCGGGGGGCGTATTTTTGATAAACATACTGGATGACGGCTTCGCGGCGATCGCCGGAGGGGAAGTCGATGTCGATGTCGGGCCAGGACTTGCGGTTTTCGGAGAGGAAGCGCTCGAAGAGGAGCCCGGAGCCGATGGGATCGACGGCGGTGAGGCCGAGGAGGTAGCAGACCACCGAGTTGGCCGCCGAGCCCCGGCCTTGACAGAGGATGCCCTGGGACTGGGCAAAGGTGATGAGGTCGTGGACGATGAGGAAGTAGCCGGAGAAACGAAGTTGGCGAATGAGGGCGAGCTCTTTCGCCAGCTGGGCACGTGCTTTTTTCCGCAAAGTTCTCTGGGGAGCAGGGTAGCGGCGGGGGAGGCCCTCGTGGCAGAGGCGGGTGAGCAGGGCATGGGCGGCCCCGGGGTCGTCGCGATGCTCGGGGAGGAGGCTGGGGAAGCGGTAGCCGAGATTGTCGAGGGAAAACTCCAGGCGCTCGTGCAGACGGGCGGTCTCGGCGAGGGCTTCGGGATGGTCGGGGAAGAGCTCCCGCATGTCGGCGGTGGACTTGAGGTGGCGTTCGTTGTTCGGCCCCAGGAGGGTGCCGGCCTGATCGAGAGTGGTGTGGTGGCGCAGGCAGGTGAAGACATCGGCGAGGAGCTTGTCCGGGCGGGTGGCGTAGAGGGGGGCGTTGCTGATGAGCAGGGGAAGGTGGAAGTGGGAGGACAGCTCGCGCAGGCTGCGATCGAGGAGGGCATCCTGGCGGGTGTGGTGGCGGGTGAGGGCGAGGTAGAGGTGATCGTTTCCGAAAAGGGTGAGGAGGCGCCGGAGATGGGTCTTCGCGGAGGAGAGATCACCGGAGAGGAGGTGGTGATGGAGGGGGGTGCCGGGCTGCCCGGTGAGAGCAATGAGGCCGTTGACCCGCTCGCGGGCGAGGTCGAGGTCTTCCCGCAGAAGGGTTTGGCTCAGATGATGATCGGTGAGGAGACGGGAGAGATTGCGATAACTGTGATGGCTGGGGCAGAGACAAGCCAGGGTCTGGGGATGAGGGTGGGGGGAGTGCCCGGCGGGATGGGGAGGCGAAAGCTCCAGGGTCGCTCCCACGTGGGCGCGCAACCCGTATTCCTTGGCGGCCTGGTGGGCCCGCGCCGAGCCATAGAAACCGAGGTGATCGGGCAAGGCGAGACCGGGTTGTCCGAGGTCGGCGGCCCGTGCGAAGAGGGCTTCGGGATGGCTGCCACCGCGGAGAAAGGAAAAGGCCGAGCAGGCCAGATGTTCGATGAAAGGGGGCACGGTGAGTTATGAGTTATGAGTTATGAGTTATGAGTTATGAGTTATGAGTTATTGGTTATTGGTTATTGGTTATTGGTTATTGGTTATTGGTTATTGGTTATTGGTTATTGGTTATTGGTTATTGGTTATTGGTTATTGGTTA
>NZ_JAENIO010000058.1 GCF_016595415.1 Roseibacillus ishigakijimensis
TCTATCCCAACAACCCCTTCGCGACTCTCGACCAGACCGGAGTGGGCCAGTTGGTGGAGATCGCTATCGAGAAAGGCAAGCAGACCCGTCCCGACATCAAGCTCGGCATCTGCGGGGAGCACGGTGGTGAGCCCCAGTCGGTCAAATACTGCCACAAGGTGGGCTTGGCCTACGTCTCTTGCTCGCCCTTCCGCGTGCCCGTCGCCCGTCTCGCAGCCGCTCAGGCCGCGATTGTCGAGAGCCGTGCGTAAGCGCTAGCAGATAAACTTGTTTTCCAGCCCTGTCGTTCTTGCGAGCGGCAGGGCTTTTTCGATCCTGCCCCTGGCCCTTCGATCTTGTCCGGTGTTCCTTGCATCGGGCGCGGGCCCGGTTTACTAGTCCCGCCATGAAACCCCTTCTGCTCGCTCCGCTTTTCCTTTGCGGTCTCTCCCTGCTCTCGTGCCGCCAGGAAAAAGAAGTCACCATTAGCGAAACCCGCCCCTTGACCTCACTGGACGAGGATCCCGCCATCAATGCTTCCAGCGACGAACAGTTTTTGCCTCCCGAGGTGCTCGCCCAAGTGAAGGCGAGCGGGCAGAGCACCGGTGGGGGAACAGCCAGCGCGGAGGGAAGCGCTTGGCAATTCGAGCTCCCGGCGGAGGACTGGACCGTGGTGCCGAAAACCGCCATGCGTGAAGTCAATCTCACTTTCGGGGAAGGGGAGCAGCAGGGCGAGATCTACCTCAGCGTCAGTGGAGGAGGCATTAAGCCCAATGCCGATCGCTGGTTCCGGCAATTTGGAGCCGAACCCCAACCCATCGCGGAATTGGAGCGGGTCGAGTTTCTCGGCGAGAGCGCTTACCTGGTGAGCGCGCAAGGTCGCTACGAGCCTGGAATGGGCCGCCCCGGCGAGGATGGACAAGGCTTGCTCGGAGTATTGGTAGAGAGCGAAGGTCGGATTGTGACGGTGAAAATGATTGGTCCTGAGGAGGAGGTGACCCAGCGGCGCGAGCAATTTCTGGCATTTTTAGCCTCTCTCGCCCGTAAGTGAATGACCGGCCTGCTGGACTGCGTAAGCTCCCTCCCATTTCATCCCAGACCTATTCCTGATCCGACCCCTCAAGCTATGGAGAAATCCGAATCGACCGCCTCAGCGCGGACCTCATCCGGCGGCCGTCAACTGCTCAAAAAAGCGATCCAGTTTTTAGCCAGCATGCAACTGGCGACCTTTTTGTTGCTTGCCCTTTTTGTCCTCACTTGGTTCGCGACCTTGGAACAGACCGTCAATGGGCTCAAGCCCATGATGGACAAGTATTTCAATTGGAAAGAGCTGTTCTTTTTTCCGGAAATCGGGAAACCTTGGCAGGCCGACGGCGCCCTGGTGCCCATCAAAATCTGGTTTCCCATGCCCAGCGGCTTTTGGCTGTGCGCTCTCTTCACCCTGAACTTGACCTTGGGTGGGCTCATCCGCATGCGCAAAAGCCCCCAGAAGCTCGGCATTCTACTCACTCACTTTTCCATCGTCTTCCTCATGCTTGGTGCCGGGGTGACCAAGTTCACCGAGAAGCGGGGCGCTCTCCGCATCTACGAGGGTGAGGTGAGTGATGCCGCCCAGGATTATCATGAGGAGGTGATCGAGATTTCCGAGTTGACTGATGGCCAGGTGAGCCAGGTCCATGTGGTGGATTGGCAATTTCTCAAAGACCTGCGGGGTGGAGGGGAGCGTCTTTTCCGACTGAGCGCTTTGCCCTTCGACTTGAAAGTCAGCAATCTGCTGGAGAATGCACAAGTCAGCCCGGCGCAGTTCATCCCCCCTACTGCTGGTGAGCGGGTTCTCGACGGCTACTATTTGAAAGAGCTTTCCCGCCAAAAGGAGACCGAGGCTCATCACGCCGGGGCGGAGGTCACGGTTTTGAACAAGGAGGGGCAGGCCGAGAAAGTGCTTTTGTTAGCCTCCCGGAGCCTCAAGCCTGCCACCATCACCCTCGCGGGGAAGTCCTATCTTCTGCAGATGCGCAAAAAGCTCTGGCCTCTTCCGTTCAAGATTCAGCTCGATGACTTTCGGGTGGAACGGGACCCCGGCACCAACCGTGCGGCCGCCTACGAGAGTGATATTACCCGGCTGGAAGGGGTGGAGACGGAAGAAGTTCTCATCCAGATGAACGAGCCCATGCGCCATCGGGGCTGGACCTTTTTCCAAGCAAACTGGGGGCCGCAGGACCAGGAGAACCCCACCGAATACTACTCGGTCTTCGAGGTGGTGCGCAACCCGGCCGACCATTGGCCCCTTTATTCGCTGATTCTTTCTATGATCGGCCTCATCGGACATTTCCTCTACAAGCTCGTTCAATTTCTTCGCAAACCCCGTAAGCCCGTTACCGCATGAAAAAATCTGTTGGAAAAATCATCGTCCTCATCCTTCTGGTGGGGCTCCTCCTGAGCCTCTTCATGATGGGAGTGAAAGAATTGCGCCCGGAAAAACACCGGGTTCAAGTGCCGGGCTACGAGCCGTGGACGGAAGAGGTCCTGAAGACCGCAGCTGCTTTGCCGGTGCAGGAGGGCGGACGAATCAAGCCTCTTGAGACCCGTGCGGACTATGCCCTCTTGCAGATGCGGGGTGACCGCCGCATGACGATTGAAGACGGAGAGGGAGAAAAGATCAAAATCGGGCCCATGGCCTGGTTGCTTGATGTCTTTTTCCGCCCCGAGCTAGCTGCCCAGTTGCCGACTTTCCGCGTTGACAATGCCGATGTTCTCAAAGCCATCGGGGTGGAATTCGATGACCGGGGGAAGCGGGATCGTTATAGCTTCGCCGAATTGGAGCCGCATTTGCCCGACCTCATGCAAAAGGCTGGCGACTTGCAGCAGCTCAAGCAGCGGGGGTCGGACCTCACTCCGGTCGAGGACCAGACTCTCGATCTTGCCAGTGCGCTGCAGAACTATTTCTATCTCTCCCACTATTTCGACTTTGTGAGAGAGGGGATTCTCCTGGAAGCCGAAGCCGGAGAGGGCAAACGGGTCAATATGAGCACCGTGATGGCGACCTCGGGGCAGATCGTGGAAGCGATTCGCAATAGCCAGGCCAATGGCGGAATCCCGCCCCACATCAATGAACTTTTGCAGCAAATCGACCGCTCCATGATGAGTGCTCGGTTCAACTTCCATCCTCTCCCTCCCCATGATGCGGAGGAAGAGAAGTGGGCTTCGGTGGGGGAACTGATTGAAGCCACCTTGACGGGGCAGGCCAGCGACCCGAATGCAGCGGTCGAGGACGTGAAGCGCTTGGAAGAACTCTACGCGGCTTACCGGGAGGGACAGGACGCCTTTGCGAAAGAATTGGAGAACTTTCGCACAGTGACGATGACCCGGGCTGGTGAGGATGCGGCCAAGGCAGTGGCCCGCGAGCTTTCCTTCAACAAGCTCAATTGGAATAAGAAGGCGCTCTACACCTTCACCTTTGCCTCCCTTTTCCTTCTCGTCTATCTCTTCACGCCGACCGGGCTCGCAGGCAAGATTCTCCGCGTCGCGTTGTGGAGCTTCACCAGCCTGGGGCTTTTCTTCGTCTTGGCGGCGATTGTGCACCGCTTCCTCGTCGTCCTTCGTCCGCCGGTGACGAATCTATACGAGACCATTCCCTACATCACAGCGGGTGCGGTCATTCTTTTCCTGCTTACCGAGCTCTTCACCAAAATGCGCATTGCTCTTCTCGCCGCCCCCGTGGTGGGCTTGGCCGGGATGGTGCTGGCTACGGTCTTCGAGGTCGCGGCGGCCTCCGACTCGCTCGATCCCCTGGTCGCGGTTCTGCGCTCGAATTTCTGGCTGACCACGCACGTGCTCACGGTGACCTTGGGCTATGCCGCTGGTTTGGTCGGTGCGGTAATGGGCTTTATCTACATCTTCTACCGGGTGCTGGGATTGGATGAGGGAGAGACCACTTTCCGCCGCAGCATTACGCGGATGACTTATGGCATCGTTTGTTTCACTCTCGTGCTTTCGCTCATTGGCACAGTCCTGGGCGGCATCTGGGCCAACTATTCCTGGGGGCGCTTCTGGGGCTGGGATCCGAAGGAAAATGGGGCTCTCATGATCGTATTGTGGACCCTGTTTATCTTGCACGGGCGAGCGGCAGGGCTTCTTCGCGAATGGGGGGTCAATATCGCCTCGGCCTTTGGCGGGGTGGTGGTGACTTTTTCCTGGTTCCACGTCAATATGCTGGGAACCGGTCTCCACTCCTACGGTTTCACTGATGGCAAGTCCGCCATTTGGGTGTTCTACGGGGCTGCGGCCTTCGTGATTGTGACCGGGATGGCGTTCGCCATCTGGCAGGACCGCCAGCTCGCGGCCCGCAAGGCGGAGAAGAAAGCGGCCTTGGCCAGTAGCCGCAAGCAAGAGGCTTGAGCAGAGGGGCGGTTGGCCAGCCCGGTTGCCGGGGCTGGCAAATGCGAGGGCTCAAGCAATGAGCTCGCCTTTGCGGTAGATGCTGACCACCTCCACGCCGCGCTCTTCGATCACCTCTTTGGCCCCTTCTTCCCGATCGACCAGGATCACCACGAAGGCGACTTTGCCGCCTTCGGCTTCGATGGCGTCCATGGCTTTCAGGGTGGAGCCGCCGGTGGTGGCGGTGTCTTCGACGAGGATGATGGTGTCGCCGCTCTTGAAGTTGCCTTCCACCCGTTTTCCCGTGCCGTATTTTTTCGCTTCTTTGCGGACGGAGAACATCTGCAGGGCTTGGCCTTGGCGGGAGGACTCCATGGCAATGGCCAAGGAGATGGGGTCCGCGCCCATGGTCATGCCCCCAATGGCGACCGGCTTTTCCGGGAGAGTGGTTATTTTCTCAGCCACCGCAGCAAAGCCCACTTCGCCCACCAGAATCGCACCCCGGCAGTCCATGGTGGTGACCCGGCAATCGACGTAGAAGTCACTCTTCTTGCCGGAGGCGAGAGTGAAGTCCCCGGTGCGAATCGATTTTTCCTGCAAGATGGCTTTGAGCTCGTCACGTGCGTTCATGGAGCGAGTGAAGCTCTCCCGAGCCCGCAGAGCCACTAAAAAACGCGGACGGACGTGTCAGGGTGGCGAGGCGAGCTCTTTCCGCAAGATGTCGGCATGATCGAAGGCGAGCGGGGGGAGTTGGTCGAGGGGGTGCCAGCGGGCTTGCGCGGCATCGTCGGCGGCCACGATCTGGTGGTGCTCGCGCTCGGTGGCGGTGCGGAAGACGAGCGAGATGGTGTGGCCCCGGGGATCGCGACCGGGTTGACCGTAGAATCCGCCCGCTTGCCAGTCCAGCCCGGTCAAGCCGGTTTCCTCGCTCACTTCCCGGGCCACGGCGTCAGCTGGGTCTTCATCCTCGTCCACGAAGCCGCCCGGCAGGGCCCAGCAGCCTGGAAAGGGCGGCTTTTTGCGCGCGATGAGCAAGAGGTGGGTGGGCTGGCTTGGCGGGGCGAGCACGATGGCGTCGACGGTGACGGCCGGGCGGGGATATCGGTAGGTGTGGGGCATGGCCATTCAAGCAGGAGTGGATTCGGCGGGTGGCAGGGTGGCGGCGAGGAGGGCCGCGCGACGGGCCTCCAGGCGAGGGCTGCGATGCAGGGTCGGTCTCTGCTCCCGGTATTGCGCCCACTCGGCGAGGGCTCTTTGCCGGAGGCTGGCCAAGGGCGGCGAGGGCTGAAGAACTTTTCCCTCTTTCATTACAGGTTGGAGAAGGGCGGTCGGCAAGGACTCTTCTTCCTCCCATTCGTTGAAAAGGGTCCACCTGGCTTCGTCCTTGCGCACATTCAGACAGCCGGGATTGGATGCCTTCACCGGATCCTCGCTAAGCTTGATGGTCTCCCGCCAGCCCTTGTCGGTTTGCAGTGCTCCCAGCTTATAGACCCCGCCCAGAGCTGGTTGTTCGGCTGCGGTGATCAGGCGCGTCCCCACGCCCCAGGTGTCGATGCTCGCTCCTCTGGCCTTCAGCTCGCGAATGGTCGCTACATCCAGATCGTTGCTGGCTACGATTCTTGCAGTGGGAAAACCCGCGTCGTCAAGTAGGCTGCGGGCCGCGAGGCTGAGGGCATGCAAGTCGCCGGAATCGAGACGGATTCCCATGAAGTGGTGGCCGCGGGCCTCGAGTTCCCGGGCGACGATGATCGCTTTTTTGATGCCCGCTACGGTGTCGTAGGTGTCTACGAGAAGGGTCGTGTTGTTAGGGAGTGCGTCGGCGTAGGCGCGGAAGGAGTCCAGTTCGTCCTCAAAGCTCATGACCCAGCTGTGGGCGTGGGTGCCTTTGAGGGGAATACCGTAGCGATAGCCGGCAAGGACGTTGGAGGTGCCCGCGCAGCCGCCGAGGTAGGCCGCCCGGCTGGCACTGAGTCCGCCGTCCGGGCCTTGGGCGCGGCGCAGGCCGAATTCCAGCACGGGGTCCTTTCCGGCAGCCTCGCATACCCGGGCCGCCTGGGTGGCGATGAGGGTCTGGAAATTCACAAAATTGAGGAGCGCGGTTTCCACCAGTTGGGCTTGCAGAATGGGCCCCCGCACTTGCAGCAGCGGCTGATGGGGAAGCACCAGGCTTCCCTCCGGCGGCGCTTTGATGGTCAGGGTCCATTCCAGTTCCCGCAAATAAGACAAGTAGTCGGGGGAGAAGAGGGGCTGGTCATTGTTGCCAACGAGGCTGGCGAGATAGGCCACTTCCTTTTTCCCGAAGGCCAGCTTACGGAGAAATTCCAAAGCTGTTTCCAAGCCGGCGAAGAGAGCGGCCTGTTCGCCAAAGGGAGCTCTCCGGAAAAAGAGATGGAAAATCGCTTCTTGGCGGTGGCGGCCATGATGCCAATAAGCTTGCCCCATCGTGAGTTGGTAAAGGTCGGTGAGTAGGGGGCTGTTCATGGACAGATGTTAAAGTGTAAAAAATACACTTACAAGTGTGAAAAGAGATCAAAACTGGACAGGGGAGGGACAGCCGTGCTCGTGCAGGGGGGACTTTCAGTTGCTTCGGCTGAAGCGCTTGCGGTATTCCCGAGGGGTGTGGTTCATCATTTCCGAGAATTTGCGGGTGAAGGAGCTGTGGTCGTAGAAGCCGACTTCAAGCGCGATCTCGGTGATGGGGAGAGAGCTTTGCGAGAGGAGCTCGCAGGCCTTCAGGATGCGCAACTTCATGATGTATTGCTTGGGAGTGGTCTTGAAAGTGTCCCGGAATTGCAGTTCGAGTTGGCGCACGGACATGCCGGCCACTTGGGCCAGCTTGGCGACGGTCACTTTTTCCCGGAAATTTTCCTCCAGGTAGTCGGTGACGGGGCTCAGACGCATAAAGGGTTGCACCTCCTTGTGGGTGCCCCGCACGCTGCGGATGAGCCCACAGATTCCAGCCACTTTGCCCTCGCGGGAAAAGAGGGGATACTTGTCGGTGACATACCAGTCCAGCTCTCCCAAGTCATTGGGAAAGAGCTCCACGATGCCGGTCATGGGTTGGCCGGAATTGAGGATGCTCTGGTCGTCCTGGGCATACTTTTCCGCCAGTTCGATGGGGTGGAAGTCGAGGTCGGTGTGGCCGATGAGGTCATCTTCTTTCTCGAAGCCGCAGCGCAACACCAGAGAGCGGTTGCCGGCCATCAGCCGGAGGTCCACATCCTTGGCGAAATACATCACGTGGGGAAGGTGCTCGAAGAGTTCGCGATGGGTGCCGGGGCGCAGAGTATCGAGCCACTCCGCGACAATGCCGCTCTTAGTCATGTCGAGGAAAATACAAATTTCTTTCGGAGCACGACAAGATTTTTTCTGCCCAGTGCACTATTGTTCCGCTCCCAAAGTTGGTGAATCCGTCTTGACGCGAGTGAGTTGTTGCTTGTCGAAAGAAAATTTCGGGCCCGGGCCGGATGGCTGCCAATCAGAAACCCATATAAAAATGAAGTATCAAATCTTACCCACTCTCATGTTGTTTTCGGCAATTCCGGCCATGGGACAATCCCCCAATGTCTGGGATTTCGGAGGCGGCGACCAGAATTGGAACAATCCTGACAACTGGGGTGATCCCGAGAATTCGGGAGCAGACCATGTGCCAAGCAACAATGCTGATGGGGGGCATCCCGGCGATGAGGATGCTTACATCAACACGACGGCCGCCGGGCAATACCCCATTCTCTCTACGACTCCAGAGGTCAATCCCCGGGATATCCGCTTGGGTGACGGGGAGGGGGCGACCTCGGGTCGGCTGGATTTCGCGGGTGAGGCTTCGCTCACGATTCCCGGCTGGCTCTACGTGGGTCAAAATGCTCCCAGTGAATTTCACTTTTCGACCTCGGGCACTTTTCAATGCAGCCGTTTGCCGATTTTCAACAGCAGTAACCCATCGACCATTTCAGCCGGGGAGCTGACCGTGAATGGCGAGGTGTGGCTCGGACAGGGGGGAGGGAACAATGCCACGCTCAATATGAGTGGCGGAACCTTGACCTCGACAAACTGGCTGGCCATCGGTCGGGGAAGTTCGACTGGGGTGCTCAATCTGTCCGGTGGGACCATCCGGGGCGCCACCAACAACGGGCAAACCGTGGTTGGCTCGGTTGGGGGGAATGGCACGGTGAACCAAACGGGGGGCTCTTTCCTCGCTCCTGGAAAGATTCTCTATATTGCGGAAAATGGTGCCACGGTGGGCCACTACAATCAGGAGGCAGGTCTGGTGGAAGTGGGTGAACTGCGCCTCGCCAATGCCGATACTTCCCAAGGAACGTTCAATCTCTCGGGGGGGACCCTGACTGCGACCAATGGGGTCTTTCTCGGTGCGAACGGGGGCACTTCTGCCACCCTGACCGTTACGGGAGGTCTCCTCCAAACCACCGGCATCTCCGGCGGACCGGGAGCGAGTGCAATCACTTTTGATGGGGCGGAGATTCAGGCCGTTGGCGATAGCGAGACTTTCTTTACCAATTTCAACTTCGATCCTTTGGATACCTCGCAACCCCTGGACACCACCGTCATCGCGTCTGGCGGGCTGACGGTTGATACCAATGGCTTTACACTCGCGGGCACCTCTCCTTTGTCCGGTGAGGGAGGCTTGACCAAAGAAGGGGCGGGCCGTCTGGTGGTGGCTTCCGACAGCAGTTTCACGGGGGGGATTCAGGTCAACGAAGGTGAGTTCGCCTTTTCGGCGGTCTTGGATACTTTTGTGGAAAATCTTTACGCAGGAGCGGTGACGGTGGCCGAAGGAGCGGCCTTGGGAGTGGTCACTCCCTTTCCTGATGACCAGGCCTATGCCGACTCGGTGACTTTCGCTGGCAATGGCGCCTTCAATGTCGCCTTGGGGGAGGTTGCTTCTGATAATCCAACCGAGCCGCCCCTTGCCGTCACCAGTGCTCTGGAAGTCAATGGCGTGATCACCGTAAATGTCTCCGCAGAAGGTCTTACCGTAGGGAGCATTCCTCTGATTGATGCTGGCAGCCGCTCGGGAACGGGAACCTTTGTGCTGGGTGACTTGCCACTGGGAGTGGATGCTGTCCTCGTCGATACGGGAACAAGTCTTTCCCTGAACGTCACCAACGCCAATCTGCCGGTGTGGGACGGCACCACTAGCTCGGCTTGGGATTTGACCACGGAGAACTGGGTCGACGAAGCCACGAGAGACGGGGTCGTTTTCCAGAATACCGACCCGGTGACATTTGATGACAGCGCAATGGGGGTGAGTCCTGCGACCGTCACTTTGGATCAAGCTGTTCTTCCGCTACAGGTCCTTTTCGAAAATAATTCCGCCAACTACGATTTGAGTGGGAGCGGGAGCATCGGTGGTGATGGCTCCTTCACCAAGCGGGGTGCGGGAGCCCTCTCCATCAGTGGATTGGCCAATACCTATACCGGGGTGACGCGCTTGGAAGGCGGCGTGACCACGGTGGATTTGCTGGCTGACGGCGGCCAACCCAGTTCGCTGGGAGCGGCGGGGGCGGAGGCGGGCAATCTCGTTCTTGCGGGTGGCACCTTGCAATACACCGGGGCCGCAGTCGGCATCGACCGGGGCCTGACCATCGCTGCTGGTGGCAGTGGACTGGCGACCGCCAATGACCTGACTCTTTCGGCAGAAGTGGTCGCCACTGGCGGAGGACTTGCCAAGTCGGGTGCAGGAAACCTGATCCTGACCAATCCCACCAACGCATTGGGTAATTTCCGTCTCGATGAAGGTTCTCTCGTGGTCGACGGAACCACCCTCAATACCGGAGATTTCTTTCTCGGTGACGGCGTGGACATCACGCTGCCAGCCGATACCGTGGTCAATGCGGGCAATGTCAATATTGGCGATGCCGACGGAACAGCGGCTAACCTGACCGTCAGCGGGAATGGCCAGCTTCTCACCCCCAATCGCATCATGACGGGCTTGCCTGCGGGAGCGGTGGGCAATGTAACCATTAGCGACAGTGGCCGGGTGGAAGGCGGTGCCTGGCTCTCCGTCGGTCAGAATGGTGGGGGCACCCTGACGGTGGAAGACAGCGGCTCATTGAGCATCACCGGGGACTTCAACATCACAGACCTGGGAGGCTCTTCCGGCACGATGATTGTGCGGGATGAAGCTACCGTCAGTGGGGGAACGACCTTCTGGGGTAAGGGAGCCAATACCACGGCCACCATTGAGATCAGTGGGGGCACCGTGACTACGAATGGGGACCTCTCCATTGCACTCAACGGCACTTCCTCGGCCGACGTGACCTTCTCCGGTGGCACCATTGAGGCCGGTAACAGCACCTGGATGGCAAGCGATGGTCAGCTGACCTGGAACCAAACCGGGGGCACGTTCAACAGCAATCTCGGCTATCTGCTTCTGACCCGCGGAGCTTCCGGCGGAGCGACCGTCAACATTTCGGAGGGCGCGATCAACCAATTCGATGAAGCCCGGGAATTCCTCATTGCGGAAGCAGGCACCGGGACACTCAACGTCTCCGGCACCGCTGCCATCACCACCAAGGGGGTCAACGGTCTCACCATCGCGGGCAAACAAAACGCCGTCGGGGTCGTCAATCTTAACGGTGGAATCATCACCACCGATATTGTGCGCGAGGGCACGAATCCGGAGGGGGAAAATGGTCCCCGCTCGTCTACTTTTGTCTTCAATGGCGGAGTTCTGAAAGCGGATGAGGACGCTAATCCCGAGTTCATGTCCACCATCGATACCGCGACGATTGAGGCTGGTGGCGGCACCATCGACACCAGTGGTCAGGCCTTGACGGTTGCGCAGATCTTTGGGGGAAGCGGTAACTTGTCGGTCGTTGGTGGAGGAACACTCTTCCTCGATGGAGCCAATACTTTTACCGGCACCACGACGGCATCGGGAGCAACGGTAGGCGGGAGTGGGTCGCTGGCAGGGGGGCTGACGGTCGAGGCTGGTGCGCATCTGGCCCCAGGCCATGCGACGGGCACTTTCACAGTCGGCACGACCGTGCTGAGTGGGGATTACGACTATGAGATCGATGGTCTGGCCGGAGACTCTCTAGTGGTTAATGGGGACCTGACTCTCGGCGGAGATTTGAACATTTCCGAGCTGAACGCCGCTGCGGCGGAAGTCTATGTAGTCGCCAGCTACACGGGGTCCTTGACCGGCACCTTCGCCAACGTCAATGGGCTGCCTTCGGGCTATACCCTTGAGTATGATTACGAAGGGTCCAAGCAGGTGGCTTTGGTCAATCCTGCCGCGACCACTCCTTTCCAGACTTGGGTGGGCGAGTTTTACCCTGGTGAAACGGATAGCGATATCGTGGGCCAGGATGCTGACCCGGATGGTGACGGGCAGAGCAATTTGCTCGAGTTCGCATTTGGGGGCATCCCCAACGATGCCTCCCAGACCGCGCGGGCTTACCATCTCCTTGCGGACAGTGATGCCGATGCCACAACGGATGCTGAATTGTTGCTCACCGTTGCGGTTCGGGCGGGCACGCCCGCTTTTGCGGGGACTCCGGCTCCGGCCGCCACTGCCGACGGGTTCACTTATCTGGTGGAGGGAAGTCTCGACTTGCAGGACTTCACCGCGGCAGTCACTCCAGTGGCTCCGGTGGTGACGGATTTGCCTCCTGCTCCCGCTGGTTATGAGTATCGCAGCTTCAGCCTGAATGCTTCGGAAGGCCTGCCCTCCCGAGGATTCCTGCGAGTGAAGGTGACACCCTGAGGAATTTCTCGGAGAGTTTTTGTCAAAGGCCCCGCTTCCGGACGTCCGGGAGCGGGGCTTTTTTTTGGCCGACTTCCGATTTTTTCTGGTCAAATGAGGCCGTTCATTCTGTCGGGGAAAAGGCGCGCTGGGGCTGACTGGTATCTCGATCGAGAACTTCCCATTGGTATCAGGAAAAGTCGTGGGCGTCGATATCGACCACGAGGGTGACATCCTCCGGGATGGGCAGTTTGGCCAAGGTGCGGTGGATGTGGCGGGTCAGGACGCGGGGATTGCGATGGCGCAGGAGGAGCTGGAAGCGGTGGAGGTCGTGGGCCCGGGTGATGGGGTTGGGATTGGGTAGGCCGATTTCCAGTCCGGCTGGAGGCTCCTCCGAGAGGCGGCGGTGGATGGTCTCGAGGGTGAACTCGGCGCGCTTCTCGTGCCGACTGCGCGTCGAGAGCAGGGCCAGGTGGGTGAAGGGTGGGAAGTGGTATTTTTCGCGGAATTCCAGCTCCTGCTCCACAAAGCCCTCGAAGTCGTGGTGGCGGGCATACTGGATGGAAGGGCTGTGGGGGACAAAGGTCTGGATGAAGACCTCACCCTCCATCTCGCCCCGTCCGGCCCGGCCTGCGACCTGGGTGAGGAGGGAGAAGGTGCGCTCGCCGGCCCGGAAGTCGGGGGCGTTGAGCGAGAGATCGGCATTGAGCACGCCCACGAGGGTGACATTGGGGAAGTCGAGCCCTTTGGCGATCATCTGGGTGCCGAGGAGAATATCGATTTTGCGGGCCTTGAAGTCGCCGAGGGTGCGCTTGAGGACGTGTTTCTTGCGCACGGTGTCGCCATCGAGGCGGGCGAGGCGGGCTTGGGGGAAGACCTTGCGGAGGACTTCCTCCACCTTCTCGGTGCCGTAGCCCTGCAAGCGGATGGCGGGGTCCTGGCACTTGGGGCAGGTGCGGGGCACGATGGATTGGTAGCCGCAGAGGTGGCAGATGAGTCTTTCTTCCGCCCGGTGATAGGTGGTGGGGATGGAGCAGTGGGCGCACTCGCAGGTGTGCCCGCAGGTGGGGCAGGTCAGCGAGCGGGCGAAACCGCGGCGGTTGAGAAAGAGGATGATCTGGTCGCCAGCGGTGAGCTTTTGCTCCATGGCGTGCCGCAGTCGTTGGGAGAGAATGGGGGGCCCTCCCTTCTTGGGCTCGTTGCGCATGTCGACGATGCGGATGAGGGGGAGGGACTGCCCGTCGGCCCGCCGGGTGAGGGGGACGAGGTGGTATTTTTCCTTGTTACGGGAATTGTGGTAGCTCTCCACCGAGGGGGTGGCCGACCCCAGCACGATGGTCGCCTCTTCCAGATGGGCCCGCACCACCGCCAGGTCGCGGCCGTGGTATTTGGGGGGATTTTCCTGCTTGTAAGTGGTTTCGTGTTCCTCGTCCACGAGGATGAGCCCCAGATCGGGCAAAGGGGCAAAGAGGGCGGAGCGGGCCCCGATGACGACGCGGGCCTCGCCCTTGCGGATGCGGTGCCACTCGTCAAAGCGTTCTCCCTGGGTGAGGGTGGAGTGGAGGACGGCGACGAGGCCGGGCTCGTCACTGAAGCGGGACTTGAAGCGCTGCACCGTCTGCGGGGTGAGGGAAATCTCGGGGAGGAGGACGATGACTGATTTTCCCTCCGCGAGGGCGGCCCGGGTGGCTTGCAGGTAGACTTCGGTTTTGCCAGAGCCGGTGATGCCGTGCAGGAGCAGGGGCTTGCGGGTCTTCTCGTTGCGGATATTGTCCACGATGGACTCGTAGGCGGCCGCTTGCTCGCTGTTGAGGGTTTTTTCGGGGTCGGGGAGGAAGGTCTCCTCCGCATCGGGGTCGCGCTGCACCGCGATTTCCCGCAGGGTGACAAGGCCTTTGTCGGCGAGGGCCTTGACGGGGCCAGCCGCTCCTTCGCCGAGTTGGCTCAGGGGCAGGCCTTCCTCCCCGGCGGCTTGCAGGAGGGCGAGGATGGAGTGCTGGCGGGGAGCTCGTCTGGCCAGCTTGGCCAATTCTTCGGCGTCGATTTCCGGCCGGGCCAGGGCTTGTTTGATCGTTTTTTGCGAATGCTTCTCCTGGCGCACGGCTTCGGGCAGGAGGGAGCGCATGATGTGCTCCAGCGGGGTGCCGTAGTAGTCGGCCATCCAGTCGGCGAGCTTGAGCAGGTTGGGCGTGATGAGGGGCTCGAGATCGATGAGGGAATCGAGCGGGCGGAGGGCAAAGCCCAGGTCGGCGGGCTGGTGCACCCGCAGCACGGTGCCGCTGGCCGGGCGATTGCGCAGGGGAACGCGCACGCGATGGCCCGCCACTACGGTGAGCCCTTCCGGGATCGCGTAGTCGAAGACGAGCTCGGAGGGGCCATCGATGAGAACTTGGGCGGCGGGCATGGGGCGGGGCGAGGCTGAAAAGTCTCTCGCGAAAGAAAAGCGCAATCGTGTCCACCTGGCGGGAAAGATTTTCCGGAAGGGCGAATTTTTCACCGGGGAGTTCTTGTCTTTTCGTGACTTATCTGCTTTTTGGCTCATCAGAAAGGGAAAGAAAGATGGAATTCGAGATCCAAGAGATGAGGTATCAGGATGCCGCTGGGGTTGTCTTTCAAGCGGTGGACAGGCGGTCGGGAAAAATGGTGGCTCTCCGCCGTTTTTTTCTCCCGGAGGTTCTCGTGGCCCGGCTGCGCCAAGAGAATGAGGAGGGCCAAAGCCTTTACGAACGCGAGCTGGCGGCCCTCCGGGAGCAGTCCATTCCCCATCTTCGCCGGGTTCTCGACGGTGGTTTCGATGACCTTGATGAGACCCCGTATTTCGTCACCGAGTGGCTGGCGGGTGAGAGCTTGGCGCAGGCCAGGCAAGACGGGACTCTGCAAGCGGGGGACAGGCGTGCCTTTGAGGCTCAGTGTGGCGCGCTCTTGCGTTCCCTCCCCCCGGAGAGCCAGGCCGCTCTCGCGCTCAGTGAGGAAGAGATCATTCTCAGTCGGGATGAAGCGGGCGAATTGTCCGCTTCGTTCACCCTCTCTCCGGAGCGCTACTTCACCGCCAGGGCCGGGGGAGAGGTCAGCGAGGTGAAGGTCGCGGCCGAAATGGCCAAGCTGGCGGATTGCTTTCCCTCGGCTCTGATGAGTTCCGGGACTCTACAGAGTCGCCCGGTGGCCAGCCAGGCGGTTCCCCTGAAAAGTGCGCAGACCGGGAGCGGGAAAGGGGTGTTCTGGGCGTCCGTCATTGCCTTTCCCCTCGTCCTGCTGGGTCTCGGTCTCTTTGTCTTTTTTTCCCAATCCCGCACGGATGACAGTGCTGGAGAGCTCGTCTCTGCTGAAAAGTCCCCTGCGGAAAAAGCCGGGCCGCTTGTTGGCGAAGAGGAGGAACCTCCGGCTGAGTCTGTGCCGGAGGAAGCGGTTGAGGAGGAAGAGGCTGCTCTTGCCCAGGACGAGTCGGGCCGGGAGGAAGAGGACGTCCTCGTGGCACGAGGGCAGGCAGTCGCCAGTGAGCCTTCGGGGGTCGCTTCCCCGGAGGAAGCGGCCAGCGAGCTGCCCGGGGCGGAGCCTGAGCAAGAGTTCGTAGCGACTCCCGCAATTGCCCAAGAGGAGGATGAGCCGGAGCCGCACGAGACGCCCGGGCCGGAGGGGGCAGTCGATTCGGCCCCGATTTACTCTCCTCTGGAGGCCGACCTCCTGCGTGATCTCGATGGGCAGGAAGTGACCATTGTGGGCACCCCCACGCGGAGCGCGCAGAGTGGCGGCAAAGGCACCTTGTGGTATCTCGACTTTGAAGATGATCAGGAGAACGCCTTTCTCACTTTCCGGCATCTGGAGGCGACCGAAGAGGTTGCGCGCGAGCAGTGGGATGCCCTAGTGGGACAGGAGATACGGGCTCGCGTGACGGTGCAAGCGGCCAAGCAGAGTTTCTCCCGGGGTAGTGGGGTCTATCTTTACCTCAACGAGTATTCCGACCTTTCTCTCGTGCCGGTCACCCCGGTTTATTCTCTTCAAGAGGTCGGGCAACTCTCTGCTTTGCAGGGAGAAGAAGTGCTTTTTCGCGGGACTTTCGATGGTTTTGTTGTTCACGAGGAGCACGTCTACCTCATGTTCGCGGAAGGCCCCGGAGTGAGTGCCCGCTTTGTGAAAGGAGGTCCTCTTTCCACCCGCAGCTTCAAGGAAAAAGGAGATTCCCTGCAAGGGCAGCAAGTGCAGGTGCGCGGCCGGGTCGTCCCCGGGCCCACGGCCAAAATTTCCCTTGTTCTCGAGATCGACGAGGAAGGGGACCTGGCAAAAATCGAGTAAGTGGATTTTCAGAAAATTTTCACAAAAATATCCGGTTTCGACGCTCTTTGCAAAAACTTATGATGAAAAGACCTTTGTTGCTAATCTTGCTTGGAGTTCTTGTCCTTGTCGTCGCGAGTGTGATCACTACCCGGCGAAATAGCGAGACAGAGGAGAGAATGGCTCCAGCAGAATCATCCCGCTCGGCAGTCCCTGAACCGTCGAAAGCTAGGGAGTCCGAGGATGAATCGGCGCTGGCGAGTAAAACGAATCGAGCTTTGGTCTCAGCTCAGGAGGAGAATGTTACTGGTTCTCAAAATTATATCACCCATCTGGGCGACGTCTTGGGTAATCAGAATCGAAACAAGGCTGATCGATTGATCGAAAAGTTGGTGAACGATTTGGGACTCTCCGCCGAACAAAAAGCAGCGTTGGAAGAATATTTCGATGAAAAGGTGGAGCTTGCCGGTGAACTGATGAATCGAAACTCTGGGGTCGAACTTTCTCAGGCGTTTGAAGCTCTGCGAATTTTGGGAGGAAAAGGCTTGGCTGATGGGTTGCAGGAGATTCTGAGTGAGGAGCAAATGGATGAGTGGCGTCAACTTGACGCTGAACGGGAGCGACGTATCGCGGATTCCGACGCTCTTCGTCAAATGGCAGACTTGGGCGAACAAATTTCGGTCCGCTCCGATCAGCGTGAAGCCCTGTATGAGCACTTCTATCAAAATGCTCTTGAGGCCGAACAAAATTCCTCCCCTGCAAAGGGTTTTGGGATGGCAATGAGTCAGTTTACCGAAGGAATGGGAATTGAAATGAGTTTTGATCACTCCGCCGATAAGGTGGCATCGGATCCAGACGTGATTGCCGACTTTACCAATGAAGAAGGGGAAGTTGACTACGCTGGTTTATTGAAGAAGCAGCGAGAGGAAAGTATCGAACGAAAAATTAAGGAACTCAGTCCCTTTCTCGACGAGAAACAACTACAAGACTATCGCTCGCATCTGGAGTCCCAAGGGACGATCTTCGAGGGATTGCTCAATCAAGGACCACACTCTTCGAGTACGGTAGTGATTCCCGGTGAGTGAGGGAATTTCGCTTTGCCTGCGGACGCTTTTCGCCCAGATTGCTTTTCTCCTCAAGGTCATGAAAGGTGCTCTTTTTCTTTTTTCGTTCTCCTCGCTTCTTTGGGCCCAGGCGGAGCCACTGTCCTTACTCGATAAGGACCTCTCGCAGTGGGAAATCTTCATGGGAGTGCCTCATGAGTCCATCCAGCTGGAAGGCTATCAGCATGAGCCTCATACCAATCACATGACGGGGCGGCCGCTCGGGCTCGGTCAGGATCCGCTGCAGGTCTTCCAGATGATCGAAGAGGAAGGCGAGCCCGTCTTGCTGGTCAGTGGCCAAATTTATGCCGGGCTCACGAGCAAGAAGGAATTTTCCAACTATCATCTGACCCTGGATTTCAAATGGGGGGAGAAGAAATGGGAGCCACGTTTGCAAGCGAAGAGAGACAGCGGGCTGCTTTTCCACTGCGTCGGCAATCATGGTGCTTTCTGGAAGGTCTGGATGCGTTCGCTGGAATTCCAGATTCAGGAGGGCGACTGCGGCGACTTCATTCCCTTGGCCGGGGCGGAAGCCAGTGTGCCGGTGGGCCCGCAGGGGTTTCAGGGTAAAAATCAGCCCGTTTACACGCCCGAGGGTGAGCTGCGGCATGGCATGGGCTACCTCTTGCACGGTCCCAGCGAAGAAAAGCCTCACGGGGAGTGGAACACGCTGGAGCTTTATACTGTAGGGGAAAGAGCGCTCTTCGTGGTCAATGGCGTCCCCAATATGATGCTTTTTGACACTCGGCAGAAGGGTCCCGGGGGAGAGGGCGAGGTGCCCTTGACTGCGGGCAAGATCCAGCTCCAGTCCGAGGCCGCCGAAATCTATTTCCGTCGCCTTGAGCTGACTCCGATTGAGGAATTTCCGGAGGAGTATGAGGCCGTCGTGACCCGTCCGGCAGGGGAGTCGAGGCCTTGGTGAGGGGCTTCAGAGCCCTTGGGCCAGGGGGCGAAGGAGGTAGCCGATGGCGTAGGCCAGGCCGGAGGCGAGGGCCCCCACGGCGAGGGTTTCCAACAAGCCGTAGAGGGTGCGTTGACCTACGATGCGGGCCTTCAGGGCACCGATGATGGCAAAGGAGCAGGCGGTGAGAAGGCAGGCGGGCAGGAAGGGGTTGCCCAGGCTTCCCGGGCGGGTGAAATCGACAAAGTAAGCGAGCAGGGGAATAATGCCGATGATGAGGAAGGCCAGGAAGGTGGCCAGCGCGGCTTTCCAAGCATTCGGGCGGCTGGGGGAGATGCCGTGCTCTTCGTGGAGCATGGTCTCCAGCCAACGGTCATGGTCGGAGGTGATGACGGTGACGATTTTTTCCAGCGTTTCGCCGTGGAATCCCTTGGCGGCGAAAATCTGGCGGATTTCTTCCTTCTCTCCCTCTGGGTGGTGCTCGATTTCGTGCTCCTCCTCGCGGCGGGCGCGGTCGGCGGCCTGATTCTCGGCCCGGGTGCCGAGAAAGTTTCCGGCGGCCATGGAGAATCCGTCGGCGAGGACATTAGCCGCGCCCATGATGATAACGATGCCCGAGGGGAGCCCCGCCCCGGCCACCGAGGAGACGATGGCAAAGGTGGTCACCGCGCCGTCGATGGCTCCGTAGATGGAGTCCTTGAGGAAATCCTGTCCCGCTCCTTGCTCGATGCGGGCCTGGATGGCTTCGGGCGTGTGCTCGGCGGCATGATCGGCGTGGTGGGACATGGGAAAAAGCTCCCTCAATCGCCGGTGATGACAAGGGGAAAGTCGGGACAGAGCAGGCTGCGGGCTGCTTGATCGGGGGCGGTGGCCAGGTAGAAGGCCATC
>NZ_JAENIO010000059.1 GCF_016595415.1 Roseibacillus ishigakijimensis
AACACTCCTCGATCGGCTACCAAACCCCGGTCGCATTCGAGAGCAACTTCTACAAAAACTAAACCAAAAGTGGTCCAAAAATCCCTTGCACCTCATTTCGATATGCGCTCCTGAACGAAGAGCCGAGTTTCTGTGAGGTCGGCGTGTTCACTGAGCACTGCGGCTATCACATCTTCCCCCTCGGTGGCACCCACGTAGCTCGAATAGAAGAATGAGAACTGACGAAGTAGAGATTCTGAGCGACCAGACGAACGCCGCAGTGATGCGCCATCCCGGGCGGAAGTTCCCGGGCATCCTGGTTCAGGGCGATACCATGAGCAATTTTTGCAGACTGGCCGACGACGCTTGCCGAAGCCTGAAGGAGGGCGACACAGAGGAGGCCTATGATGAACTGAACGAACTCAGGAATATGCTTTGGGGACAGCTGAATCACTACAAGAGTGTTTTGGGCGAGCATAATATTCCGCTACCGTTCAGCGACCAAAACGCATAACAAGTCGCGGATGATCAACTGCCTGCCCGCGCCGAGTCGAAAGCCAAATGACCATTCAACCCTCAACCCCAGAGTCGGAGCGCGCTGTCGGCAGGCAGTGACATCGCTTTGACGTTCTGCAAAAAATTGAGTCAATCGATGGGCAAAGTAGTTTTATCGATTTAGAAGTGGCGGAATTCAGAGGTAGGTTTCAGTCATGCAGGAAAACGAAGAGGTGAACCAACTCAGTCCGCAGATGAATCGGACCAAGGTTGCCATCATTATCGCATTATTGAATATCGCAGGAGTCGCGCTACTGCTTTTTCTACTACTTATTGCAGGCTTCCAGAGCTTCTCACAGAATACTTCTGACCAGAGAGAATCAATCGAATCTCTGCTTTTTGTGTTTAATCCATTTCTTGGAGGATGCCTGAAGGAGGGGCCCTCGGCTCTTGGTCGAGGAGCGGCCATAGTCGTTCTCTGGGCTTCTTGTATCGGTTACATATTGAGCATCATGCTTTTTAGAGTTAAGGTGTTTGAGATAGTAGCTCACGGAAGAGAACCACGAAATGACTACTGTATCCAGAACCGGCAGAACAAACCACTGAGGCCAACTGACAAGTGATTTTTAGGCAAACTGTTCACGGAGTTTGGGGTGGGATTTCTTGATGATTTCGGTGGTTTTGAGGTCGCGCCGAGTGTTGTCTTTCCACATTCTTTGGACATATCATCGGGCCGGCAGGGGCCTTCTACGATACGCTGGTGGAAGTGGGACAGACTTGGACGACGTCCTCACGGGACTCTGCGTTCTGGTGACTAGCCGAGAGGGTGGGCAAACCATCGACAAAGAGGGCGGAGGCGGCTAGGACTGGGGCATGAATTTTGAACGCTTCACGGGCGGGTTTGCCGCGACCAATGGCTACCTGTTGCAAAAGGACGGAACCCATGTCCTCGTCGATGCTCCGGCGGGCTCCTTCGACTGGTTGCAAAAGCTGGGGATCACTCCTGATGCCCTGCTCCTGACCCACCAGCATTTCGATCATGTGGAGGATGCTTCGCTCTTCGATTGTCCCCGCTATGCCTTCGCTCCCTTTTCCCGCGACCTCATTCTCGATCAACGGGCCCGGGACTGGGGGTTGCCGGTCACAGTGGAGGAATTTGCGGTCAGCGAACTCCTCGAAGGCCGCTCCCAATTGACAGTGGGGCCCTTCACTTTCGAGCTCAGGCACGTGCCCGGACATTCGCCGGACTCGCTCGTCTTTTCTCTGCCCGTGGAGGAACTGGCCTTGGTCGGCGACACCATTTTTCAGGGCAGCTACGGCCGCACCGACCTGCCGGGCGGTGATGAAGCCCTTCTCTTCTCGGGCATTCGCGAGAAATTACTCACTCTGCCGGAAGCGACCACCTTCTATCCCGGCCATGGTGAACCCACCACCCCGGGTGCCGAGCGAGCCTTCTTCTAGCCTTCACTCGCCGACGACCGCGACCACGATTTCGCGACGATGGGGCGCGCGGCGGTGCTCGAAGAGGAAGAGTCCCTGCCAAGTGCCGAGGGTGAGGCGACCGTTCATCACCGGCACGACCTCACTGGTGCCGGTGAGAGTCATGCGAATGTGGCTGGGCATATCATCCGGCCCCTCGTGGGTGTGGATGAAGTAGTCGCAATTCTCCGGGGCCAGGCGGTCGAAATACGCTTTCAGGTCGGTGCGGGCGGAAGGATCGGCGTTTTCCATAATGACCAGGCTCGCGCTGGTGTGCCGGACAAAGACCGTGGCCGTGCCGTGGCAAATGCCGGAATCCGCCACCACGCGCTCGACTTGAGCGGTGATTTCGGTCGTGCCTTTTCCGTGAGTCGAAAGGGTGAAAGTTGCCGTGTGTGCAGCCATGGGACCGTTTTGCCCCAATCCCACCACCGGGTCCAAGCTCTTTCCTTTCTTTAAAAAAATGTCCCGCTGACCCCTATCTCTCTTTGCCAGCGCCGCTTTCAGAGTGATAATAGGGCTCTTGCCTGACAATTCCCCATCCCCCGACGATCCCCGCGAACCATCTGCCGAGAAAAAGCCCCGCAGCAGAGGCAAGGGCTGTTTGGCTCGCTTGGGCATTCTGGCCCTGCTTTTCATTGCCCTGCTGGCTGGTCTTTTACTCTGGCTTAATGGGCCGGGCTACCGCTGGCTGGCCCACAAATACGGTCCCGATTTTTTGGCCCAAAAGGGGTTTGCCGCTGACTTCGAACTCGCGGGCACTCTCTGGGATGGCCCCCTGGTCAAGCATCTGGAGCTGCACTGCGCCACCACGCCCCTGAAGCACTTGCGGGTGGAGAATCTCAAGCTGAGCTATGATCCTTGGCAGCTGAAGGATCTGCGTATCGAGGGGCTGACAGCCGATGTGCTGCGGGTGGACCTCGATTTGTCGCAGACGGTGGAAAAGGAGGAAGCGGAACCCGAGCCCGAAAGTGGAGAGTCGGCGACTCTAGCGGAAACCCTCGCCAAATACCGCCCCCTGGCCCTAGCGCCCGAACTACGCATTGGGCAGCTGGATGTGCACGTGCATCGTGGGGAGCAAAATTTCTACCAGTTGGAAGGAGCCCAGCTTTCCCACCCCGCCGGGAGTGAGGTCTTTCAGCTGGAGCCGGGCCAGTTGACCGATTTTGAAAACGAAAAAGCACAACCCGCGATGGCGGAGATCGAGTGGTTGCCTGATCGTCTTTCCCTCCGCTCCGTGCCACTGGCGCGGCAACTGACCTTAGAAGACATCGAATTGGTTCCCGAGCCCCTGACCTTGACGGGAAGGATCACGGCCTACGACAGCCTCTTCACCATCGATACCGACTTGCGTTCGCGGGTCACGCTGGCACTGGAGGACGAACCCCTGGGCTTGGGGCCCTTCTTTGCCCTCGTGCCGGCCACCGAAGGCGTGGACTCCTGGCTCAGCGAACTGCGAGTCAATGCCCAGCACCTCGACCAAGGATTCTCCGCCTGGACGATCGACTTGAAAGCCACTCTGGAGGACACCGTGGTGGACCAGCGCATCATCCCCACCACCAGCCTGGCCTTGCTGAAAGAACACCGGGAGCTGGACACCCGCTTCCGCTTTGCCCTGCCTGCCGGGCAAAAGCTGACCGAACAATTTTTGGACATCAGGACCGTCTTCTCGGGAGACAGCGCGGACAATCCGGCCACTTTTTGGCAAAATTCCCGCTCTGACGTGACTACCGAACTGCCGTCCATCGCCTCCTTTCTGGCCGGACTGGCCATTCCGCTGCGACTTCCCGAGCCCCCCGATGGCTGGCCGGAAGGAGAAGCCCTTCTGCTTGCCACCGCCAACTTGGAGAATGGAGAACCCAGTGCTTCCAGGATTTCCCTCACCTTCAACGAACTCTCCTGGGCCGAGGCCACCCTGCGCCGGGGGGAGCTGACCCTGGCTTTCACCGACCTCGAGTCCGCACTCCAAGCCGACCTTTTCATTGAGCAAAGCGAGAACTCTCTCCTCACCTCTACCGCCAGCTACCATCCCGAAGAGCAGAGCTATGCGGCCAAATTTTCGGCGGATGGCTTCCGGGCGGAGACCTTGCAACCCTTCATCGGCCTCTCTCTTGGCGAAGCGCCGCTCTCCGGTCGCATCAGCATGGACTGGGAAGGGCAAGGGGTTCTGCCGGACTCATCGAGTCACCAGGGTTCCCTGTCCTTCCACCAAACGGAAATCACCCTCCAGGATCGCGAACCCATCCAACTGGCGCTCGCCGCCAGCTACGAAGGCATGGAAACCGTGCGCCTACCCAAGCTGGAAGTCCAGCAGGGTGACCAGCGCGCGGCCACGGAGGCTTACTGGGACGGCAAGCGGCTTGAGATTCCCCGACTGGAACTTTTCAAAGCCGGTCAGCAGCTGGTCACCGGCACCGTCTCCGTCCCCCTGGCCCTGGACATGGACTTCAAGAACTACCTCCAGCTCGACGAAAGCTGGAACGTGGAATTGCAGGCCGAGAGCCTCGATGTCGCCGAGACGGCCGGCCTTTTTGCCCTGACTTTACCCAAGGGCTTGCAAGCGCAGCTCGATCTCGATGTCTCGGTGGCCGGTTCTCCCGCCGAACCGACCCTCGCGGGGAAAGTGCAGATTGCCGGGCTTTCCTTGGCCGAAATCGAAGAAGTGCCAGTCACCGGAGCCCGCTTGGCGTGGGCGACGGCAGGGCAAACCCTCACCTTGGATGGCACCATCGAGCCCGAAGGCCGCAATGCCATCGTCATCAACGGCAGCACGGGATTTTTCCCCAAGAAATGGGCGGAAAATCCAGAGAGTTTTTTGGAGGAAAGCTTCACCTTGCGAGCAAACGCACCGCAGGTCGAGTTGGCTCCCTTTGCCGAACTCTCTCCCAAGGTCAAGCTGCTCGATGGCCGTCTTGCCCTGCAGGTGCAAGCCGACGGAACCTATCGCGAGCCCAATCTGACGGGCTCGCTGAAGCTGGACCTTCCCCAGGCGCGCTTCGACATCGAGCGTTTTCGCCGGGTGCGCGAAACCCGCGCCGAGATTCTCTTCGCCGACGACGTGGTCACCATCCAGCCCTTTACGACCTCCACCGATGGCGGCGTCTTCACTCTCACCGGCACGATCGACTTGGAGGACACTTCTGATCCCGGCTTCAATCTCCGCCTCCTCGCGGACAAGGCGCTGGTGTGGCGGGACGACAACATCAACTCGCGGGCTGACGGAGATGTGCGCCTCACCGGCACCTTGCAACAGGCCCGGATCTCCGGGGAACTGGGCGTGGTGGAGTCGCTTTTTTACAAGGACGTAGAATTACTCCCTCTCAACGTGCCGGTTTCCATGCCCAAGGCCCCCAAGCTCCCCTCGCTGGCAGCACCACGTAAAAAGAGTGGAGGGAAAAAAGACGCCTTGCCCATTCCCCTTCCCTACGGAAACTGGGAGCTGGCCTTGCGGGCCCGCACCGCCGACCCTTTCCTGGTGCGTGGCAACCTGACCAAAGGCCAGGTCACTGGAGCCCTCACCGCCACCGGCACTCTGGCCAATCCCGCTCTCAATGGCACCCTTGTCATCGAGAACTTCGAAGCGGCCCTTCCCTTTTCCACCCTCACCATCAATGATGGCCAGGCCATTTTCTCACCGGCCAACGGCTTCATTCCCGCGCTCGACATTCGGGCCCAGTCCCGCATTCCTCCCCACAATGTCGATCTCTTCATCTCGGGCAAAGCCACCTCCCCCGAGCTCTCTTTCGCGTCCAATCCCCCCTTGCCGGAGAGTGAAATCATCACCCTCCTCGCCACCGGCACCACCACCTCCGGGCTGGAGGATACGGATGCCGCGCGGGGGAAAGCCTTCCAACTCCTCATCGAACAAATCCGCCGCGCCCCTCCCGGCTCTCCTCTCCACCCCTTGGCCAAATTCGCCGACCCGCTCAAGGATGTCGAAATCCAGGTCGCCGGGGCGGATCCTTTCACGGGCAAACGCCGCAACTCGGTCACCATTCCCGTCCCCGAGAGCGATCGCTGGTTCGTCACTGCTGCGGTGGATTCCGAAAGCAACACCCGCGGGCTCGTGCTCTACATCCTCCGCTTCAACTGATGTCCTTCCCTCCTTCCAAACTCCTTCCTCCCGCTCTGGTGCTCTCGGCATTCAGCTCTCTCCTCTTCGCGCAGACGAACCCGCCGGTGACCGCCGTGCGCATCGTGGGCCTGCAGGGCATGAGCGAGGAAGAGGTGCTCGAACGACTGGGCGGGCGGCTGGACTTCATCACCTCCCGTCCCCCCTCGCGCTCGCGGGCCGACGACGCCGACTTTCTGGTCAGCAGTCTCCTGGAGAAAGAAGGGTATTCCGATGTCACCATTTCCTGGCGTATTCCCGCCGACCGCCGCTCCATCGTTCTCACGGTCAATAGTGGTCCCCGCCTTACTATTGGCGAAGTAAAAGTCGTGGGAGCCCCTGCAGGCGAAGAGGAAACCATGGCCAAGTATTTCACCGGCAGCAGCTTGCTGGGAGGAGAGACTGAGGTCCCCTACCTCCCCGGGCAAGTGGACGAGGCTTCCCGCAATACCGTCACCTACCTCAAGGCCCAGGGCTATTGGGAGGCCACCGGGCAATTGAGCCGGGTCGACCTCGATGCGCAACGCGGAAAAACCGACCTCACCATGGCGGTGACCCCCGGTCCCTTGCACACCATTGCCAGTCTGGAACTGGCGGGAGAACTGCCTCCCCAGCTGCCGAAACTGCCCCAACGCTTACAACGCTATGTGGGCAAGACCGCGACGGCCGAGACCTTGCGCGAGATCCGGGACGGCACGACGGCCGAAATGCGGGCCAAAGGCTACCAATTGGCTAGCTCTTCCCTCGTCGCCGACCACCGCGGAGGGCGCTCTTTTCTCACCCTGACCCTCGACCCCGGCTACAACTACCGGCTGCGGGGCACGGCCCTCACGGGAGGGGACGGCATGGACCTCAGCCGGGTGCGGCGACTCTTTGCCCGCCAGTCCGGCCAGCGCTACGACGAAAAGGAAATCACCAAGCTGCGCAATTCCCTTCTCGCCACGGGAGCTTTCGACTCGGTGGATCAACTGCGCGAAATCGATGAAGAGGAGCAGGCCATCGACGTCACCCTGCACTTGCGGGAAGGAAAGCCCAAAGGAATCAGCTATTACGCGGGGGCGGGGTCTTTCGAAGGATTTATTCTCGGGGCCTCCTACTATGACCGCAACTTCCTTTCCAAACTCTACAATCTCAATATCGCCGCTGAAATCTCGGGCGTCGGCTTTCTCGGCGAAGTCTCGGTCACCGATCCCTGGGTGCTGGGCTATGATCTGCGGGCCACTCCCCGCGCCTTTGCCCTCACCCGGACCTACGACGAATACCGGAAGTTCGAGACTGGATTTGGCCTCACTCTCTCCACCGATTTGACCGATAGGCAGACGCTCGAGCTCGATGCCGGACTCTCCTTCGCCACCATTGGCTCGGAAGGCCTGCCCAGCGAAGAACTGGGCGTGACGGACTACTTTCTCACCACGGTGGGGGCCACCTGGCTCTACGACGGGCGCAATTCAGGAGTTTCTCCCAGCAAAGGCTTCTTCGGCCGGGTGCGAGGCGAATTTGGCGCGGTGGGTGCGGAGGTGCCCAATGCCTTCCTCCGCCTGGAAGGCCAGGCCTCTTACCACCTCCCCCTCAACGAAGAAAGCCGCCTCGCCTTCAACCTCAAGACCGGCCTGCTCGCCCCTACCGATGGCGACGAATTGCCGGTGGATCTCCGCTACTTCATCGGCGGAGCGGATTCCGTGCGCTCATTCGCCAATCGCCAGCTCGGGCCCCAGGCCGGAGGCGAGGCCCGCGGCGGACAAGCCTTCTGGTATGCCAACGCGGAGTATGTGCGCAAGCTGGCGGGCCCGGTCTACGGCGTGGTCTTTCTCGACGCCGGCTCTCTGGATGAACTCGCCACCTCCTGGCCCTCCTTCGAGCCCAAGCTCGCGGCCGGAGCCGGTCTCCGTCTGGACCTCCCCATCGGCCCCATCCGACTGGAATACGGTCACGCGCTCAATCCCTCCGACAATGACCCCGAGGGCACCTTCCACTTTTCCATCGGGGCTTCTTTCTAGACCGGCTTGACCTTGGCAAAATCAGCGGGCTCGAGACAGCAGGGGTCGGGGGCGACGAGATGGCCTGGCGAGATTTCCACCGGAGTCAAATCAAGCCCAATAGTCTGCTCGTAATCGGGATGACCGATGCGGCTGCCAAAGGCACTACCCGCAGGAGGATTGAGCGGCGAAGGGACTTCCCCGGCCAGCACGGTGCGCTCCCTCTTCTCACCCGGATCCGGATTGGGAATGGCCGAAAAGAGGGCCTTGGTGTAGGCATGACGGGGATTCTCGTAGAGTTCATCAGCTGGAGCGGACTCCACCAATTTGCCCAGATACATCACTGCCACCCGGTCGCTGACGTGCTTCACCACCGCGAGGTCGTGGGCAATGAAGAGATAGCTCAGTCCCAGTTCCCGCTGCAGTTCGAGGAGCAAATTGATCACCTGGGCCTGCACCGAGACATCAAGCGCACTGACCGGCTCATCGAGAATGAGCAGGTCCGGATTGACCGCCAGGGCACGGGCGATGCCGATGCGTTGCCGTTGTCCCCCGCTGAATTCAAAGGGAAACTTGTGGATCGCACTCTTGGGCAGGCCCACCTGGTCCAAGAGCTCCGCCACCCGCACCCGACGCTGCCGGGCATTGCCCATGTGCTGCACCACCAGAGGCTCCCCCACCAGCTCCCCGACGTTCATGCGGGCATCGAGCGACTCGGCAGGGTCCTGGAAGACCATTTGAAAGTCCTGCCGCAATGGACGCAGAGCTCCCTGCGAAAGAGTGGTGATATCGGTGCCTTGGAAGCGGATGGTGCCCGCAGTGGGCTTGAGGAGACGCACGAGGGACTTGCCCAAGGTGGACTTGCCACAGCCACTTTCGCCCACCAGGCCCAGGGTCTCCCCTCTTCCGATGGAAAGTGATACTCCGTCAACGGCCTTCACCTCAGCCACTTTGGAGCCAAAAACTCCCCCGCGGACGGGAAAATACTGTTTCAGGTCCGTGACCTCGAGGAGGGGTTGGTTTTTCTTTTTCGCTGCTTGCTGGCTCATCCTTCGTAGCATTCTCTACACGCTTCCACCCAATGCCCGGCGGAAATCTCCACATAGGGCGGTCGCCGGTGAATCATGGTGCTGCGGCGGCCCATGCGTTGGCAAAACCGGCAGCCGGAAACAAAATCCTGAATAGAGGCCACCTGCCCCGGGATGGTATTGAGCTGACTCTTGCGCTCGTTCTCGAGGCGCGTGATGGAGTTGAGCAATCCCTTGGTGTAGGCATGGGCGGGATTTTTGAAAACTTCGGAGACCAACCCCTTTTCCACCACCCGGCCGGCATACATCACCACCACTTCTTCGCATTGTTCGGCGATAACCCCGAGGTCGTGGGTGATGAGCAGAACCGACATGCCCAACTCCTTCTGCATGTCTTCGAGAAGCTGCAAAATCTGGGCCTGCACCGTGACGTCGAGAGCCGTGGTGGGCTCATCGGCAATGACGAGGTCTGGCTCGCAACAGAGCGCCATCGCAATCATCACCCGCTGGCGCATCCCCCCGGAAAGCTGGTGGGGATAGGCCATGGCACGCTTGGCGGGATCGGGAATACCGACTCGCTCCAGCCATTCAATGGCCAGTTGGAGAGCCTTGCGGCCGCTGATCTTCCGATGCAAGCGGAGAACTTCCACCAATTGTTTCCCTACCCGCTGCACGGGATTCAGTGCCGTCATGGGCTCTTGGAAAATCACCCCGATCTCGCCGCCGCGCACCTTGCGCAAGCGCTTGTGATCGGCGGTGCGGAGGTTTTCCCCTTTGAGCAGGATCTCCCCTTCGAGGACATGACCGGACGGCTTGGGCAAAAGATCGACCAGTGACATGGCGGTGACCGTTTTTCCACAGCCCGATTCTCCCACCAGGCCCACCGACTTCCCGGCGGCAACATCAAAGCTGACTTTGTCCACGGCTCGCACCCACCCGCCATCGGTCTGAAAGCTGGTGACCAAGTCGTGAACTTCTAACAATCTCTCACTCATTCCGCAATTTCCTCCTCGATTTCAATTTCCTCGCGCTCCTCCTCGGGGGCTCCGGCCTCGACCGGCTCCTCCACCACGGCTTCCTCATCGACGGACTGGTCGGATTCTTCCACCGGGGATTCTTCCTCCCGGATGGGGGCTTCCATTTCGTCAGGCTTTTCCTCCGCAGGGGCTGGTTCTTCATCGGCCGGGAGGGATGGCTGCTCTGGCTCTTCCGCCTCCGGGGCGGGTCGGCTCACAGTGCGGTAATCCTCCACCACGCGTTCGACCTCCGGGAAGGTCCGTCCCACCCGTTTGGCCGCCAGCGTTTCCTCCTTCATTTCACTGTCGATCCAGTAGCAATAGCTCTCCATCGGGATGTAGGAGAGAGGCGGAGCAAAGTGAGTTTCCTGGGTATCGGGCCAACGCACCCAGCGCCAGGTAGCCACGCGGGCAAACTCATTGGTGTAGCCGGGGATGAAGAGATCCTCCTCCGCGACGATGAGTTGGATGCGATGGGCCACCTCGATGAGCTCATCCATGGTGCGGGCATTGCGATAGGCCTCGGTGAGGCGGTCCATCTCTTCGTTGGCATAGGAAAAGACGTTATTGGTCTGGGCCTTGCGGTTGCCTTTCTCATCGTAGGCATTGCGCGAGTGGAAATACTCGTAGTAGGCCGGAGCCGGAGGCGTGAACTGCCAGGCTGAAAAATAGATTTGGTGTTCCTTGCTGACCACTTTTTTGTAAGCGGCAGTGGGCTCCCGGCCATCGAGAATGTAGTTCACCCCGGCCTTGCGGGCCTCTTCCTTTAGAATCACCATCAATTTGGCCCGCTCCGGACTGGAGGTGAAGGTGAGGGAAAACTCCAGGCGCTGCCCGGCGGCGTTCATGAGAATGCCATCCTCATCTTCCCGGGTGTAACCCGCCTCCGCAAAGGCGGCCCGCGCCTTGTTGATGGAAAAGGGCCGGGCCGTGACCTCGGGGTGAGTGATGGCCCCATAACCGGAGGTGAAACCGTCCAAGCGGGAGAAATCACCCCGAAAAACCACGTCGATGACCTTTTCCCAATTGGTGGCCAAGGCCAATCCCCGTCGCACCATCTTGTTATCGAGCGGCTTCTCGGCGGTGTTCAAGTAGAGGCCCCAGGGAATGCGGGGGTATTGATTATACCAAGTAGTGCGCTCCACATAGCCCTTGAAAACGGCCGGCATTTCCGAACGCTCGTAATAGTATTCCGGCAAGGTGATCCCGAAGTAGTCGATCTCCCCCGCGCGAAAGAGTTCCCAGGCTTTGGTGGGATTCCGCACCACGCGATAGACCAACTTGTCGGCATTGAAGCGATAGCGATAGAACTTCCGATCCCGCAACCACCAGTCGTCCACGCGGGTCAAGGTCAGCGATTCGCCCTTGACCAAATCGCCCTCCTCCAGCCGATAGGCCGAGGAATTGGGAGGAATAACCCACTGGTAACGCTCCTCGAAGTCGGGGCCGAACTCGTCATAGAAGTGAGTAGCCCCGGGCCCGATGCCACCGCATTGGTAGGGCATGAGGGGCTTGGCCTCGGGCATGGTGATGGCCAGCTTGTCGGGGGCATAGACTGCGAATTGGGCAAATTGCTCCCGAATCGCTTGCTTGAAATAGATGCTATCCACCTGGTCAGCCAGACGCAATCGGGCCCAAGTGAGAAAGTCCTCGGCCTCGATGGGATGGCCATCATTGAATTTGGCCTCGGGATGAATTTGGAAGTAAACCGTGCGTCCATCCGGGGAGACCGCCCACTCGCGGGCGATTCCCGGCATGATGTCCTGGGTCACCGGATGGAGATGGACGAGGTAAACCTCGAGCAGATCATACATGTCGCCCCGCGCGCCATTATTGGAATTGGAGCCGAACTGGCGCACGGTGGGAGGAAAGGTGGACCAGAAATAGCGGAAAGCGCCTCCCTTTTTTGCCTTGGGATCACCGAGATCAGGCAAATCCTGCCCATCCTCCCACTCCAGATCCTGCGGCCAAGCGCTCTCATCCTTGAAGGCAAAGAAGTCTCCGAGGCTCTGCCGGAACTCGGTGCGCTCCAGCCCCCGCCGCAATTCAGCCAGACTGCTCTCAATGCGCTTCTGCTCCTCGAGCTCGCCGGCTGCGGCCAAGTCAGCTTCCTTGCGCGCAATTTCGTTCAGAGCCTCCGCCTTCTGGTCCGACAACCAGTTGACAATGTATTTGTTGTAACGCTGATAAAACTCCTCGGAATTCAATCCCAGCTTGGCCTGCTCCTGTTTCTCCTGGCAAGAAGAGAAAAGAAGACCGGCCAGCAAGGCGATCAAAAGAGGGAAAAATCGTTGAAGAATAGGGCTCATTTGTAGAAAGAGAATTTTTTCGGATCAAAGGCTTCCCGAACCGCTTCGCCGACGAAAGTGACAAGGATGAGCAAGATCACGAGAGCACAAAAGGCGGTGGCCGCGAGCCAGGGCGAGGAGAGATTCTCCAACCCCTCGCGCAAGAGCTTGCCCCAAGTGGCATAACGGGTAGGCACCCCGAAGCCCAAGTAATCGAGGGAGGCCAGCGACATCACCAGTCCCGAGATGGAAAACGGCACCAGGGTGACCACGATGGACACCGAGTTCGGCAGCAAGTGCTTGGTCAAAATCCGGGGGGTGGACGCCCCCATCACCCGCGAGGCGGCCACATAGTCGCGAGCCTTCTCCTTGAGCGCGGCTGTCCGCATGAGGTAAGTCATTCCCATCCAGCCAAAGAGCGCCAGAATGCCCACGATAATCCAGAGGCCATAGTCCTCTTTCATGCGGGCCGGCACCGACAAGCTGATAATCATGACCACGAAGAGGAAGGGAATGTTGGAGAGAATCTCGATCACCCGTTGCACGATCAAATCGAAAGTGCCGCCGAAGTAACCCATCAGCAGGCCAATGGTCACCCCCACGGCATAGACCAGAGGAATGTAGACCAAAGCGGCCTGGAAATTGGCCTGCAAGCCCCCGTAAAGGTAGGCGATGACATCATAACCCTGCGCGGTGGTCCCCAGCCAGTGCTCGCGAGAGGGCGGAGCGGGCTGGAAGTGGACACGCACCAATTCGCTGCTCTCGCGGGCGAGGAAGCGATCCACCGGCCCCGTGCCCGAGTAGCTCTCCGAGCCGATGACGAGCTTGCCCTCGCGATAGGTGGCTCCGTAGACCCGCTCCTGATTTTCATCCCAGCCCTCGGCGCGGCCATCGCGCAGACCGTCCCGGAAGCGATAGCTGAGATGGCGGAATTCCGGTTTTTCCAAATCATAGACCTTGGAAGCGTAGCCATTGAATTTGCGCTTCCCTTCATAGAGCACGCCGCCCTCTTCCTTCAAGGGAGTGGACAGAGCCGGGATGGCGTCACCGGTGGGCGCATAAGGCAAGGGAGGCATGATGACGAGGGAGTCGCTCTTTGCCGCCTTCCAATCGGCTTGCAGCTGGCCGTAGTCAGGAGGTCCACTCGCCCCCTCTCCTTCCAGACCATAGTCTTCCCCTTTCTCAATCGTGCGGGTGAACGCCGGAAAGGTCCATTGCCCTTTGTGCCGAATCGCCAGGGCTTCCGAACCCACGAGAATGAAGTCCAGCGAAGCCAAGAATCCCAAGAGCAACAAAATCACCAGGGACCAATAGCCGCGTTTGATCTCGCGAAAGCGTTGCATGCGGCGCAGGGTGAGAGGGCGGAAGCGGGTGGCCCCGGAAAAACTGGCCACCAACCATGCCCCCAGAACCCAGCTGAGAATGGTCAGGGCCCAACCAAGGTAATCGAGCGCGGTGACCGTCCAATCCGCTTTGAGATGTTGCTGAAAAATCGACCAGTTTTTGATCACATCGGCCATGGTATCGCCGACCTGAAAGCCCCAACCCACCGCCGGGAGCCGAAAGTCATTATAATAAGCGACGCCTGCCAGCGTGGCCCCCAACATGAGAATCCAACCTACCAATTTTGCCATCGTCTCTTCCTCAATTGAACTTCACGCGCGGATCGATCATCGCCACGATGAAATCCGATAAAATGTTGCCGACCACCAGCAGAAAGGCTGCGATGGTGAGAGTGCCCATGATCACCGGGGTGTCCCGGCCCTCGAGCGCTTGGAATTGCAACAAGCCGAAGCCCTGAATATCAAAAACGCTTTCAATCAGGATGCTCCCGCTGACCAAGATGGTGATGAGCTGGCCCAGGGTGGAGGCCACCGGGATGATGGAGTTGCGGAAGGCGTGCTTGAAGATGGCCCGTCGGTAGCTCACGCCCTTGGCCACCGCTGTGCGCACATAGTCGGAGGCCAGATTGTCCATGAGACTGTTCTTCATCATCATGGTGAGGAAGGCAAAGCTGCCCACCACGTAGCAGAGGAGAGGCAAGACGGTGTGATGGGCACGGTCCAGCAAGCGCTCCGGCCGCCACCATTCCAGATCGGCCAATTCGGGGGAATCGAGCCCGAACATGGGAAACCAGCCCGCCCGGGCAGCCAGATAGACCACCATCAAGGCCCCGAGGGCGAAGCCCGGCACCGCGTAGCCCACAAAGATGAGCACCGAAGAGGCATTGTCGAGGAAGGTGCGGTGTTTGATAGCCTTCACAATGCCCAGGGGCAAACAGACCGCATAGGTGATAATGGTGGTCAAAATCCCGAAATAGAGGGCCACCGGAATGCGGGAAGCAATGAGGCTGAGCACGGGATCGCCGAACTGCTTGGAGTGCCCGAAGTCGCCCTGTAGCACGCCGGAAAAGCGGGCCTGGTAGATCACCACCCGCGGCTTGTAATCGGGCGCGTCAGCCGTCTTCTTGCCCTCTCGCCGCGCCCAGCGCGCCTGGCGGTCGAGGGGACTCTCGATGCGCGCTTTCCAGCCATTCTCGCGCAAGGATTCCTCGGAATTATCGAGGTAATACATCTGCTGCACCTCGCTCCCCTCCTTACGCACGAAGACCTCGCGCCCCACCTCTTTCAGGACCACAATGGTCTCGTTGTCGGGATCGACAATGAGGTCGGAGCCCAGACTGTCTTCCCCCCGTTGGTAGAATTCACTCTTCGACAAGGCACGCTCGCGCTGCCAGAGGCCCAGCCATTGCAGATAGGCCACCACCACGGGCTTATCGTAGCCATATTCCTCCTCATTGGCTTCGATGGTCTCCTCATCCAGCCCGCCTGCCTGCTGCTGGGTGCCTCCGCTCCCTCCCCCTTCGGTGGCGATCTGGGCCTCCATCATGGCTTTTTCCAAAGGTCCCCCGGGAGCGGCCCGGGTAATGAGGAAGACGAGAAATGTCACCCCTAGCATGGTCACCGGGACCAGCAAGAGGCGGCGGAGAAAATAATCTTTCATGTAAAAATCAGCCTAGATCTAGCCGCTGAGGCGAGCCGATCAAGCAGCCATCTTGCCACCTCGATGAAAACCCCCGTCATGCGACTGAAAATCATGGCCGAACAAGAGTGATTCCGCAACCAACAATCCCACCCCAAGCCTCCGGCGGAGCACTGCTCACTGCTCCACCGAGAGCCAGTCGCCATTGGCCACCACCTCGTAGTCTTCCTGGCCCAGTTGCCACTCGTAGAGTTGGCAATCGATCTCGCGACCGCTGGCCAATTGCACCCGGGCCCACACCCGCTGATACTCCTCGTTGCTGCCGATGCCCTCGAATTCATCGAGCTCGGCAAGGGTCTCGCCATCCACTTCGTAGACCTCGCCATGAATCTCAGTCTCGCCCGTCAGCAGGAGGCCGGGATACCAATCCACTTTCACCAGGGTGCCCCGCACCGTGGCTGGACCGAGGTAGTCGGCCCGATTCATGCGCCAGGCATTGGAGGCCCCGCGCCGGAGGGCTCCATAAACGAAAACGGTTTCTCTTCCGGTCTTCATTCCTCCTCCTTTCGCCGCACCGCATCCACGGGCTGTTGGCCCACTTCTTCGCACAGGCGTTGCTTGAGGTGGTCCAGCCCTTCCCCGCTCTGGGCCGAGATGGGCAGGATTTCGATTTTGGGGAAGCGCTGCTTGAGATACTCCAGATTTTGCTGGGACTCGGGCAAATCCATCTTATTCGCGAGGATTTTCCACGGGAACTGCGCCAGAGCGGGATCGTATTCCTTGATCTCGGTGCGCAGAATCTGCAGGTCCTCGATTGGATCGCGCCCTTCCAAGCCCGACATATCAAGGACGAACAAAAGCAGATGGCACCGGGTGATGTGGCGGAGGAACTCATGTCCCAATCCCCGGTTATCATGGGCGCCTTCGATCAAACCGGGAATGTCGGCGATCGTGCAGCGTTTGAAACCGGGAAACTCGATCACTCCCACGGAGGGATTCAGAGTGGTGAAGGGATAGGAGCCCACTTTGGGCTTATTGGCGGAAAGCGCACCGACGAGAGTGGACTTGCCAGCATTGGGGAAGCCCACCAGGCCGACGTCGGCGATGCGGCGGAGCTCCAGGAAGAAGACTCCCTGTTCTCCGGGGGTGCCCAGCTCCCGTTCTTCCGGGGCTTGGTTGGTCGCGCTGCGGAAGTGCCAGTTGCCCCGCCCTCCTTTGCCAGGATGGCAGAGCACCACCCGGTCACCCGTTTTGACCAAATCGGCGATGGGCTCGACGTCGATTCCCTCGCCGTGCTCCATCTCGAGCGCTTCCTTCACCGTCTGGGCCTCGGTGCGGTAGACCACGGTCCCGGGAGGCACCTTGCCGATGGCCGGGCGGCCCCGCTTGCCGGTTTTTTTGTATTTCTGGCCCGCTTCGCCATCCTTTCCGATCAACTTGGGATCGTAGGAAAAGGCCTTGAGATTGTCCACGTGTTCGCTCACTTCCAGCACCACCTCGCCCCCATCGGCTCCATCGCCTCCGTCAGGCCCCCCCTCGGGGACAAATTTCTCGCGACGGAAGGAAATGGCTCCATTTCCCCCGTCTCCAGCCTTGGCAAAGATGCGCACGCGATCAACGAACATGCCTCTCCATGCGTCAGGAAAGGCCGGGATGCAATGCCGATTTCCGTCCGTTCCCGCTAGCTCTCCGGGCTTCTCCGCACGAGGCTCTCGAAATAGGGCGGAATGATGGTGTCGAAGGTCATCTCTTTTTTGCTAAAGGGATGCACCAGGGTGAGCGAGGCCGAGTGCAAGGCCAACCGGGGGCGCTTGCGGCCAGCCGGGCCCTTCCGGGCAGGCTTCCGAGGTGCTGCTTCCTCCTCCTCCCCGGGGGGCTCGGGAGCGCGATACTTCTTGTCCCCCACCACCGGACAGCCGACATCCGCCAGATGCACGCGAATTTGATTCTTGCGGCCGGTGAGCAGCTCGATTTCCAACAGTGAATTCCCCTGCCCCTGCTTCAGCACCCGGTAGGCGGTGCGGGCCAGCTTGCCCCGCTTCTTGTCCGGGGTGGAATAGACCTTGTGAGCCTTGTTCTCCGCCAGATAGGAGGTGATCACCCCTTCCTTTTCCGGCGGAGCGCCCTCCACTACCGCGTAATAGACTTTGCGGAATTCCGGCCACTGCTCTTGCAAAAAGTGCTTCGCCTTCTCGCTCTTGGCAAAGACCAGGACCCCGGAGGTATCGCGGTCGAGGCGATGAACGATGAAGACCCGGTGCGGGGCCTTGGGGTTCCCCTTCCGCACGTAGTCCGTCAGCAGAAAGTAGGCGGTATTCTCCCGCACCTTTTCACTACTCACAGTCAGAAGCCCGCTGGCCTTGTCCACCACCAGCAGGTCGCGATCCTCGTAGAGGAAGGTGATGCCCTTGGGATGGTATTTCTTGGGCGGCTTCTTGAAGTTCTTATCGTTGTCGGACATGGCAGGCAGGTCTTAGGCCGAAGGGACTTCCTCGTCGGCGATAATTTCGCGAAATCTCTTCACGGCAAGGGCTTTGCCACTCTCCGGGTCGACATCCACAATCAAGCCGCCCAGCTCGACGGGGCCTTTGGCAATGGGAAAGCGGGTCGGCATACCGGTGCGGAAGCGCCACACCACACTCTCCACCGCCCGGCCCAGCACGGAGTGGTGTGGACCGCACATCCCCACGTCGGAGATGGCCGCCGTGCCCCCAGGCAAGAGGCGCTCGTCGGCCGTCTGCACATGAGTATGGGTGCCCGCCACTGCCGAGACTTTGCCATCCAGGTGATGGCCAAAAGCGATTTTCTCACTGGTCGCCTCGGCGTGGAAGTCGACGAAGATAACCTTCACCCCCTGCTCCCGCAGACGGTCCACCTCCTCCTCCGCGCGCACGAAGGGATCCTCCAGCGGAGGTTGCATGAAGACCCGTCCCTGGGCATTGACGACTCCCACTTTGCCCTTGTCGGTTTCCAGCACCACGCTGCCTGCTCCCGCCGTGCCCGCAGGCCAGTTCAGGGGGCGCAAGAGCCGGGGCTCGATCGCAAAGTAGTCGACAATCTCCTTCTGATCCCAGACGTGATCGCCCGTGGTGACCACTGCGATGCCCGCTCGCAGAAGCTCAATGCACAACTTCGGCGTGATGCCGCGACCGCCCGCGATATTTTCCCCATTGGCGATGACAAAGTCGATCCCTTCCTCTTTCCGCAGAGAAGGCAGACGCTCAAACACCGTCGAGCGCCCCGGCTCCCCCACAATATCTCCTAAAAATAAAATTCGCATCACCTCGGCCATGGCGGCCAGCAAAGCCTAGGATCACGCGGTCGGCAATGCGCAAGTGTATTCACAAAAAGAGACTGGCAATTGCCGCACTCATCAGGTTCGAGCCCGTGGCCGCAGCCACCGCGAGCAAGCCCAGCCGGGCGATGTCGGGCCGCCGCTGAGGCACAAGCACTCCCAGCCCCCCGAGAAGAATGGCAATGGAGGACAGGTTGGCAAAACCACAGAGGGCAAAGGTGAGAATACCATGACTGCGCGGGCTCAGGCTGTCCTCCCCGGCCATGAGGCCGCTCAAATTGCCAAAGGCGACAAACTCGTTGGCCACAAGCTTGGTCCCAATCAAACTCCCACCCGCAGTGGCCTCCGCCCAGGGAATGCCGATGACCCAGGCCACCGGAGCGAGAAGAGTGCCCAGCAGAAGCTCCAGCGACCAATCTTGCCGGAACCAGCCGCCGACTTCTCCCAGGCCCAGATTGATCACGGCGATGAGGCC
>NZ_JAENIO010000005.1 GCF_016595415.1 Roseibacillus ishigakijimensis
GATTGACGGCAAGGGAGAAATTCCTTACCTTGCGTGAACTCCTTCACAAATGGTGACGACTCTCGAACGCGTGGCGAAATCTGATTCCATAGCTGTGGGCGAAACTGGGGATTCCCAGTGGGTTCGCGTGGAGGGCAAGGGTAACTTCATGAGTAGCCCTCGCCTTAAAGAATACGTGGACCAGTATCTCAGGAAGGGCGGTTGCGAGGATGTGGTGGTGGATTTGGAGGTTTGCTCCGGCATGGACTCCACCTTCATGGGCACGTTGGCTGGTTTGGCCGGGCGCCTGATGGAGTGCGGGGCCGATATGTTCATTGTCGGCTTGTCCGAGCGCAATCGTGATTCTCTGGTCGATCTGGGCTTGGATGCCCTCATGACGCTGGAGGGTGAGGACGGCGGCTCGAAATGGGTCGGGAAGTTGGACGAAATTCGGGGGGGATTGACTCCTTGGACGGGCAAGCAGCATCAGGCTGCCGCTGCCGATGAAGTTCTTGAAGCCCATCGCAAGCTCTGTGAAGTCGATGGGCGGAATCACGCCAAATTTGACGCGGTCTTGGAAATCCTGGAAAAAGAGAGCGCGGCCCGTAGGGCGAGCTGACTGCCGCCGTGGCGATGACGATGACCAGTCTGGAGTGGGGGTTGCTGGTCGGCTTGGCGGTTTTGCTGATTCCGATTCTTGTCCTGCGCCATCGCTTGCGGGCTCGCGAGGAGGAGCTGGAAGCTTTTGGTGCCGAGGAGAACCGGATGTTCGACTTCCTCCACCATCTGGGGGAATCCATCGCGCAAGAGCGGTCCTTGGCCCATCTCTACCGAACCATTGTGAATGGTATCGAAGAGGTGGTGGCGGCGGATGGCGCGGTGCTCTATCTGGTCCATGAGGAGCAATTCGCCCCCGGGCATCTTACTGATTCCTGTCCGCCCCTGATCACGGTTCCGGCCAAGGTGCGGGCAGAGGGAGAGGAGGCCGTTACCAAATGGCTGCGCCTGGGGCGGGTTGACCGCAAGGGGGAGTTTCTCGACCAGGTGGTGGCGCACGAGGCTGGAATCCGCTGGGGGGCGGGGGAGGCGGCCTTGCCTGCGGGGGTGAGTGACTTTTTTGGCGTGCCTCTGGCTCATGCGGGCAAGGTCTTTGCTATTCTGGTAGCCGTGCGCGCGACCGAAAAGTTTTCCAACAACGATTGGGATGTC
Organism: Roseibacillus ishigakijimensis; assembly: GCF_016595415.1. Taxonomy (GTDB): domain Bacteria; phylum Verrucomicrobiota; class Verrucomicrobiia; order Verrucomicrobiales; family Akkermansiaceae; genus Roseibacillus; species Roseibacillus ishigakijimensis. Next base: position 1,189 of record NZ_JAENIO010000005.1, read on the forward strand.
TTTCGCTCGGCCGCTGAGCAATCGGCATTCGGCTTGGGCAATGCTCTTCTCCACAAGGAGGTGCAGGAGAAGCGTCGGCTGGATGACGAACTCCGCACCGCGCAGGAGGTGCAAAAGGTGCTCCTTCCCGATGGCAACCCCGATTGGCCGGGCTACCGCGTGCGGGGAGTGAATTTCGCGGCCCGTCTTATCAGTGGGGACTATTTTGACTTCGTGGATCTGCCGGGGAATCGTCATGGGGTGGTCATTGCTGATGTCTCCGGCAAGGGCGTGGCCGCCGGCTTGGTGATGGCAAGCTGCCGCAGCGCCCTGCGGGCCCACGCGGTGGTCTCCGACGGCCCGGCGGCCGCTCTCTCGGCTCTGAATCGACAGATTTTTTCCGATGTGCGGGAGGATATGTTTGTGAGTTCGGCCTATGCCGTTCTGGAGAATGGCTCCGGCAAGGTCACCTTGGCTCGGGCTGGTCACGATGCTCCTTTGCTCTATCGAAAGAGCACTGGCGAGGTGGAGCGGCTGAAGCCCGGTGGATTGGCGCTTGGGATTGATCGCGGGGCGGTCTTCGAGCGCGTGCTCAAGGAGATGGAGATCGAGCTCGCATCGGGCGATGTTCTCTTATTCTACACCGATGGGGTCAATGAGGCTGAGAATGCCAAGGGGCAGGAATTTGGCAAAGACCGGCTCATCAAGCGTTTTGCCGCCCTCGCCAGCGAGGGTGCGGAAGGGGTGGTGGAGCAGTTGCCCGAGGAGCTGCGCAAGTTTGCCGGTAGCCGCGACCAGTTTGATGACATCACTCTGGTCGCGATTGAACGGGTCTAGCGGATGGCTTCACAAGCGGCCTTCGTCCGCATCGATATAATCGCAGAAGGTGAGCAAATGGCTGGTGTCCGGGCGATTCAATTCCGCCAGGCGGCTGGCCAGCTTCTCCGCCAAGTCGTCGCGGAAACCGCGGGTGAGGAGGTAAGCGCGGAACCAGGCCAATTCTTCCGGGCTCCGCTCCTTGCCAACAGCGCGCGCGTGGGCGAGAGCGTCGTCATCGCTGGCTCCGGCGAGGACATGGTCGCGAATTGTTTCATAGGAAACCCCGAGAAACTGGCAAGTCCACAGGTCCATGCCTTTGCCGAGATTGGCATGGAGATCGGGGTGCAGTTCGCCGGCTGCAAAGAGGCGGATCTTTCCGCAGAGGCGGGGGAAATAGGGCAGGCCATCGAGTTCCTCTCGTGGCGAACAAGGATAGGTGTCGGGCATGGCGCGAGAATGGCGAAAAGGGGCTCTTATCGGCAAGAAAGAAGGCCTTTTGGCCGAAAATCGGAAAAAAATGCGCTGGCACGGTAAAAACGGCTTGAAATCATCGCGAAAACCCTTATCTCCTCCGCCCCCATGGCTAGAAAATGCTGGAAAGCCCGAAACGAGCGCAAGGCGAAGACTGTCGCCCGCTATGCTGATCTCCGTCACCAACTGAAGAAAGAGAAAGACTACGTCGGTCTTTCCATGCTTCCCCGTGACGCAAGCCCGACTCGCCTCGTCAACCGTTGCGAGATCACCGGACGTCGCCGCGCCTACCTCCGTCGCTTCAAGATGTCCCGGATTACCTTCCGCGAATTGGCTTCTGCTGGAATGATTCCCGGCGTGACCAAGTCGAGCTGGTAATTTCCTCCCGACTGTTATAGTTTTTCGGAAAGGGATTGCGAACAACCCGTCCCTTCCGTCCCCTGATGCCTATCTACGAATACCTTTCTGCAGAGCCGGACAACCCGGAGAAGAGTTGTCGTATCTGTTCGAAGGGCTTCGAGTTGCGGAGACCGGTGGAACGTCCTCCCTTGGAGTTCTGCCTCTCTTGCAAAAATCCCGTTCGCAAGGTGATCAGCCGGGTTAATACGCCCACGATTACCAAGCCTTTCTCTCCCACCGATGCCAAGAAGGCGGGCTTTACCGTGCTCCAGAAGCGCGATGAGGGAGTTTTTGAGAAGCTGTGAATGGAACCCTCGAGCTAGGCTTCGTCCTCGCTTCTGCCACGGCGGAAGTGTCCGAACATTACCCGTCCTTGGGAGAATCCCTGTGGGCGCTCTTTTTGATCACCCTGCTTCTCTTAGCCAACGCCTTCTTCGTGGCTTCGGAGTTTGCCATCGTCAAGGTGCGTCCCAGCCAGGTGGAAGCGGCCGGCAAGCTCAAGGGCAAGCCCTTTCCGACTGCCGAAAAGGTGGTTGGCAATCTGGACGGTTATCTCTCTGCCAATCAATTGGGCATCACCTTGGCTTCCCTCGCCCTGGGCTTCATTGCCGAGCCCTTCGTGGCTTCTCTGATCGGGCCCAGCCTCAAGATGTTGCCTTGGTTTCCCGAAAACCTCATCAGCGGCACCTCCTTCTTCATTGCCCTGATTTCCTTTACTTTTCTCCACGTCGTGGTGGGTGAGCTGCTCCCCAAGTCGGTGGCCATTCGCAAGCCGCTCGAGTCCACTCTGCTCCTCGCCCCCCCTCTCAATTTCTTCTACTTTTGCAGCTGGCCGGCCATTTACTTTCTCCAAGGCACCTCCAACCGCCTGCTCAAGTGGATTTTCCGGCTCGATCCGGCAGACGAGAGCGAGGTCCACAGCTCGGAAGAGCTCGCTCTCCTCGTGCATGAAAGCGGCGAATCGGAAGAGGTGACCAAGACGGAGAAACAGATTCTCATCAATGCCCTTGAACTCAACGATATGTTGGTTCGGGAGGTGATGTTGCCCCGCAGCGAGGCTGTCGCCTTGGACCTGGAAAAAACCTTCGAAGACAACCTCGCTCTGGCCATTCGCACCAAGCACACCCGCTTTCCTCTCGTGCGCGGGCACTTCGACAACACGGTGGGCCTGATTCATATCAAGGACATCCTCAAGCTGGTCGGTGATGAGGCCCCCGATCTCCTCAAAATCAAGCGGGAGCTGAAGGTGGTGCCCGAGACCATGCCCCTCGATGGCTTGCTGGAGTTTTTCCTCAAGGAACGAGCCCACCTTGCCATGGTGGTCGATGAATACGGTGATCCGGCGGGTCTGGTCTTCATGGACAACATTATGGAAGAGCTCGTCGGCGACATTCAGGATGAGTTCGACAACGAGGAGGCGGGCTACACCCAGGTCAACGAGGAGGAATTTGTCGTGGAAGGCTCCTTCAGCGTAAACGAGCTGGAAACGATTTTTGCGGGTTTCGAGCTGGACGCCGGGGAGGTCACTACCATCGGCGGCTACATCACCCAACAGCTTGGCCGTTTGCCGGAACCAGGCGAGATTCTTCGCATTGACGACTTTGAGGCCAAAGTGACCAGCACGGATGGTCGGCGGGTGGGGCAGGTTCATCTGCGGCGGCTCTCCGATAAGGACCTCGCCGAGGAGGTCGGCTCGCTGGCCTGAGGCCGGGAGTTGACAGAAAAACCGTCTTCTTTTGCTGTTCGTTGTAATTTTGCCCCTTGAGTCGGGCTACATAGGGCATGGCTGTCTTAAACGGTTCGACTTCGCGCTGGTTTTCCTTTGTTCCGCTGTTTTGCGGGGCTTTCGCTTCTCTTCCCTTGGCCGCAAAGCCACCTCATATTGTCTACATTCTGTGTGATGATTTGGGATATGGCGATGTGGGCGTCTTTCACCAGAATGAGCGCGCGGCGCGGAAGGACCGCAGTGTGCCCTATTTTGAAACGCCCGCGCTGGACCAATTGGCGGGGGAGGGCCGCATGCTCACCCGGCATTATTGCTCGGCGCCCGTTTGTGCGCCTTCGCGGGCTTCCTTTCTGACCGGGCTCACCCAAGGTCATGCCACGGTCCGGGACAATCAGTTCGACAAGGCTCTTCCCGATACCTGGACGGTGGGTTCCGTTTTGCAAGAGGCGGGCTATGCCACCGCCGCGATTGGCAAATGGGGGTTGCAAGGCAAGCGTCCGGAGGATTCCCAAGAGGCGGATTGGGAGTCCTATCCCACCCGGCGGGGTTTTGATTTTTTCTTCGGCTATGTCCGCCACCGCGACGGTCACCAGCATTATCCCAAGGAGAAGGCCAAGGAGGTTTGGGAAAACGGGCGCGAGATTTCCGAGGAGCTGGACCTCTGCTACACGACGGACTTGTTCGCCGCGCGGGCCAAAAAGTGGATCGTGGATCACGTCAGTGAGAACCAGGAGCAGCCCTTCTTTCTCTTTCTCTCCTACGACACTCCGCACGCCGTTCTCGACAATCCGCCTTGTCCTTTTCCGGAGGGAGCCGGGTTGGAAGGTGGTTTGCAATGGACCGGGCAACCTGGGAAGATGATCAACACCGCCCGGGGAGGTCAGGACAGTTATCTGCATCCTGCGGTGGCGGAGGCGACTTGGGACCACGATAACAATGCGGAGACTGCGGAGCAGCCTTGGCCCAATGTGCAGAAACGCTATGCCAATCTCGTTCGCCGTATCGATCAAGCCACCGGCGACGTGGTGCAGCTTATCGACGACTTGGGCTTGCAGGAGGAGACCCTCATTATCTTTTCCTCCGATAATGGCCCCTCCCGCGAGTCCTATCTTCGGGAGACCTTTGACCCTACCTTTTTCCAAGGCTATGGGCGGATGACCGGGATCAAGCGCGACACTTGGGAGGGCGGCCTGCGCGAGCCCACCATCGTGCGCTGGCCGGGCAAGATTCCTGCCGGCGAGCCCATGCGCACCCCCTCGGGACAGTGGGATTGGTTGGCGACCTTTGCCGAGGCGGCCGACCTTCCCGCCCCCGCCTTCAGCGATGGGGCGAGCCTTTTGCCTGCTCTTTTGGCTGCTTCCCAGCCGGAAGGGGCTCACCCCGCGCCCTACATGGAATACCTCAATCGCGGCAAGACTCCGGGCTATCCGGACTTTCCGGAGGAAAAACGCCAGCGCAGGCGCGGTCAAATGCAGGTCGTCTTTGTCGATGGCTACAAGGGAATTCGCTATGACGTGAGCTCCGCGCAGGACGACTTCGAGATCTACGACGTGGAGGAGGACCCCGGGGAGCGGAAAAATCTAGCCGCCACCGCGCTGGGTGAGGAGCTCCAGCCCCGCATGAAGGCGGCCGCGCTCCGGCAGCGCCGTCCCAATGCCTCGGCCAAGCGGCCTTACGACGGGGCCCCCATCCCGGCCTTGGCTGCGGCTCCCTCCGGGGAGCCCGGCTTGACCTGTTCCTGGTTCGCGGGAGATTGGCCTTGGTTGCCCGACTTTCGCAAGATGAGCCCGGCTGGGTCGCGCCGCCTGAGCGAGCCTTCTCTTCCGGAAAAGGCCCTCGCGGCCGATGGTCTTCTGCTGCAGGGTTACTTCCGGGTTGAAGAGGAGGGCGTTTATCACTTCCGGGCCTCCGGGGGGAGCGAGAGCATGCTCTTTGTCCACGAATGCCGGGTTTTGGCCAGTGGAGTAACTAGCGGGGAGGAGGCGATCACCCTCGGGGTGGGTTGGCATCCCATCCGGGTCTTGGTGCGGGACCCCCGGGAGGGAGAGCCGCTGGCATTGCAGGTGAAAGCCCCCGGAGGAGACTTCACGGGCTTGGAGACATTTTCCCTGCGAGCGGCGGAATAGGCTCAGCCTTTCCCGTCGAGATACATCCATTTGCCTTTGTAGCGGCGGAAGCGGGAGTGCTCGTGCAGCTCTCCCTCTTCGCCGTCGATGCGATAGCTGGCCACGAATTCCACTTTGCCGGTCTTGTCGGCGGGACCGCCCTTGGAGCCCCCGAGGATGGTGAGCCCTTGCCAGCGGGGCTGGTCGATGGTCCGGGCCAGCTCCCGGGCGAGATTTTTTTCCCGTTTGTCGGGGTGGGTGGTGGCGACGAGATAGTCGACGAGGCGGAAGAAGTAGGCGCTGTAGCGCGAGCGCATCAGTTCCTCGGCTGTGGCCGGGGTTTTGCGGTTCTTGTGAAAGGGGCGGCAGCACTCCAGGTAACTGCGCTCGCGGTTGCAAGGGCAGGGTTCCAGGTCGCGTGGCCGGGGATGATATTCTGCGCCAGCCATTACTTCACCACTTCGTCGAGGACTGTGACGTTCTTGAGATGGGCGGTATCACCCCACGTCCGCAGGGTCCAATTGTGATCCGCAAATTGGAAAATGTTCACTGCTGTATTGGGCAGTTGGAAGCGGCGGGGGGGGAGCAAGTTCAGCCCGAGGGCATCGCGCAGGGCCATGCCGATCACCCCTCCGTGGGAGACGGCGAGCACCCGTTGGCCGTCGTGGCGGCGCACGATGCGGCGCAGGGCGGCGGAGGCGCGGGCAAAGGTGTCGGCCCAGGATTCCCCGCCTTCCGGCGCATAGTGGGGATCGCCCGAGGCATGGAGCACGGCGTCCTCCGGATGCTCGGCTTCGATTTGGGCAAAGGTCAGGCCCTGCAAGTTGCCGAGGGCGCGCTCCCGGAGATCGGTTTCGATCTTGATGTCGCCTCGCTGTCCCAAGGGCTCGACGAGATACTCGCAGGTGCGGTAGGCCCTCCCGAGGTCAGAGGAGTAGATGGCGTCGAAGTGCAATTCCTCCTGGGCAAAGCGGGCCCCCAGGCTCTGCGCTTGCTCCACGCCGTTTTCCGTCAGTGGCGAGTCCTCATGGCCTTGCCACAATCCCGCGCGATTCCATTCCGTTTCGCCGTGGCGAATGAGGTAGAGTTCGGTCATCAGTCCGCAGCCGTCTAACCCCATGAAGGGAAAAGATCGACTGCGGAATGATCCGAAGTCACTGCCAGGTCACTTCACATGCAAAATACCGCGCATGATCTGGGCGTGGCCGGGGAAGGTGCAGACGAAGGGGTAATCGCCCGGTTCACTGGGAGCGGTGAATTCCAGGGTCTCTATTTCCTTGTTGCCCAGCAGCTTGGTGGCATACAGAACGTCGTCGCTCTCGGGGACGAAGTGGGCTTTGAAGCCGTCTGCTCCCAAGGCGATGGCGGCATTAGCGACTGAATCCGCCGTGCCGGGTTTCACAATGACCAGATTGTGGGGCATGAAGTCCGGGTTGGCCAAGGTGAGCTTGATGGCTTTGCCCGCTTCAAGAGTCAGCTCGCTCACGTCGAATTGGAGCTTCTCCACCACCGTGTTGATCTGAATGGTGGTTAGTTCGGGGGTATCGGAGAGGATGCCGCCTTTTACCACCACCATCTCTTCTTCTTCTTCGATGTGTTGCTGGCCCTTGGCGGGATCGGCCGGTCCCCACCAATGGGCAACCATCCTGGCTCCCTCCTGCACATGAGGATCCGCCGAGCGCAGAACCACTTCCAGCAGTTCTTCGTCACGCACATTGTGTTGCTGGTAGGTCCAGAGGGCTTCCAGCAGAGGGATGCCGTTTTCGGCCACCGTCGGGTCGAATTGTTGCACCCAGCTGCGGGTGGCTGCGATGACCTCCTCGGTGTCGCGTTCGCTCAACTCCACCCGAGTGCGGTGGCGCACATTCATGTCGGGGTGCTTGAAGTTCTCCAAGAGCTCCGCGAGGCTGGCTCCATCGATCTTGACGGGTTTCTGCAGCTCTCGGCTGGGGTAGGTCATGCGGTAGATGCGGCCGTGCTTTTTATCCCGGTTGGGGTCGCGCACATTGTGCTGCATGTGGCCGATGATGACGTTGTGCCAGTCGGAGATGTAGAGGGCCCCGTCTTCCCCAAAGACCGCGTCGGTGGGGCGGAAGTTGCCGTCCTCGCTGTAGAGGAGCTCGTCGGTGGGCGTGCCCCAGACTTCGCCAAAGCCGTAATTTTTCTCCGGGTAGCCCTCGCGATGCAGCTTGTATTGCTTCAAGCCGAGGTAGCCGATGGTGTTGCACAGGATGAAGTTCTGCTGCATCTCCTCCGGGAAGTGAGTGCTGGAAATGATGGCATCAGCCGAAACCGGGCGCACTTCTTTGGTTACCAGTGGAAACATCCGGAAGCCTTCCCCATGGGGTCGGACTTGGTAGGAGCGCCCGCCGGTTCCATCGTTGGCGTAAAGGTAGCCCCATTGGTCAAAGCTGGTGCCATGTGGGTTGGGGCCGTTGTTGGCCACAAATGATACCGTGTAGCGCCGGGGATCAAAGCGATACATCCCGGCTGCTCCGGTCGCCAGGTTGGGCCCCCATGGAGTTTCGTGGTTGTGCTGGAGGAAGATCCCACTTTGCCAGTAGATCCCTCCGTCGGGGCCAAAGATGAGGTTGTTGGCGGCGTGGTGGGTATCGGAGGAGCCAATGCCCTGCATGAGCACGTAGCGCACATCGGCGACATCATCGCCATCGGTGTCTTTCAGGAAGAGAATGTCGGGTTGGCTGGTCACAATCACTCCGCCATTCCAGAACTCAAAGCCAAGGGGGTTGTGCACCTTGGCGAATTCCTTCACTTCGTCGGCCACGCCATCTTTGTCGTGATCTTCAAAGATGAGGAGAGCATCGTTCATCTCCTTCAGCGGCTCCCACTTGGGGTAGGTGGGCCAGGCTGCGGCCCAGAGCCGTCCCTTGCCATCCACTTGCATCTGCACCGGATTGGCCAGCTGCGGGAATTTCTTTTCATCGGCAAAGAGGTTCACCTCGAAGCCTTCCGGGTAGTGCATCTTCTCGATCGCTTTTTCTCCGTCGAGATAGTTCAGGCTTCCTTCTTTCTCGGCACTCGAGCTCCGCGAGCCTCCTCCCACGTTGGAAACGACCGGAATCGGCTTGGGGGCATTGGAATCATCGACCTGAAGGTCGCGGCCTGCTGCCCGGGCCCAGACGCGTTTATCGCGATTAGCTGTGGTCACATCCAGTATTGTCAGCTCGTGTTCCAAGACGTCGCGGTTGGTTTGACCATCCACGAATTGCAATCCGCCCCGGCTGCCCCAGATGTCGTTGCCATCGGTCGCCCGGTAGCGGTTGTGCCAATGCCAGTTTTTGTCGAGGACTGCTTGCCGAACCGCTTCGTGCTCCTCTGTGGCGGTCACTTCCTGCTGGAGGAGGGCACTGGCAATCACCTCGCCCACTTGCTTGTTGCCAAAGCTGTTGAGATGAATTCCATTGAGAGTCAGTGGCTCACTGGAGTCGGCATACAGCCTGAGGGTGGGGTTGAAGAGATCAACGAAAGCCACGCCATTGCGCTCGGCCGCCTGGCGGGTCGCTTCAGTCAGAGCCAGCAGCCGCTTGTTGTTGGCCTTGCCATCGGGAAGATTCCGGGTGTTGAGATTCTCGTGAGCGATAGGGCTGAAAAGCACGATACGAGGAAAGCTCTCTCCATTCGGGCGGGCCTTGCGCGTTTTTGCCACAAAGGCGTCAAGCTGGGCCCCGTAGTCTTCCGGGCTGGTGTCGAAGGATTCGTTGTAGCCAAACATCGCCCACACCACATCGGCCTTTACCTGTTGGAGATACTTGTCCATGGGAGTGAATCCCTTGGAACGAGGGTAGTTGTTCAGCCGATCCCCGCTCACGCTCATGTTGCGGAACTTCAGCTCGCGGCCAGGGCTGGCGGCCTGAATGAGAGTCTCCGTCCAGCCGTCATGTTGCATACGGTCGGCGAGGCCATTGCCGAGAATGGCGATGGTGTCTCCTTTTTGAAATTGAAAAGGAGCCGGGTCGCGATAGTCGGCAGGCACGATGACCACCTCTTGGACTTGTCCATCGGCCGAGCGATAGCTCACCTGACCTTCCTTGGTATAGTCGATCCAAACACTCGACTCCGGCGCTGTCAGATTGCCGTGGCGCGCGACTTCCTGGCGCTGCTCATCCAGGAGGATTACCCGCGCGTTCTCGAGACGACTGCCCAGCGCTTCCTCGTGGCGGTTCCAGATCGCGATGCGATCGATCGCCGCTTCCCGGCCGAGGTCCACCTCCCACCAAGGATTGCTTTCGCCTATGCGAGTGTGGGTCTGGCCGCCTCTGGCGTATTGAGAGGCCTTGTTGCCATCGAGGGCCCGGCTCGCCACCCCGTCGTGGGAGGTCGAGGATTGGGTGGCCTTGCCCGTGCTTGCAATGTTCTTCCCTTGGGAAAAAATTTCGACTTCCGCGAGAGTGAGCGTCCGGCTTTTGCCCGGCAACTCCACCCGCACATAACGGGCATCCGTTTGGGCCCAAGCGACTCCCGAGAGCCCCAAGAGCGTGATCAGCGTTTGAGTTAACATAAGAGAAATTTTGCTACGAAGGATTGACAAAGTAAATTTCAGAAAACTCGGCAACGCCTTGACGATATCCGGCACAGGCAAGAGCAGGCCCCGTCTGGAGGAAGCGCGTAGCGCAGGGTTGGCCAATCAGCCATTCTTCGCAAAGAAGCTGATGATGAGGCACCAGAGGGCCAGGATGAGGTTCATCAGCGGCAACTGCAAAGGTAAGGGAAACAGGTAAACCAAAGAAACGGAGGGCACCCACACCACCCAGTTGGCGATCATGAGGGGAATCGCCCTTTCCCAATAGCTCTTTCGCCGCAGGGCCTCGCCAAACCGCTTCCCTGAGAGCCCATGTTCGATGAAGAGATAGCTCAGCAAGACCTGGGGCACGGCCAGAAGGGGAACCCACACAAACTGGTCCACCAGGGTCTTGCGAACAATGGTCGCGGCATCAATGGCATTGCCAAAGACGTGAGCCTGCAGCTCATAGAGTTTGTCCACCTGCCAACCGTGCAGGGCCCAAAAAAGAAACAGCCAGGGAACCTGCCGGAAGGGCATCCTCCGTTCCCGGGGCAAAAAGGCCAGCTGGGCCAGCCAGGGGATGAGGCTGCCAAACAGCGCGGTCGACACCATCGCAAACCAAGGGGAGTAGCGGTTCTTCCAAATGCCGATGTGATCGAAGGTCTGCGCCACCACCGGGGATTGATAATAAGCGATCACCAGAACCAACCCCACCGTCCACAACAAGGCCCCCGGGAGCAAGTTGCTCTTCGCCCCTCCCCAACCCAAACGGAGGGCTTCGCGCAAATGACTGGGGCGGAGAGTGGAGTCGGGCATCGGCAGCTCTTTCCTGATCGAGACGCCCCCGGGGGTCAATCCTGCATCCCCTTAGCGAAGGAAAAAAACTTTTGCTAAAAAGGCGCGCTTTGGTCTTGCCTCATCAGGGGCAAGAGGCATACTCCCCGCCCCGAACGGAAATTGCCGCTTTGGGAAATGGCCGGCTTAGCTTCAGTTGGTAGAGCATCCGACTTGTAATCGGAGGGTCATCGGTTCGAATCCGATAGCCGGCTCCATTTTTTTCTCGGGATTCCTCCCTTGTTGATGAGGAAGTCTTCCACCCCACTCTTTAAAGTCTGCCAGCGGGGTGAACGTGAGAACCAACAGCCAATCAGAGTTTTCGGGGAAATCTTGTCGCTTTGCAGAGTGCGACTAGCGGCTCGTTGCGGCAAAATGTCATTTCATCGCTAACTGATCAGGCTATTTCTTCGTTAAATTCATCCCTTTGAGTCAGTTGCCGTGGATTGCTAACTGTCTTTGCCGGGATTGCTAATGTTTAATTCGTTCGCTCGTTAGGAAAAGTGACGAGGGACGGCCGAGAGTGTTGCTCTCTCGTCCACGCGCCTTGTTATGAAATTGTCTTTCGATCGTCGTTCCCTGACTTCGCCGCTGGTTGTTGCTTGGGGATTGGGGGGGAGTCTTCTCGCCCAAACCAATGATACTTTGTCCGATAGCGTGGTGGTCGCTGCGGAAAATGCTTCTCTCGTCAATCCCGCCTCCTCGCCGACGACCACGAAGTCTCTTGTGCCACTGATAGAGAATCCACGCTCGATATCGGTGGTCACGCGCGAAGAGCTGGAGCGCCGGGGTGCGCAGAGCGTCCAGGAGTCGGTGGCCTATGTGCCGGGGGTCTTGACCGGGGTGGGCGGCGTGGACAGCCGCATCGATGACATCATGATCCGGGGGTTTGAGGCCGGGGGCTTCACCTCCAATACTTATTTGGACGGCTTGCGCGTCCCCACTGGGGGGCAGTGGACCACGACGCAGTTTGATGTCTTCGGGCTCGAGCAGGTCGAGGTCTTGAAGGGCCCGGCTTCGGTCCTCTTCGGGCAGGTGGCGCCCGGCGGACTGGTCAATATGGTGAGCAAACGCCCCCAGCGGGAGAGCCAGCGCAGCTTCTCGACCCAGTATGGTTCCTTTGACACCTGGCAGCTGAGCGCGGATGTCACGGGTGCGCTCGATGACCAGGGCACGCTGCTCTATCGTGTTGCCGGACTCTACCGCGAAGGGGAGAGCCAGGTCGATCACACCGACCTGGAGCGCATCTATCTGGCCCCCAGCCTCACCTGGACCATCGGGGCGGATACTTCCCTCACGCTGCTCACGAGCTATCAGAAGGATCAAGGGGGAGACACCTATCAGTTCCTGCCTGTGGAGGGCACTTTGTTTGCCACTCCTTTGGGAAGAATCGACCGCGAGAACTTTATCGGGGAGCCGGACTTCAATACCTACGACCGCGAGCAATTCGCGGTGGGCTATGAGTTCGATCACCGCTTCAGCGAGGTCTTCTCTTTCCAGCAAAATGCGCGCTACACCTCCGTCGATACCCTCTATCAGAGTGTGGTGGCGGGTCGCACGGCCCCGGATGCGACGGGGATGATGGCTCGTCGGGCTGTCGAGGGGGCGGGTGATGCCCAGAGCTTGACCATCGATTCCCGTCTGCGGGCTGACTTTTCCACCGGGCCGGTTGAGCACGAGGCCTCCGTGGGGTTCGACTACCTGCGCACCGAGTGGGATCACGAGCGGAGCGGCTCCAATTCCGTGGCCGCGATTAACGTCTACGACCCGGTCTATAGCGGGGTCTCCGGCGCCTTTCGCACCCAGGTCAGCCAGGAAACCGTTTCCTATCAGCGGGGCTTCTACCTGCAGGATCAGCTGCAATGGCAGGGCTGGCACCTCTCCGCGGGGGCTCGCTGGGATGATACCACCACCAATCTCCGTAATCGTCTCACCGACGACGCCCTCGTGACCGAGGACGAGAGCTTCACCTGGCAGACGGGCTTGCTCCATCGCTTTGAGAGCGGGTTCTCTCCCTATCTCAGCTATGCCACCTCCTTCGAGCCCCTTGCGGGCACCGATGCTGATGGCTCCGCCTTCGATCCCTCCGAGGGGCGGCAGTTCGAGGTGGGGGTGAAGTATGAGCCGCAGGCTTGGCCCGGGCTTTTCACGCTCTCCTACTTCGATCTCGAGCAGAGCAACCTCCTCACCCGGGACAATGACGACCCCACCTATCAGGAGCAAACCGGGGAAGTCACCATCCGCGGGGTGGAGTTCGAGGGCAAGGTGGAGCTTCTTCCCGGCCTGACCGCCATCGGAGGCCTGGCCTATCTGGATGCGGAAATCACCGAAGACAATGACGGCAACGAGGGCAACGATTTTGCTAGCGTGCCCGATTGGTCGGCCTCCCTCTGGCTGGACTACGAGTGCCGCGAGGGAGCCTTTGCTGGCTTGGGCCTGGGCGTCGGGGTGCGGCATGTCTCATCCCGGGCAGGGGACAATGGCAACCTCTACGAGCTTCCCTCCTACACTCTCCTGGATGCCGGCCTGCGCTACGACCTGGGCCAGCTCTCCGACTCGCTGGAGGGCGCGCGCCTCTCCCTCACCGGTAGCAACCTCACGGACAAGGATTACGTCGCCAAGGCCGAGACCGCGACCTCCGCGAACTACGGTCCTGCTCGCCAAATCAATCTCAACCTCAACTACACATGGTAAAGTCCCTTCTCATCTCTACTCTACTCTCCTTGAGCACCTTCTCCGGGTCCGTCCTCGGGCAGGACGACGCCCCCGCGCAGCCCTATCAGCAGCCCGGCTGCGTGCAGTGGGAAATGGTGGCCGCATCCGGCACAGAATACCGCATCATGGTCTCTCTCCCGGAGGAAGAGGCCCCTGCCGGGGGCTTTCCGGTCGCCTATCTCCTGGATGGCAATGCTCTTTTTCCGCTCGCGTCCTCCCTCTATCGGGTGCAGGCCGGCACGGCCAAGCTGCGGAAGCATAACGGTATCTCCTCCGGAATCATCGTCGGTATTGGCTACGTTGGGGACTCGCAGCGGGACTACGAATACACCCCTGAGGCGGAGCCCACCAGCCAGCCGGAGACCTACCGCAATGGCCAGCCCTACCCCCCGAGGGAATACGGCGGGGCCGCCCGGCTGCGGGCCTTTATCGAGGACGAGCTGAAGCCCGAAATCGAGAAACGCTACCCTGTCGACCCGAGCCAGCAGGCTCTCGTCGGCAATGGCTTCGGTGGGGTCTTCGTCTTGCACACTCTCTTCACCGCACCCGACTCCTTCCACACCTACGTGGCGGGCAGCCCCTCCATCTGGTGGAATGGCCGCTCGATTCTAGAGCAGGAAAAGGCCTTTCGCGCCCAACCCGCCGCCGCCCGTCTGCTCCTGACCGTGGGCGAGGGCGAGCAATCCCTGACGCGGGTGGAGACGAACTGGGCGGACGAGGATGCCCGTGAAGAGCACCGGCTGAAAGTCACCAGCCGCCGGATGGTCGACAATGCGCGCGAGCTCTTCTGGCGTCTCGACGACCTCGACCATTCTGGCTTCGAGGTGGAGTATGCGAGTTTCGCAGGCGAGAGCCATAAGTCCGCAATCCCCATGTCACTCAGCCGCGCCTTGCCCTTCCTTTTTCCTCCCCAAGAGGCTGGCGAAAAGGAGTGACCGCTGAATAGCATACCCCGGCGGGCAGCGCGGCACACGCGGCCTGTCCTTCTGCAGAGGCAGTCTAGGGGACTGATGCGCAGGATGGTTGTCACCAAGGGACTATCGGGGTGCAAGAAGGCCCCCAAGGAGCCCCGGTGTCCCGCCGGGAGGAGATTTGTTCACCGCCGGGACGGCGGCGCTCCTTGAGCCGGGTCAGTGCCCCTGTGGCCCGCTCTCACTGCTCCTTTTCCTCCAGCAGGAGGGGCAGGCGGGTGAAGAGGAGGCGGGTGGTCACTTTTTCCAGGGGGAGGTGGAGGAGACGGGCGGTGGCGGCGCGGTAGAGGGCCATTTGCTCGGCGTAGTGACGACTGCGCTGGCGGGCTTCCGCGTGGTCGGCGACTTGGTCGGTCTTGAAGTCGAGGATGTCGGCGGAGAGGGCTTGGCCGGAGGGGGCGCGGATGATGGTGACGCGGTCGATGGTGCCGGAGATCCAGCGGCCGTCGAGCAGGATCTCGAAGTCCTGCTCGCGCCAGAGGGTGACGGTTTCTCCGCTGGCGAGGGGGGGCTTTTGTAAGGCCCGCAGGCAGGCGGGGTCGCGCAGGACCTGGGCGACCTGTTGGCGGGCTGCGGGGCTGGCGGGGCTGGCGGGGCCTGGGGGGAGGGAGTTTTGGTCAGGCCAGGAGAGGGCTTGGAAGAGGGCGTGGACGTCTTCGCCGAGCTGGCGGGCGGTGGTGTCGCGGGTGGCGAAGAGGGCTCCTGCGGGCTGCCAGTCGGCTTTGCGCGAGGGGGTGCGGCGGGCAGGACGGAGGCGGGGAGACAGGGCGCGGGGCGCGGGTGCGGGGGGGGCGGGCTCTTCTTTTTTTTCCTTGGTCGGGAGGTGTTTCCACCAATCGCGGCGGGTGTGTGGGGTGTCGCTCTGGTAGCGGACGAGGTAGCGGAGGTCGGCGAGGGTTTCTTCCTCTGGCTCGGCGTTGACGAGGGTTTCCTCAAGGAGGCGGACGAAGTTGCGGCTGCGGCTCTTGGCGGGCAGGGGGCTGGCGATGAGGTAGTTGGCGTAGCGGGCGCGGGTGAGGGCGACGTAGAACTTGCAGAGGGATTCGTAGCCGCTCTCGGCCTCCTGCTCTTCGAGATGGGCGCCGAGCACGGGGTCGGTCTCGCTGATGGCCTTGCGCGGGGGCTCGAGGATCCAGTCGACCTCACGGGTGGCGGGGTCGCGGTGGACGGCGATGCCTTCGCGGGCTTGGATGAGGGCGTTGCCGTCGAGCTGGGGGAGGATGGCCATGTCGAAGGTGAGGCCTTTGGACTTGTGAATGGTCATCACTTGCACGGCGCTGGTGGAGCTGGCTTCGCGGAGGGTGTAGGCGCGGGCATAGTGCAGGAAGCGGTCGATGGAGCGGTCGCCGGCCTCGTCGAAGAGGCGGGCGGCCTGGGCGAGCTCGCGGAGGCGGCGCCGGGAGAACTCGTCGGGGAGGAGGGCGGCGGCCTCGCTGCGGGCGACCCAGTGGTGGAGGGTGGCCTCGAAGCCGTCGCGATGGAGGCGGGTGCGGACGAGGTCGCCGAGACCTTCGAGGGTGGGGTCTTCCTTTGCTAGGAGGGAGCCCAGTGGGGTCATGGCAAGGTGCTGGCGGGCAAAGCGGTCGCCGGGGTGGGCGGCGAGCTGGAAGAGCTGGAGGAAGGCGAGGGTGACGGGGTTGTCGATGCCGATGGCGACGTCGGACTCCGAGATGACGGGAAGGCGTGAGGGGGAGTGGGCGCGGATGTAGTCGACGACTTCGCGGCCTTTTTGATTGCTCTGCACGAGGATGACGCAGGAGAGGCCGTGCTGGAGGGGCTGGATCTCCTCGAGGAGGGCCAGCATGAGGGCGAGGTTGTCCTCGGGGTCGGGTTTGTCCCCGGTGGGGAGGGGGGAGTAGTAGGCGGTGAGGCCGGGGAGCTGGTCATTGGGGGGGGCGACCTGGTGGGGGGACCAGTGCCAGCGGTCGAGGGCGGCGCGGGGGAAGCCGAGCTTCTCCAGAGCCCGGCGATCGTTGAAGATGGTATTGAGGGGGCTGATGACGTCGTGGCCCGAGCGCCAGGAGACGCTGAGGTCGCGGGCGGTGAGGGCTCGCGGGCCCCGGTCCTGGTAGCGGCGGCGGATGTCGTCGAAGAGGCGGGTATCGCCGCCGCGCCAGCCGTAGATGGCTTGCTTGGTGTCGCCGACCTGGAAGAGGGAGCGCTCGCCGGAGGGGTCGTCCATGACTTCGTCGATGAGGTTTTGGATCACTTCCCACTGCAGGTAGGAGGTGTCTTGGAATTCGTCGAGGAGCCAGTGGTGGTAGTTGGCATCGAGCCGGTAGTCGATGCGTAGGCGGCTCTCGGCATCGGCCTGTTGGCTGAGCAGGGGGACGGAGCTGCCGGCGGGGCCGGCGAGGAGGACGGTGATGTCTTGGAAGGTGAGCTGGCCCTTGCTGCGGATGAGCTGGGCGTAGCTCTCTTCGTATTCCTGGAGGAGGGCCCAGGTGCCGCGGGTGCGGCGCAGGCAGCTCTCGATCTCGGCTCCGACGAGGTGGGTGGTCAGATTTTCGAGGTGCCGGCAGGCGGTGGCGTCGAAGGTTTGTTTGTTGCGATTGATGGCGAAGGCGGTTTCCCCGGCTTGGATTTCGTCCCACTGGGCGAGGATCTTGCCAAGGATGCTATTGAGACGTCCCTCCCAGGGGGTGCCCGGGGTGTGGGCGAGGAGTTCGCGTTCGAATTGCCGCCACCATTCCCATTGCTTTTCCAGGAGGCCTTGTTCCTCGAAGTGGGCGAAGAGGGCGCTTAGCTCGGCCGCGGGTTCCCCGGGGCGGCCGAGCCAGGGGCAGCCCCGGGGCCAGATGCGATCGGGGTTGCCCCAGAGCTGGGGGCTGGCGGCGGTGAGAAAGAGGGCGTGCTTGCCCTGGATGTAGCGGTCGAGGAGGCCCTGCACGGCGGCTTCTTCCTGGCCTGCGGTGATGAGGCGGAAGGCTTCGAAAAAGGCGCTGTGGGAGTGCTCGTCGAAGGCTTGCTCGAAGACGCGGCGGAGGGCTTCGCTGCGGGCCAGGCTCTCCTGGTGGTCATCGAGGATGTCGAAGTCACCCGTGAGGCCGAATTCGGCGGGGAAGCTGCGCACGATGTTGGCAAAGAGGGCGTCCAGGGTGCCGAGGAAGAGCCGGGGCATGCGGCGGACAAAGATGACGAGCAATTGGCGGTAATGAGCCTGGGTGAGCTGGCTGAGGAGGGGGTGGAGCGGGTTGCTGGCGGGGTCGGAGGGGCCGGCCAGTTTGCGGGCGTTTTCCTCGGAGGTGGCTCCTTGGGCCAGTTTCTTGAGAATCTCGTCAAAGAACTCGCCGGCGGCTTTGCGGGTGAAGGTGAGGGCGAGGATCTTCTCGGGCTGGGGCTCGCGCCCGGCCAGAAGCTCGCGGGCCATGAGGGCGAGATAGCGGTTGGTGAGTTGGTAGGTCTTCCCCGAACCAGCGGAGGCGAGAATGATTTCGTTAGTCATGGGCGGGGCTGGCTGTCGGGTGCACAGGACGGGTGGCGGAGAGGGTGGTGGGCTGGACGGCCTCGGTGGGTTTGGCAAAGAGGAGCTCCTCGAAGTCGTCGTGTTCGACGCGTTGGGTCGGGGGCCAGAAGATTTGCTCCCGGATGGCGCGGGCGACTCCCCGGGCGCAGTCTTCGGCGGCATCGAGCACCTCGTGGTCGAGGCTTTCCCAGAGGTCGAGGTGGACGTCTCCCTTGGTGGCACCCAGTTGCACGTAGCCCGCCGTGCGGGGGCGCTTGGGGTAGCGGTCGCGCAGGGCGAGGAGGTAGAGGGGGATTTGCAGATTGCTCCAGACCTGCTCGCGCTTGCCTTCCTTGAGCTGTTGCCAGGCGGGGAAGTCGCTGAGGGTTTCGGAGCGTTTGAGGTTGCGCAGGTGGGCCTTGATGACGGGGGTGGGCTTTTTCTTGGTCTTGAAGTCGAGGATGCGGAGCCCTTCCTCGGGGTGTTCCTCAATGCGGTCGATGTAGCCTTTCAGCGTCATACCTTCCAATTGGAAAGGGTGGTCGGCGGGGGCCAGAGGGGCCTCGGTGGTGAGGATGCGCCATCCCCCGGCCCGTTGGCGGGCCTCCAGGTGGGCCCACCAGCGCAGTCGCTGGCGGATGGAGTTGGCTTGCAGGATGAGGGGGGCGGAGAGGCGCTCGCCGTAGGTCTCGACCAGTTGTTGGGAGACCAGGTCGTCGAAGCATTCCGCGATTTCCTTGGCGGACTCCGAGGAGGCTGCGCTGCTGTCCGCGAATTTCTCCAAAATGTGGTGGGTGAAGGTGCCGAAGTCGCGGGCATTCAGCTCACTGCGGTCCAGGTCGGGCCTTTGCATGCGCAGCTGGTGCTTGAGGTAGTAGCGGAATGGGCAGGCGAGGTAGGAGGCGAAGGAGGTGACGGAGAGAGTGGCGGGGGGGTCGCCGGGGGCGGGTGGGGTGAGCTGCCAGCCGAGGGTCCAGGGGAGCGGCTGGGGGGCATTGTCGCTCTCGCGAAAGAGGAGGTTGACGCGGGCGGGGAGGTCTTCCGCGCTGGTGGCGAGGAGGAGGCGGGAGGGGCGCAGGGGATCGCCCTGGCTGGTGGTGCGGCCGAAGAGGAGGTCGACGCGGCCGGTGGCCTGGCGGGCGGCGAGGAGGCTGGTGAGGAGATGGCGGTCGCGGGCTTCGCGGTGGGCATTGTGACGGAGGCCGAGGAGGATGCGGGCCCGGTTGGGGAGCCAGGGGTGGCCTTGCACGCTCTCCGGGAGGGAGCCTTCATTGCAGCCAGTGAGGACGAGATGAGGGGCGTCTTCCCAGGGAAGTTCCAGCCAGCCGGGCAGGTCGAGGGCGTGGTCCGGCCGGGCATCGGGGATGGTCTGTTGCTCCAAGAGGGTTTGGTAGAGCTGGAAGCTCTCGCTCGCGGAGATCCCGGCGAGGGGGAGCTCTTGCAATTCCTGGAGAACTTCCTGACAGAGCTGGGCGGTGGTGGCGAAGCCCTCGTCCGCAGGCAAGTCGGTGTGGGCATAGATGTCGGCAAGGAGGGAGGGGAGGCTCTCCCCGAGAGGCTGTCTTTCGCCATTTCGCAAATGAAACTGGGCCCAGCTCAAGGCCCGTCCGATGACCGCTCCGAATTTCCTTTGATCATAGGGAAGAACGGCCCAGGCATCGTCCAGCGACTCGCAGAGATGGGCTTCGTGAAAGTCGTCAAAGGCTCTCAGAACCTGGCTGGCGGGGAAGGGGGTGCTGCCCTCGGGCACCTCGAAGGAACCGGCTGCGGCGGCCACGCCGGGCACGCGCAGGAGCTCGCGGAAGGTGCTCAGGGCGGGCTGGCCGAGGAACTCGCGCCAGAGCCGGAGGAGGTGGCAGATCCCTTGGCGGGAGAGAGGCGTGCCCGCAGGATCGAAGCTCGCGAGCCCACGCTGGGCTAGCTCCTCTTGCAAGGGGGCGAGCACCTCGGGGTCGGGCACTCCCACTGCGGCGACGAGGTGGGGCTCGGGGTGCTCGCTCACCAGGGCGGCAGCTTTCCCGGCCTGCTCGGCGGGGTGGCGGGCCTGCTGGAGAGCTTCCTCGGGGAGGTCGAGCGGGCCTTGTAGCCAGTCCTCGTGTGGCAGCCCCCAGCGGGTGAAGAGCGCGGCTTTTTCCTCCGGGGCGTGAATGGCGACTGCGAGGGGGAGCTTTGCGGCGAGGTTTTCCAACAGGGTCTCCAGCGCGGGAGGGGGATCGGGGAGACCGAGGAGGAGAAGACTTTTTCCCTGCGGCGGGAGGGCGGGATTTTCCAGGGCCAGGCGCCGGGCCTGTTGCCGGGGAAGGCGGTTCTGCTGGAGGAGGTGGCGGTGGGTCAGCTGTTCCAGATGGGCCAGCTCCTGCCAGCGCTCGGGCTCCAGATCGTGCTCGCCGAGGACCTTGGCCGCGTAGCTGGCATGGTGCGCCGCCTCCCCGAGCAAGGACTGCACTTGCTGGAACTGGCGCGCGGTGTGCAGGGCCCACGAAAAGCTCTGGGCCGGGATCTCTTTGGGAAAGAGCGCGGGGAAATCGGTGGGCTCGATGGTGCGCAGAACCTCCACCCAGGCGATGAGGGATTCCGCTTGGCTGGCGAGGGGGAACTCGGGATCGCGCGGCACGAGCAAGTCGTCGGGATTGAGCAGGATGGGGGGCAGGACGCCGCTGTCCCGCTCCGCAGCATGGAGGGCGAGGGCCTCGCGCAGGCGGCGGGAAGCATTGCGGGTGGGCACGACCACGATTTGGTCGGAGAGATCGAGCACGCCTCCCTGCCAGTCACGCGCGAGATAGCGAACGGCGAGAGGGAGAAGGGGCTCGTGCCAGCCGAGAAAGATCCGTTCAACGGAGGGAGGTTGGTTAAGATCGAATTCGGTTTGTTGGGGACTGGCCATACTTCATTGATGACAGAAATGTTCGCGAGGAAAACCGATATCGTTGCCAGTTTAGATTGTTCGACTAAAAAATCAGCTTGTTGAACCGTTCGTGATAACGCACGTTTTGGGGGTGAAGACAGTCACCGCCACATCGGCTCGCTCAGATTTATACAGGCTGATCGATTCTGCCCAGACCTCGCACGAACCGATTCAGATCACCGGCAAGCGCGGCAACGCGGTGCTGGTTGCTGAGGGCGATTGGCGCGCCATTCAAGAGACTCTTTATCTCCTCGGCATTCCCGGTATGCGGGAGTCCATCGTTGAAGGGATGTCTGAGCCTATCGAGAATTGCAGCGAGGAGATTGATTTGTGAGCTACAAGCTGGTCTATACCCGGCAGGCCCGGAAAGACGCGAAGAAGCTCAAAGGCACTTATCTCGCGGAGAAGGCCAAGAATTTGTTAGCGCTGATTGAGAAGGATCCTTTCGCTGATCCACCACCCTTTGAAGCCTTGGTTGGAGACCTCAAGGGCGCTTACTCACGACGCCTCAATATTCAGCATCGGTTGGTCTACCAAGTCTTGGCCGATGAATCCACGGTCAAAGTCCTGAGACTCTGGACCCACTACGAATAGACCGGGAGCCCAAGCGGCACACACCCACGGCCCGTCATGAGGAGTCAGCTTTCCCGCTATTCTGACTTTCAAATCTGAGTTCTTGCTCGCACTCCATCGAGGGTGGAGCCAGGGACCTTATCGCAGGACCTCCAGCGGTTGGTCGGCGAGATTCAGTTCTTCGATGAGGTGAAAGAGGATCAAGAGAGAGGCTGCGGCATCGAAGAGGGCGTCGTGCCAATCGCGATCGGGCACGAGGGTGCGCAAGCGTTTGCTGAGCAGGAGGCTGTCGCAGAGGCGGCCGAGCTTGTGGGAGGGGGCCTGGGGATAGACCTTGCGGCCGAGCTTGAGGGTGTCGATCCACGGGCCGAAGGGGTGGCCGGGAAGGGCGGCCAGGAAGCGCTTCTCGGTGCCATGGGCGTGCGCCACCAGGGGGCGGTTGGCAAGGTGCTGCTGCAGAGTCGGATAGAGCTGGAGGAGGGTGGGAGCCTCTTCCAACTGCTCGTTGCTGATGCCGTGAACGCGCTGGGCACCCGGGGTGACCGGGCGATCAATGGCCAGGAAGCTATCGTAGAGGACGGGCATTTCGCCAGGCTTGCCGGTAGCGATGCCGATCTGGATGGGGACATCGGGCTGGCCGGGCACCGCACCCGCAGCCTCGAAGTCCAGCGCGGCAAAGGTGGTCTCGGCAATGGTCATCGCGGCACTGATGGCGCTGGGGCCCGCTTTTGGCAATCTTTGTTACACTTTGCCGATGGAAAGAGACATCCTCTCCGTAATGATGACCATGATCGATCGGAAGTCTCTCTGGGGTGCGTTAGTCGGAACGGTGCTGACTGCCAATCTGTTGTCGGCGGAAAGAATTCTCGTGGAAGCAGAGTCTCTTTCCGACCGGGGCGAGTGGAAGCTCGATACCCAGTTCATCGAGCTGATGGGTTCGCCTTACCTGTTGGCGCACGGGATGGGAGAGCC
This sequence comes from Roseibacillus ishigakijimensis, assembly GCF_016595415.1. Classification (GTDB taxonomy): domain Bacteria; phylum Verrucomicrobiota; class Verrucomicrobiia; order Verrucomicrobiales; family Akkermansiaceae; genus Roseibacillus; species Roseibacillus ishigakijimensis. Next base: position 23,625 of record NZ_JAENIO010000005.1, read on the forward strand.
GGTGGGGCCTGCCAAGGGGAGCTTCGCGGTCACCGAGGGCGGAGATTACCAAGTCTGGGTGCGCACGCTGGATTGGTCGGAGCAGCTGGGTCAGGCCGAGGGAGCCGGGCGCTTTTCCTTGGAAATCGCGGGCCAGAAAATCGACCACGAGCTCGGGGCGGGCGAACCGGCCTGGGCTTGGGAGCGGGCGGGCGAAATCGCTCTTGCGGTGGGGGAGCACCCGGTGACGGTGACGGATCTGACCGGATTCAACGGCCGCTTCGACGCGCTCTACCTCAGCAATGAGGAAGGAGATACCCCGCCGGAGGATTCGTCCATTTTGCCCCAATGGCGCCGCGAGTTGCTGGCTTTGCCCGAGGAGCCCATCGCGGAGGACGGCTATGATTTGGTCGTGGTGGGCGGGGGCTATGGAGGTCTGGGAGCGGCTCTCTCCGCCGCGCGCAATGGGTGCCGGGTCGCACTCATCGAGAGCCGCCAAGTCCTGGGTGGTAACGGTTCCTCGGAGATTCGGGTCTGGGCCCAGGGCACCTTCCCGCCCTCGGAATACCCGCTTGCCGACATCATCAAGGAGTTCACCGACGAGGCGGAGGCCTCCCCGGCTCCGGCCGAGCAGTTTGGCGATGCCAAGAAGGAAGCTGTCGTGAGGGCGGAGGACAACATCACCCTCTTTCTCAATCAACATGCCTTCGGGGTTGAAATGGAGGAGGGAAAAATCGCTGCTGTTCTGGGGCTTGATACCCGCACCAGTGAGGTTCGGCGCTTCAGTGCTCCGCTCTTTGCCGATTGCACCGGTCACGGCTGGATCGCGGCCAAGGCCGGGGCGGATACCCGTATGGAGGAGGGCGGTCGCATGGGGATGAGCAACATGTGGATGTGGCACAATGGCGAAGAGGAAGTGGCCTTTCCCCACCAGGATTGGATGCTCGATCTTGCGGAGGAGGACTTTCCTTTCCCCGTCCGCTTCCACGGGCAGTGGTTCTGGGAAAGCGGCTTTGACCAGCATCCTATCAATGATTTGGAGAAGATTCGCGACTGGAATTTGCTGGCCGTTTACAGTGCCTGGAGCGCGATGAAAAATAAGGGGGCTTACGCGGAGCGTGATCCGGCCGAGGCCGCCTACGCCAAGGCCCGCCTGGGGTGGTTGGCGCATATCGGGGGCACCCGCGAGACTCAGCAGGTGCTCGGCGATGTTATTTTGACCGAGGAAGAAATTCTGGGAGGCAAGGAGTTTCCCGATGGCTGTGTATTGACCACCTGGTCCATCGACCTCCACTATCCTCACGACACCTACAAGGGTGGAACCGAGCAAGGACGCCCCTTCATCTCCAAAGCCGTCCATGATCGGGGAGTGGACCGCAAGGTGGGCTATCCCATTCCCTATCGCTGCTTCTACTCCCGCAATGTGCCGAACCTATTCACCGCAGGGCGCAATATCAGTGTCACTCACGAAGCCCTCGGGACCATTCGGGTGATGAATACCATCGGGATGATGGGAGTGGTGGTGGGCAAGGCGGCCGCGCTGTGCCAGGTCCACGATACTCTCCCGCGCGGAGTGTATGAGAATCATCTGCCGGAGCTCAAATTTCTCATGCGCCAACCGGGAGCCCACCGTTACGAGAAACTCAGCGACTTGGCCGCCGATTTGGAAAAAGCCGACGGGCTGAAGTAATTGCCCTTTGCCGCCCTCATGCCCCGCTCGAGTCGTGGACGAAAGATCATCGTCGGAGTCTACCGCTTGCTGGTTCTGGCTCTGCTTTGCGGGGCCATTTTTGCCTCTGCGCGGCGAAAGGAGCGGGTTTGGGACGAGGCCGCCATTCTCGCCAAGGCCCGGGAGCGTTACCCGGCAGCGGTGGCCTTGAGTCCGCGTCGGGGACAGGTTGCGGATGTTCTCGGACCGGAAGGGGAAGTGCTGGCCCGGGTGACCCCAACGAGCCCCGCCTCCGATGCCATCACGGGCTACTACGGTTCGACCCACTTGCTGGTATTCTTTGACCTCGCAGGCCGGGTCTCGGGCGTGGAGATTTTGCAAAGCGCCGATACCCGGAGCCACGTGGCCCGGATTCGGGAAGACCAGCCCTTCTGGCAGCAGTGGCTGGGCCGCAAGGAAGGTGATTTGCCGGAGGAACCCCTCGTGGTCAGCGGGGCGACCTTGAGCAGTGAGGCCATCGCCAAGGCCATGCGGGCGCGCTTTTTAGGCGAAAGCAGCAGCGGTTTTTTTGCGGAGGAACCCAGCCACGAAGATGTGCAAGCCCTGGTGCCGGAAGCGGATTCCTGGCGGGCGGTTCCCGGAAAGCGGGGCTGCTACCAGCTCCTCGCTGCGGGGAAGAATCCCGTGGGGTATCTCTTGCGCAGCGGCCCTAGTCCGGCATCGCCCCGGGGCTTCAATGCTCCCCACGATGTCTGGCTCATCCTCGATGCCACCGGGGAAGTGGTGCAAAAGGTGCATCTGGCCGACTCGCGGGACAACGAACCCTACCTCGGTGACGTCCGTGAGGAATTGAAGTGGAGCAAGGCTTATCGCGGTAAAAGGGGGAGCGAAATTGCGGGGAATCCGGAGGCGGGTGACCGGGTGCTGGTCGTCAGCGGAGCGACGGTGACCTCGGGCTCGGTGGCGGAGACCGTGAAGGCTCTCCTCCGCGAATGGTTGCGCGAGGAGGCTCGACCCCTCTGGTGGCAAGGGCGCGATTGGGCGATCCTGCTCTGGCTGAGTGCAGCCGGGCTCTTGGCTTGGTCCCGGTGGAAAGGGAAAAAGGCGGTGCGCTGGGCGCTGGAAGGAACGGCCATCGCGGTGGGAGGCCTGTGGCTGGGGGCTCTTCTCGGCATGGGGTCGCTGGTGGGCTGGAGCCGGGACGGGCTGCCTTGGGCGAATTTCCCCGGTCTCGTCTTGCTGGCAGGGGTCGCCCTGTTGGTTCCAGTCGCCACGGGGAAAAACTTCTACTGCGCTCGCCTTTGTGCTCATGGGGCTCTGCAGGGACTTCTCTTTCGCGCCACCCGGCGGCGCTGGGTGCCGGGACCCCGCCTCCACCGCATCCTCAAGCAAGTTCGCTGGCTACTGCTGGTGGCTGTTCTCCTCGCCGCGACCACCGCTTGGCAAGGAGGCTTTTCCGAAGTGGAGCCCTTCGAAGTCTGGAGCCTCGGGCTCGCCTTTTCTCTCCCCGCCGCGCTGTGGTTGGCCTCTCTGGTGGTGGCTCCTCTCGTGCCGCAGGCCTATTGCAAGTATGGCTGCCCCACCGGGTATTTGCTGGAAAATCTCACGGCCAGCCGGAGTCGCCTGACGCGACGGGATCTGTGGGCCGGGGGACTGGCAGGGCTCGTTTGGATCGTGGTCTGGTGGTCAGGAAGGGGGAGCTGATGCGTGGGCTGTTGCTTTTGCTCTTTCTGATCCCCGGGTGCCAACCCGAGAGGGAATCGACATTACGGGTGATGAGCGGGGAGGCCATGGGCACCACCTGGCGGCTGGTGGTGCGCGAATCCGGGCAAAAAGACTACGAAGAGCTGGTGAGAGAGAGCTTGCAGGCTGGGGAGCGCTCTTTTTCCAATTGGGATGAAGATAGCGAGGTTTCCCGTTGGCTCCGGGGCGAGGTCGAGCCCTCGGCGGAGTTGCATGAACTGCTCGCCCTTGCGGAAAAGATCAAAGTGGCCACTGGCGGAGTCTTCGACGTGGCCTGGGCGGGAGGCTGTGACTTGGGCGGAATCGCCAAGGGCTGGGCGGTCGATCGGGTGGGCGAGGGCCTTCTGGCTGAGGGATTGGAAAACTTCGTCTTTGAGCTCGGGGGCGAGGTTCTCGCCCGAGGCTCCCTCGTCGGGCAAAAAGGATGGCCCGTAACTATCGAGAGCCCTCATCCCGGCTCGTCGCGCGCCGCCCGCACGCTCTGGTTGCGCGATGAAGCCCTCGCCACGAGCGGGAATTACCACCAGCCTTTTCACCTGCGCGATGGACGGGATGGCGCGGTGGTCGGGGGGGCGGCCCGGTCGGTCTCTGTCGTCCTCCCCACCTGTGCCGAGGCCGATGCCTGGGCCACCGCGCTCTTCGTCTTGAACGAGGCCCCGGCCTCCTTCCCGGGGCAGGTGTTCTGGAATCAGTGAAAAGGGTTCCGTTTTCCCTGTTGATTGCCCCTCTCTTTTCCTTGGCGAAACTCGTCAGCCTGTTTGAATGTATCTTTGGCAACTATGAATAAAAACCGACTGTTTCTCTGGGCCCTCACCTCTGCGCTGGCCGGCTTCCTTTTTGGCTTCGACACCGTAGTGATTTCTGGCGCGGAGAAAAAAATCCAAAGTCTCTGGGGTCTGGATAGCTGGACGCATGGGTTCGCCACTTCGGCCGCGTTGTGGGGTACGGTATTGGGCGCGATTCTCGGGGCCTGGCCCAGTGACCGCTTCGGCCGCCAGAAGACCCTGCTCTGGATCGGCATTTTTTACCTCCTGTCAGCTCTTGGCTCTGCCTTTGCCCCCGAGGTCAATTCCTTCATCATCGCCCGCTTCTTGGGCGGGGTGGGGGTCGGTGTTTCCACGGTGGCGGGGCCCATGTATATCTCGGAGATCGCTCCCCCGGACAAGCGCGGTCGTCTCACCGGACTCTTCCAGTTCAATATCGTTTTTGGAATCCTGGTTGCTTATCTTTCCAACTGGCTGATTGGAGAAAGCATGGGCGCAAATGCCTGGCGCTGGATGCTTGGCGTGGAAGCCATTCCCGCTCTTATTTACACTGGCATGTGCTTGCGCATTCCGGAGAGCCCTCGCTGGTTGATTACTCGTAAAGGCGAACGTTCGGCAGCGAAAGCGACTTTGGCTCAGGTGAATCCCGAGGCTGATGACGCGACTATCGAGGCCTTGGTTACAGAAATCGAGCAAAGCGCGGGAAAGGATACCGCAGCCAAAGGATTGCCCTTTGCTCGGCTTAAACTCCCGATTTTGTTGGCGTTTCTCGTGGCTTTCTTCAACCAGCTTTCTGGCATCAATGCCATTCTCTACTTTGCCCCCCGCATCTTCGAACTGACAGGGATGGGCGACCAGGTTGCTCTTTTGCAGTCGATCGGTATCGGGATCACCAATCTCGTCTTTACCTTTCTTGGCCTCTATCTCATCGACCGTTTGGGTCGGAAGACTCTTTTGCTGATTGGCTCGGTGGGCTACATCGTTTCTCTGGGCCTCTGTTCCTGGGCTTTTCACAGTGAGACCTTTGGCATCGTGCCTGTCTGCATCTTTGGCTTTATTGCTGCTCATGCCGTCGGGCAGGGCGCGGTGATCTGGGTGCTGATTTCGGAGATTTTTCCCAATAAATTCCGGGCTGCCGGGCAGTCTCTGGGAAGTGCCACCCACTGGGTTTTTGCGGCCGCCCTGACTTTGGTTTTTCCTTACGTCGTCGCGAGTATTCCTCCGGCGACCATCTTTGGATTTTTCGCTTTCATGATGGCCCTGCAATTGGTCTGGGTCCTCACCATGGTGCCGGAAACGAAGGGTGTGCCCCTTGAGGAAATCGAGAAAAAACTTGGGGTTTCCTAACGCGAAGGCTCAGTAGAAAGAGCGATAAAAAAGCACCAGCGTTTGCTGGTGCTTCTTGTTTTCGGAGGTGCTGGTCGGCTTGATTCAGGCGTGTTCCAAGAGAATGGTGTTCACCGCCCGATCATCCTGCAAGGTGTCGGAAACCACCACCAGCGGGGTGCCAGGAGCGATGTCGCGTTCTTGCCGCAAGGTATCGATGCCCTTGGCAATGGTGAGCCGGGGCAGATTCTCGAAATTGATGCAGAAGGAGCGCACCCCGCGCGACAGGGTCAGGAAACGCCTCACTTGTTCGTCAGGAGTGAAGGCGAAAATTGGCGAACGCGGACGCATCAGCGAGGTGTGGTGGGCAGTGGCTCCCGAGCGGGTGAAGACGACCAGCAGGGCTCCCGGCAAGGAGTCGGCCAGTTGCACCGCCGAGCGAATGGTCTTCTGCTTGTCAGTTTGCAAACTGGAATTTTTGGCAAAGCCAAGCCCGCCTGAGCGCTCAATGCGGCGGGCCACCCGGTTGAGAATGTGCAGGCACTCCGCAGGATACTTGCCAATCGAGGTTTCGCCCGAGACCATGAGCACATCCGCTTCCTCGAAGACCGCATTGGCCACGTCGGTGACCTCCGCCCGCGTGGGGGTGGGATTGGAAATCATCGACTCCAGCATGTGCGTGGCCACGATCACCCGCTTTCCTTTCTCTAGGCAGCGTTTGACGATTTTTCGCTGGAGGATGGGCAGCTCCTCGATGTGAACCTCGATACCGAGGTCGCCGCGAGCCACCATGATCACGTCCGAGGCCTCAATGATGGCATCCAGATTGCGCATGGCCTCCTGATCCTCCAGCTTGGAGACGATTTGGGCGTGCCCTCCCAGTTCTTTCATCGCCGCGCGCAGTTCGCGCACATGGCCCGCATCGCGCACGAAGGAGCCCGCCACAAAGTCAGCCTGACATTCGACCGCCAGATCGAGGTCCTTGCGGTCCTTGTCCGTCAGCGCGGGGAGATTCAGCCGCGTGCCGGGGAGATTGATGTGGCGTCGTGAGCCCAGTTCCCCCGGCGTGGTATTGACCGCCACCAGGCGATCATCGGCGATGGACTCCACTTTCATGATCAGCGTGCCATTGTCCACGATGAGGGTGTTGCCCACTTTGACATCCTCCAGCAGACCACCGTAGTTCACGGTGGTGGAAATCGGCAGCTTGGGCTCCGAGCCCTCCACCCGGAATTCCACCCGATCGTTGTCCTTGAGCTGGTAAGGAGTCTCCAGTGTGCCCGTGCGGATGGAAGGGCCCGTCAGGTCGAAAAGGATCCCCACCGGATACTCCCGCCCGACCGCGAGACGGCGGATGCGGCGCACGGTGTCGCGGGCCACCTCGTGCTTGGCGTGCGACATATTGATGCGAAAACAATCCGCCCCGGCATCGAGGAGGCTTTCGATCATCTCATCGCTGTCTGAGGCGGGTCCTAGAGTGGCAAGCAGGCGCGTGCGGCGCATCGTTACGGGCTTCATTTCGGCGGAGGTCTAACCCAATGCAGAGTCCGTGCCGAGTCGGGATTTGGACAGAGGGGATTTTTTGCCCCTCTTTGTGGAAAAACATCAAATCCTGAAGCCCTTGCCGCGTTCGCCAGCCTGCCCGAGAACGGGCGGTCTCTCATTTTTTTGCCTCCTCCTGTGAATGAGATTGACACGGGAGGGAAGACTTCCTAGCTTCCGCGCCCGCCTGCGCCGTGATGGCTCCGGTAGGAAATGGTCTAAGAGCCCTTGCTCCCATTCAATTATGAAAACATACTCAGCAAAAGCCGAAGAGGTCGAGCGCGCGTGGCATCTCATCGATGCCACCGACAAAGTGCTCGGCGATGTCGCCGTGGAAGCTGCCCGCCTCTTGCGTGGCAAGCACAAAACCATCTTCACCCCTCACGTCGATACTGGTGACCATGTGGTCATCATCAACGCTGAGAAAGCCCGCTTCACCGGCAACAAGGAGTGGCAGAAGATCTACACCCGCTACACGGGCTACGTCGGTAATCAGAAAGTGGAAACTCCCCGCAAAGTGCGTGAGCGCCGCCCCGAGCTTCTCCTCGAGCGCGCCATCTGGGGCATGATCCCTCACAACAAGTTGGGCCGCCAAATCATCAAGAAATTGAAGGTGTGTGTCGGACCTGAGCATCCTCACGAAGCCCAGAATCCCCAGCCCTACGAGGTCAAGTAACCCTGAACCACTGAACTTTTTTACCACTTTTACTCATGGCAACTGCTAATGAATTCACCGCCACCGGTCGCCGCAAGACCGCCGTGGCCCGCGTCTATCTCACCGAAGGCTCTGGCGTCATCGAGATCAACGGTCGCAGCTTCGAAGACTACTTCGCCACCCTCCCGCTCCAGAGCCACGTGCTCGAGCCCTTCCAGGTCGCGAACCTCATGAACAAGTTCGACGTGCGCATCTCCACCAAAGGCGGCGGCCTCCACGGCCAAGCTGGCGCGGTCAAGCTGGCCATCGCCCGCTCCCTCCTGCAAGTGGATCCCGAGCTTCGCCCCGCATTGAAGGCCGCTGGTCTTCTTCGCCGCGACCCTCGTGCCAAGGAGCGGAAGAAATCCGGTCAGCCCGGTGCCCGCAAGCGTTTCCAGTTCTCCAAGCGCTAATCACCCTTTCCCATTCCTTACCAAAAAGCCGCTTCCTCTCGGGGAAGCGGCTTTTTTCGTGCGGGATCGAGTCTGTTGCGGAAGCTCTCTCGGCGGGCCTTCCTCATCGCCTCCGGGCCCCGAATCTGTGGGCCGCCTAATCCCTCTCTTCCGCAAAGCGAATGAAGAACCGATCCGGATTGGGCGTGGGGATGGGGACCTGGACCGAGTTCGTGATGACGCTATTCGGGCTGACGACGAGGTCGGTGGGGGTGAAGCCGAAGCTCAAGTCGGTGGTGGTTTCGACCCGCCATTGGATTCCGCTGCGGCCACGGAAAGAGAGGGGAATCTGGTTGTTGTCCGGGTCTCCCACGCTGCGGATCTCGAAGAGATCGGCGAAGGGGACTCGCTCTTGCACCGCGCCCGGCTGGATGTAGGTCAGGCTCCCGAAATTGGGGACGAAGAGAGATTCGAAGGCGACCCGATTGAGCGCGTCACGCAGCACGGGGATGCCGGCTTGTTGGTCGAGCTCGGTGATGGCGGGCTCGGAATCCTCGAGCAGGCGGACGACGGGGACTTTTCCACCAGACTCGTAGGGGGGAGCGACTTTGAGGATACGGCCACGTTGGTCGGGACCGGCAAAGTCTTGGAACACTGCAGGAGCATCGGTCCAGTTCGGGTAGCCGGTGGTGAGGATGACGCTCTCGGGCTCCATCGCGTGGAAATCACGCCGCTCGGGACGGGTGATGAGCTCCGAGCCGTTCCTATTTTCGGCAAAAAGGCATCCCGAGACGTGGACCCGCATCCGGTCCTCAAAGGTGACGGCGCCATCCACGGCCTCGTTTTGGGCAAAAGTGCATTGGTCGAGCTCTAGGGTGATGCTTCCAAAGGCGCTGTCCTCGGCATAAATGGCGGAACCTCCGTGGCGGACTTCATTGCGCGCAAAGGTGCAGCGGCGGAAGCTGGCGCGACTGAGGCTGTCCATTCGAATGGCCCCTCCGCGCATATTGGTGACCGTGGCGGTATTGCCGATGAAGGAGGAGTTCCAAGCGGTGATGCGGCTGGAGCTGGCTCGAATCGCGGCCCCACCAATCCCGAAGTCCCCGACGGTGGAAGTCTGATTGTTGTTTTCAAACAGCGTCTCGTTGAGGAAAAGGTCGCCCTGGCATTCGATCACTCCGTGCACGGCGGCGGTATTATCGGTGATATCGCATTGGTGCAGGGAGAGTCCGCACAAGGGATCGACGGCCATCACGCCGCGGTTGGGAATCTCGCTGTTCGCCTCGTAGCCAGAGAACTCGATGCTGTCGAAGGAGACGGTGGTTCCGTTTGTGAGGCCGTCGCCAATCGCGATCATGTCCTCATCGGCATCGTTCATGATGAGGCGGTAGTTCCCGCCCGAGCCATCGATGTTGTAGTTGCGCTCGCCGCTGAAGGTGACGGTAGAAAGAAGAGAAATGGTCCGGTCCGTGATGGGGGTCTTGAGGACGATGTGGTTAGTCTCGTCGGTGGCGGCGAGAACGGCGTCCCGGAAGCTCCCGGCACCGGTGGGAAAGTCGTTGGTGACCTCGATGGTGCCGTCGGGATTGGTTTCCACCGCACCGATGTCGATGATGTTCGTCAGGCCATTGGAATTGGCCGCGACCTTGCGGGGAAAGCCGCGAATGTCGGTGGTCAGGAGCGGAAACCCCCGGTCGGGAATCCCTCCCTCAATGGCGCGGGAATTTTGATAAGGGAAGCAGCACATGAGTTCTCCGCCATAATTGCCAAGGCGGGAAACGGCGACCCCGGTGGGGCCGGTTTGATCGGTCTCGTGGTCGAAAGAGGCCGGAGTGTCGTCACAGAGATTGTAGCCAGCGGATGTCGCGCCCCAGATTCCCGTTTCGACAATACTGGTGGGAGGACCGGTGGAGCCTTCCGCAGAGTTCCGGGCGAAGAGGTTTCCTTGAAAGAGAATGCCAGCAGGCCCGGAGTAGCCTGCGCCATGATTGTCGACGAATGAGCAGTGGATGATGGCGGATGAGCTGTTTTCCCCTTCCAGGGCCAGGGTTCCCTGAGTGCCAAAAACGCGATTCTCCGCGAAAGTGCAGTTCCGGATGCGCAGAAGATGGCTTTCGACGAGCTGACCAATGTAAGCCGAGCGGGTGGAATGGAAGGCGAAGAGGCAACGGTCGATTTCTCCAGCGGAGTTGTTCATTCGACAGCCTTCGGCATTGTGGTGGAAATAACAGCCCAGGAAGTTGGCTTCCCCATCTCGGATACTGGCTCCGATGCTGGTGAAGTTCTCGATTTCGACCCGAATGAGGTTGAGCTTCTCTCCCACGAGGTTGATACCCGTGCTGAGAGTCTGGTTTCCATCAATAATGAGGTCGTTGAAGCGCAGCTCACGGTTGCTTGCGCTGAAGAGAGAAGAACCTGCAAAGATTTCGGACGCTTGGATTCGGGGAGGAAGGCCGTTTGTCGAGGCGCCGTCGAAGACGATTTGGCCGCCACTACTCCCCAAGGACAATCCCGAGTCTTCCACCTGAATCGTTGCTCCCGAGAGATGGGGTGAAAAGCAAACTGTTCCCCCGGTACTGCCCACATCACGTATCGCCTCACGCAGAGAGACTTCGGGGCCGGAAGGGAAGTCGAATTGGTCCTCCGCCGTGGTGACCGTGGCCGTAAGAGCAGAAAGCGGCTGGCTGAGCAGCCCGAGGAAGAAAAAGAGAAGAAGACGTTGTTGCGCTGCCATTTGTATAGTAACCCACATATTTCTTGGAAAGTCACTTTCCAAGTGGTGGAATTTTATAAACCCGTATTGAACCTTTCTTGTGTCAGGAATATTGACACCCGGATGAGAACCTCATACCAAAGAAGGGATTCAACTCGTAAAAGGATGAAGCCGCTCGTGCAGCGCATTTTCTCAGCAAAAAGGTCCTCTTATTTTACCAGATGAAAACTTGAGTGGGTATTATCTGGAATCATGGGTCACAAAAGTGAAGAAGGCTATCTGAAGAGCTGGATTGTCGCTGTTCTTCTCCCTTATTTGAGAGCGTCTCCGCGAGTTCAGGGGAGGTGGTTTTGAGGGCATCTGACTCCGTTATGGGCCGTCGCTATCAGCCCGGGTTTTCTCCCAATCTGCCGCGAGAGTCATGGTCTGACCTCGGCCCAGTCCATTGGGGGGTAATGGGGAGTCGCTTCATGACCCTCTCTCGACCCGTCCACTGCTCCAGAGCTTTTTCCGCATCCGGATGGCACGGAAAGAGAGAGCTAAGGACTAACCGAGAGCGTCTTTGCCGAGTTGGCGCAGATTGTAGAGGCGGTCGGGCTTGGGAACGGTTTTCATGCCACGCAGGGAGCGCGCGCCCGTCTTTCGCTTGGAGTGAAAATGGGATTTGGCTTCTTGGAACACTTCTTCGATGAAAGCCTTGGAACCGAGGGCCCCGCCGTCGATGAAGTAACGCACCCGGCACCGCAGATAATCGGCTTTTTCGAGGCGGCCTCCGTTTTCAAGCACTTCGAGGGCTTTCTGGCGGGGGATGCGGGCCCGGAAAAGGTGGGCTTTGCCCCCTGACTGCTCATGGGCGAGTTCCTCTTTCTGACGGGCTTCGCTCTCCGGGATGCCAAAAAGATAGCAACGCCAGCGGCGCAAGGAATCATCAAGGGAGCAGGGGCCCTCTTGTCCCTGAATCGAGCTGCGCTCCCGAGCCTCGCCCGTCATCCCAATAGTGAAAGAGTCCAGCCAGATGAGAGCTTGGCGAGCTCGGGTGGCTTTTTTGCCGCCTGCGACTGCTTCGCCGTAAGAACACCAGCGGTAATCCTTGGGGTCTTCGCAAATCCCGGCCCGCACGGGATTGAGGTCGATGTAGGCGGCCATGGCTTTGAGGGCGGGGCCTTTTCCTTCGACGAGAACACTTTTGAAGCGGTCTTCCCAGAGCGTGCCCCGGCGCTGGTGGACGCGGTTGAACCATTGGGTGAAGCGTTGTTTGAGGATTTTCATATACTGGCTGATGTCCCACATGCGGGCAAACCAGCTCTCGCGCAATTCTTCAGCCGCCTGGTTATTGCTCTGAGCTCGATAGTGCTCCAGTTCCCAGCGGAGATTGGTGGCAGCCTTTCCACCCAAGCATTTCTCGACATGGGCAATCAAGCCCTCGTCGTCGGGGAGAGCCTCATCGGCAGGGCGTTGCGGGACTTCGACCAGGAGGTGAAAATGGTTCGACATCAGGCAATAGGAAACGATGCGCAGGCCGTAGAGGCGTTCATAAAGGCGCATGAACTCTGAGAATTTCGCCTTCTCCATTTCTCCGAGAACAAAGTCGCGATTCACGATGCGGGAAACGCAGTGGTAGTAGGCGACTGGGTGAGACCTGGGGGCAAGGAATCGAGGACGGCGCATGGAGGGAGGGTGAGCAAAGGAAGACGGCGTGTCAATTACTTCCTAAAAAGGGACAGGCACTTTTTAGGGCAGGCACTTTTTAGCTTGGCACTTTTTAGCTTGTTTTAGCTTTTTAGTCGCGCCTGCACCGGAGAAGAGTTCAATGGAAGAGAGTTTCATGGGGTGGGCCTTTCGTATTTGGATTTCAGCCAATCAAGGACGGCAAGCTGGTCTTCCTTCTTGGCGCGACGGACCTGGATCAGCAGCTTGGAGATACTGGGCCGATCCAGGGTGAGATTGGAAGCTCCCTCGTTGCAAACCGAACAAAGGGCGCGAAGGTTGGAGGCTTCGTCCTTGCCACCTTGCGATTTGTCAAGGATGTGACCAAGGTGGAGGCGGGTTTTACGATTGGGATCGTAGGGATGGGGTTCTCCGGCGACGGCACCGCACATTTGGCAGGTAAAGCCATTGCGGTCGAGGACGAAGGCACGAAGCTCTTTGGAGATGCTACGCTCGAAGGCGGGTTGGGGTTTGGCGCTTTCGAGGAGGTATTCGCCGGGTTTGAGGGTGCTGCGGTCGTTATGAGTGAGGATCTGGTAGCCCTCTTCGTTGCGAAGCTCGCGGATGCGTCTGGCCCATTCGCTAATACCGGCGACTTGGCGGAGGTCGTCGGCGTGCAGGACGATCCCGACATTGGCGAGGAAGTGAGCTCGGAGTTTGGCACGAGCTCCTCCTTGTCCTTTTGATTGAGCCATAGCGTTAAGCGGCTTTGGTTTTCTCCTGGGTTTGCGCGGTGACGATGGCAGCCTTGAGTTGTTCGGCAACCGCTCTGGCGACAGGGGGAGGGAAGGCATTGCCGATTTGTCGATAGGCAGCTGTCTTTTTGCCCATAAATTTCCAGTTGTCAGGGAAACCTTGGATTCGAGCGGTCATGGGAATCGTGAGGCGCGGCATTCCTTCGAAGTCTCTTTCCGGCGAGGCGTCACCCAGGCTCTTGCCGTTGACTCCGAGCTTGGCCCAAGCGTTGCGGGCACGAGTTGGCCCCAGGTCGGCTCCTCCATGCTTTTTGGAGCCTCCCACCAGAGTGGGGGCGATGGCGTTGGCCTGCTTCTTCCAAGCGTTGGCTCCCTTCCAGCCGTCCTGAGCCATGAGGTCATAGAGGGCTTCTCCCACCGTGGGGGGGAGTTTGTTGAGTCCGAGGGGCCATTGAAAGTGGGGGGCGATGTCCTTGCGGAGTGCGACGATGACGACGCGGGGTCTGAGCTGGCTGACCCCAAAGTCCGAAGCATTGAGCAGTTGCCAGTCGGTGCGATAGCCCATGCGAGACAGCTTGCCTTTGAGGTGGGCGCGGTATTCGTCGAAATTGCTTGCGAGGAAGCCGCGCACATTCTCGAGCATGACAGCTTTCGGATGGCATTGCTTGATGAGGCGAAGCGCTTCGGGGAAAAGGTCTCGTTCATCATCTTTGCCCAGTTGTTTGCCCGCGATGGAAAAAGGAGGGCAGGGGACGCCGCCGGCGAAGAGATCAACGCCATCGTAGGCGGTGGCCTCGAAGTGGCGCACATCTCCCTCGAATACCTTCCATTGGGGGCGGTTGTGGCGAAGAGTGGCGCAAGAAGGGCCGTCGAGCTCGACCAGGGCCTGGGCCTCAAAGCCCGCCTGCTCCAGTCCGAGAGCTTGCCCCCCGCCGCCCGCACAGATTTCTATGGATGTGAGAATCATATGTTCAAATAATCAGTTTCTAGGCTGCCGGTCAATCTGGAAATCGAATTTGGTAAGAATTCGGAAAAAAGCATGGAGGTGTGGTGAGGTGATCAGATTTACAATTCACGGACTGACCCCGTTTTCTTGCCCTTTTTAAGCTTTTTTTCAGGCAAGCACCAATCGAGTTATTTGGTCCGCTGCCTTTGTGAGCCCCTCAAACACTAAGATTGCGGCACCCTGAAGATCGTCAGGAGGAGATTCGAAACCGAGAATCTTGAGTGCTCTTTCGTAGCCAGAGCTGCCTGAATGAGCATCGAGTTGTCTGAGGTCGTTGATTCCGGCTAGAATTCTAGTTTCTTCTCGGCCATCTCCACCTAGCTCATCGATGAGGGCTGCGAGCATATTTCTGATTTGAGCCTTTTTTCCTTTGAATTTGGTTTGTCCCTCTTCACCTAGATTTTTGTAGATATTAGCCCCGTTTATAGCCTCATTGGTTAGCTTGTTCAGCTCCTTGGCAAGGTGGCAAAAATCTTCTTTGTTATCCGAGTCGAATCGATGGATATGTTTAAGAAACTCTCGCTCCGCTGGAATTTCATTAAAGAGTGGGCATCCGAATCTCGAAATGAAGGCTGAATTTAGCTCGATTAACGACTTATGTAGTAAGTTCTCAGGTGCTATTGAATCTGAAAACCATCCTTGGATATACGAATCATAAAGAGCTTTTCCTATTCCTCCTTCAGGAATGATGTTGTAAGATTTTAGCTTCTTGAGGAACCAATGGGGAAGGTTTTTGAGGTCCTTTGCAAAAATGACAACCTTGCCAAGCTCGTTGACTCCAAATGTGAAATCCGAATGGCCGATACCCAGTTTGCCAGCATCGAAGGCCCACCACTCGATAAAGGCCCTTTGCTCCTTTAGAATCGATGTAACAAGAGACGGTTCGAAGCAAAGAAATTGGAAGTCTTTTTTAATTTCTTCGAGGCTTTTCGTGTCTTCGCTTTGATTGTCTACGAAGAAGGCTATTCGGTCGGGGTGTTTGTCCCCAGCAACGCGAGTAGAAACGCTGCTTTTTTCCAGCCAATCCTTCCACCAGAGTTTACCGAATAAGAAGTTTAATTCTTCATCGTCATCAGTCTTTCCCTTATAACCGTGCCACTCCTGAGTATCATTGTCGATGTTGATATGTTCTTCTTGCCAATCGACGTCGTGCAGAGAATTGCCTTTGAATTCCCGGCACATGAAACCCGCGCTGAAAAGCGAAGTCGACCTTGCCTTAAGATAGTCGCGAAGGACATCGGCTTTGATTCTTATTTCAATAGGTTTTCCCGATTCGTCATTACGCACTAGCTGGGCAACTTCGAGATAGTTCTCAGACGGACGAACCCAAGTGTCGCCTTGGCGGAGAAGTCGCAAAGAGAGCACTATTTCTTGGTTAAGGTCCCATACACGCTCTCCATCTTCATGCCAAAGGTCGGTAATCGGCATTATTCCAGTGACTTTTCCGTGTTGGTAATCGTAGTAATCGGTAGGAGAGTAAAAGCGGTCTTCATCAACATAGGCTGTTGTTTCTTCCCGATGTAATCCGATATCCTGCCACGAAAGGTGCGCGTATTTTTCTCGGTCCTCATCGAAAACAATCAACGTCTCGAGAGAGAAATAGATTCTCGTGTCGTCTTGTTCATCCGTAATGTTTATCTTTAAAGGAATCCACTTTCCTGAGGTGAATTTCGAGGAGTTGAAGTCATTGAACTCGAGCCAATTTTTAAGTGATTGAGGGGACGGTCGATTCATTCGAATTAGATTTTAGTTGGTTACGAATAAACAGTGACTTGGCGGATTATGAGTGTGGGGGTATTCCCAAGGTTTTGGCGAACAAGAATTGCGGCGGACTAGCGGCAGCTCCTCTACTGACAAGCCTCATTTTTACTCTCGCTTCGATGGAGCAGGTTGCTTTTTAGGCTGCGGTTCTTTCTCCACTCATTCCCCCTACGCCAAGGCTTCACCAAGGCTTCAAAAGACAAGAGCTTCGGAGGACTGACGGTAGATTCACTGACAAGCCTCACATTCCTCCCCATTCCGCTGGGCTTCGATGGAGCAGGCGGCTTGTTCGGCGGCCGTGTAGGAGCGGGCGGCGGGGGCCTTTTGGGCGGAGCCGGTGCTCTTTTCGATGCCGCTGGCTCCGAGGGTGCGGAGGTAGTAGGTGGTTTTCATGCCGGTGGTCCAGGCGCGGCGATACATGTGACTGAGGGTCTTCATCTCGGGCGCGGCGAGGAAGAGGTTGACGCTCTGGCTCTGGTCAATCCACTTCTGTCGGCGGGCGGCGGCGTCAATGAGGTAGTTATAGCTGATGCCGAAGACGGTGAGGTGCTTCTGCTTGAGCCGCTCGGGGATGCCTTCAATGTCGGTGAGCTCGCCGTCGAAGTATTTCAATTGGTCGAGCATGTCCTGATTCCAGAGTCCTTCGGCCTTGAGGTCGTTGACGAGCTCGCGATTGAGGACGATGAAGTCGCCGCTGAGGTTGCTCTTGACGAAGAGGTTCTTGTAGTTGGGCTCGATGCAGGGGGTGGTGCCCATGATGTTGCTGATGGTGGCGGTGGGGGCGATGGCGAGGACGTTGGAGTTGCGCATGCCGTGGCGGGCGATCTTCTCGCGCACGGGCTGCCAGTCCATTTTGCCACCGCGGGGGACGTCGAGGTGTTGGCCGCGTTCTTCTTGCAGGAGGTCGAGGGTGTCCTGGGGGAGGAGGCCGCGATCCCATTTGCTGCCCTGATAGCTCTGGTAGGTGCCGCGCTCGCCGGCGAGGTCGCTGGAGGCTCCGTAGGCGTAGTAGGAGATGGCTTCCATGAACTCGTCATTGAATTCCACCGCTTGCTCGCTGGCGAAGGAGTAGCCTTTTTTGTAGAGGGCATTCTGCAAGCCCATGACGCCGAGTCCGATGGGGCGGTGGCGGCTGTTGGCGGTGGCGGCCGCTTGGGTGGGGTAGAAGTTGATGTCGATGACGTTGTCGAGGGCGCGGATGGCCACGGTGATGGTCTCGCGCAGCATCTCGTGGTCGAGGGCGCCATCGTCGGTGAGGTGGCTATCGAGCACGACGGAGCCGAGGTTGCAGACGGCGGTTTCTTCCTCGCTGGTGTTGAGGGTGATCTCGGTGCAAAGGTTGGAGCTGTGGATGACGCCGGCGTGGTCCTGGGGGCTGCGCACGTTGCAGGGGTCCTTGAAGGTGATCCAGGGGTGGCCGGTCTCGAAGACCATGGAGAGCATTTTTTTCCAAAGCTCGATGGCGGGGATTTGGCGGCTCCAGATTTTGCCTTCGGCGGCTTGTTTTTCGTAGTCCTTGTAACGGAGTTCGAAGGCGCGGCCGTAGAGGTCGTGGAGGTCGGGGGTTTCGTTGGCGCGGAAGAGGGTCCAGTCCTGGCGGGCTTCCATACGCTTCATGAAGAGGTCCGGAATCCAGTTCGCGGTGTTCATGTCGTGGGTGCGGCGGCGGTCGTCCCCGGTGTTTTTGCGCAGCTCGAGGAAGTCCTCGATGTCGTTGTGCCAGGTCTCAAGGTAGGCGCAGCCGGAGCCGCGGCGTTTGCCGCCTTGGTTGACGGCAATGAGTTGGTCGTTATGGAGTTTGAGGAAGGGGATGACGCCCTGGGACTCGCCATTGGTGCCCTGGATGTAGCCGCCCGTTCCGCGCACGGCGGTCCAGGAGCCGCCCAGTCCGCCGGCCCACTTGGAGAGGTAGGCATTGTCGGCGATGCCGCGCTGCATGATGGACTCGATGCTGTCGTCGACTTTGTAGAGGTAGCAGCTGGAGAGCTGGCTGTGGAGGGTGCCGGAGTTGAAGAGGGTGGGAGTGCTGGAGCAGAAGCGGCGGCCTTTGTAGAGCTGGTAAAGGCGGGTCACCCAGTCTTCGCGCTCGCTTTTTTCTTCTTTGAAGAGGCCCATCGCGACGCGCATCCAGAAGAACTGGGGTGTCTCCATGCGGCGGGGCTTTTCGCCGGTTTTGTCGACGATGAGGTAGCGATCGTAGAGGGTCTGAATGCCGAGGTAGTCGAAGTCGAGGTCGGCGGAGGGGTCGAGGGCTTCGGCGAGTTTCTTGAGATCGTAGCGGCCGTCGATGAGGTCGGGGCTGAGGCGTTTGATTTTGACCCCGTGCTTGAGGTAGGCCTTGAAGGCGGTCTGGTGTGCTTCCTTGAGGCCTTCGATGCCGTCGCGCATGATGGACCAGTCGAGCACCTCTTCATAGATGTAGGTGAGGAGGACGCGACCGGCGAATTTGGCCATGTCGGCGTCGCGCTCGATGAGGGCGCGGGCATTGAGCACGATGGTTTTCTGGAGGTTCTCGGCGGTGATTTCGGCTCCGATGGAGCGGCGCAGTTCGCGCTCGAGGTCGTCTTCGCTGAGGGTGAGATTGAGGCCGATGCAGGCGAACTGGATGCGCTTTTTCAGCTCCAGACCGTCCCAGAATTCCGCGCTGCCATCGCGCACCACGGTGACGAAGGATCCCTGGTTGGGGTCCTCCTCGGGGGCTCCCTGCAGTTCGCGCAGGCGGGAGCGCTCGGCGCGGTAGAGGATGTAGCTCTCGGCCACCTTGTAGTAGCCCTGGCGCATGAGCTCGTTCTGCACCATGTCCTGCACGTCCTCGATGTGGACGAAGGCCTGGTCACCTTGGCGGGCAATCTGGGTGACGGCTCGCGCCACGCTCCCGGCGGGGGTGGGGTCTTCCTTGGAGGAAAGAAAGGCGTTGCGCACGGCGGACTCGATCTTGCTCTCCGACCAGGGCACGACGTTGCCGCTGCGGCGGATCAGGCGCACGGGCATGGTCTGGGGCTCGCCTTCGAGGTCGATTTGTCCGTTGTTTTCCATATTGCGCTTGAAGACGAGGGACTTGGCCACGTCGTGGGCGTCGTTCTCGATGAGGGCTTTCTCAATGAGGAGGTAGAGGTCGTTTTGGGAGAGCTTGAGGGAATTGCCCTTTTGCACCTGCGCCATCAGGCTCTTGGATACGCTATTGGCGACGGCCGAGACGAAGGTGCGGTTTTCTTCGTTAAAAATGCTGTCCTCGGGGGTGCGGCGGGCGATGAGGAGGTCGGTGAGGGATTCCCCAATGGCATCGGCGACATCGGCGAGGGAAAAGTGCTCTTCGGCGTTGCCCTTGGTGACGGTGATCTGCGGGACCGGCGTTCGCTCCGAAGAGGGCAGCGTTTCGCGCCAGCTGTAGCTGCGGAAGTCGCTGTTGGTGTTTTGGAAGCGGTTGGAGATGACTTCCTTGAGGGCGATGTCTTCTTCGAGGGTGATGGAGCGATACATTGTTTTTGGCGTGGTGGGGGTTGTTGATGGTTGGGAGGCGGGAAAGTTTGCGAGTTTGTCAGTGTTTCAGTTTGTCAGGGCTTTGAGGGGACGAGGGCTGTGTGGGTGGAGTTGTGTGGGTGGGGTTTTTTAGGGGCGGGATTGGAGGGTGTTGATGAGGCTTTGAATCATGGAGGCGAGTTCGCGGGTCTCTTGGATGAGGTGGGTCGCATTGAGAAGCTCGGGTCTGCCCAGTTCTTTGCGAACGCGTTGGGCAATGAAGAGTTGGGTGCGGAGTTCGGCGCAGGAGCCTTTGGCATAACGCAGAAAACGGGCAAAGTCCTTGTCGCTGTCACGTTCGGCTCCTTCGGCGATGTTTGAGGAGATGGAGACCGCTGCCGCTTGCATCTGCCCGTTGAGGCGGAAGTCCTGCGAGCCCTCGGTTGCCAGATAGGTGTCGACGGCAAGCCGGCAACCACGTTTCCAGATTTCCAAGTTCTCAAAGGTCTTCAGGGGCATGGTGTTCTTTCTTTCGCTCTTTTTCAGGCTGTCGTTCGGCAGTCAGTGCCAGCGCAAATCCCTGACAAACTGAAAAACTGCCACACTCGCAAACTCTTAAAGCTCATCATCATCTGCGGCCAGGAGGGAGCTGGACTTTTGGTATTCGGTCACTTTGCCCTCGAAGAAGTTTTGCTCTTTCTTGAGGTCCATGGACTCAGAGAGCCAGGGGAAGGGGTTTTCGGTGCCGGGCTTGAGGGGCTCGAGGCGGCAGTTGAGGAGGCGGCGATCGGCGATGTAGTCGATGTATTGCTCGAACTCCTCGGCGCTGAGTCCGACGGCGGAGACGGGGAGGCAGTCGCGGATGAATTCTTTCTCGAGGCGGATGCCCTCGGCCATGGTGTTGCGGAGGTCGGCCTGGAATTCGGCGGTCCAAATGTCGGGGTTCTCGGTGATGAGGGTGTTGAGGAGATTGCGGAAGACCTCGATGTGGTTGGACTCGTCGCGCAGGGTGTAGCGGAACATCTGGCCGATGCCGGGGAATTTGTTCTGGCGATAGAGGCTGAGGATCATGCCGAAGAGGCCGTAGAACTGGGTGCCCTCCATCACCTGGCCGAACAGGAAAATGTTCTTGGCGAGGGCTTGCTTGTTTTCCAGCACGGTGAGGTCGACATCGCGGCGCAAGGAGCGGGAGTTGCTGACGACGAAAGAGTTCTTGGCCTTGATAGTGGGCACGTCCTCGAACATCGCTTCGCATTCGTGGGGATTGATGCCGAGGGAGGAGATCATGTAGACGAGGCTGTCGGCGTGAATGTTTTCCTCATGGGCGTGGCGGCCGAGCACGAGCTTGAGCTCCGGGGCGGTGACCAGCTCGCGCACGACGTGGAGGATGTTGTCGCCCACGATGCCTTCGGCGGCGGAGAAATAGCCGATGCCCATCTTGATAATCCAGCGCTCCTCGTCGGTGATTTCGCTGCCCCGCCACTGCTGGATGTCGGTCTGCATCTGGATGTCCTCCGGCTCCCAGTGATTGCTCTTCATCGTTTTGTAGAGGTCGTAGGCCCACTGGTATTTCAGGGGGAGGATGTTGAAGAACATGGTGTCACGACCATTGATGACAGCTTTGGCGGCAATGGCGGCTTCGGCTTTGTCGCGGTCGAGAACGAAGGAGCGGTTGCCAACGGTGTAGGTAGTGGTGTGAGCGGACATTTTTCTAGCTGTGTGAGGAATTGGGGGGGAACGGGGTGGGGGATTTCTTTCTTGCTTGGGGAAGGGGTTGGGTGACTTGGGTCGCCTTCGCAGAAGCACCGTCAGACTAGCGGAAAAGGGGATTGAGGGTCAACGCGATTTTGCTTATCTAGTAGTCCACAAATTATTCACATACTACATGTGGTGGTTTTACGGTTCTGCCGCATTTGTCGCATTTCGTGCAAAGGGGCGCAATGATTGACTCGGTGAGGGTTTGCGGGCCTTTTCTAACAGAATCGACCCCGGGGGCTAGGGGCGGGAAAAGTTGCGTGGAACGCGCGGCTCCACTTGCTTGCGCTGTTTTTCTAAAAAGTTCTTGGGCGGTGACTTGTTCTTCTTAGAAAAATCACGCCTGTCATTGATTGTCAGGATAAAATTATGAATTCGGGTGCTGGCCAAAGGAACTTGACTTTTTGGGCGAAATTCTGCAATGCCCGGAAATACAGGGATTCGTTTTGTGTTGGTTTTTTTGTTCTGGTGAGTAGTGAATGAGTCAGTATGACACAAGCGCGGGGGAGAGAAAGGGCATTTTTGCTGAAAGATGAGGGAAAAGGGGAAAAATTTTGTTCGCTGATTTCGCTTGCGCAAGGCGCAAAAAAACCCGGTGCGAGGACCGGGTGGGAAAGAGAGGAGTGAGGAACGGGAGGAATCAGAAGCCGAAGGTGCGGCCTACGGACTGCACGGTGCGGCCAGGGACCTTGAGGGCATTGCTGAGGAGCGCACAGGAAGAGAGGAGGAGGCTGGCGGCGACGGCGGCGACGAGGAGCTTGAGCATGAGGGCACGCTGACAGGTTCCGGCGCAGAGGTCAATCATGCGGTGCGAAACGTCAATCGCGAAGAAGCCTCAGGTAGTCGCGGTAGAAAAGGCAGGAGTAAAAAGAGAGGAATGCGAGGGCTGTGACGAGCTTGGTTGTGTGGATTGTGGCTGGAGAGTCCGAGCCTTCCCTAGTAATGAGCAGGGCCACTACGGCAATGGAGAAGAGAAGAGGCGGGACCCTCCTCCACCAGCAAAGGTCTTTCAGCTCGGCTTTGGCTGGGATGATTTGTTCACGGGAGGTTTCTGGGTATGGGTGAGGCCGAAGGGGACGGACAAGTCCCGCCAGAATCATTAGAATGAAGGGATGAGACGCGGAATGAAGGAACGGCCAAAGAGTGATTGAAGGGGTGGGGCTGAGCGCGAATTCAAAACAACCGCAGGCCACCAGGCCCAGCGCGAGGATGAGCCTGAGGCGGGAGGCTAAAGGGATTGGGCGGGCGGTGGTCATTCAGAGGGCGCTGCGCTCGAGACGGCTGCGGCGGCGTTCGATTTTCTTGGCGATGGAGTCCGCTTCTTCTTCATTGCCGGCCTGGCGGTAGGCATTGCCGACTTGTTGGTAGAGCTTCAGCTCCATCTCGCCGCGGAAGTATTCCTTGGAGCTGGTCTCGGCCATCCGCTTGTAATATTTTTCAAGGTCGGCGGGGATTTCCGGCGCGACGAGGGGAAGGCGGCGTCCGTAGCTCTGGTAGCTCTTCATCAGCTTTTCAAAGAGCTCCAAGTCCTCCCCGTAACGGCGGAAAGAGCTGGCGTAGAGTTTGCGCAGGGCCTCGCCGGACTCATTGGCGACGAGGATTTCTGCCAGCGAGGCCACGGCATCGGAGACAAGGTCTCCCTCGCTGCCATTCTTGCGAGCCACGCTGCGAATCTCGCTTTCGAGGGCCTTGATCATCTCGTTCTCATCGAGGGTGGGGAGGAGGTGTTCCTTACGGATGGAGGCAATGTCTTCCAGAATGTTGGAGTGCTCGTCGTAGTTGCGCTCCATGTCGGCGAGGAGGTTTTTCCAGTCCTCAGCCTGTCCTTCCCGGGCCTTGGTCAGCTCCACTTCTTCCAGCCAGATGTCGACGACGAGAGAGGCCATGCGGCGTGCTTCCTGCAAGAGGGTTTGTGCGCTCTCCCACTTGCCTTGCTCGCGGGCGCTGCGGGCCAGCTCCAGCATCAGGAGGATGGGCACCCGTTTCTCCGCCCGGTAGTCCTCGCTGCTCTCCAGCCAGATGAGCCGGGAGGAGACGCTCTTGCCTCGCTGGGTGTCGTAGACAAAGCCGTTGACGATTCCCTGGCTGCCGTAGGATTGCCAGCTCTCGTCATCGGGCATGTATTCCACCCAAGCGTGGGCTCCCCGGTTGCCGGTGCCGTGGACATAGACTGCGGGGATGCCGCGGGCTTTCCCGGACTCACTGGCAAAGTTGGCTTGGTCGTGGCAAATGCCCCCTTTTTCGAGAATCTCGGGTAGGATGTAGTAGTCGTAGGGATTCTCGCCGTTGACCGCGCGCTCCATCAGGTATTCCACCTCGCCGTAGGTGGAGCCCCAGTTTTTGCGGGATTCCCGCATCTTCTTTAGGGACCAGTCGATTTCGAAACGGGAAATCTTGAGGTCCACCACGCGGACGAGCTCCCGGGGAGTCATGCGGGCGCAGGAGGTATCGAGATCGTTGCCTTCGGAGGCCTTGACGAAGTAGCGGTAGCGCTCGTCGCGGTCGAGTGATTGGTAGGTGTGGTCGCTGCTGGTGCGGACACTCCCGGGCTGGTCGTAGATGAGGGCCAGGGCAAGGGCGAGCGGGGCGTATTGCTCGCGGTAAGTGAGGTTTTCTTCGCGGCGCCAGAGTTCGGCCCAGTTGGTGAGCACGGCGAGGGCATCGTCCTCCGGGCGCAATTCGTTGAGCAACATGCCGAGACGATCGGGGGAGAGGAAGAGCCAGCCGAGGAAGCCGCGATTCTCCGCCGTCCAGTCGCGGTCACTGATCGCTTCGGCCGGGAGCTTGTTGAGAATGCTGAGCAGAAGGAGACGAGTGCGCACTTCATCCTCCTCCAGGGCGGCAGAGAGCGCGCGGGCCGATAGATTTTCCACCAGAGAGTCGGCATCCTGTCGCAGGCTCTCCCGCAGGAGGTCGTAGCGATAGGAGAGCAATTGTTCGCCCAGGATTTCCTGTTCCACCAGCGGGGGCAGAGTGGCGGCGGGGAGGGGCGAGCTGCCCAGCGCGCAGAGGCTGGCGAGGAAAACGAGCGTTCTTTTCACGGTCTGGAAATAGCAGAAAGAGAGAGTGGTGGCAAGGCAGGGAGTCCTCCGGGGGCGACCTTGGCCCCGGGGCCCGTAGTCGCTCTCCCTCGCCGGGGAGTTGTCTCACAATTTCTTTTACCCCACCGTCCTTTTGGTCCTAGAGTGGGGGGAATGAAAGAGATTTTGCTCGCGAACAGCACCTTTGGTCAGGCCGCCCGCCAATTCGATCGAACAGCGGAATTTTTGGAGCTGGACGAGGCCGTGGCCGAGCGTTGCAAGTGGCCCAAGCGCCTCCTGTCCTTCTCCATGCCGGTCAAGATGGACGATGGGCGCACCGAGGTCTTCTTTGGCCATCGCGTGCAGCACCACCTCTCGCGGGGACCGGTGAAGGGCGGCATCCGCTACCACCCCGATGTCGAGCTTGGCGAAGTCGCCGCCCTGGCGATGTGGATGAACTGGAAGTGCGCCCTCATGCGCTTGCCCTTCGGGGGAGCCAAGGGCGGCATCGCCTGCGATCCGCACCAGATGTCGCTGGGGGAACAAGAGCGCCTCACCCGCCGCTTTGCCCAGGAAATGTTGCCTTTCATTGGAGAAGATATTGATATCCCCGCGCCTGATGTCGGCACCAATGCCCAAACCATGGCCTGGATTGTCGATACCGCTTCCACCCAGGCCGGGCACTTCACCCCCGGGGTCGTGACGGGCAAGCCCCTCGAGCTCCAGGGCTCGGCCGGGCGCACCCAAGCCACCGGTCACGGCGTCGCCTTTACCGCCACTCGCGCCCTCTCCCGACTGGGCATCGACTGCGAAGGCGCGTCGGCCGTGGTGCAGGGCTTTGGCAACGTCGGCAGCTATGCCGCCGAGACCCTGCTCTTTGATGGGGTGAAGGTGAAGGGGGTTTCCGATGCCTCAGGCGCGATTTGGAATGATGAGGGACTCGATATCTGTCGCCTGCGGAAGTATGCCGCCGAGAATGGCACCGTGGTCGACTTCCCCGAATCGGAGCCCATCGATCCTTGGGAAATGATGGTTCAGAAAGTCGACGTCCTCGCCCCCTGTGCCCTGGAGCGGGCCATTGACGAGAAAATGGCCGCCGAGCTCCAATGCCGCGTCCTGGCGGAGGGCGCGAATGGCCCCACCACCACCGCAGCGGATACCGTCATCGAAGAGCGTGGCGATATCTTTCTCATCCCCGATGTCATGTGCAATGCCGGTGGCGTGACGGTGAGCTACTTCGAGTGGGTGCAGAACCTGCAGCGCTTCTCGTGGACCGAGCGCGAGGTCATCTCCAAGCTTGAGACCCAGATGGCGACCACCTTTGATCGTCTCGTCTCCTTTGCCGAGGCCCGCAAATGTGGTCACCGCGTCGCCGCCCTTGCCCTGGGAATCAAAGAAGTGGCCGACGTGAAAAAGACCCGTGGCCTGTATCCGTGAGGGAGACCAACTCACTGCGGCATGGGGGGGGCATTTTCAGTCTCGGAACGCTCGCCGATGGTGGGTGCGAGTGAGGACCTGGGTGAATTTCATTCCGGCTTTTCCTCCTTGCTGAGAGCTTCCAGGGCTTTGATTGATTCAGACGCTTCGCGTTCCTCCCTGGCGATGCGGCGGCGCTTGGCGAAGCCATCGTATTGTGATTTCGCGGACTCGTCGGCTTCTTGCTTGGTGACTTTGCCCGCGTGGTCGAGCACGTCCCGCTCGTTGAACCGGAGGAATTCATCGAGCTTCGTCTGCCAATCCCGGAGGAAAATCTGTTTGCGCCGTTTGGCCTGATTAAAGGCGAAGTCCAGCCACATCACGACGATGCGGTTCAGCTCGTCGATTTGATTCGAAGCCCCTCACGGCTTCTCACCCTACGGGCTCCAGGCGCAAAGCGCCTTCCGTCCAAAACACCTACAAGCCTTCGGTGTTTTTCGTCTTCGTGCAGGTAGTTCTTCGCCACGGTGACATCCGTTTTGCGGACGATCTCGCCCTTCCAGACCGTCAGCCCCATGTTCGGTTGCGAGGCATCCGCGCGCTCGGCGATGAGTTCGGCCGCAGTGTGGCCCGTCGCGGCGAAGTGTAGCTTGTTCTGGATGATCTGGAAAAACCTCACCGATTCCTTGCGGGAGGGCTCGTAGTCCGCAGCGAGAGCGAAGATCTCGCGCACGCGCAGATACATGCGTCGCTCGCTGGCCCGGATGTCCTGGATGCGGGCGAGGAGCTCGTCGAAGTAGTCTGGAACGGCGGAGGTCCCGGAAATGTCCGGATTCTTGAGCCGCTCGTCATCCATGGCGAACCCCTTGACGAGGTATTCCTGCAGGCGAGTATTTGCCCAGCGGCGGAACTGAGTGCCACGGGGCGATTTGACCCGAAAGCCGACGGCGAGGATGGCTTCCAGATTGTAATGCTGGACATCGTAGGCTTTGCCGTCGGCGGCAGTTGTCCGGAAATTCCGGACAACTGAATCGGCCCCCAATTCGCCTTCCTCGAAAAGGTTTTTCAGATGCTCGCTGATGGTCTTTTTCGAGCGATCGTAGAGCTCGCCCATCAAGGCTTGTGAAAGCCAGATCGTCTCGTTCTCGAAACGGCACTCGACCCCCGCTTTCCCGTCCTCGGTGGTGTAGAGCAGGAACTCGCCGCTGGGCGTGTCTGGGGATTCTTCATTCATAAGGGATCATTCATCGTTTGGGCTCTCGGGCTTCGGTGAATTTCCTGAGTCGAGGACCTCCCAGTAACCGCCCTTCTGTGGACCTTTGTATTTAAGCTTTCCCTCTTCACGTAGCTTTCTTGCCGCTCGTTCCACTGCGCTCAGTGACTTGTCGATCAAAATAGCGACCTCTTGGAGGGTGAGAGTTGAATCTTTTCTAAGAATCTCGATCACAGCATCGGGCGTTTTCACCGGCGTTTTCACCGGCGTTTTCACCGGCGTTTTCACTGAACTCTTTTCCGAACTTTTCTCCGGCATTCGGAAAAGCTCTACCAAAACACCGCCGGAGCGTTCTTGGAATACCGGCTCCGCGAGTCCTGCGGCTTTACAGGCTTCACTGATCTTTTCGACGCCCCGCCCCCAGGAATCGACGTAGCCTGCTTTGTAGCAGGCCTCGGCGAAGAGGGGATTGCGGGGGATGGATTCGTGGGCTTGGAAGAGCTGCTCGATGCTGAGTTCTTCGGGCAGGCTCCCGGCGTTCCATCGTTCCATAATGTGAGAGGGTCGTCGTAGGCCTTCATCTGGGTCATGCTGCCAAGGTAGTTGCGGTGGACGAGGGCATTGAGCAGCATTTCCCGCAGAGCCTCGACCGGGTATTCCAGTTCTTCGATGCGGTGGATGCCTTCAAACCGCACCGGCTTGGTGAGGAACTTTCGCTCCAATTGCTCGAGAATGTCGGGAAACATGGATACGAGGTTGCCCTCGCTGACTTCCTGAAACCTGAGGTCTGCTTCGCTGTCGCCAAAGCGGCCGATTTTGACAAAGAGGTTGGGGTAGAACTCGCCCGGGTCCTTGCCAAAAAGCACCAGCGCGGCTCGGGTGAGGCCTTCGCGGGTGGTGAGACGCAGTTTTTTCAGGATCTTCTGATCAGATAAATCGGATAAGTCTGGCAGACGGCCCGCCTTGGCCGCGTCGCGCTTGAAGCGGTCCATGGCTGCAGGATCGATGTCCTCTGGTGTCGCCTGAGGTTCAATGACTCGATCCCAGGTCAGCCCCATTTTCTTGAGCAGAAAGTCATTGAGTGCGGCACCTCTCAGCTCCTGTTTGACGCTACCGGAACGCCAGTAATACACCCCGCGCAGCGAGATCGGAACCGAAGAGGGGGCCACCGTGATTTCGAGGTAGGCTTTGCCATTCTCCTCCTGCAGGTCGACCTTCGGCATCAGCCCCAGCTTGTCACGGATCTTGTTGGGCAAGTCTTCCAGCATTTTCTCCGCCTTGGGCAGCCCGACCACCTTACCCGCATCATCCTTGCCGATGAAAATCCGACCACCCTCCGCATTGGCAAAGCCACAAATCCACTTCAGGTAGTCGTCATGCCATGACTCCTTCCATTCGGTGTTTTGGGATTCTTTGGAGTGTGGGTTCATTTTAATGATCTGTTGATGCCGTGATGTCTTTCTTTTCGCTACTCATAACTCAGCATTCAGCATTCGTGCGTAGCGCGCAGGGTTGGGCTTCGGTGAACTTCATGAGGTGGCACTTCCTGCTGCTTCGGTTTCTTGCTCGTTTGCCTCACTCTCAGGCTGCTCGCCGATACTCGCCAAAAATGCATCATATTGATCACGATCTTGTCTTAACCGTTCAACCATTAACCGAGCCACCTCCTGTATCTCACTCGCATCAACAGGCGTTGATCCGCGCTCAAATGATCCAGCTAGGTGAGAGTATTCGTTGCTAACTCGTGTCGTAAGAATTGTCGGAATGCTGTGCCCCTCGAAGAACTTCCTCATGCTCTCCAGATGAATCTCTCCGCTTCGATCTCTCGATCCATGGGGGTATTTGTAGTAGAGAAAGATCTCCAAAAACTTCCGAGCGTTGTTTCCAAAGTTGTAAATGATCGAGTAGTTATCGTCGGTCACACTCTCAATCTTTGAGCAGAGGTATATTTGGTGAAAGAGATAGTTAAATTCGGTCACGTATTCCCGAAGGTATTCAGGCATTACGATAATTTTCGACACTCTCAGATGACGCTCCACCACAAAAAAACGACATTCATATGGCTGTTTGTTTTGATGGTGGTTTACAAATGATCCTCGAAGCCTTTTTAGATACTTGAGGAAGTCGAGATTGTGGGTCGACACGAAGAGCTGTTCGAATCGGTTCTCAAGAACAATTTCTGTCTGAATCAGACTGAAGATAAAAAATATGTGATTTGAATCGAGGCTGGAGATCGGATCATCGATCCAGATAATTGGATTGGTTCCACGGGTCTCAACATCATCCAGCTTGGCCATGAAGTAGCAGAATGCTAGAAGGCTTATTTCTCCTTCGCTTAGATGGTGTGCTTTTTCGCCATCTCGCATTACCACAAAGCGCACACTTATTTCGCCAAGCTCATCCTCTTGATTCTCTTGAGCCTCGAGAGTCAAGAAGCTGTGGCCAAAGTGGTCGTTGAGGTATTCATTTACCTTTATTGCACCCTTCTCTTCGTCGTTCATCTCACGACGCTTCACTTCGATCTCCTGCTTTTTCTGCGAGATAGTCTGCTCAACACCAGACGCCGCGTCTGAGGCCTCCTGCTGGAGCGTGGCGAGCCGATCAATCTCGGCTTTCTGATCGCTGTAGTTGACGTTGACAGCGAACTCATGAACGGTCTTTAAGCGAAGCTCTGTGCGGGCAGTTGCCTGATCCTCTCCTAGAGAGCTGCTGTATTCATTGGCTTCCTTTCGAAGAGTCTCATAGTCGCTGAGGGCTGCGCGAATCAGATCGCAGTGGTCATCCTGACCTTGGAAATCCTTCGAGTGGATTATGTCGTCCTTTCTCGCTTGTAGCTGCTTGGCTAGTTCTTCTAGCGAGTCCGAGTATTTGGCGACAGCTTCTTGGTGTGCCTCTTTGATTTCGGTCAGGCGACTTCTGAACTTCGAGTAGAAGGTCTTCTCATCAATCTCAAAAACTCCTTCCAACTTGACCTTTTCATTTGCGATGGACTCAAGGAGCTGATCAATCGCTTCTTCGAGCTTTTCGGACTCTTCATCAAAGTGTTTATCTAACTGCTCCCAACGTGATTCTTGAATCTCGTTTCCGCAGAATGCACAGGTCTTGCGTTTTGATCGATGGTGATCCCGTCCTTCTTTTACCCATCGATTCAAGACGGCTTTAGCTGCCAGCTCTTCGATCTTATCTGATTGGGCTACTGCTTTTGTGACAAGTTCTTCGGTCTCTGTCACGAGTTGATCCCATGACAATGACGGGTATTCCAGTGCAGCGACATCATCGTTTACCTCCTCCTTTAGAAGTTCTTCGTTGGAAGCAATCTTCTCATCTGAAATCGGATCGAATTCCTCTTTGAGAACCTGGTCTATTTCATTTCGAAGTTTTGATATTGTGTAGTTCTGGTCGCCGAACTTGTCTGAATTGTATTTAATGCTCTCATTTCCAGCCGTGGCCTTCGTTCGCAGTTGCGACTCCAGAGTGTTCTGCGCGGTCTGGTGGGAATTGGTAGCTTGTGTTTTGGCTGCACGTTTCAATTTCAACTTCGCGAAGAGGCCTGTCTCTTGGCCTTCCTCGTTCGATCCAATCTCTGCTTCAATTGCTTCGATTTGCTCTTGGATGGCGACATTGTCGTCACCGATCAGCGCAAATGGCTCGACCGCTTCGTCTGGGTTATTAATGAAGCGGAGGTTGTCTCGAACAAAGTCTTCGTTAAAAACGCGAATTTTTCCGACGTAAGCATTGAAGTTTTCGTGAGTTGTTACCGAGCCATCATCAAAGACAATTTCGAATTCCCGGCCCTCAAACTTCTCTGAAAGGAACTGGGTTTCAAGCGCCCTTAGGAGGCGAGAGAGTGTCGTCTTACCAGAGTAGTTTCTGCCGTAGATTACATTGATATGCTGGAAGCATTGGGGTTGTCCGTTGGCGTTTACTACTTCCTGATCCCATTGGAAGGCTCCGAAAACTCCGAGGTTAGTGATTCGCCGAAACTTCTTAATCATGTCAATGTCTCCTTGGTAAGTTGTTTGCTGTCGAAGATGCCAAGCTCGCCGGAGATGAGTTTTGGGAGGATGGTGTCGCGGAGTTTTGTGAGGGATTGTGACACCGACACGCCATCTAAGATCTTGTCGTAGATCGCTCCAGTTGTCTCCGTGTAAGCAGCTGCAACAGATTGGCTCAGAGCGACAATCTCGAAAGGTCGGAAGGCCTTTTTGCTGTTTTCTGCAAATGTGCTTCTGCCTGCTGCTCGTTTAATGTCGTCCATTTTTGATTCAGTCCACTGTCGAATGTATTCTGATGATAGCCGCTTGTTTCCCATCCGCCCAGGAATCCAGCCGAGCACTTTGATTTCTTGAAATGCGGCGGCTTCGGGTTTGGCGATGTGCTTGGGGGTGGATTTGTTGAGGGAGGGCATGGACGGAGTGGGGGGTAGGCGAGTGGTTGCCAGAGGTTAACAAGAGTTGAGCGAGAGAGGGAAGGGGGAAGGGAGATTTATTTGAGGGCTTGAGGAGGGGAGGTTTCTTCTTCCTCCTGGGGTGGCTTCTTGAAATGTGGGCGGGGGAAGCGACGTTCTGTCTCTTGCTCGTTATGATTGTCCTGGTTCTCCTTTTGTTCTGTCTGCCTTTGTGGGGGCAAGGCCACTGGGCCTATGAGCCTCCGCAGGCCCCGGTCTTGCAGGGCGAGGGGCATCCCATTGATGAGTTGCTGGCGATCGCACGGAAGGAAGAAGGGCTGGCGGTGAATGAGTTAGCGACTCCCCGGGAGTGGCTGGAGCGGGCGGCTTATACTTTGACGGGACTGCCGCCGTCGGCGGCGCAACTGCGAAAATTGGCCGCAGAGCCAAGCGAGGAAGGGTATCTCCAATTGGTGGAGGAGCTTTTGGATTCTCCGGCTTATGGCGAGCGCTGGGCGCGCAATTGGATGGATGTGGCTCGTTATGCGGATACGCAGGGGTATAATTTTGACCGCGATAATCGCTATCCTTTTGCTTACACTTATCGCGATTGGCTGGTGCAGGCCTTTAATGAGGATTTGCCTTTTGATGAGTTTGTTCATTGGCAGATAGCGGGGGACCACTTGACGGAGAAGGAGGAGGACCCCAATCTGGCTGCGTTGGGTTTTCTGACCGTGGGGCAGCGGGCGGGGCGGGTGGAGACCATTGATGATCGGGTGGATGTGGTCACGCGGGGCTTTCTAGGCACGACGGTTTCCTGTGCGCGTTGCCATGAGCACAAGTTCGATCCCATCACGACGGAGGATTATTATTCGCTCTTTTCCATCTTTGAGAACCTGCGGGAGCCTGAGGAGAAGCCCGTCATTGGTCAACCTGATGACCAGGCCGCCTTTGAGGACTTTCAGCAGCAGATGGCGGCGATTGATGAGAATGATCTGAATTACCGGCGAGAGTTTGTGGCGCAGTTGCGTGAGCCGGAGTCCCTGGCGGTGTATCTGGAGCTTGCCTGGCAGGCCGGGCAGGAGGATTGGGATGAAGGGAAGGCGACCGGGGAGGCTTTCAAGCGGGGTCGGTATCGGCCCAAGGCGGTGATTCGCTGGCGAGATTTCCTGCGCGATCAGGGCGCGGGAGTGGCTCGGTTGCAGGCTTGGCAGGAGGCGATGGCGAAGCCGGCAGAGCGAGCGGAGGCAGCGCTGGCCTTGGCCAGGGAATGGGCGGAGGCCGAGGAGGGGGACTTGGCGCGATTGCGCGGGGAGTCGTCCTGTCCCTTGTCCTACGATGAGCAGAAGGTGCGTCAATTCTATGACACCAAGGATAATCAGGAGAACGCGCGTTTCCGCAGTGAGCGGGCGGCCCTGCAGATGGAGCATGCGGGCTCGCCGCCGCGTGCGATGGTGGTGCGGGATCGCAAGGACTGGCTTCCGGCCCAAGTTTATTTGCGTGGTGACCCCAATAATCGCAGTGAGGCCTTCGAGCGTCATTGGTTGTCTTTCTTGGGGGGAGAAAAGTTTGGGGAGGGGAAGAGTCCTCGTCTTTCGCTGGCGGAAAAGATAACGGAAGTGGGCAATCCGCTGACTGCTAGGGTGTATGTGAACCGGGTGTGGAACTGGCACTTTGGCCAGGCATTGACCGAGCCCAGTGACTATGGTTATGAGGTGCCCGAGCCTCCGCTTTTGCCTTTGCTCGACTATCTGGCTCTTTACTTTCAAGAGCAGGGGTATTCGAGCAAGGCTTTGCACCGCCATCTTCTCTCCTCTCGCGCTTTCCGGTTGTCGGCAATGAGTTCTGCGCGGAACCGGGAGCGCGATGAGGGGAATCGGTTCTATTGGCGTTGGCAGCCGCAACGGCTCGACTTTGAGGTTATGCGGGATCGGATGTTGGTGACAGCGGGGAGGTTGAATCTGGCCCAGCGGGGAGGTCCGGCCGCCCGCTTGGGGGAGGAGGGGATGGCTACCCGGCGCACTTTGTATGCGTTTGTGGACCGCTATCAGCTCGATTCCGACTTTGTGGCCTTTGATTTGCCGCACCCTGATTTACATGCGGCGAGGCGGGTGGAAACGATTGTGCCTCAGCAGTCCCTTTATCTTCTCAACGGAGAGGGGGTGATGGCGGCGGCCCGGCATCTGGCGGCGGCTCCAGAGCTCGCGGCGCTGGCGGAGGCGGGGGCGCAAGTGGACTGGATATACGAGCGGATTTTCCAACGGTCCCCGAGTGCGGGAGAAAGGCGAAGGGCGGTTGAGTGGTTGCAGTCGGCGGAGGAAGAGCACTATTTGCCGCCCCTGAGTGGTTATTGGGAGGTGCGCTATGCGCCAATGAAGGAAGGGGAGCTGGGGGAGGAAAAGTCGTTCCCCTTGTTTGCCGACGGAGTCTGGAAGACGGGACCGGGGCTGTCGAAGGCTCCGTTGCGGTGGTTGCATGCGGGGGCGCAGAGCGGTCATCCCTTGCGCGATTATGCTCTCATTCTGCGCTTTCGGGCGACCGCTGCGGGGGAGATTCGGCTGCGGGGGAATCTTCGCCGCAGCTCGGCAACCGGAGATACCCTGGCGTGGGAAATCCGGGGAAATGACGGGCGCCACCTGGCCGGGGGCGATCTTCCTCCAGGGGCTAAGCGGAGTTTTCAGCATGAAGCGGTCCCGGTGAAAAGCGGGGAGGCGATTTCCTTTCTCCTCCTGGCTCCCGAGGGCCAGAACTCGGGGCATACCAGTTGGGATTTTGCGGTTGAGGGACGGCAGCGGGAGGGGGAGGAATGGGCGTCTTTCGCGACTCTCGGGGGCAGCTTTCCGCAAAGTGAGGAGGTGCCGCCGCTGGAGGAGGTGGGTTCTCCGCTGGCTGACTTGATTCAGATGCTCTGGGCCTCCAACGAATTTCACTATATCTACTAAATTCCTGGTTATGAATCATCATTCTCTGAGCTCCCGTGACCTCTTGCTTGACCGGCGCGACTTTCTCAATCGTTGTGGAATGGGATTTGGGGCGATGGCTCTGGGGGGGCTGCTCGACCAGGCGATGGCCAGTGAGGAGGTGACCCACTTTGCGCCCAAGGCCAAGCGGGTGGTGCATTTGTTCATGAATGGGGGGCCATCCCAGGTGGACACCTTTGATCCCAAGCCTGCTTTGCAGAGCCAGCATGGCAAGGCGATCCCCTTGCAAGGGCGGAAGACCGAGCGCCCGACGGGGGCGGCCTTGCGGAGTCCTTTTTCTTTCCAGAAATATGGGCAATGCGGCTTGGAGGTGAGCGAGCTTTTTTCGCACACCGCCCGTCATGCCGATGACCTTTGTGTGATTCGCTCCATGCAGGCGGATGTGCCCAATCACGAGCCCTCGCTGATGTTGATGAACTGTGGGGATGCCCGTCTCTCGCGTCCTTCCATGGGGTCGTGGGTGAGTTATGGCTTGGGAAGCGAGAATGAAAACTTGCCGGCCTATGTGTCGCTTTGTCCGGGGGGGATGCCCATCAAGCGGGCAGAGAACTGGCGATCGTCATTTCTTCCGGGGAGTCATCAGGGCACTTATCTGGATTCTTCCATTCAGGAGGTGGATCGCATGATTGCGAACTTGCGCAATGGGCGAATTGGGGAGCAGCGGCAGGCGAGGCAGTTGGCTTTTCTCCGGCAATTGAATGAGCATCACCAGTCCCAGCACGCTCACGATCCTCAACTGGAGGCGCGTATCCGGAATTTTGAGCTGGCTTATCGCATGCAGAGCGAAGCCACTGATGCCTTCGACGTTGGCCGGGAGCCGGAGGAGGTGCGTGCGATGTATGGAGAGGGCTCCTTTGCCCGGCAATGTCTGATGGCCCGTCGGCTGTTGGAGCGTGGGGTGCGGTTTGTCCAGCTGTGGCATGGGCCGGGGCAACCGTGGGATAGTCATGATGACATCGAGGATCACCGTCGTTTGGCGGGGCAATGCGATCGGGCGATTGGGGCCTTTCTTTCCGATCTGAAGATGAGGGGCTTGCTGGAGGAGACTCTGGTGCTGTGGGGCGGGGAGTTTGGGCGCACGCCGGTGGTGGAGCTACCCAAGGCGGGGTCCAATAAGGGGGTGATGAAGGGGCGGGACCACAATCACTATGGCTTTACGGTCTGGATGGCTGGGGGTGGCGTCAAGGGTGGGCACGTCCATGGCGCGACCGACGAGTTTGGTTTTGCGGCGGTAGAAAAGCCGGTGCATGTGCATGATCTCCACGCCACGATTCTTCATCTTCTCGGCTTTGACCATGAGAAGTTGACTTACCGGTATTCGGGGAGGGATTTTCGCCTGACCGATGTGCATGGAGAGGTGATCCATGAGATTGTGGCGTAAGAGTGGTTGGGGCAAGCTGGTAGCTTGGGGTCACATTCGGCAAGCTGGAAGCTCGCCGCTACGATTTGAAGAGGGAACGAGGGGGACGGTGTGTTTGGGCAAGCTGGAAGCTTGGGGTCACTTTCGGCAAGCTGGAAGCTCGCCGCTACGATTTGAAGAGGGCGCGAGGGGGACGGTGTGTTTGGGCAAGCTGGAAGCTTGGGATCACATTCGGCAAGCTGGAAGCTCGCCGCTACGATTGGGGCTGGAAGAGGGAGGTGCTGAAGTAGCGTTCGGCCCGGTCGCAGAGGATGGTGACCACTTGCGAGGTGGGGCCCAGCTCGCGCGCTACGCGGAGGGCGGCGGCGATATTGGCTCCGGAGGAGGTGCCGACGAGGAGCCCAAAGTCGCGATGGAGGCGGCGGGTGGTGGCCATCGCTTCTTGGCCACTGATGGCGACCTTGCGGTCGATGGGGGCGGAGGCGAGGAGGCGGGGCTGGAAGTTGACGGAGACGCCTTCGATGCGGTGACAGCAGGGGAATTCGCCGGGGAGGGCATCGCCTCCGGGTTCCATGCAGACCACTTCGAGATCGGGCCATTTCTCTTTGAGGGCCTGCCCGGTGCCCGCGATGGTGCCCCCGGTGCCGTAACCGCTGACGAAGGCCTGCACGGGCCGGGAGGTCTGGGCGATGATCTCGCGGGCGGTGGTTTCGTAGTGATCGCGGGCATTGAGGGGATTGGCAAATTGCCGGGGTAAAAAGATGCGTGCATCCCGGGCTGCGACGTCCTCCGCGAGGTCGATACCGGCTTGATAGCTTCCCTGGCAGGCAAAGAGCTCCAGTTCGGCACCCAGTTGGCGAATGAGATTGCGCCGTTCCACGCTGGCACTATCGCTCATCAGGATTTTTACGCGATAGCCACAAGCTGCTCCGATCATGGCGAGGGAGATGCCGGTGTTGCCACTGGTGCATTCCAGAATCAGGGAATCGGGGGTCAGCTCGCCCCGGGCCTCGGCGTCGAGAATGAGGCAGCGGGCGAGGCGATCTTTGACGCTGCCGCTGGGGTTGAGAAACTCGGCTTTGGCCAGAATTTCCAAGCCTTCGGGTTCGAAGCGGAGGCGCAGGAGGGGGGTATTGCCGATGAGGTCCAGGACGGGGCGGTGTGGTGGAGCGAGGGTGGTCATGTGTCTTTGGTGATTAGAAATCGCTGTGGGGGAGGTGGAGGCCGTCGAGGAACATCTGCACCGCGACGGTGATGAGGAGCATGCCCATGAGGCGCTCCATGGCAGTGACGCCGCGCTTTTTCAGGAGGCGGACCAGCAGGGGTGCGCTGCAGAGAATGACGGTGGTGATAAGCCAGACCACCATGATGGCTCCCCACACACTGGCGCGTTGATCGGGGTATTGGCTGCTGATGATCATGATCATCGCAATCGCGGAAGGGCCGGCCAAGAGGGGAGCGGCGAGGGGCACGATGAAGGGCTCGCTCTCGCCCGGAAGCACGAGGCTTTCATCGTTCTTTCCCGGAAAAATCATCCGCAGTGAGATGATGAAAAGCATCACCCCCCCAGCGATGCGGAGGGCTTCCGGGCTTATCTCGAGAGTGGCCATGAAGGCTCGTCCTCCGAGAAAAACGATGGCAAAAATGAGGAGGGCAATGAGGCATTCCCGTAGAATAACGGTCCGCCGACGTTCCGGGGGCACGTTTTTGAGGGCCGCGACGAAGATGGGACTGTTGCTCAAGGGGTCGATGACCAGGAGGAGAGTGAGAAGCGTTTTTGCAAAATCCACGAGTTAATAGACTCGATTTCCGAGCAGGAAGCGAGCCGGGATTTTGCTTTTTACGCGATTTTTTTGGCTAGTAGAGCGTTTTGCGAGGCTCGGTGACCGGCGATTGCTCGTTGGCTTTGAGGACTTTCTCAAAGTCGCCTTCTTCACAGCAGCGCACAAAGCCCTCTGCGTAGCATTTCAATTTGTCCCAGTGTTCGCGGATATCGGCGGATTCGTCGCTGTCGATGGAGTTGTCGAGGGCGGCTTGGGAGATGCGGGAGAGGAGAACAGAGAACTGGGCAACAATCTCGTTGGTGGCCGGGAGGTATTCGAAGCCCTTCTCGCAAGCGGAATCCGGATTGCGCACGTAGTAGCCGCCCGCGCGTGCGCAGAGCCACTCCACGATGCGGATATCGCCAGTCAGCCGGATGATTTCCAGGATGCGGTCGAGGGGATTGCGGGAGCCCGAGCCGGTGGCTGATTGTTCTTGGGCCCACTTGTAGACGAGGGAAAGGGAGACTCCCAGCTCGGAGGCCACGGCTTTGGGAGAGGTTTTTTCAAAGGCCTTTTTCAAGACTTCGTGAGATTCCATAACAAAGGTCTACCGACATTTGTCAGAGCGGAAAAGAAGGAACTGTCCCAAATGAGGGGGGGAGATGACAAAACAGCCAACTCCTGGCGAGGAGTTGGCTGTTGCTAAAGAAGGGGAATTGCCGGGGAAGTCCCGCTTAGCCTTTGATGTCGAGAAGCTCGACTTCGAAGACGAGGGTCTCGCCAGGGCCGATATTCGGGCCGGAGCCGCGATTGCCGTAGGCGAGGTCGGAAGGGATGTAGAGTTTCCACTTGGAGCCCACGGGCATCAGTTGCAGGGCTTCCACCCAGCCTTGAATCACGCCTCCCACGGGGAATTCGGCAGGTTGGCCGCGTTCCACGGAGCTGTCGAAGACGGTGCCATCGAGGAGAGTGCCATGGTAATGAACGGAAACCGTGTCGGAGGCGGCAGGCTTTTTGCCCTCGCCAGCGGTCAGGACTTCATATTGCAGGCCGGATTCGGTCTCGGTCACTTCCTCGCGCTTTTTGTTTTCGCTGAGGAATTTTTCGCCGGCCTCGATGTTTTCGGCTGCGGCCGCTTCCTGCTTGGCCATAGCCTTGGCTTGCATTTCCTGCTGGAATTTCATCATCACGGCTTGCGCTTCTTCGTCAGAGACTTTCGACTCGGTGCCCGCAGCCACTTCCTTCAGACCGGCGTGGAGGAGGTCGAGGTCCAGCTCCAGGCCGTCGGCTTTGATGCTTTCGCCGATGTTGCGTCCGATCAGGTAGGAAGCTTTTTGTTGATCAGTTTCGAGCTTCACTTCTTCAGCGAGAGCGAGAGGGGAAAAGGAGGCCAACAGAAGGCCTGCGGTAAGGAATGATTTCATCATCGGAGGTGACAATCAGGCTCTCTGGCGATGGGGTCAAACGAATATCTCGATTTTTCTCAAAGGGTGAGGAAGGGAGAAAATGATGAAAGAAAGCTTGGTCCGGGCTCGTCAAGAGGCCCTTTTCCCTTTGCGATGACGGCCATGACAACCCCTTTCTTGACCATTGCGCGGGCCACGGTGTGGCAAGGCTCCACCGCCGCGCTCAGGGAGCTGGACCTCACTTTATCCTTGGGAGAGAGCGTGGCCATCCTCGGTCCCAATGGTGCGGGCAAAAGCACCTTGCTCAAGCTCCTCGCCGGACAATTGCGGCCGGCCTATCATCCCGAGACCCGTTGCGAGCTTTTTGGCAAGCGGCTCTGGGACCTCGATACCCTGCGGGAAAGAATCGGGCTCGTTATGCCCGAAGAGGTGAACCGGTTCCATCCCGCTGAGGAGGCTTTCGATGTCGTGCTTTCTTCCTTGCAAGGGGCCTATGGCATCACCCGGCAGATGCGCTTCAGTGATGCCGATCGCCGGGCGACCCGCGAAGTGATCGAACGGGTGGGGGTCGGGCCGCTGGCCGGGAAACCCTTCGGCCAACTTTCCTCCGGGGAGCAAAGGCGCTTCCTGATCGCGCGTGCGCTAGTGCACCAGCCGGAGGTCATCGTGCTCGACGAGCCCTCCACCGCCCTGGACTTCGCGGCGGCGGTCACCCTGGGGCAGACCCTCCGGCAGCTGCTGCGGGAGGGGCAGACTCTGGTCTGGGTCACCCATCATCCCAGTGAGATCCCGCCCGAAGTGCAGCGGGTGATCTTGTTGCAGGCCGGCCGGGTCTTTGCAGATGGAACTCCCCGGGAAGAGCTCACTTCTGCCCGGTTGAGCGAGCTTTATGGCCTTCCGCTCAGCGTGGACTGGCACCGTGGCTGGTGCGAGGTGCGACCCGAGGAGTGAGAGGTGTGGAGTGCTTGGCTGAAATAAGCAATCTTTTGTCCTTTTCTGATAGTTGAAGTGATGTTTTTGGCGCCGATTTGACTGAAGTCTTGGATGATTTGCCGTTTTTCTTCAGATATTGTCTTTTTTCGTCGTTTTGTTTTCCGAAGTCTCTCCTTTGGCTCAGGGCGCGTCAGATTTTATCTGATTGACGGGGAAAGAGTGAGGACTTGAGATGAAAACGTTCCCCTGTCGATTAAGAAAAAGTTTGAGTCTTCTTCGGGCAGGGGTCTTAAATCCACATAGATAATGAAAAAACCTACCACTATCATCTGTTCCTTAACCGCTTCGCTTTCATTTTGCGGGCTTTCTCAAGCCGCTCTCCTCAGTCACTGGACCTTTGATGATGGAAGTGGGCTGGTGGCGGCCGATACCGGAGGGTCGGTGGCCAACAATGGAACCTGGGCCAATGGCTCGGGCGATGGCTTGACCTGGGTCAGCGGGGTCGTTGGCGGGGCTGCACAATTGGCAGGGACGGTGAGCGATCAGCATTTTGACATCACCTCGGGAATTGAAGCTGACAACAAGACTCAGCTTTCCTACTCAATGTGGATCGCTCCCAACCTCACTCAGGCTGGCTCGGGTGGGGATTTGGATAACAAGGGCATCTTTACGACCGGGAGCGCGCAAGTCGCGCGCACCGACGGGATTACGGAAACGGTTTTTAACGGTCAGTTTTGGGGGGCGACTTGGCAATTTCAGAATGGACTCCGCCTCGACAATACGGGTGCTTTGCAGAACATCCAAGTTTATGACGGCTCAGAGACCGTGCCGGTCTGGAATCACGTCGTCTTCACGTGGGATGGCACTGCAGGGTCGCCGGCCTCCGGCGACGAGGTGGTCAATGTCTTTGTGAATGGGGGCCTTGCGGCTACCACGAGCTCGCGAAATGTCTCGCGACTGATTGACGACGGGGATTGGCAAATTGGCCGGGATCGGGCGAATACCGGACGGATGTATGGAGGAGCCATTGACGATCTGGCGGTCTGGGACCAAGTGCTCACTCCGGAGGAGGTGAATTATATTTATCAAGGAGGGCTGGTGGGCCTGGATGCGCCGACTGCGCTCGTGGCGCAAGTGCCTGAGCCCTCGGTGGGATTGTTGGCGGGATTGGGGGGTCTTGTGCTCCTTCGCCGACGCCGTCGCTAGAGTCGTCAGGGGGCTCAAGTGATCTTGTTTCAAAAGGTCACTTGAGTGAATTTCAGTCTCTGGAGTCCAGGGGTTTGAGCTGGATATTGCGGAACCAAACGGGCTGGCCCTCGGCTTGCAAGGCGAGGTGCCCAAAGGCGAGTTCGCGCGGGACCCCTCGTTCGCTCAACTCCTTGGTCGAGACGATGTGCCCCTGGGGATCGAGTTGGGGAGATTGGTAGCGGAGGACTTCTTTTCCATTCACGCGGTGGATGACTTGCTCGGATCCGTGGACCTCCAGCTCGATGCTGACCCATTCCTCCGCCGGGAAGGTGGGCGCGCTGGATTCCACGATGTGCTGGGTCACCAATTCTCCATTCTGCTCCAGATGGGTGCCGGGAGTGCAAACGTTTCCGGTAGGGCGGCGGCCATTTCCTTCGTCGGCAAGAAATTGGAATTCGAGGCTGACGGGGAAGGCTTGTTCCCGA
Organism: Roseibacillus ishigakijimensis; assembly: GCF_016595415.1. Classification (GTDB taxonomy): domain Bacteria; phylum Verrucomicrobiota; class Verrucomicrobiia; order Verrucomicrobiales; family Akkermansiaceae; genus Roseibacillus; species Roseibacillus ishigakijimensis. Next base: position 64,982 of record NZ_JAENIO010000005.1, read on the forward strand.
GTCATGCTCTGCGGCGGTTGACTGTGGAACATGACGCCGCTGTTGAGATTCACGTAGTGAGGGGCATCGGGCATCATTTTCCCCGCAAAGCGGTATTCGAGCCGTAGGATGTAATGGGAATAGGCCAAATCGGTATAGAGGTGGCCGAATTGGTTCTCAAAGGCCTCGTAGTTCTCGTAGCTGGCTTTCAGGATGCCGTCTTCCACGACAAAGGTGTCGTGCAAATTGACTCCCAATTCGTGTTTGGCAAACTTCGGGGTCCAGCCACTTAAGTCTTTGCCATTGAAAAGGGATACCCAGCCCTCGTTTGTTGGGGAGGAGTCCTGGCCCCAGAGGGGAGAGAGTAGTAGCAGGGGACTGAGGGCGCGGGTAATGAGCTTCATCGCCATTCTCTATAGTCGAATTGCCGCTGGAGCCAAGCAGGGATGGGCCGCAGGACGTAATTGGGCGCGGTCCTGGGGGCCGAAAACATCTTTCTTGTCAGTAGGATGAAAAGCGGAATATAAAAAATTGTTAGAACAGCACGTATGATGAAAAAATACCTCTTTCCTGGTCTTGTCGGGCAGCTGGTCTGCGGCCTTTTGGGAGCGGCTCCCGATTCGGTGGACCCTGCCTTTGCGGCCTCTGCGGGTTCTTTCTATGAAGCCTCCGAGTTTGGAGGGGTCGCTTCCACTCTGGTGCAACCGGATGGAAAATTGCTGATTGGCTCCAATGAGATGCTCGCCGTGGGAGGCATCTACCCTTCATTGATTCGCTTCAATGGAGACGGTTCGGTGGACGAGACCTTTGCCGCTGATGACAATGCGGTGGGGGAGGGAAATGGCATTCGCTGGCAGGGGCAGGGTTGGCCGGAGGTGCATGCCCTCGGTTTGCAATCGGATGGTAAAATCATCGCTGCGGGGGTGATGAACAGTTACCGCGATGCGACGCTCACCGGCACGGAGTATCTCTCCAGCATCATCCGGTTTCAGGCCGACGGTTCCTATGACGAGACCTTTTTGGCCTACGGCACCCAGCCTGATGGCGGGCTCAATTATATCGAGGAAGTGACTGTGCAGCCGGATGACATGGTGATCTGCGTGGGCGGCTTCCGCGGCTTCCGGAATAAGGCCGATGCCTCCTACACCCCGCGCTACGGCATCGCTCGTCTCCAGGCCGACGGCTCTCTGGATAGTGGATTCGAGGTTCTGCCGGGTGATTTTGGTGTGCCTGCCGGGGCGACCAATATCTCGGGCTTCTTTCGCCATGCCGCCGTCGATGCCGGGGGAAAAATCTATGTGGTGGGCGAATGGTCCTGGGGAAACACCTTTCCCAAGGAGTCGCTTCCGGTCTTTGCCCGGCTTCACTCCAATGGCGCGCTCGATCCCGCCTTTCAAGCGGCGGTCCCGACTGGGATCGACTCATTCGAAAGTGTGGTGTTGGAGCCCAATGGGGAGATCACTCTGTTGGCTCGCAAGAGTGATAACACCAGCTACTTGGCTCGCTTTCAGCCCAACGGCCAGCTTTCGCCCTCCTTTTCCCTCGCGCCCGGTCTTTCTTATCTCGACGCCCGTCCCTTGCGCCGCGATCCGCAGGGTAAATTCATTCTCTCTTCGGCGGCTGGCTACGGGGCGGCGCGCGACACCCTGATTCGGTTGAATAACGACGGTTCGCTGGATGGGACTTTCCATCCCAGCGCAAGTTGGGTTGGGGTGGCCGAACGCACGGCCTACTTTTCCAGCGTGGTGACCGCCCCAAGCGGGCGCATTTTCTCGGGGTCGTTTTTCGACCGGGTGCAGGGCACGGAGACCGTCAAGATCGTTGCCTTTGAGGGGGAGTCCTTGCCAGCGGAGGTGGCGTGGGCGGCGACCGCGCCCCGGGTGGTGGAGTCGGCGGGCGTGCTTTCCCTCGTCGTGTATCGGTCGGGAGCGGCCACGAGTGCGGCCAGCGTCGATTATGCCTTTGCGGCGGGCAGTGCGGGAGCAGAAGATTTTTCGCCCGCCAGCGGCACTCTCACTTGGGCAGCGGGCGAAAGCGGACCCCGGGTGATGGCTTTGACCGTGCTTGATGACAATCTGACCGAGGGAGAGGAGTCCCTGACGGTGACCTTGTCCAATGCCAGTGGGATGGCCATCGCCGGTCCCGCCAGTGCGACGGTGACCTTGATTGATGACGAGACCGCGCCCACTCTGCTTTCCCAGCCCGCTTCGCTGACGGTCAAAGAAGGGCAGCCCGCTTCCTTCCGGGTGGTGGTGGAAAGTCCGGTCCCTCCGACTTACCAATGGTTCTTGGGCAGCGAGCCCGTTCCGGGGGCCACCGGGGCGAGTCTCTCGCTGGTTACTACTTCCTCCGCGCAGGCGGGAGATTACACCGTCGTGGTGAGCACGCCAGCGGGCTCGGTGACTTCGGCAGTGGCGACCTTGACCGTGCTTCCCCCGGCGGCGGCCTGGGATGCCACTTTCGCGGTGTCGGGGGTGACCCAGCCCGGAAGTTTCCAACTCTTGCCGGACGACTCCGTGCTGATGCTGGATGGCAATCACTTCGATGGCTACACTTTGCGGAAACTGGATTCGACCTTCACTGCCGACGAGACCTTCACGGTTACCACCACGCCGGCCAGCGGTTATCCGGAAAATCAGGCCTACCCTTCGCCCTTGGCTTTGCCCCAAGGGAAGTTTCTGGTGGAAGGGCGCTTTTCGCAAGTGAATGGGGAGGAGCGACTCTTCTTGGCGCGAATGAATGATGATGGCTCGGTGGATGCTGATTTCGTGCCCTTCTTCAATGACCCCTTCGAGATGCGAGGGTTCACGACGAGCATCCAGTTTCTCACCGGGGTGGAGGTCACGCCCACAGGCCAGGTTTACGTGATGGTTCGATCGGCTAGCCAAGGCAGCGGGCTCTTTCGCCTGACGGCGCAAGGAGCCATTGATGCCAGCTTCGCCCATGGCTTCAACTATTCCACCAATGCCGCTCTGCACGATCTAGTGGAATTGCCCGATGGCTCGATTCTGGTGGGCTTTGGGGCCGGAGGGTTCGGAACCTCCCAGCGGGGGATCCGTAAGATTCTGCCCGATGGTGCCATTGATCCCGCCTTTAGCGAAATCACGGGCTTGACCACCAGCGTCTCTGCTCTGCAGCTCTTGTCCGACGGGCGCTTCTTGGCAGCCATTGGCAATAGCTTGCGTGTTTACAGCGCGTCGGGAAGTTTGCAGGAGAGCTACACTTTCAGTGGCACGATCACCTCCCTGCAGTCTTATCGCGGCCGGATTTTGCTCACCGGGGTGACCGCGTATGAGGGAGTTCCTTTGCCTGGGCTGGCCTTGTTTTCGCTCGATGGTTCGGTGGACGACAATTTCCCCGGGGGAGCCGGTCCGAATGCCAACGTGGTCAATGTGCATCTCGATAGCCAAGGACGCATTGTGGTGCAGGGTGGTTTCACGACTTGGAATGGAAATCCCGCGCCCGGCTTGGCCCGTTTGCTGGTGGAGCGCGCCGAGGTCGCCTTCCAGACGCTCAGTGGGATGGTTTTGGAAAATGCCGGGACCTTCGCGTTGGAGCTGGTTCGCTATGGCGATGCGAGTGCGGCGGCTTCCGTGCGGGTCGTCAGCAACGAAGGCACGGCTCTGGCGGGCGCGGATTTTCAGGCGCTGGATGAGGTGGTGAGCTGGGCCGCTGGGGAGAGCGGTCCGCGCCTGGTGACCGTTACTTTGCTGGATGATAGTGACCTGGAGAGCGAGGAGGAGCTGAGTTTGCACTTGTCGGATCCCTCGGGAGTTCGGCTCGTGGCCGGTGACTTTACCCTGAGGCTCTTGGATGATGACTCCTTTCCCCAGATTGCCGAGCAGCCTTCTTCGCAACAGGTTTTGGCAGGTTCGGCGGCGAGTTTCACTGTGGTGGCCACCAGTCCGGTGGCGATGAGTTATCAGTGGTATTTTGAGGGAGACCTCTTGCCGGGGGCAACCGAGGCCACCTATGCCATCCCCGCTGCCAGCGAGGCGGAAGAAGGGGCCTATCACGTCGTGGTGAGCAATGAATTTGGAAGCACCCCCTCCGGGTCCGCTTCCTTGAGTATTCTGGCGGATCCAACGACGCGCTCTCCTCTTTTCACCGCTCCTGCTTCTCCGCCCTCGAGCGGAACCGTGGCCATCGTGGTGCCCGCTCCCGATGGAGGCGCTTATCTGGGCGGCTCCTTCCGCGACTTTGGCGGGAACGCTGATCGCGACTATCTGGCCAAGATTCACGAAGATGGCAGCCTCGACGAGAGCTTCCAGCCGCCGGTGCTCAGCAGCCAGGTGGAAGACCTGGTGGTGGCCCCCAATGGCGATCTCTTCGTGGTGGGGGGATTTCCCGGGCGCCTATTCAAGCTCGCTGCCGATGGCAGCGAGGATACCGCCTTTTCTGCCAATCGGGGGACCGGAGGTGACAATGGAGCCAATGCGGTGGGGCTTCTTCCCGATGGCTCGGTGATGGTGGCCGGGGACTTCCGGAGTTGGAATGGCACCGTGATTTCGGCCTTTAATGCACCGAACTCCCACCTCATCCGCCTCAATCCCGATGGCACCTTGCACCCGGCTCGTTATCCCAATCCCGGCCACAGCAACCACTACTTGCTGAACAGTGAGGAGCTGCTTGTTCTTCCCGATGGGAAAATCCTCCTCAGCTACGATCAGACAAGTGGGATTTATGCCAAAGTGCGCCTTTATGAGCCGGACGGAGCGGAAGTGACGAGTTTCGTCTATCCGTTTTCTTCCCGGCGTATCGACCACTTCGCACGCTTCAGCGATGGGGACTTTCTTTTCGCAGGGGATAACTTTCTCGCCAAGGTCGATGCCACGGGGGCGGTGGTCGCGAGCTACGATACGACGGTCGACTGGTTCTCGGCAGCCATTCAGTGGGATGGCAAAGTGATCGGTGCCCGCAATGCCAACCAGCTTCGTTTGCAACGCTTTCTCCCGGATCAACAGCTTGATGCGATTTACGATATGGGTAGTAAATTCAATGGCCACGTGGAGTCGGTGGCATTGCGAGCCGATGGCCGGCTTTGGGCCGCAGGGCAATTCTCCTCTTTCGATGGCAGTCCTGTTCCCCGGGTGGTTTTGTTGGAAAATGAGCTCGTTGATTTGGTGATCACCACTCACCCGGCGGACCTGATCCTCGATCCTGGCGAGACGGCCGTCTTCACCTGCGAGGCCGTGGGCACTTCCGAGCTGTTTTACCAGTGGGCAAAAAATGGCGAGCCCTTGCCCGGGGAGACGGCGGCTACCCTCACCCTTCCTCCCGTGGAGGAGGAGAACGAGGGCCGCTACACCTGCACGGTGACCAATGAGTCCGGCTTTGAGATTTCGCAAGAGGCTCGCCTCATCGTCTTGGGCGCGCCGGAAATCGTCAGCTTGTCGGAAGACGTCGTGGCCGTGGAGGGCAATGAGGTCACGCTGCGGGGGGAAGCCCTGGGCGCGGGCACCTTGAACTATCAGTGGCAGAAAAATGGCTCCAATTTGCCGGGAGAAACCCGTGCCACCCTGACCTTCTCGCCCGTGGGGCTGAGCGATCAAGCGGGTTATCGTTTGGTCGTGAGCAACGATTTGGGCTCGATCACCAGTGAGTCCGTGACGGTGACGGTGGACCCCAATTCTGCCGCCCCTCATCCTGACTTTGCGGCCCTCACCTTGCAGAGTGGCAGCATCTGGGCCATCCAGCCTCTACCCGGGGGCAACGTGCTCGTCGGCGGGGATTTCATCGCGCTCAGTGATGGGGTCAACACCTCGGGAGACCGGCTGGCGGTGGTCTCTCCGGCGGGTGAGGTCCTGAGTGGGAGCTCGCTGTCGGCCAACAAGACCGTCACCTCCTTTTACCGGCAGGAAGATGGCAAAATCCTCCTTGCGGGATCGTTCACGGCGGTCAATGGACAGGCCCGGGGCTTGGCGGCCCGGCTTAATGCCGATTGGACTCTCGATGAGAGCTTTGTCCCGGCGGGGGGAGGTGGGTTCTTTGCGGCGCAGGATATTCTGCAGGATGGCGATGGCAAAGTGCTGGTCTGCGGGGATTTCGCTGACTGGGGGGGAGCGGCCAATACCGCCTATCTGGCTCGCCTGAATGCCGATGGGAGCGTGGATCCTTCGTTCACTAGTTATGCGAACAGTTTCACCAAAAGCGTGGGTCTTTTTTCGGATGGTAAATACCTCATCGCGGGGTGGTTCGGGGACTACGGGGGCAGTGCCAGTGCCGACGGTCTCGTGCGCCTGAATGCGGATGGCAGCCTGGATGAGTCCCAGCTCTTCAATGCCACTTCTCACTTCTCAGGAAAGGCCTTCCTCTCTTCTTCGGGTGAGGTTTATTCGGCTCCGGCCTTCCAAAACGCCATTGTCAAATACAGCGCGGAAGGGGATTTGGAAGGTGGCTTTGCGGCTACGTTTGCCGCCAACGGCAAGACCTTGGCCTTTGCGGAAAAAGAGGGCGGGGGGCTCGTGCTCGCGGGCGATTTCACCATGGCTCATGGAGAGAGCTCCCTGCGCATTGCGTCTGTGCAAGCCGATGGCACGCGAGTGACCGCCTTCCAGAGCGGGAGCGGGTTCGATGCCTCGGTCAAGGCCTTGGCTGTCGCGGAGGATGGTTCCCTGTGGGTGGGGGGAGACTTTACGACTTACAATGGCCATTCCTTCCCGGGGCTCCTTCGTCTGCGCGGGGAGGCGGGGGCTACCGTGAGTGATCCCTGGGAGGACTTCGTGGCGGGGCTTCCTTCGGGCCAGCAGGGTGAGGATGGTGATCCCGACGGAGATGGCGTGCCCAATTTGCTGGAGTATGTCTATGGAACCGATCCGCTGGCGAGCAATCCCTATCCCCACATGGAAGGGGGACGGGCTTGGACGGGCAGTGCCATCAATGCTGCCGTGCCCGGAGCCGACCTGGACCCCGCTGCTCGCTATTGGACCATCGCTTTCCGCTTTCCCTACGATAGCAAAGGGGTGACCTTAACGCCGCAGGCCACGCGGAATCTGGCCGACTTCGAAGACGGATCTGCCCAGCTTACCCCCTTGGGGGAGCCGGTGCCGGAGGGCGACTTTTACCTGCAGCGCTACTACTTCACCCCCGATAGCCGCAGCGCGAGCCGGGGCTTCATGCGCTTGCGGGCCAGCCGCAACTAGGAGGCTGACGGGGGCGCAAAAGGCTCTGGTTCACTGCGCGAAGCGTTGTCGCAGATGGGCCAGATAGTCGCTCCCCTCGGTGGGGCGGCCGGTGGCGGTCGTCATGAGGTCTTGGGGCAGAAGGGTCGCCCCGCGGGCGTGGATAGTTTCCCGGAGCCAGGCGAGCAGGGGTTGGTAGTCGGCTTTTGCGAGGGCCGAGGCGATGGCGGGCTCTTGCCGCGCGGTGTGGAAGAGCTGCGCGGCATTGAGATTGCCCAGCGAGTAGGTGGGGAAGTAGCCCAGTCCGCCCATCGACCAATGGATATCCTGCAGGCAGCCCTCGGCATCATTTTCCGGAGTCATGCCAAAGAGCTCGGTGAAGCGGGAGTTCCACGCCTCCGGCACATCCTTGACGGCCAATTCGCCCCGGAGGAGTTGGCGCTCCAGCTCGAATCGGAGGAGAATGTGCAGATCGTAGGTTGCTTCGTCCGCTTCCACGCGCACGAAGGAGTATTGGGAGCGGTTGATGGCGGCGAGAAAGTCGTCTAGTGCGATAGCGCGCAAATGGGGGAAGCACTCTTGGGCGCGCGGCAGCCATTTTTCCCAGAAAGGGCGGGAGCGGCCGACGTGGTTTTCCCAGAGGCGCGACTGCGACTCATGAATGCCGAGTGAGACGGAATCGCCTGAAGGAAGGTGGGCTTCGCTGGCGGGCAGGCCTTGCTCGTAGAGGCCGTGGCCAGCCTCGTGGAGGACGCCGAAGAGCGAGGAGGCAAAGTCATTCTCATCGTAACGGGTCGTCAGGCGGACATCCTTCGGTCCCAAGGTGGTGCAGAAGGGGTGGGTGGTGGTGTCGATGCGGCCGGAGGTGAAGTCGAAGCCCAGCGATTTGGCGATTTCCCGATTGAGAGTTTGTTGTTTGTCGATGGGGGCGGGCCCATGGAGGAGGTCGCCGGGAATGTGTTGGGAAGAGGCCACCGCTTCGGCCGCCACCGCTACCAGGTCGTTGCGGAGAGAGTCGAAGAGAGTGACCACTTCCGTCGTGGTGGTTCCTCTTTCGTAACCGGCGAGGAGAGCCGTGTAGGGCTCGTCGGGGTAGCCCCAGCGATCGGCCTTCTCGCGGGCGATGGCCAGCAAGTTTTCCAAATGGGGGGCAAAGGCGTCGAAGTCGTTATCGCGCCGGGCCTTGGCCCACGCGGCCTTGGCGAGCGAAGAGGTCTCCGAATCCCGTTCCACCAGCTGCTGGGGAATGCGGGTGGTGCGCTCGAAGTGGTGGCGCAGTTCGCGGAGGTTGGCCGCTTGCTCCGGGAGAGCTTCTTCCTCGGCGGCTTCGAGAGCTCGGCGATAGTCGTCATTGCTACCGAGCTGGTGCACCTTGCCCGCAAGCAGGGAAAGCTGCGCCGCGCGGTGCGGCACCCCGTTTTCTGGGAGAAAGGTTTCCTGATCCCAGCCCAGAGTGGCGGCGGCGGTGGCGTAGAGATGTTTCTCGCGAAGAAGGGCAGAGAGCTGGTCAAAGGCGGACATGGCGAAACCCTAGCGGATGGGGGATCGTTTGGGTATTCCTTTTCCCTGTCAAATCAGGAGAAGCGGTTCGCTTGTTAGAGGGGGCCGTTGATCGCGCCTTGCAGGCCCCAGACCTCGCGCTCTCCGGCGAGGGCGACGAGTTCCACTTCTTTCTCGTCGCCGGGCTCGAAGCGGATAGCGGTGCCGGCCAGGATATTGAGCCGGAAGCCGCGCGCCTCCTCGCGGGGGAAGGCGAGTTTACTATTGACCTCGTAGAAATGAAAATGGCTGCCCACCTGGATGGGGCGGTCGCCGGTGTTGGCGACGACGAGGGTTTTGGTAGCCAAGCCCTCGTTGGCGGCGAGGGGTTCGCGGTCGGCGGGGATGATTTCTCCGGGTTTCATGGACGCTTATTGCACGGGGTTGTGAACGGTGACCAGTTTGGTGCCGTCGGGGAAGGTGGCTTCCACCTGGACCTCGTGGATCATCTCCGCGATGCCCTCCATCACGTCGTCGCGACTCAGGATGCGGGTGCCTTCGTCCATCAGCTCGGCGACCGATTTGCCATCGCGGGCTCCCTCGATCACTTCGTAGGTGATGATGGCGACCGCTTCCGGATAGTTCAGCTTGAGGCCTCGGGCCTGGCGGCGCCGCGCGAGGTCGGCGGCGACGACGATCATGAGTTTTTCGCGTTCGCGGGGAGTCAGGTGCATGGCTCTTCAGACGCTGAGATACTGCGCCACAAGTTCGTCGGAGAGAAGGCTAATCTCGCCGCTTTCCACCACCGAGCCGCGCTCCATGATGCAGAAGTGATCGGAGACCGATTTGGCGAAGTCGAGGTATTGCTCGACAAGGAGAATGGTCATGTTTCCCGCCTTTTTGAGGTAGATGATGGCGTCTTCGATCTGGTCGATGATGGAGGGTTGGATGCCCTCGGTGGGTTCGTCGAGAATGAGGAGGCTGGGATTGGTGAGGAGGGCGCGTCCGATGGCAAGTTGCTGTTGTTGGCCGCCGGAGAGGACCCCGCCTTTGCGTTCCCGCATCTCGGCCAGGACGGGAAAGAGTTCGAAGACTTCGTCGAGTCGATCGCGCGCGGCTTGGCCATGCACGCTGAGGCTGACTTTGAGATTTTCCCAGATAGTGAGGTTGGGAAAAATGTCGCGCCCCTGGGGGACATAGCCGAGCCCGGCGCGGGCCCGTTTTTCGGTGTTCATCCCCTTGAGGGACTGTCCGTCGAAGGTGAGATCGCCTTCGCCGAGGGGAACGAGCCCCATGATGGCCTTGAGCGAGGTGGTCTTGCCCACCCCGTTGCGACCGAGGAGGGAGACCACCGAGTTGGCGGGGGCGGTGAAGGAGACTCCACGGAGGATGAGGGATTCGTCGTAGGAGACGTGGACGTTGTCGAGGGTGAGTTTGGCGGGTGCGCTCATGCGGCTTCGGTGTGTTTTTGGCGTCCGAGATAGACTTCTTTGACGGTGGGATCGTTGGCTACCTGGTCGAAGGAGCCTTCCTTGAGGACGTGGCCCTGGTGAAGGACGGTCACTTTGCGGGCGATTTGACGGACGAACTCCATATCGTGCTCCACGACGACGACGCTGTGTTTTCCTTCCAGGCTGAGGAGGAGTTCGCCGGTGCGCTCGGTCTCGTCGTCACTCATCCCGGCGGCAGGTTCGTCGACGAGGAGGATGCGCGGTTTTTGGGCCAGCAACATCCCGATTTCGAGCCATTGCTTTTGCCCGTGGGAAAGACTGCCCGCCAGCTCGTCCTGGCGGTCAGCGAGCCGGATGGTCTCGAGCACTTCTTCGATGGCATCGCGGTCTTCTTGGGTTTCATGGTAAAAAATGGCCTTCAAGACACTGCGGTCGCGGTTGAGCGAGAGGAGGATGTTCTCGCGCACGGTGTGCTGGGTGAAGACGCTGGGGGTTTGGAATTTGCGGGAAATGCCAAGGCGATTGATCTGGTATTCGCGGAGCTTGGTGAGGTCGAGGTCGTGGCCGTCGGCCTGGTGAAAGGTCAGGGTGCCTTCATCGGGGCGGGTGCGCCCGGTGATGAGGTCCATGAAGGTGCTTTTGCCCGCGCCATTGGGGCCAATGACGGTGCGCAGTTCGCCTTCCCCGAGGTAAAAGTTGAGGTCGTTGATGGCCTTGAAGCCATCGAAGGATTTGTTCACTCCCTCCACGGAGAGCGTGAGGTCGGTGTCGCGATAGAGAACGGCCATCAGTTATTTTCTACGAGGGTTTTGGAGTCGGAGTGGGCGGCCCGGTAGGATTTCACATAGCCCACCACCTTGTGATAGAGGCCGACGATGCCATCGGGCATGAAGAGGACCACCACCACGAAGAGGAGACCGAGGATGATGAGCCAGTATTCCGGGAAGGCCCGGGTGCTCCAGCTTTTGAGGAGGCTCACCAGAATGGCACCGATGACGGGACCGAACTTGGTGCCGCGTCCTCCCACGGCGACCCAGACCACAATGTCGAGGCCTTTGGAAGGCTTCATTTCCTCGGGATTGATGATTCCGGCCTGGGGGACGTAGAGAGCGCCCGCGAGACCGGCGATGATGGCGCTGAGGACGAAGATGAAGACCTTGTAATGGGTCGAGGAATAGCCCGAGAAACGCACGCGGTTTTCAGAGTCGCGAATGGCGCGCTGCACTTGGCCGAACTTGGTCTTCAGGAGCCAGGAAAGCCCCCAGTAGACGGCGAGGAGGAGCACGCCGGAGGCGATGAAGAGGGCCCGGGTGGTGCTGTCGTCACGGATGTCGGCTCCGAAGATGAACTTGAAGTCGGTGAAGCCGTTGTTCCCGCCGAAGGTGAAGTCGTTGCGGAAAAACATCAGGGTGGCGGCGTAGGTGAGGGCCTGCGTCAGGATGGAGAAGTAGACGCCCTTGATGCGGGAGCGGAAGGCGAGGGTCCCGAAGATGAAGGCGACCAGGCCGGGCACGACCATGGCGGCGAAAATGGCGAACCAGGGATTGTAGAAGGGCTTCCAGTGCAGGGGCAACTCCTTGTAGCCGAGGAAGACCATGAAGTCGGGGAGGGTGCTTTGGTAGGACCCGAGTTCCCCGATCATGAGCATGAGATACATCCCGAAGGCATAGCCGCCGAGGGCGAAGAAGAGGCATTGCCCGAGGCAGAGGAGCCCGGTGTAGCCCCAGAGCATGTTCAAGCTCATGGCCAGCACCGCGTAGCAGAGATATTTGCCCCAGACCCCGAGTTGGAAGCTGGAGAGCACTCCCATTCCATTGAGGATGGGGAAGGCGGCGATGAAGACGGCGAGAAGCGCAAAGGTGATCCATTCCCCCCGGTTGTTGAAGGGTCTGGCCAGATTGGAAAAAGGTGAGCTGGCGTTCATGGTTTGTTAGTCTTCGAGGCTGCGGGAACGGGCCGGGAAGATTCCTCCGGGCTTGAATTGAAGGAAAAGGATGATGCCGAGGAGGACGGTGATTTTGCCCATCACCGGGCCGAAGAGGGGCTGGAGGCCCTGGTCCACCACTCCGATGCCGAGCGAGGAGATGGCGGCTCCGAAGAGATTGCCGACTCCTCCCACCACGACCACCATGAAGCTATCCACGATGTAGGTTTGTCCCATGGAGGGGCCCACGTTGCCGATTTGGGAGAGAAAGGCTCCCGCCAATCCGGCGAGACCGGATCCGAAGGCAAAGGTGAGCATGTTGACGCGGGCGGAAGAGACCCCCAGGCAGGAAGACATCTGGCGATTCTGCATGGTGGCGCGCACATGCAGACCCCAGTTGGTTTTGGTCAGCAAAAGCCAAGTCACGACCACCACAAGCGCGGCGAAGATAATGAGGGAAATACGGTTGTAAGAGAGGGAGATGCCCCAGAGCTCGTAACTGCCCGAGAGCCAGCCGGGGGAGGCCACCGCGACATTGGCGGCTCCGAACTTGAGGCGGAAGACCTGCTGGAGAATCATGGAAACACCCCAGGTGGCGAGGAGGGATTCCAAGGGGCGTTTGTAGAGAAATTGGATGAGGCCTTTCTCGAGGCCGGCCCCCACGAGGGCGGAAGCGAGGAAGGCGATGGGCAGGGCAATGATGAAATACCACTGGAAAGCCGCCGAATCGGGGCCGTATTGGGTGAGAAAGAAATTCTGCACCAGATAGGTGGTGTAGCCACCGATAGCGATGAACTCGCCGTGGGCCATGTTGATGACGCCCATTTGGCCAAAGGTGATGGCCAGACCGTAGGCCACGAGGAGGAGAACGGAGCCTGTGCTGAGGCCGCGCACCAGGGTGCCGGCGATCTCGACAATTTTCTGGTGGTCGTCGATTTTGCGGAGGGCGGTGGTGATGGCGGCTTCAAAGTCGGCGAGATTGTCGGGAGCGGTCTCCTGTTTCTCGCTGAGCAGTTTTTCAAGAAAGTCGCGGGCGGGGTAGCTCTTCATTTCTCCGAGCTTGCTCACCGCCGCCAGTTGTTCGTCGGGGGTGCCATTCTTGAGCTCGGAAATCCACAGGGCTTCTTGGAAGGCCTTTTTGACTTTCTTGTCTTCCTGCTTGGGAGTGAGCTCCCGCAGATCGGGCAGGTATTCTTCGTTTTGGCTGAGGCCGAGCTTTTCGGCGGCGGCGATGCGCTTGTTGAGATCAGGCGAGCGCAGGTCGAGGACATCGACGATGCGTTTGAGAGTTTTGCGCAGACTGCGGCTGGCGCGGGAGATTTTGACCTCTTCCGAAGCGGTCGCGGCTTTGCCGGTCAAAAGGTCGACGTAGGAGTCTTCGCTTGTTTCGAGGAGAACGCGGGGTCCGGCAGGAGTCTCGTCAATGCTGACCTTGCCCAGGCGCCAGGCTTCCACGACCTCGCCGATGATGGGTTCGCCGCGTTCCCGCAATTCGGCGATGGCTTGCTCCTGGGCGTCGTCCTCAAGGAGGATGACTTGGGAGAGAATCTTGCGGGTCGAGAGTTCGTCCTGGGCGGATAAAGAAGAGAGGCACAGGAAGAATGGCAGGAGATAGAGTAAAGTTCTCAATGTGGCAAAGAGTTGGGCGAGAGCCAGGTTGTTGGGAGAGGAAAGGATGCCCCCGCCAAGGGGATTGACGGAGGCATCCTCATAGTCAGCAACTCAACCAAAGGAAGAGTGAGGGGGTGGGCCTTCCAGACAGAAGAGGGTTCTTATTCGGAGAAGGTGCCTTTGAGGAAGGGCTCTCCTTCCACATTCTCAATGGAGTCGATGACCAGGAACTGGCCTGTCTCCAGAGTTTCGCCGATGTAGACGTTTTTGGTCAGGTGGTGATTCTCCTGCGAGGTCACCGTGCCGCCGGGGCCATCGAAGCTGACGCCTTCTTTGAGGGCTGCCATCACTTTCTTGGGGTCAAAGCTCTCGGCTTTCTCAACGGCAGCTTTCCAGAGGTAAACGCCGTTGTAGGAGAGGACCATGGGCGAGCAGGTGACGCGGTCGTCCTTGACGATTCCCGGCACGTCGGTTTCCTTCAGCCAGGCTTGGAAGTCCGCTTTGAACTTCTCGTTGGCCGGGGTGTCGAGGGACATGAAGTAGGTCCAGCAGCCAAGGTGGCCGACGAGGTCCTTGGCGGGCAGGGAGCGGAATTCGTCCTCGGAAAGGGAGAAGGAGACCACCGGGCAATCTTCGGAGGTGAGACCGGAGGCCGCGAATTCTTTGAAGAAGGGCACATTGGCATCCCCGTTGATGGTGTTGATGACACAGGCATCGCCAGAGGCCGCGAACTTCTTGATGTCAGCTACGATTTGTTGGAAATCGCTGTGCCCGAAGGGAGTGTAGTTTCCGGCGGAAATGACCTCGCCATCGGCATCCTTGCGTAAACCACCTCCGATGTTCTCCACCGGAATGCCCTTCGACTGAAGGTATTCAAAGAGAACCAGGTTGGTGGTCTGGGGATAAACGTAGTCGGTGCCGATGAGATAAAACTTCTCGTAACCCTCCTCGAGGAGGAAGTCGACCGCAGGAATGGCCTGCTGGTTGACGGCCTCGGCGGTGTAGAAAATGTTCGGCGACATTTCTTCGCCCTCGTATTGCACGGGGTAAAAGAGGAGGCCGTTGTATTTCTCGTAAACCGGCAAGACCGACTTGCGCGAGACGGAGGTCCAGCAGCCGAAGGTGACCGCGACTTCATCCTGGGCGAGAAGCTGTTCCGCTTTTTCCGCGAAGAGCGGCCAGTCGGAGGCTCCGTCGACGACTACGGGTTCGATTTTCTTGCCCATCACGCCTCCGGCTTCGTTGATTTCGTCGAAGGTGAAGAGGAGAATGTCGCGCAGCGAGGTCTCCGAGATGGCCATCGTGCCGCTCAGGGAGTGAAGGACGCCGACTTTGACCGAGTCCTCGGCAAGGGCCATACCCGCCAGAGCGAGACTGGCGGAGGCAATGGTTTTGTTAAGGAGATTCATGTAGAATGGAAGTGGCTAGGAGTTGCTTGTTAGAAGCTGAAAGAGATGCCTGAGCCGAAGGTCAAGAAGTCATCTTCTGAGTTGCCGATCACGTCTTCGTCAGTGAAGTAATAAGTCAAGCTTCCGTAAACGGCCACGGTGTCGGTGAGGGCATAGGTCAGGCTGGCACCCAAGGTGGCGTAGCCGAATCCGGAATCCTCGGTATGGAATTCAGTGGCGGCGAAGGCGACCGAGGAGGAGAGGCCAAGGGCGACTTTCTCACTCAGGGCGAATTCGTGGCTGATTTCCCCAACGAGGAACGTTCCCTCTTCCCCTCCGCTCGCACCTGCCCCCAGACGCTGGTGAACAGTGAAGGAAGGATTGAGGAAGGTGTTCAGGCTCAATCCGAGGTCGAGAATTTCTTCCGAGGTGCCACCGTATTGCCAGTTCTGGAAAGTCGCGCTCACCGAACCAAAGCCCAAGTCGTAGCTGGCCCCGAACCAGACATCGGTCTCGACGGCCTCGAAGGAACCGGTCTGGTTATTCACATCCATCCATACCCCGGCATTGAGGGTCACTCCTTCGCAGAGCACGTAGTCAACGCTAAGGGAGGGGTTGAAGATGAAGTCGGGTTCATCACTTTCGCCCCAAACATTGAAACCATAAGAAACGAAGTGAGAGTTCGCGTCCAGGGCGAGGGTGGCAGATAAGTCTCCGACTTCCGCTTGAGAGGTCTGAGAGATAGCGAATGAAAGCGCAAAGATGCTAATGGTCTTTTTCATCGTGTGTTTTGGCAATTCCGGATATCCCGGTTGTGCAGAGCAATTGCATCTACTGTGCCAACACAATGAGTAGGTTTTTCTCTCGTTGTAATCTATTGTTTTTTAGAGGTATTAATCTTTTCTGAATAGCTAGATAAAGTCTATATTGTAAAATATAAATGATAAATCTGAAGGCCCTTTTTCGATAGTGCCTGTGTGTTCTCAGGCGGGTCCGGAGCAGGTCAGTGCGCGATCTGGGGCCAGAAGGTGTCCCAGTCGAAGGGGCGGGAGAATTCGCCGTGGTGGCAAGTTTTGCAGTCTCCGGCTCCGAGAGGGCGGAAGCGGAAGCTGGGTTCTTCTCCGGCCAGCCAGCTCTCGACATGGGCGCTGCCGGGGCCGTGACAGGATTCGCAGCCGACGTCGACCAGTTTTTCCGCGCCGAAGCTGCGCCGGTAACCGGAAGGCTCGCCAAACCCGACGGTGTGGCAGCCGATGCAGGTGGGGTCGGCTTGGGAGTCGCGTTGCACGAGGGTGGCGAAGGCATGGCCGTGACCGGACTTTTGCCAGATTTCGGTCTCCTCAAGGTGACATTGGGCGCAGGCCTGGCTGCCCAGGTAGCGGGCGGTGGGGGTGACGCCGGGGATGAGATTGGGGTCGTTTCGCTCCGGAGCGTCGATGTCGAGGGTGGCGGTGCTGATGTATTCCCGGAATTCGGCGGAGAGGGCGGCGATTTCGGAATCCTGGGGGACTTCGGGGTAGAGCATGTGGATGTCGAAGGCTTCCTCTTGCAGGCGGCCTTCTTTGCGGCGAAAGGCAATCTGCCCCACCGTGCGGGCTTCGTTGGTGGTGAAGACGAGAAGGGATTGGTTGACGGATTGGGCTTTTTGGGAAGCTTGTCGGACATCGCCACCGATGATGAGGGCGAACTCGTAAAAGTCCTTGGCGAGTTGCTGCATTTCGTCCTCCCGGGCAAAGGCGAGGAGGATGATTTCGTCGCACTGGGCCTGGAGGCTGGGCAAATGGCGGGAGATGGCGTCGTGGAGGGACAGGATGGCGAGGCCTTCGCCGGGAGTGGGGACAGAGCTGGGGGAGAGAACCCCAAGAAGACCGATGCGGCGGCCTTGGTGGTCGATGACGAGGGAGGGAGGAGCCAGCGGGGCGCGGGTGGCGGTATCGACGAGGGAGGCGCTGAGCAGGGGAACTTCCGCTTGGGCGAGAATGGTGCGCAGGGTTTGCGCGGGGAGGCGGGCTTCGCTGGCTCCGAGGTTGAGGGCTTGGTAGCCCATGGTGCGGTAGGCCTCGCGCAGGTAGCGATACTGGATGACGTGGTAGTCCTGCTCGCCGCCGAGAGCTCCGCCGATGTCGACGAGGAGAGAGTCTTTCTTGCGGTTTTTCTTTAGCCAAGATTGGGCCCGGGTGAGGCCGCCGAGCTGACCAGTGAAGCAGCCGCAGGGCTCCAGGCGGCCATTGGTGTCGCAGGTGAAGTAGACGGTGAGGGGGGGAGTCTCGCGGGCGGGTTCCCGGGTGAAGTGAACGAGGATGGCGAGGCCGGCCCCGACGAGGACGAAGAGGGTGAGGGCGGCGGCGAGGACGGGCTTCGACATGGCGGGAAAGGAGCGGGATGAACTTAGTAAACGAGGGCGTAGACGAGAGCGTTGACGTTGATCTCCCGCGAGTTGCGGAGCTCGTTGCCGCCACAGCAGCAGCAGCCTTTGGCATTGCCGGCGTTGTTGAGGCCTTCGGGGGAGTAGAGAATGGCGAGGCGGCCATTGACGTGGACTCCGTGGAGCTTGATGTGGCCCACGCGGCTGCCGGCATCGAGATGGGTGATGGTGTGGACCATGGAGAAGAGTTCGTGGTCCATCTCGATGGGCTCCAGGGGGTGGGCGGGGAAGATGGCGGCCAGTTCCCGCTTGAAGGCGGCGTTCCATTTTTGGTCGGAGCAGCCGGGGCTGACGATGATGAACCCGCCATTCATGACGTAGCGCTTGAGATTGGCTCGTTCGGCTTCATTGAGCTGGAATGTCCCCTCGCCGGTGAAGATGCAGAGGGGGGTGCGGAAGACTTCCTCGCTGGCCAGCTTGATGCGGTCGAATTCGGGGTCGATGTCGAGTCCGGTCTCGCGGGCGGCATCGCTGAGGAAGGTGTTGGCGAAGCAGACCGAGGTTTGGTTTTTGCCATAGACCAGGTTGCCGCAGGTGATGGTGGTGGGATTGGCGCTGAGGGGGAGAGCGAGGCTGGCGAGGAGGAGGGTGTGTCGAATCATGGTTCCGTGGGGTTGGGGGTTCGGGTGAGGGCGCGGAAGTAGGCTTCCGTCAGATTTTCGTATTCTTGTAAAGTGGCTTGGCTTTCGGGAGTTTGGGTTTCGCGGCTGCTGGCTTCCTGCTCGCTTTCGGCGCGATTGCTTTCGACTCGGGCGAGGGGTTGGCCGGACTGGCCGAAGTTCCCCCGGGTTCCGGCTTGTCCGGCCAAGGTGCGCCCGATGGGACCGAGGAGGAGGGAGCGGCCGCCGAGGAGTCCCATTTGTTGGCCGGGCATGATTCCGGTGGCGAAGGAGCCGCCTTGACCCATGCCGGAGCTGCCCTGGGAGCCAGGGTTGAAGCAGAGGGAGTCCATCATTTGCTGGAAATTCTGCCCCGGCGGGCTGTCCAGCGAGAGAGAGAGGTAGTGGTCGAGCTCGCTCTGTCCCTGGCCCTGGCATTGGGAGCAGGAGCTCATCAGGGATTCCATTTTTTGCTGCAAGTCGGAGGCCTGGGCGTGCGATTGGCTGCCCTTGCCGCTGAGCATGCTTTGCGAGCTTTCCCGCCCGAGGGGAGGGAGGTTGTGGTGGCCGATGGCGTCGGCCAGCTCGCGGGCGCTTTGGGAGGCTTTGGGAAAATCCTCTTCGGCGGCCCCGGCGTGGCGGCGCAGTTTTTCCTGCAGGTCCTGCAGCCGGGTGGCCACTTCCCGCTGGCGACCCGCCATCTCCTGCAGGGAAAGGCGGTCGGCGGGGGAAAGTTCGGGCTGGTTCTCGAAGCGGGCGGTTTGTTCGGCGAGGGTTTTCTGCTCTTCGTAGAGGGCCTTGAACTCGTTGACGTCCTTGATCAGCTCGTGCAGGGCGGCGAGGTCGGCCAGGGGCTCGCGGATGGCTTCTTCCCCTTGCTGCTGCTCTTGGCCGAGGCGGGCCAGTTGCTCGCGGGCGGCTTGAGCGGAGTCGCGGGCGTCCCGGGCTGCGGCGTTGTCCTGGTCGTTTTGCGCTGCGGATTGGGTGATGGCTTGGGCCATCTCGCGCAGGTGTTGGTGGAGGTTTTCCTCGAAGTCGTAGACGGGAGTTTGCCCCGCCATCTCCTCCATGCCCCGGGCGGTTTCGCGGAGCTGCTCATTGAGCGCTTCCTGGGCCTCTTGCAACTGGTTCCACTCCTTTTTCTCCGCCTCTGAGAGTTCACCCTGGGCCTCGCGTTGGGCCAATTTTTCCAGTTTTTCGGCGAGACGCTCTTGTTCCCGCAACTGGGAGTGGAGCTGGTCGAGGAGTTGCTCGTAGGCCCCGGCAATTTGGGCGACATCGGCCTGGCGACGGAGAAACTGTTGGTATTGCTCTTCGGAAATCACTTCCAGACGGCGCATCTCGGTGCGGGTCAGGTGGGGGTCGGGGCAATTGTCGATGGCTTCGGCAAAGAAAGTGATCACTTGCCCCGGGCGCGCCCCCAACTGGTTGAGCTGGATGGTGCGGCGGAATTGCTCCCGTCGCGGTCCCACGCCGGAAAAGTCCTCGCTGAGGGCGGCCAGCGGCTGGTCGTCGACAGCGGGGAGCAGCCGCAGAGTGCGCAGGCCGTAGTCATCGGAGGCGGCGACCTCGATGAGGAGTTCGTGATTTTCCACCACAAAAGAATCCTCCTGCGGTTGGGAAAAGCTGAGCGAGGGAGGGAGATCCTCGCTGACGGTGAGGGAGCTGTGCGCGGTGTCCTCCGCCGGACGGCCTTCTTCGTCGCGCAGGGCAAAGTGAAAACGGCCGGACTCGCGAACCGTGAGGGTGGCCACCGCCGTGGAGGTCTTGCCGCCTGGCAGGGGCTTCAGTTCCTGGGAATCGGAGGCTCCTTCGCTGGTGGTGAGGGTGAGTTCCCCGGTGCCGAGGGGGCGATTGGATTGGACCGCGAAGGTGAGGGTGGAGCCCTGCAGGGCCTGCAGGGTGGTGAAGCGGAAGGGTTGCTCGCGGGCGGGCAATCCGGTGTAGGCGGGTGGGGTGATGGTGACCTGGGCGTCCTCGATGCGGGGATTGAGCAGGACCGCGAGGTGGCGCTGTTTGCTCAGGCTGCGCTCATTGGGGGTGTGGGCGGTCAGCACGAGGGGAGCCTGGACATCTTCCAGCACCGCGAGGTAGAGCCCGTCGCCTCGGGTGGAGAGAGGGATTTCGCGCGGGCGGCGGGAGCCATCCCGGGGTTGGACCCGGAGGAAGAGTTCCTCCGGCAAGTGGCCCTTGGCCTTCACCTCAATGCGGGTGGATTCGCCGTAGACCACTTCGAGGCCATCGTGATTGGGTTTGGAGATTTCCAGCCAAGTGAAAGAGAGGGGCGGGTGATCGCCGTGGGGATGGAGGAAGCGGAGGAACTGGCGGCGGCCGGCTTCTCCCAGCAGGAGGGGCAGGAGAAGAAAGAAGGCCGTTACGAGCAGGGCCCGCTTGGCTTCGCGCTTGAGGAAAGGGGCGCGGGCCTGGGCCCGAATCTCGGCAGTATCGAGGTCGCGGGTGGCATCGGTGACCGCTTGTTGGGCCAGCTCGCGGGTGAGGGGACTGAGGCGGGAGTCGGTGGCTTGGTCGTGGAGTTCGAGAAGGTTGGTCAGTTTGCTGCCGAAGGCGCGGTGGCGTTTTTCGAGGATTCCGGCCATCGCCTGGGCCGCGGGGCGGGCGCAGAGAGCGATCAGGAAGGCGGTCAGGAGGAGTAGGAAGAGGGTTCCAAGGAGGGTCAGGCTCAGGCCGGACCGGGTGCCGGGGCCGAAGTGGAGAAGGATGTCGGCGAGGCAAAGGAGGAGGAAGGCCGCGAGCAGGAATTTGACCGCGCGCAGGAGCAGGAGGAGGGCGCGATGGCAGGCGTGGGTGGACGCGGCCTGGCGCAGGGCCTCCAGCACGGAGGAGCGGTTGCGGTGTTGGGGAGAAGAGCTCATGGTGGCAGGGAATGGCAGATCAAGTCAGGCCCCATCTTCGGCGAAGGAACCATTCGAAGGCGAGGAGAAAGACGAGGAGGAGGCAGATCCACGCGGTGTCCCAGAGGGGGATGAGGCGGGTGCGGGCTTCCATGGGAGCGCTTTCCCGCAGGAGGTTGCGCACCACTTCGGAGATTTCCGGAGGAGAAATGACCCGCCCGCCGGAAGCGGTGGCCAGCTGCTGGAGATAGGCCAGATCGGCGGCGGTCTCGGTTTGCTCCAGTTGTTCGCGAAAGACCATGAAGCGGGCGCTCAACTCCGTGCCGTCGGGCAAAGTGGTGCTGGCGCGGTAGCGGCCCTCGGTGCGGGGGGTGAAGGTGACGCTCGCGGAGCCTCCCTCGGGAGCCGGCTCGAAGGTGAGCCGGGCCGCTGGCGAATCCCCGTGCTCCAGCTGCAGCGGCGGCAGGGGAGTGGGGGCGGGTTCGCCATTGAAGAGGAGCTCGAAGGTGATGCTCTCGCCCAGCGGCAAGTTGGCGGTCGTGGTCTGCAGGGCATAGCCCGCACCGGGGCTGATGCCGTCGTTGGAGAGCAGCCAGAGCAGGAGCTGGTCCCAAAAGAGGTCGTAGAGGTTGTTGTCGAACTCGGTCTTTTCGTTGAAGACCCAGTGCCAGAGCTTGGCGACCCCAAGAGAGAGGGTTTGGCCGCTGCCGAGACGGCGGAAGACGATGGCCGGGAGCTCGGAATGATTTTGCCCGTAGGCGGCGGCCAGGGTCTTGGGCTTGCCCCTGGGATGGTAGGCGAGAATCTCCGGCAGCTCGGCAGCATCGGCGCGGGTGTGCAAGAGACGGAAGGGCGGGATGGAGAGACCGCTCTGGGTGACCTCGATGCGGCTAGCGCTGGGCGCTTCCTCACTCCAGTCGATGGGTTCGAGGTCGGCTTGGGCGGCCCCGGACCAGGCCTGACCCCGCGAAAAGAGGACAATGCCGCCTTTGGTGTCGACCCATTCCTCGAGGGCGGTGAGGCCTTTTTCTCCCAGGATGGCTTCGACTTTTTTTCCGAGAATCACCACCCGGTAGGAGGAGAAATCGGCCACGCTCTGGGGCGTGTCGAGGTCGCTCTCCGCGCGCCGTTCGTTGGAGCGGATGGCCCGGGTGCGGGTGGGAGTGAAGCGGACTAGGGTGTCGACCTCCAACTTGTCATTGCGGGTGAGGGAGCGTCGCAAAAAGGTGGTGTCCCAGTAGGGTTCGCCCTCGATGAGCAGGAGGCGGATTTTTTCGTCGAGGACGTTGAGGTAGCTCACCGTCTCGTTGTTGTCGGTGCTCACCTCGCCCCGCAGGGGACGGACCCGGAGGGCGTATTCGAATTGTCCGGCTTCTTTTTCCGTGGTGATAAACTCGATGTCATGGAAAGGCTCGGTGCCGGTCTCGATGCGTTTGCTGTCCTTGAGTTCGCCCTCCCGCAGGAGGTCCACGGTGAGGGTCTCCTGCTGGCAGCCGAGGGCGCGGATGGTGGCGGTGAGGCGGGTGGCCTGATGGCGGAAGGTGTAGGGGTGGTAGGTGGTGGCGCGGATGGAGAGGTCGCGGGCCGAGCCCTGGGCGCCGAAGGGCACGGCGTAGATGGGACAATCCCGCGCCGTGGCCAGGCTGGCCGTTTGTCCGGGTGAAATGGTCTCCAGATCATGGCCGTCGCTGAGGAGGAGGAGGGCCGCGGGTGGAGCCCCGGTGGCGGCGCGAAAGATGCTGCGCAGGGAACTGTGGAAGCGCGTGGTGGGACCTTCCGCCGCCAGGGTAGCCAATTGCGCGGGTGAGCTGTAGCGAGCTTCTTCATCGAATTCGAAAAAGGTGAAGGGGGAGCTCTCCTCTGTACCCAGCACGCCCGCCTCTTCCAGGGCTTGGCGGGCGTGATCCAGGCGGGGAATGCCACCGTCATCACTTTCCTGCATGCTCGCCGAGCTATCGACTGCCACGAGCAGGGAGCGCTCGATGGAAGGCGGGGTGAGGCTTTCCTCCCGCGACGGGCGGAGGAGAAGGACCAGGATGCCGAGGATGGCAAGCAGGCGTAGGGTGGTCAGCAAGCCGTTGCGCAGGGGGCCCAGGCGTCGCCCGGGGAGTCGGTGGGCAAAAAGGGTGAGCAGCACCCCGATCGCTGCCAGGAGCAGGATCCACGAGAAAGGGAGGATGGGCTGGAAAGTCATGTCGTGCGGGTGGGGCGGGATTGCGGGGCGAGGAGAGCGTGCAAAAGGCTTTCCACCCCAAGCAGCAGGAGCGCGGTGAGCACGAACCAATGGAAGATCGGACGTCCTTGGCTGAGCTCGCGAAAACTCTGCCCGCCCTTGACCTGGGCTCCCTGCGAGTCCTTGGGGGCCCGCTCCGGGAGCACGGCCACGTCCAGAGTGCGGAGATCGCTCTCGCTTTCGGAGGGGTTCACTGCGAAGGCGCGCAGGAGACGCCCCCCGCGACCGGGAAGGGAATGGATGCCGGGCTCCTCGGGAGTGAAGGTGAGAAAGGCCCGCTCGCCCCGGAGGTCGATCTTGGTCGCCATTTTTTCACCGGAGGGACTGCGCATCTCGCGGCCGAGCACTTCGCTGGCCCAGGTGTCGAAGCTCACGCTGTCGCCCAGCTGGTAATCGTTGGCAAGGGTTTCTCCTTGGCCCAATTTGGCGAGAAGGTCGTGGATCCAGCCGGGGAAAAGCTGTTGGCGGGCGAGATTGGAAGAAAGCTCGGAGACCGAGAAGTTGCACAGCAGCAGGGTGCCGAGCCCGACCTGGGCCTCGGCCATCGCCGGGGTGCCATCGGCGTAGTGCAGGAGAATGCGGCCTTCCCCGGTGGGGATGGCGTGGTAGAAATCGTAGAATTCCAGAAAGGCCAGATTGCGCCGGCGCTCGCCCTCGAAGAGTCGGAGAAAGGGGGAGCGGAAGTCTCCCCGGGCCACCTTCATCGCGCCTCCCGGGAGGTTGGCCGAGCTGAGCCTGGTAGTCAGCTCCAGGGGTAATTCCGTGCCGCTGGCGAGGGCCAGTTGCGCCAGATTCTCGCGGTCCTTGTCGCCATCGAGAAAGAGAATCATCCCGCCGCCGGAGGTCAGGTAGGTGGCCAGGAGGGCGGCTTCTTCCTCGCTCCATGCCGCGGTGCGCGAGGCCAGCACCTTGGAGGTGCCCGAGAGGGCAGGGGCGGTGACCGGCTGGTCCACCAACTCGCGCACCCGGTAGCTCCCTCCTTCTTCTCCCCTTTCGCCGTAGGGGTTGACGGCGGCGCGGAGAAAGCGGGCGGGCGGGGAGGGCTCGCCTTCGCGGGCGGTGGTGAGAATGAGGGTTTCCTCCGCCTCGCCGACTTCCACCACCAGCCAGCGGGTGTTGTCGAGGGTCAGTTGGTCTTGCCCCAGCCGGAGGGTGAGGGCGTGCAGGCCGGGAGGGAGGGCGGGGAATTCCACGCTGATCTCGCTCTCCGCCCAGGGGACGAGCTGGAGGGGGACCTCGCGGGCCTGGCTTTCGCTGGCCACCACTTCCAAACGGCCGTGGTAGTGATCGGCGGAAAAATTGGCCACCCGCGCCCGCACGGTGAAGGGGCGGCCGCGCACCGGGGCCTCCTCGCCGAGGCTGGCGGAGAGGATGGCTTGGTTGGCCCGCTCCCCGTCATCCGTGGTGGGGATGAAGAGGAGGCGGGCCTGTGGGGGGAGTGTTTCGAAGTGGATATTGGCCCAGTTTTTGCGCTGAAAATCGGAAAGGTAGTAGATCTCCACCGGGCCCTCGGCCTGTTCGGCCAAGCGGGTGAGCTGGCTGTTGGCGGCCTTGAAATTGGCTTCCACCGGCTGGGGCTCCTGCTCGGCGAGGAATTGACGGGCGGCAGCGACGTTGTGGCTGAATTGGGAAAAGGCGGTCTCCGGCGTGCGGCCAACCATCACGAGATTGACCTTGTCGAGGGGATCGAGGGAGGCCAGCAGGCGCTCACACTCACTGCGCGTGCGTTTCCAGGTGGAAAAGTTGCCATCCCGATGCGCCATGCTGAGGGAGCGGTCGATGGCAATGAGCACGTGGCGATGGCCCTCTTGCGCGTCTTTTTTTCCCAAGCCCAGCACGGGATTGAGAAAGGCCAGGACGAGGGCGACCACGGCGAGGGCGCGCAGGAGAAGGTAGAGAAAGTGGCGCCATTTGAAAACGCGGGAGCGTCCCGCCACCGCTTTCTTGAGGTCGGCCAGCGAGGAAAAGACGTATTTCTTGGGAAAGCGGCGGCTGAGCCAATGGATGAGGAAGGGGAGGGCGGCCACCGCGAGCAGCCCCCACATCGCGGGTGGAGTGAGGAAGGTCATCGCGGGGGAGTGGGGGTGAGGTCGTTCCAGTGGCGGAAGCCCAGGTAGGCCTCGATGGCATCGAGGTAGGGCCGGGCGGTGTCGAGAATGGCAAAATCGATGCCCTGCTGGCGGGCTCCCTCGCGCAGGTCCCGCGTGCGCCGGGCGACCGTTTCTTCAAAGGCGGCGCGCAGCTCGGCAGGCTCGACTTCCATTTGTTCGTTGGTCTCGGCATCGACAAAGCGGGCCAGCGGGGCATCGGGCAAGGTGCGTTCGTCGGGATCGGAGAGCTGGAGCAGGAGGATGTCGAAGCGCCGGTGGACGAAGGGGCCGAGGGCGTCGAGAATGTCAGCCGGGTCTTCTCCCAAAAAATCGGAGAGCACGACGAGGCGACCCCGGCGCTTGAGCAGGAGGGCGCTTTCCCGCAGGGAATTCGCGATGGAGGTGGGGCCGCTGGGTTGCAGGGCGGGCTTGATGAAGGTGCGCAGCATTTCCTGCAAATGGCGCTCCGTGCCGCTCGTCGGCAGGTGGCTCAGCACCCGGTCGCCGAAGAGGGTGAGGCCGACCTTGTCCCCTTGCCGCATCATGAGGCAGGCCAGGGCGGCGGCGATGCGGGCCGCGCGCAGGCTTTTGCTCTCCTTCCCTTTGCTGTGATAAACCATCGAGCCGGAGGCATCGACCACGAGGTGAACGGCCAGGTCGGTGAGCTCCTCGTAGGTGCGGACGAAGAGGCGCTTGGTGCGGGCGTAGACCTGCCAATCGATGGCCGAGGTCTGCAGGCCGGGCTGATACTGGCGGTGCTCGGCGAATTCTCCTCCGCTGCCGAGGTCGCGCGATTTGTGCTTGCCTGCGAAGCGGCTCTCGACCGCGCTCTTGGCGAAAACGAGGAGGTTTTTGAAGCGGTTGAGCTCATCCTCGTCGAGGAGTTGGCGGGCGTGCGCCAGATCGGCCTGCTCCCGGGCGAGGCGGGCTTTTTCCTGCAAGTCCCGTTCGACCTCCTGGGCCCGCTGCAGGCTCTCGGCCAGATTTTGCCCGGAATCGGAACCGGCGGCGGCGGCCTTGGCGCGGGCGAGGGAGCCGCTGCGCTGCGAGGGCAGGGGCGGAGGTCCCAGGGAGGGGCCTTTGGGCAGAGGGGGAGGGATGTATTTGTCGAGCCAGCTCATCTCCTCGCAGGGTTATTTGCGTTCTTCCAAAAGGGCTTTCACCACCTCGCCCGTGCTCAGTCCTTCGCCAGTGGCGCGGTAATTGGTCACAATGCGGTGGGCCAGCACCGAGGGGGCGGCGGCGAGGACATCCTGCCGCTCCGGAGCCGCGCGGCCATCCATGAGGGCAAAGGCCTTGGCTCCGAGGATGAGATACTGTGAGGCGCGCGGACCCGCTCCCCACTCAATGTATTGCCGGGTGGTCTCCGCCGGGGAGGCTTCCTTCGGCCGGGTGGCGTGGGTCAGGGCCACCGCCTCCTCGATGACGGCGTCGGCCACCGGCATCGCGCGCACCAGCTTCTGGATGGCGAGCAAGTCCTCGCTGCTGATGATCGGGGAGAGGGTCTGGCCCTCGCCGATGGTGGTGCGCTTGACGATTTCCTTCTCTTCTTCCGGACTGGGATAGCCGAGGTCGAGGGAGAACATGAAGCGGTCGAGCTGGGCCTCGGGCAGGGGATAGGTGCCTTCCTGTTCGATGGGGTTCTGGGTCGCGATGACGAGAAAGGGGTTGGGCAGGGGCCGGTTTTCCCCCGCCACCGTTACTTTGCGCTCCTGCATGGCCTCCAAAAGCGCGGACTGGGTTTTGGGCGGAGTGCGGTTGATTTCGTCCGCCAGGAGAAGATTGGTGAAGACGGGACCGGGCCGATACTCGAATTCCAAGCGCCCTCCCTGTTCATGAATCACCTCCGAGCCGATGATATCACTGGGCATGAGGTCGGGGGTGAATTGAATGCGTTTGAAGCCAATTCCCAACACATCGGCGATGGAATGAACGAGCAAGGTCTTGGCCAAACCGGGAACCCCGATGAGAAGGCAGTGACCGTTGGAAAAAAGGGAGGCGATGAGGCGGCGGATGATGTCGTCTTGGCCGACAATGACTTGGGAGAGTTCGCTCGTGATCTTTTGAGCGGAGTCGCGGGCGGCGGCAACGGAGAATGAGGAATCCATGAAATCTTGGGAAAAAAGCTACAAAAGTTCTAACGTCTCTCGTGGCATTTCTTATGCCTAAAAGGATAAAAAAAGGCTTCTACAAAG
Source organism: Roseibacillus ishigakijimensis (assembly GCF_016595415.1). Taxonomy (GTDB): domain Bacteria; phylum Verrucomicrobiota; class Verrucomicrobiia; order Verrucomicrobiales; family Akkermansiaceae; genus Roseibacillus; species Roseibacillus ishigakijimensis. The sequence goes on from NZ_JAENIO010000005.1 coordinate 92,329, forward strand.
ATGTCTCCCTTTTAGAACGCTCGTGGCAAGAGGTCGTCAGGATTTGGGCGCGACATTGGGGACGAAAAAGGTCTTGATGGCGTCTCGACATGATTCGTCCTTCCTTTCTCGTCTTTGCCTCCGCCAGTGCGGTCGGCTCGCAATTCGTGCAGGCGCTGCAGACCCAGCGTGATTTGTCCTTGGCGGCAGTTGGCGGGGATTTGCGTGCCGAGCTGGCCTTCTGGGCCCTTCGCCAAGCGGGGGGGCGGGAGGATTTCGCCGAGACAGCTTCCGGGGAGGAGGCGGGTCTCTTTTGGCAAGGCTTTTTCCCCCTTGGCGAGGAGTGGACGCCTTGGAGCGAACAGGAAACGCCGCCTCGGGTGATTCTTTTTTTGGAGCCTCCGGTGACCGCCATGCGGGCCTGGCATCATGCTCTTCTGGCGGCTTCGTTGGAAAATAAAGTGAGTTTCAGGGAAGCTCTCGTGGCCGAGGAACCCCGCCGTGACGGGCGCGAATGGCCCCGGCGCAATCCTTATCCGCCCAGCTTGCAATACCGCCAGCGGGCGCGCTTTGCCACGCTCATTGGCCAAGCGCGAGAGGCCGTGGGCAGCGAGCGGGTGAAGGTCTTGTTGAGCGAGGATTGGGAAAAAGACCCGGCTGCGGTGGGTCGGGAGGTGCTGGCCTTTCTCGGCAAATCCCCAGACCACGAACTGGCGATCCCGCCTTTGCCGCCACAGCGGAATCTCCGCGGCACCCATCATTTTGATCAGGCCGTATCCCGCCTGGCCGGGCGCTTGCCGGGAGGACGGGTCCTCAAGTCGGTTTTCGGCAAAACCTGGCAAGACCGTTACCAAGCTCTCAGCGAGCGCATTTTCGCCCCCATGTCCGACTGGCGGATCGATTCCATGGTGGAAGACGAGTTGCTGGAGGAATTCCAGCCCGAAGTGCGGGCTCTCGGCGAGCTTCTGGGTCGCGACCTCAGCCACTGGAACGAGCCCCGCTTTCCGCGTTCGGAGCACCACCACGAGCATTGACTTCCAGGAAGTTTGGGCGTTGCGCCAGTTTTTTTGTTCACCCCGGTGCCCCGTCCAAAAGCGAAGGCGTTTAGCTGCCGAGAGAAAGACCCTTGCGCTGGTGGGAGACGCCTCATGGGCGCGATTCCGGCAGGATGCCGGATGGCACATTCTGCAAGCTGGAAGCTCGCAGCCACGGCACAGGGAGGGTGTAGGACTTTGGTCGCACCATAGCCCTGGTCAGACAAGGGAGCGTGGACACTCTTGTCCACCCCGGTGCCCCGTCTAAAAGCGAAGGCGTCTAGCTGCCGAGAAGAAAGACCTTGGGTTGGTGGGAGACGTCTCATGGGCGCAATTCCGGCAGGATGCCGCATGACACATTCTGCAAGCTGGAAGCTCGCAGCCACGATTCGGGGAGCGGATGCCTCGGCGAGGCATCCCTACCGGGGGGTATTAGGCTTACTTCTGGCGCGCGTTGGCCTTCAGACGCAGAGCATTAAGGGCGATGAAGCCGGTGGCGTCGTTCTGGTTGTAGGCTTCTTCCTGCCCGCCTTCCATGGTGGCCACCGCTTCGTCGTAGAGGGTGTGCACGCTGCGGCGACCGGCGTTGATGATGTTGCCTTTGTAGAGCTTCACCCGCACTTCGCCGGAGACTTTTTGTTGGGTGCTGTCGACGAGGGCCTGGATGGCTTCGCGCTCGGGGGCGAACCAGAAGCCGTTGTAGACGAGCTGGGCGTATTTCGGGATGAGGCTGTCGCGCACGTGTTGCGCCTCGCGGTCGACGACGAGGGTTTCGAGGTCCTGGTGGGCGGCCAAGAGAATGGTGCCACCGGGGGTCTCGTAAATGCCACGGGACTTCATGCCCACGAAGCGGTTTTCCACGATGTCGATGCGGCCAATGCCGTGCGCTCCGCCGAGGAAGTTGAGCACCCGCATCACGCCGTAGGGATTGAGCAGGGTGTAGCCATCGGCCTCGCCCGTGGGGGTGACGTCGCCGAGCTTGGCGATGACTTCGTCGAGGCCGTCGGTCTTGAGGCCCACGCAATCGCCTTTTTCAAAGAGAAGCTGGAGATACTGGGGCTTGTCGGGGGCGTCCTCGGGAGCGACCGAGAGGGTATACATGTCCTTGTCGGCTTCGGTGGTGCCGTCATACCAAGTGTCCTCGAGGGCACCGGCTTCGTAGGAAATGTGGAGGAGGTTGCGGTCCATGGAGTAGGGCTTCTTCATGGAGGCTTTCACCGGAATGCCGTTGGCCTCGGAGTAGGCGATCATCTCGGCCCGGCCGGGGAAGTCCTTGCGGAAAGAGTCGTCGCGCCAGGGAGCGATCATCTTGATGTCGGGAGCAAGGGCGGCGGTGGAGAGCTCGAAGCGGACCTGGTCATTGCCCTTGCCAGTGGCCCCGTGGGCGATGGCGTCGGCCCCTTCCGCGATGGCGACATCGACCATGCCCTTGGAGATGCAGGGGCGGGCGATGGAGGTGCCGAGGAGGTAACGGCCTTCGTAAAGGGCGTTGGCGCGGAACATGGGGTAGATGTAGTTGGCGGCGAAGTCTTCCTTCAGGTCGCCGATGAAGCATTTGGACGCGCCGGTGGTGAGGGCTTTTTCTTCCAGACCATCGAGCTCATCGTCTTGACCGACGTCCGCGCAATAGGCGATCACTTCGGCGGAGTATTTGTCCTTGAGCCATTTGAGGAGAACGGAGGTGTCGAGACCTCCTGAGTAGGCAACTACGATTTTCATATGTGCAAAGGGCTTTAGGGGAATCCTTCGGGAGAATCACGCGAAATTTTTGGGAGAGGGTGAGCTGGGGGGAATTTGGGACAGGATTGACAGGATGGGACAGGATTGGCTTTGGGTAGTTTTTGGACAGAATTTGCGGAATGAGACAGAATGAGTGGGAGGGGAGGAGGATGTTTTGGGGGAGACTTGAGAGGAGGGGAGAGGATTTCTTGACGCGGGCAGTGGGGTGTTTTGGGACAGAATTTACAGAATGAGGCAGAATTTTTTTGGGCAGATGCTTGGTTTGAAGGATTGATCTTTCGTTGAGGAAAAAGGTGTGGTAGGAGAAGGGATGTTGCTCGGTCGGGTTTGGGGTCACAAGGGGGCGGACGGCGGGGCGGCCAGCAAATCCGCCCGGAGATCGGCGAGTGTATCCTTGCAGAGCACGACGGAGCACGGCCGACGCTGGGGGCGAAGACTCTCCCGATTGTCCTTCTGGTCGATGGTGCTGGTGACTCTGGGGGTTTGGACCCGCTGGTCGTTGATGGCCATGGGTCTGGACTTTGCGGAGGCGGATTTGCCGATGTTGAATGGGGCGATGCTGTTAGTTGGGGCCGTGCTCATTATTACGAGCCACCTCTTGATCTTTGTGTGTGACCACTTGAGCGGGGGAGAGGCTCCCCTGGCAGCCTGGGCGCTGGTCGTCTTCTGGGTGGGTCTGCCTGTGGGTGGAATGCTAGCCGGGTTGGTCGAACTCCTCGTCTCATGAGTCGACCCTTCCATTTTCCATTTTTAATTCTCCCTTCGTTTCCATAAGGAAAGGGCGTGTTCGATTTATCGGTGGTCCAGTGGGTGATGGCGGTTTTGGCGGCGCTGTCGGTGGGGATTTCCAAGGCAGGGTTCAGTGGCGTGGGGATCATCCAGGTTTATCTGATGACCGAGCTCTTCGGGATTCATCAGGTGGGCGTGCTCTTGCCGATGCTCATTGTGGCCGATTTGATTGTCTTTCCGGCCTACCGGAAGCATGGCAGCTGGCCGCCAGTGTGGACCCTGCTCTGGCCCGCTCTGGTGGGGATGTTGGCGGGTTTTTACTTGTTGGGAAAAATGCCCGAAGGCCTGGCCAAGCCTCTCATTGGAGGGATTATCCTCTTGATGGCGGCCTTGCAGCTGGTGCGCAAGAATCGTCCCGAGGCCTTCCAGCCCTTTGCGGAATCGCGCAGCTATGGGGCGGGGGCCGGGGTGGTAGCGGGCTTCGCCACTGCGGTGGCCAATGCCGCGGGGCCGGTCTTTCAGCTCTTTTTACTTTCGCGCAATATTCCCAAGTTCGAGCTGATTGGGATCGGGGCTCGCTTTTTTCTCCTCATCAATCTCATCAAACTGCCTTTCACCGGCGGCTTGGGTCTCACCACCGGGGAATCTCTCCTTTTTAATCTCAAGCTGGTGCCCGTGATTTTTCTAGGCGTCGTTGTCGGCAAGTGGCTCTTGGAGAGGGTGTCGCAAAAGTGGTTCGAGCGCCTGGTGCTCATCTTTGCCCTCCTTGCAGGTGGCAAGCTGCTGCTGTTTTCCTGAAAAAGCGGTGGGAGAGAGGGCTCAGGGCTGTTGTTCGGGATTCCTGAGAAGCTGGAAATTCTGGTAGGCGAAGAGGGCCATGAAGAGGGTGACAAGAATCAGGCCACCCATCAGGCCGAGGAGACCGGCCCCCACCGCGATGGCCAGCCCGATGCCGTAAGTCACCTTCTGACACTTGGGCCCGAGGAGGGCTTTGAGCATTTGCCCCCCATCGAGCGGAAAGATGGGGAGAAGGTTGAAGACCGCCCAAACGATGCTGATGATGGCGAGCATTTGCAGAAAATACAGGCCCATGGAGTTGGGCAGGCCCCCTTGGTAGGCGAGGAGCCCGATGAGCAGTCCCAGCGCAATCTGGATCGCGGGACCCGCTGCGGTGACGAGAAAGTCTTGCTTGCGATTGAAGCGATTGCGCGGATAAGTGGCGAAGCCCCCGAAGGCCTGCAGGACAATCTCGGTCGGGGCTCCAAACTTGCGAATGGTCAGGGCGTGCCCGAGCTCATGCACCAGCACGGAGATGAAGCCGGCGAGAACGAAGAGGACGAGCTTGAAGAGGTCTTCCCCGCTGTGGATGGTCCCCGACCCAATGATGGCGAGGGTGATCCAGAACCAGGGAAGGACGGTGACGGGAATGCCAAAGAGGCGAAAGCGAACCATGAGTGGAGATTAGTGGAATTTCGCCCTGCTGGATAGGGTGAGAGGCGGAAATGACAAGACCGGAAGTTCACTTTTGCGCCGGAAGACTCACCCGGCGGGTTTTTTTTTCCTGGTCATCCGTTCTGAAATCTCTTGTTATTGCGACTCAGTATCAACAAAAAGCTTGTCAGGGGGCGAATTGTGGGGCAGTTTCGTCACATGTCCCCGCTGCTTGATTCCTCTTCTCCCGCTCGCTCCTCTTGGGATGAGCTGGTTCCCCTCATGGCGGCCATCGCTCCGGGTGAGCAGATCCGCTTGAGTGATGCCTTGTTGGAGTTGCATTCCGCTTGGCGTCGGCGGGACACGGACCCCAGTGGTTTGGTCGAGACTTTCTTGCTGAATCGCCGTCGTTTGCAGCGTTTTGATTACTTGTGGGCTTTTCGGCTCCGTCGTCGCTTGGAGGCCGGGTGGCAGGTGCGGATCGTGACTCCCGGCAGCACGCAGGTTTTTCCGCTCGATTTATCCTGGCCGTCTCTGCATCAGGTTCTATCCGCCGCCCGGCGCGAGGTCTTTGAGCAGGGAGAGGCTGATTGGAGCGAGATTGTCGCCTTCATTGAACCCCTTGATTAACCCCCCTGAAAAATGGCCAAGACCCTTTGTGATTGGAAAAAAGACGACATCGCCCGGCACCCTGAGCGCCTGGCCAGCTTGTTGATCGAACCGCAGTATTTTTGTCGCAAGTGCGCCCGTTGTTCGAATACCCGCAAGGCCCTTTGCAAGCCGGCTCCTCTTCCCGTGCCGGCCTCGTTTCGCTAGAAAAGGGAATTCCCTCTGACCTCCTACTTCTGCTAACACCTTTTTTATGAAGGTTCACTTGCAGAAGCTGATTCTCGAACTCTGGTCGGGTCTCTGGTTCATTCCCGGCTTGCTCACTTTGGGTGGCCTTTTGTCGGGCATTTTTTTCTCGGGATTGCTTGGCGATCCAGTTTTGCCGGGGAGTGAGGTCCCCGTTTTCAAGCCGTCCATGGCGGTCTCGGTGCTCACCAGCCTGGCGGGAGCTTCCATCACCGTGGTGGGGGTGGTCTTTTCCATCACTATGGTGGTTCTTTCGTCGGCTTCTTCCCAGCTGGGTCCGCGTTTGCTCACCAATTTTCTGAATAAAACGGGCACTAAGGTCGCCATCGGGGGTTTTGTGGGCTCCTTTTCTTATCAACTGATTGTGGCGGCGACTCTGGCTCTCGAGCGTCCCGTCCCCGATGCGGCCGTTTGGGTCGGCTTGGTGGGTGGACTGGCCTCCTTCGGTATTTTGCTGGGATTTCTCCATATGGTGGCTCGCTTTATCCAAGTGCCTTATGTGGTGGACGAGGTGACTGGCAATTTGACCGAAGCCTTGTTGGCGATGAAGGAGAGGGGAGGAAGCAACCCCACCGGCACCGTGCCCCTGGAGGAAAGCTGGGGTCGCTATCGTCGGATGGTCCGCTTGCCGAAGGAGGGGTTTGTGCAAGCAATTGAAATCCCCCATCTTTGCCGGATCGCGGAGGAGAAGAATGCCGTCATCCTCCTTCAGCGACGGGCGGGGGAATTTGTCGCATGTGGTGATGTCGTCGCCATTGTCCGCAGTGAGGACGAGGAGCTGGACTTGCAGGAGGAGATTTCCCAATCCTATAGCCTGGGGGCTCAGCGCACCGCGCAACAGGATGTCGAGTTCGCGCTGCGGCAGCTCATAGAGATCGCCTCGCGCGCGCTCTCGCCAGGCATTAACGATCCCGAGACTGCGCAGACGGTCATTGCCCGGGTGGGAGGGGCTTTGGCCAGAATTGCGGAAGGAAGCTTGCCGCCGGGGCTTTGGCACGATGAAGAGGGAATTCTGCGGGTGACCCTGGCGATTCCCACACCGGCTGGCTTGCTCGATGCGGCTTTCCACCCGCTGCGCCAATTTGGCTGTGAGGTGGTTTCTGTCTCCATTGCTCTCATGGATTGCTTCGAACGCTTGTCCGCACGGGATCTCCATCCCGACTTCGCCAGCGCCTTGCGGCGTCATGTGACCCTTCTCGATGAGGCGGTTCAGAAAAAGAATTGGTTGGCGGAGGATTATCAGGATCTCGAAGAGCGCCGCGACCGGGCCTTGAAAAATCTCGCCGCCATCCCGGGTTGAGATTGGCAATTTGCAAGATGGAAGGGACGTGCTGCTGGGCATTTTGCAGAAAAGGGCCCTTCTTGCAGACGAGGGTGAATGATTTTATGTCTTATTATCAGTTAGTTATCTGATTGGCAGGGGAGTTGCGAGAGAGGAGGAGAGATGAAAATGACCCCTCTCCACCCTCAACCCATTCAGACCCCGGAAGAGATCGCCAAGGTTGCTGCTGAGGAGCGACCAACACACGACCGGGCGGTGCAGGATTACCTCCAGCAACTCCATCAGAGGACTCGGGACGCGATCAAAGGCTATCGCAAGGCTGCCGAGATGGTGAGTCAGCCCCAGTTGCAGACTTTCCTGAGCAGCAATGCCGAGCAGAGAACCCTTTTTGAAAAAGAGCTCGCCTCCCACCTCCAGTCTCTCGACGTGGAGCCGGGCGAGCACAGCAGTTTGCCCGGACGCATGCATCGCACGTGGATGAGCCTTGTAGAGACCTTCTCCGGCGACGAAAGCGCTCTTTTGCGTGAATGCGAGCGTGGGGAAGAGGCTGCGGTCAACGACTACGAGGAGGCTCTCTCTTCCTTCCGGCTTCCTCCTGAGATCGCGGGGACCATCGAGCGCCAACGAGACCAGGTGCGGGAAGACCTTCGCCGCCTCAAAACCCTGGAGCTCACCTGGGAATCGTAAGCCCGGACTCAATCTCACTTTTTAACCTCCAACCAATCACCCCAATAAAACTATGAATACGACAACCACCCAGACTGACGGAAAAACCCGCGACCTCTTGCGCATCGTGCTTGCCATCCTATTGCCGCCCTTGGGAGTCTTCTTCCAAGTCGGTTTCGGTTTGCACTTTTGGCTCAATATCCTTCTCACCATCGCCGGATATATCCCCGGCATCATCCACGCCCTGTGGGTCATCTTGAAGGAGTAAGGGGCTCGCAAACGAGTTCGCTCACTAGAAAAGGCCTGCTTCGGCAGGCCTTTTTTGGCGGGTAGGAGAATGACAGGGCGAGCGGCGTGCTCAGTCCTCAAAGGTGAGAAGGTTGACCAGATCCTGGCCATAGCTTTCGACGTAATGGTCGGTTTCGAGGGGGCGTCCGGCTGCCAAATCGGAAACCACCTCGTGCCAGAAGCGCAGGCTCACCGATTGCTCCCGGTTCAGGGAGTCAAGGATTGCAAGCGCTTCGGCGTATTTTTGTTGTCGCAGGAGGGCCAGCATGCGGGAGAAGGGCTCGCCATCCTCTTGTGAGAGCACTCGTTCCACGCTTTGGCGCAGCTCTTGGGGGCGCACGGGCTTGCAGAGAAAGTCGAAGCATTGCTGCTCAAGGGCGGCCATAGCGTTGGAGGCATTGATGTGGGCGCTGCACAGGATCACCGGGAGATCGCGTCCCGCTTGGCGCAAGCGGCTGAGAGTGGCCAAGCCGTCCAGCTCGGGCATGCGGAGGTCGAGCACGGTGACGTCAAAGCTTTCCTTTTCCACTTTGTCGAGGGCTTCCCGCCCATTGGCGGCAGCTGTGACCTCGTAATGCTCGGTTTTCAATGCCAGGCTAAAGCCGAGCCGTAAGGTGGGCTCATCATCGACGATCAGTATCTTTGGGGGAGGGGTCATGGTCTTGATTTGGGGTAAAAAAGGGCCTCACACGCGAGGAAGGTTGCAAAAGAAGAGAGTGCGATTGTCCTTGGTGCGCCGGTAACCAATGCGGCCTTCGTGGGCATTCACGATCTCGCGGGCAATGGAAAGACCTAGTCCGATGCCTTCGATCTGGCTCTGGTCCGGAGCGCGGTAAAAGCGCTCGAAAATGCGATTGCGCGACTCTTCCGGCACGCCCGCACCCTCGTCGTAGACTCCAAAACGGACGTCGTCGGCCCCCAGCGCTTTGGCCGTCAGGGTCACGGTGCCACCGGGAGGACTGTGCTTGATGGCATTGGAAACGAAGTTGTTGAGCACCTCGATGATGCGGATCCGATCAACGAGCACATCCGGCACACCATCTTCCAATTCCAGCTGGAGGGTGACCTCGCGCTCGGCCGCCTGCGGCGTAAAGGTGGTCAGTACGGATTCATAGAGAGTGGCTGGCGAGATTTCTTCCCGGGTCAAGGAGCGCGCACCGCTGTCCATGCGGGACATCTCCAGGAGATTGCGCAGGGTTTCCAGCAGTCGCTCGCAATCGTTCTGCGCCGAGGTGAGCATCTCGTCCTGGGTTTCGTTGAGGTCCCCGATCTTTTTCTCGAGAAGAAGATGGAGAACCATGCGGATACCGGTGAGGGGCGTCTTGATCTCGTGACTGACTGTCGAGATGAGATTGGACTTGAGGTCGTCGAAGAAGCGCAGGCGGGTGACGTCGATGAGGAGGAGAGCCCAACCCTCCAAGCCCTGCTGACTCTCGGTGAGGCGGAAGATGCGGGGAAGGAAGAAGTGCTCGGTTTCGTTGATGCGCAGCAGGAGGGCTTCGTCGAGCCGCTCGACGAGCAGTTCTTCGTTGTGGTCCACGGCATGGGCGATGCGCTCGGAGATGTTTCGCGGCAGCACTCCCAGAGTGCCCAGATTCTCAAAGAGAGCCTCGGCGCTAGGGTTGAGCTTTTCGATCTGTCCTTCTTTGCTCAGCAGGATAATGGGGTGGGGGAAGCTGGCCAGGATAGCCCGGCTCTGACGGTCAAAGCGGAGCAACTGTTCATCATTGGTGCGGCGCATCAGCCGCAGCTCGGAGGCCATTTCGTTGAAGGCCGGAATCAACTGGGCAATCTCGTCGGTGGAATTCCTCACCGGGAGGGTGAGCTCGAAGTTTCCCCGGCGGATTTCTTTGACCGAGGCGATCAGATTCAGCAGAGGATCAATGATCACCCGATTGGCTTGGAAATAGAAAACCGTCGAGGCAATGACCCCCAGAACGAGGAGGCCGCCGAGGAGCCAATTGCTTTGCAGGGTCTCTCTTCTCAGCTCTTCATTCCGCAAGCCAAAACGCTCGTCGAGCCAGAGAAACTCATTGAGCGAAAGGTCTGACACCTGTTGGGTGAGATGGGCAATCTCGTTGCGGGCCTGCATGCGGGCAGAGAAGTCTTCCGGTTGGTAGGCGAAAAGCTCCTGGTAGCGTTGGCCATACTTGTCCAATGCGGATTTCAGCCGCTCGAGGCTCTGCCGCTCGGGTTCATCAGCGGTGGCGCGGATGAGTGTGAGCGACTCCATCATGCTCGCAAAACTGTTTTCGAAATGCTCCCGCGGGGGGATGGGGGGCAGCTCGCTATCGGAGACCACCATCGCCGGCAGATAGTGGGTATTGATGGAGGACGTGCCGAAGCGCAGGTCTTGGATGGCCCGCGACTGATCTTGGAACTTCACGGAAGATTGGATGAAGGCGTCGCTGGTTTGATCAAGCAGCCACATTGCCCCGCCGCCCGTGCCGAAGAGCAGCAGGAGGAAAACTGAATTGCCAAAAAGTATTTTCCGTTTCATCCCAAATTCAGCTTTTTCCGTTTGCGGTAGAGAGTGGCGTTGTCGATGCCGAGGATCTCGGCGGCTTGCTGCAGGCTTTCGCTGCGGGCGAGCACCTGCTTGATGTGTTCTTCTTCCAGTTCGGCCAGGGTGATGTTGCTTCCGCACAGGGAGGAGACGCCTCCGGGGCCTTTTTCAGAAGCTGACCCGGTGGTGAGAGGGAGCTCTTGGGCCGAAGGGAGGTCGCGGGCCTCGATCTCATTGCCCTGTGCGAGGATGGCGGCTCTTTCAATGGAATTGCGCAGCTCACGCAAGTTGCCGGGCCAAGGGTAGCTCTTGAGGGCCATCAGGGCTTCGCTCGAAAAGGCCAGCCCCTCCCGCCCCACTTGTTTGCCAAAAAAGGCGAGATAATTGTGGGCGAAGACCTGCAGGTCGCGGGGGCGTTCGCGCAGAGGCGGCAGTTCGACCGAGATCACGTTCAGGCGGTAGAAAAGATCTTCCCGGAATTCGCCCGCAGCCACCATCTCCGCCAGATTGCGGTTGGTCGCGGCAATGATGCGGACGTTGCTTTGCCGGGTTTTGGTTTCACCCAGGCGCTCATATTCTTTCTCTTGCAGCAGGCGGAGCAGCTTGGGCTGGATTTCCAAAGGCAGCTCACCGATTTCATCCAGGAAAAGGGTGCCTCCGTCGGCGGCTGCGACTTTTCCCCATTTGTCCTTCACCGCGCCTGTGAAGGAGCCTTTGACGTGACCGAAGAGTTCACTCTCGAGCAGCTCCTTGGACAAGCTCGGGCAGCTCACGGTGACGAAAGGGTTCCCGGCCAAGTGGCTCTGCTCGTGGATGGCCTTCGAGATCACACTCTTGCCAGTGCCGCTTTCCCCCAAAATCAGAATCGAGGCCGGGGTGGCCGCAGCGCGAAAGAGGGTGGAGAGGCTCTCCTGCATGGCAGGCTCCTTGGATTCAAAAGTGGAAGGCGGAGCCTGGGTGGACACTTGGGTCTGCAGCTCCTTGACCTCGGTTTCCAGATTGGTGATTTTCTTCTGCGTTCGGCTCGCCTTTTCGGCTTTGAGCAGAATGGCCCGCAGTTGGTCGGGAGTGAAAGGCTTTTCCAAGTAGTCGAAGGCACCCTCGCGGGTGGCTTCCACCGCAGTCTCGATCGATGCATGGGCGGTGAAGATGACCACCGGCAGGTCCGGGCGATGCTTCACAATACCTCGCAGGACCTCCATTCCGTTGTCTTCCCCCAAGCGCAAATCGAGAAAGACGAGGTTGAAATCCGCCTCCTTGAGCTTCATCTCTGCGATGCGGGCACTGTCCGCCGTTTCGGCGTAGTGCCCCTCGGCCTCCACGGCAATTGAGGTGGTGGTGCGAATCGACTTTTCGTCGTCAACGATCAGGATGTCCATGGAAAGAGGGAAAGGGTTAGCGCAACTTGTGCCGTTCAAAAGTGGTTGAAAGTCAAGAAAGACAGAGAATAAGATCGTGCATTTTGCCAGTTTTCAGGCTGGTTTCGTGCAAAATGCAAGGGAAAGCCCCAGCTGAGAGGCCAAGAATGCCAGAAACCCACGCCTCGCGGGGGAAGCAAGGAGTGGGCGCTGGACAGACAGGGTTTTTGTTTTTTGGGGGGAAGGAAGGATTAGCGGTTGGCTCCCACCGCGTAACCGGCGGCTCCGCCGAGAGCGGCTCCCACTGCGGCCGAGCCCGCCCGATTGTCGTCGTCGCCAAGGAGGGCACCAGCACCAGCGCCGATGAGGGCTCCCGTCGCGGCGTCATTCTGGCTTCGGGTCTGGAAGTTCGTGCAGCTTGCAAGGGACAGGCTCAGCAGGGAAAGAGTAAGGGTCAGTAATTTCATTTGTTTATAGCTTAGGGTTCAGTTTCGGGGAAATGGGGTCAAAGGACGGATGATTAGTCAGTGGCGTCTTCGATGGCGTCGCCAACTTCTTCGCCGGCATCTTCGATTGCTTCAATGGCTTCCTCTTGGCGTTCCTCCGCTTCCGTTTGTTTCTCGCAAGAGACGAGGGCGAAGGGAGCAGCCAGCATGGCTGCGAGCAGGATGGTGTATTTTTTTTCTTTCATAGCATTTTTATCAATTTGGGGAGATTCAAGTGACGGCCTCAAGCGGCCAGGGTTTCCGACATCACGAGCTCGGTATCGGGCACTTCGTCGCGGGAAATCTCGTGCTGGAGGGCCTTCAAAAATCCGGCAAACTCGCGACGATGTTCTTCTTCGTCGGTGAGAAGCTCGATCATCAAATCTTGCGTGGCCGGATCCGCCCCTTCAGTGAGCTCAATCATCCGACGATAATGGTCAATGGCAGCGCTCTCCGCGTCGATCACACCTTTGATCACGCTGACCAGGTCGGTCGAATCCGAGGGCGGCTGGAGAGAACGCTGGGAGCGCTCCATCTGCATGCTGCCGGGGACGGTGCCGCCGAGAGCTTTGATGCGGGAAGCCAGCTTGTTGGCGTGTCCCAACTCGTCAGCGACCTCATCTTTGAGAATTTGGCGCAGGGAAAGGGCGCGCAGACCATCAAGATTGACGGAGGCGGCCAGATAGTTTTCTACCGTCTCGATTTCCATCTCATAAGCGTGCCGCAACCCGGCGATGATGTCTTCGTGCAAGGGGGTTTCTTTCATCGTGATTGGGGAGTAGCTGGAGAAAGACCAATCGAGGGAGTGAAATTCTACTCGTCTGATTTTTAGCCTCTTAAATTTTGAAAAAGGGTGCTCTCTGCGTTGGGCAGAGGGCTCACGTCATGCGTTCTGCATGATTTGGCGCATGGAAATCATGCAGGGAGCTTGATGGAATCGATTGACCTTTCAGCACTCTGTGCAAAATTCACCCCCTTCCAGCTCGGATTTTTCCTTTAGCTTGCTTACCTTAAAGGAGTTGTTATTTTTTAGGGCTGCGGGGTGGAACGGAAGCTGCGGATAAGGTGTTGATTGCCCCCACAATATGACAACTTGGTTTTTAATCTTTCTCATCACCGCCGTAGCCGCCGCTCTGGTTGGCTTTCTCGGCTTGGCTGGTTTCGCCGCCGGGCTCGCTCAAGTGCTGGCCGTCGTCTTCTTGGTCGCCTCCGCGCTCATCGGACTCAGCAGTCTCAATCGCAGGTGAAAAGGGGAATCCTGCCTTCGGATATCGGCAGAGGGTTTCTCTCATTATTTTCCGGTTCAAGTGACAATTACGGCTAGAGCCGTAGTCCAAGAGGGGGCAGAGGATTCAACTCAAACCAAACAGGGCCGAAGACAATGAATTTGTGTCTAGGCAAATAAAAGGAAATAAGATACAACTAATTTATGAATAAAGGTTTTAAGACATTACTTTTCGCATTGTTCGCTGCTTGTGCAAGCGCCGACGCTCGAATCGTATTGTCTGAGGGTTTGTCCGTGCAGTCCTTGAAGGCTTTGGGTATTGACCTCCGTTCTCTTCTCCAAAAAGGTAATAGAATTGAACTCAGCAGGGAGCTTACGCTCACTTTACCAAATTCCCAAGATTCTGTGGCCATGGGACCGGGACAAGTTGAAGTCGACCTCGATGCCCATGAGACCGTTTGGCGCTGGGCTTTTCATGAGCACAAAGCGTTCTCTTGGGATGAAGCCCAAGCCCGCATGGAGAGTTTTCATCGCCTTTTCAAAGATTCGATTGTGCGGCAGAGTGAGTGGCGCAACAAGGATGATGGGGAAAGCGTCTTTGCTTCTCCTGCTGAATCCTATGCCTTAATCGGGGAAAACCTTTTTCAATTTGGATTCCTGGAGACTCGTGATGCCAAGCGGCCCTATCGCTTTCGCCTGATGATGTTTCAGGGGCACTTGAGTGCGTCCGGAGCCTCTCCGGTGGTGGTGACTCGCAGTGGGGACAAGGCCGAAAGTGGGGGAGGAGGCGAAGTCCTCTCCTCCGAAGGAGGCTATCCAGTGGTTCATTTTGGAGCGAGGGTGACGCCGCCGGTCCATTCCTTGGCGGCCGCCCAACAAGCGATGATTACTGGGGATCCCTGGAGAGGTGGCTATGTTCTTTGGGGGTCGATCGCAATGGTCTTTGCCACGACTTGTTTTCTCATGGTGAGGGACATCAAGAAGCATCGCATCTTTTGTTCGCGCGAGGATCTGGTGAACTAGCGAGTTGAGCCCAGGCGGAAGGATTGCCTCCGGAATTAGAACTCTTTGTCTGCGAAGACGAACCACGAGACCAGAGTGTAGGTGACGAGGTAGGCCACAGCCAATCCGGTGACCTTTAAGGCAACCAGTGGCGGGATGGCTAACCCAGCAATGGCGGCATCCGCGAGTCCGAAAATTGATAAATCGGGGAAAATGAGGGAGAGCAGCTGCACGGCGGCCTTGCCTAGAAAAGAGTCGCCAAGGTTGGTTGTCTCCAGCCAATACTCGCGGGCTTGTCCCATGAAGAAGCCAATGAAGTAGACCAGGATGGTGCTGATGATGGTGAACAACGTCGAGGAACTGAAAGTGGAGATGAGCAGGGCGACAGCTGCAATGACGGCGGCTTCCAAGAAAATGCTCAGGATGCCGAATTGAAGGGAGAGGGTGGGTCCGTGTTGGCGCACTTCGGCAACTTCAATGGCGATATCGGCCTCTGAATAGCCATGGCTCTGCAAGAAGGCGACGCGCTCTGCTTCGACGATTCCGGTGCGGTGGTGGAGGACCGCACTCATGAGAAGGTCCATGGCCGCCAGTGCCACGAAGGTCAGCATGAGCACCCCTAGCAATTTGCCGATGACGTAGTCCAGTCGTGGAACCGGCTTGCAGAGAATGGTGTAGAGAATGCGGTCCTCCAAGTCGCGTGGGATGAGCAGGGCGGTGGCGGCGAGCGAAAAGATGATCGCGAAGAGCTTCATCAAGCCAATGGTGCCCGACTTCCAGAGCCGAAGCTCCTCCGCCGCCACCGCTTCCGGTCCCATGTGGTGGGGGAGGCGAAAGAAGTTGAGGGCGATGGCGAGGACCACGAAGATGGCGAGAAAGTAAAAGACCTTCATCCGCACAAGCTGGGTGAAGGTGCCAAAGGCGATGGTGGTGATGCGGTGCACGGCGCAAGCTAAACCCAAGTGGGCGCGGAGTTGAATGGAAATTCGAGGGGGAATTGCGCTTCTCTCCTTATGGTATGACCACCAGGCGGAAAAAGGACCCCGAGGGCGGCCCTGCGGTTGGGGCTTGACCCCACGCTCACCCGCCCTCGGCGACGTCGTTAATCTCTGCGGGGTGAGGGGAGGGCACAAAAAAGCCGGGCCTCTTGCGAGACCCGGCTTTTTAAAAAGTGGAAAGACGAGGACTTACTTCTTCTTGGCCTCTTCGCGCTCCTTGGCATCGGCGATCACTTTGTCGGCGATGTTTTTGGGGCAAGGGGCGTAGTGGCTGAACTCCATGGAGAACTGGCCACGACCGGAAGTCATGGTGCGGAGGTCACCGATGTATCCGAACATCTCGGAGAGAGGGGCATCAGCCTTCACCCGGACGCCGGTAGGAGTGGGGTCCTGGGTCTTGATCATGCCGCGGCGGCGGTTGAGGTCGCCGATAACGTCACCGATGTGATCTTCGGGAGTGAAGACGTCCAGCTTCATGATGGGCTCCAGAATCTGGGGGCCGGCTTTCGGCATGGACTGGCGGTAGGCGGCTTTGGCGGCGATTTCGAAGGCCACGGCCGAGGAGTCCACCGCGTGGAAGCCACCGTCGGTGAGGGTGACCTTGATGTCGAGGAGGGGGTAGCCGGCCAAAGGTCCGCGGTCGATGGAGGTCTTGAAGCCTTTCTCAATAGCGGGGAAGTATTCCTTGGGCACGTTACCACCGACCACGGTGGATTCGAATTCGAAGCCGATGCCGGGCTCGGCAGGCTCGATGGTGTAGTCGATTTTCGCGTATTGACCGGAACCACCGGACTGCTTCTTGTGCGTGTAGCTGTCGGTGATGGCTTTGGTGATGGTCTCGCGATAGGCCACTTGGGGAGCGCCCACTTTGACCTCGACGCCGTGTGTCTTCTTGAGAATGTCCACTTTAATGTCGAGGTGAAGCTCGCCCATACCTTTGAGGATGGTTTCGCCGGAGTCCTCGTCGGTTTCGACGCGGAAGGAGGGGTCTTCTTTCACCATCTTGCCGATGGCGACGCCGAGCTTCTCGGCTTGTCCCTTGTCCTTGGGCTCGACGGCGATGGAGATTACCGGATCGGGGAAGACCATGGGCTCGAGGGTGGCGGGGTTGTCCTTGTCGGCCAGAGTGTGACCGGTCTGCACGTTCTTGAGACCCACGAAGGCCACGATGTCACCAGCTTGGGCTCCTTCCAGTTCGTTGCGGTCGTTGGCGTGCATCTCCACGATGCGGCCGATGCGCTCGGTCTTGCCTGTGAAGGTGTTGAGGACGGTGTCGCCCTTGTTGAGTTTGCCGGAGTAGACGCGCACGAAGGTGAGGGCACCGAACTGGTCGTCCATGATCTTGAAGGCCAGGGCGCGGAAGGGGCGGTTTTCGTCAACGATGGCGAATTCGCCGGTCTCGTTGCCTTCGAGGTCCACTTCGGGCTGGGGCTTCACTTCGGTCGGGGAGGGGAGGTATTCCACCACACCGTCGAGGACGAGTTGAACGCCTTTGTTCTTGAAGGAGGAACCGCAGAAGGTGGGGAAGAAGTCGAGGTTGATGGTGCCCTTGCGGATGCACTTCTTGATGTCCTCGATGGAGGGCTCGTTGCCCTCGAGATAAGCTTCCATGAGCTCGTCGTCCTGCTCCACCGCAGTTTCGATGAGTTCGGCGCGGTATTGCTCGGCCTTCTCCTTCATGTCCTCGGGGATGTCTACGATCTCGTAGTTCTCGGGCAGGCCGGAGTCGTCCCAAACCCAGGCGTTCATGTTGAGGAGGTCGACGACGCCTTTGAAGTCTTCCTCGGTGCCGATGGGCAGAACCATCACGAGAGGCTTGGCTGCGAGGACGTTCTTGACCTGGTCCACGACGCGGTAGAAGTCGGCGCCGAGACGGTCGAGCTTGTTGACGTAAATGAGACGGGCCACTTTGGACTCGTTGGCGTAGCGCCAGTTGGTTTCGGACTGGGGCTCAACGCCACCGGAGCCGCAGAAGACGCCGACGCCACCGTCGAGAACCTTGAGGGAACGATAAACTTCGATGGTGAAGTCAACGTGGCCGGGAGTGTCGATGATGTTGAAGCGGTGATTCGGGAACTGCTTGGTGGAACCGGGCCAGAAACAGGTGGTCGCCGCCGACTGAATGGTGATCCCCCGTGCTGCTTCCTGCTCCATGAAGTCCATGGTGGAAGCACCATCGTGAACTTCGCCCAGCTTGTGAATGCGGCCGGTCAGCTTGAGGATTCGCTCGGTGGTCGTGGTTTTGCCCGCGTCAACGTGGGCGAAAATACCAATGTTTCGGTAGTGGGAAAGGTCGGTTTTGGCCATGTTCTGATAAGGTTTCGGCGGGGGGTTTGGCTGAATGTGGCGGTTTTGTCGAGTAAGGACGCTGTTTTTTGTGGAAAAAGTTCTGGTGATCAAAAAAGGGAGTCCTTCCGGACTCCCTGGGTCGTGGGTTTGGGGTAGAAGCTATTCTCTGGCGGATGGCACCCGGTAGACCCGAGACCGCTGTTTCTTCATTTGGTTCAGAATGGCGTCGAGGGTTTCCTCGATTTCACTCAACTTCTCGAGGACGGCATCACAGTCCTGACACCCCTTTTGGCAGCTTTGACAGGATTCTTTTCCGTCCTTTTTGGCATCTTCGGGGGCGCACTTCTTGCAGTCGGCCTTGTCGCAATCGCAGGACTTTCCTTTGGCGCACTTTTCGCACTCTTCCTGGCCGCACTCGCATTTGGCAGCTTCTTTTTTGGCGCCAGCCCTCAGGGCGGCGGCCCGGGATTGCGGAGGGCAGCAGGCGGCACCAGCGGCTTTGGTGGCGGCTTGGTCCTGTTTCGTTTTCTCTTTGTCCTTCGGGGTGGGCGCGGCGGGCTCTTGCAAGCCTTTGACGTGAGCCCGAATGGAGTCGGCGTGCTCCTTGGCACCTGCTTTTTCCAAATGATCGGCGGCTTGGAGAAGGTGTTCGGCTTTACTGGTGGAGCCATGATGGTCGGCTCTGAGGAAGGTCGTGGAGAGGGCGATGATGGCCAGGAGTGGACGGATGATTTTCATGATAAGGATGGGGTTGGGATGGCAATAGGAGGGGTGGTCGCCTGAATTGACAACGACCACACATCCTGACGGTCATCCCGCAGGGTTTCAAGGAAAAGAGGGAGTGATGAGGGTTTTATTCCCGAGAAGGAGATTGGCCCGGGCCCGCAGGTCGGGATAGAGAGCGAGAAAGAGCTCTTCGATTTCGCCTTCCTGACGAAGGTAGTCTTGCAGGCCTTCGCGCAGGGGAGCGAAGCGTGGCGAGCGGCGGGAGACGCGGTCCAAAGTGAGCTGGAGCCCGGGTAAAGTGGCGTAGGAGCCCAGCCAGTTCTGCTGGCGGAGAAGGGGGGCAAGGGGGCCGAAGTTGGGCCCCAACCAATCCCTTCTGCGCTCCAGGGTGTGGTGGATCCCAGCAATGAAGTCCTCAGCGGTGCCGGGGTGGAATCTTGGCCAATGGCGGTGGAGGAGGTGGTCGAAGTAGAGATCGAGCAAGATGCCGGCAAAGCGGCGGCGCTCTGGGGCGAGGAGGAGCTTGGCCGCCCGGAAGGAGGGGTGGTCGTCGGTGTGGCGGTCGAGCTGGCGGTGCATCAGGATGCCCGCGACGATTTCGGGGGCATGGCGCTCCGCGAGGGAGGCCGGGGTTCCTTTCTCAAAGTCACCGAGCAGATTCCCCACCCGGGAGGCGTCGGAGGGACCGGCCAGGGCAAGGTGAGCGAGAAAGTTCATTTTTTCGTAGGAAAGGGAAGTTCGGGCGGTCTACTTTTTGTTAGAGAGATGATGGTCTGGCTGAACGGTGATTGGAAGGCGGAAGAGCGCGCGCTCATCGATAGCCGGGATCGGGGCTTTCTCCGGGGGGAAGGGGTTTTTGAAACGATGTTGGCCCTTGGAGGGCGGGTCTTTGCTTGGGAGGAACACTGGTTGCGCTTGGAAAAGGGGGTGCGCGCTTTCGGGCTCTCCCTGCCCTCCCCGGCAAAAGGGCGCGAGATCGCCGAAGAGCTGCTCGTTCGCAATGGCTATCAGGATTCCTTGGCGAGGGTGCGGCTTCGTGTCACCCGCACCCCGGATTCCCTGCTTTTCACCGCCGAGGAGGCGGGGCTCAAGCCTGCGGTGCTGACGGCCTGGACCTCCCGCTACCGGCGCAATGAGCACGGGGCCCTGGCGGGCTTGAAGGCTCTGTCTTATGGTGAAAACTCCCTCGCGCTCGCCGAAGCGAAGAGCTCGGGAGGAGACGAAGCCCTCTTGGCGAATCTAGCCGGACATTGGTGCGAGGGGACTTGGAGCAATGTCTTTGTGGTGGAGGGGCACACCGTGCTCACGCCTCCTTTGTCCAGTGGCTGTCTCCCCGGCGTCACCCGGGCGCGGGTGCTGGCGCTGGCCCGGAGGGCTGAACTCGCCGTGCGGGAGGAAGAGCGCCCCATCGCCTTCTTGCAGGATTCGAGCGAAATATTTCTTACCAGTAGCCTCCTGGGGGTTCGTCCCTTGGGCGCGCTGGACGGGCGCCCCCTCGCGGTGGGAGCCGTGACCCTTCAGCTCGGCCAGCTCTTGGCCGAGCAGGAATTGGCGGAAACGTCGTGAAGGAGTGGTCGGAGGTCAGTGATCCCCGCTTTTGTAATACTTGCGGTAAGCGGTTGGGGACATGTGCATCACCGAGGTGAACGCGCGCGTGAAAGAAGCGTGCTCATTGTAACCGAGAGACTCCGATATCTCGCTGATCGTCATGGGGGTGGAAAGCAGGCGCTCACAAGCTGCCGCTACCTTGGAATGCAGGATGAAGCGTTTGGGGGAGGTGCCCAGGTGGGCCCGGAACCGGCGCTCCAAGGTGGAGACCGACATCCCGGCCAGTTTGGCCAGTTGGTCCACCGCCAAGGGCTCGGAGACGTGTTCGTGGACGTAGTCAATCAGCTTGGAAATCGCGCGATAGGGTGGGGGCAGGGGATGGCCTTCCCGTTGGTCGAGGCGGCGCGAGACTCCGGCCGTGCCTAAAATGACGCCCTCATGGTCGTAGAGCGGGATTTTCGATGTCATCCGCCACTCCACCCCGCCGGCCCGACGGGTCACCAGTTCCATCTTGTTGTGAATTCCTTCGCCACTCAGGGAGACTTTCTCGTCGTCCTGGCGATAGACCCGGGTCAGTTCGGGGGCGTTCACTTCCTGGTCGGTCTTACCGAAGAAATATTCCGGGGGTTTTCCCCAGAGTTCGGCGAAGGCTTGATTGACAAAGACGAAGCGGTAGGAGCGGTCTTTGATCCAAAAAATCACGTCCGGAAGCGCTTCGAACAAACCCATCGCGATTTGACCGGGGCGCATTTCTTTGACGAAATCGGAAAAGGCGGTCAAATCTTGGCTGTCTGGGGCGGGAGAGCGTTGCTTCATGTTTATAGGAGTAGAACGACAATTTCTGGTGAGATTTCACCCCTAATCTTAGAAAAAAGCGAACCTTTCCTGATTTTGACGGCATTATACACCAAGTTGCGCATTTTTGTCGTAGTGCTCGCGGGCCCGATTCGCTAGCCTGAGGGGCGCTGGCGTCCGCTCGCCTGACAAAAAACAACAAATAGAATATGTCCGAATTTTTTCCCGATGTCCCGAAAGTGGTCTACGAAGGCCCCGGTTCCGACAATCCCTTTGCCTTTCGCCATTACAATCCCGATGAAGTCGTAGCGGGCAAAACCATGCGCGAGCATTTGCGCTTCGCCGCTCCCTACTGGCACGTGATGCGCAACGAGCTTTCCGATCCTTTCGGTGCGGGCACCGCTCTCATGCCTTGGGACGACCGTTCCGATTCGCTTGAAAACGCTCTCGCCCGGGTGCCGGTCTTCTTCGAGTTCCTCGAAAAGATGGATATCGATCTTTATTGCTTCCACGACCGCGACATCTCGCCCGAAGGGGAAAGTCTGAAGCAGACCCATGAATACTTCCACCGCGTGATCGACGAGCTTGAGACATTCCAGCAGTCCAGCGGCAAGAAGTTGCTCTGGGGCACGGCTTGCCTCTTTGGTCATCCCCGCTACGCGCAGGGGGCGGCCACTTCGCCCAATGCCGACGTCTATGCCTATGGTGCCAGCCAGGTGAAGCACGCGCTGGAGGCCACCCATCGTCTCGGCGGCACCGGCTACGTCTTCTGGGGCGGTCGCGAGGGCTACGGCTCTCTCATCAATACCGACATGAAGCGCGAGCTCGATCACCTCGCCCGCTTCCTGCACATGGCTGTGGACCACGCCCGCAAGATCGGCTTCGAAGGGCAGTTCCTTATCGAGCCCAAGCCGCGTGAACCTTCCACCCACCAATACGACTCCGATGCGGCAGCTTGTCTGAACTTCTTGCGCGAATACGATCTCCTCGATCACTTCAAGCTCAACCTCGAGACCAACCACGCTACTCTCGCGGGGCACACCATGGAGCATGAAATGCAGGTGGCGGCCAATGCCGGAGCCCTCGGTTCCATCGATGCCAACCGTGGTGACGAGCTCATTGGCTGGGACACCGACCAGTTCCCCACCGATTACTACCTTGCCACCAAGATCATGGTGGAAGTGCTCAAAAACGGTGGTCTGGGCAAAGGAGGCCTCAACTTCGATGCCAAGCGTCGTCGTGAGTCCCACGATCCGACCGATCTCTTCTATGCCCACATCGGCGGCATGGATGCCTTCGCCCGCGGTCTTAAGGTCGCGGCCAAGATCATCGAGGATGGCAAGTTCAGCGACTTCATCAGCGAGCGCTACCGCACTTTCGACCAAGGTGCGGGGGCCGAGGTCGAGTCCGGCACCGCCACTCTCGATTCCCTCGATGCCTACGCCCAGGGCATTCAACCGCCCCAGTTGGAGAGCGGACGCCAGGAACGTCTTGAGAACCTTCTCAACGACTACCTTTAAGCCTCTAAAGAGCCTGTTTTAAAAAAAGAAAGCACGGAGGGTGGAGTGGAAAACCCATTAAACCACTCGCGCCCTCCGTGCTCATTTTAAGCGTTCCCGCGCTACCCGAAGGAAGCGCCGGAGCTAAAGAAGAGGCACGGAGATCGAGGTGGAAAAACCCATGAAACCACTTTTGACCTCCGCGCCATTCAAGCAACACGGCATCTAAGAGACAGCATCGCTCGTGCCAATTAAACGTCTCACAGCCGAATCTTTTCGCGAAAAAAACGCGCTTTTTTGACGATCTACCGATTTTTTCTACTTCGTTCCTCTCGGTCTCACAACTTGTAAATGCATAGTATTTAATATGTCTCTCGTTCTTGGTCTCGACTCTTCGACTCAAAGTCTCTCCGCCCTCATCCTCGATACTGCGGAGGGCAAAATTGTGGCGGAAGCCTCCGTCTCCTTTGGCAAAGACCTGCCCCAATACGGCATGCCCTCCGGTTTTCTCCCCGGCGGTCGTGGGGGCGAGGTCCACTCCAGCCCCTTGATGTGGTTGGATGCGCTGGACGCCGTTTTCCGCCAGCTGCAGCTGGCCGGGGCCCCTCTCGACAAGGTGGAAGCGGTTTCGGGCTCCGGCCAACAGCATGGCAGCGTCTACTTGAAGAACGGGTTCAACCACGCTCTTTCTGGTCTCCAGCGCGAGAAAAGTCTCGCCGACCAGCTGGCTCCGGTCCTGGCTCGTGAAACGTCCCCCATCTGGATGGATACCTCCACCACCGCGCAGTGTGCCGAGATTGGAAGTGCTCTGGGGGGCGCGGAAGAGGTCTGTCGCCGCAGTGGCTCGGTGCCCATCGAGCGCTTCACCGGCCCGCAAATCCGCAAGTTTTTCCAGACCGATCCCGATGGCTATGCGGCCACCGGGAGCATTCACCTCGTCAGTTCTTTCTTGGCCAGCGTCCTCGCGGGGAAAAGCGTGGCCATCGATACGGGAGATGGGGCGGGCATGAATCTCATGAATCTGGTTGCCAATGACTGGGACGAGGATTTGCTGGCCGCGACCGCGCCGGAGCTGCGCCGCAAGCTCCCGGCTGTCGCTCCGGCCGATACCGTGGCGGGCCCTGTTTCCTCCTATTTCACCAACAAATACAATCTCAACCCCTCTTGCCAAGTGGTGCTGTGGACGGGGGATAATCCCAGCAGTCTCGTTGGCATGGGAGCGGCCCAGCCGGGCAAAGTGGTCATCAGCTTAGGCACCAGCGACACCCTTTTTGCCGCTATGAGCGAGCCCCGCACCGATCCGCGGGGCTTTGGACATGTGTTTGGCAATCCCATGGGAGGAAACATGAGCCTTATCTGCTTCCTCAACGGCTCCCTTGCCCGGGAGGCGGTGAAGGATCGCTTCGATCTGTCCTGGGAGGACTTCGATGTGGCGGGGCTTGCCCGCAGCGAACCCGCTCTGGGCGGACGCGTCATTCTCCCCTTTGTGGGCAACGAGATCACACCCCGGGTGAATTCCACCGACTTCATTCCAGTCGGCTTTGCTGGAGAGCCCACTGCCGATGAATGGGTGCGGGGCGTCATCGAGGGGCAGTTCCTCAACATGAAGCGTCATTCCGATTGGCTGGGCGTGGAAACGGAGGAAGTTCTCCTCACCGGGGGAGCCTCCGAGAACAACGGCATTGCCCAAATTGTCGCTGATATTTTTGGAAAAAAAGTGCGCCGTCTCTCGGTGGCTGGCTCGGCGGCTCTGGGAGCGGCTTTGCGGGCTGCCGTCGCCCGGGGCGACGATCTTTCAACCTTGGAAGAGGCCTTTTCCGCTCCTGCGGAGGGTCGCGATGTCTTGCCCCGGGAAGAATACGCGACAGTTTACCGTCAACTTGAGGAAAAATTTGCGGAAGCGCTCAAGAATCGCTTTGACCTCGCGTAGTCCTCGCCCCGTTAATTGAAGCGAACTCGATAACCTGAAAAATTCTATGCCAAGACCTGTTACACTTTTCACCGGCCAGTGGGCCGACCTGCCGATTGCCGAATTGCTGCCGAAAGTCCGTGAGATGGGCTACGACGGGGTGGAGCTCGCCTGCTGGGGGGATCACTTCGATGTCCAGCGGGCTCTCAATGAAGAGGGCTATGTGGAGTCCGTCTGGGACTTGCTCGCGGCCAATGATCTTGTTTGCTACGCCATTTCCAACCATTTGGTCGGTCAGGCGGTCTGCGATAATATCGACGAGCGTCACCAGGCCATTCTCACTCCCGAAATCTGGGGAGACGGCGATCCGGAGGGTGTGCGCCAGCGTGCGGCTCAAGAGATGATCGATACCGGCAAGGCTGCCCGCAAGTTCATGGATGCCGGCAAGGATTACATGGCCAAGTTCCCGGCTGGAAGTGGCCAAGTGGTCGTCAATGGCTTCACCGGCTCCAGCATTTGGCACGCCCTCTACGCCTTCCCGCCCACCGACCAGGCTTTTTTGGAAAAAGGCTTTGTGGACTTCGCCAAGCGCTGGACGCCCATTCTCGATGCCTTCGAGCAGGAGGATGTTTACTTTGCTCTGGAGGTCCATCCCACCGAGATCGCCTTCGACATTGCTTCCGCTGCGCGCGCGTTGCAGGCGGTGGAGAACCACCCGCGCTTCGGCTTCAACTACGACCCCAGCCACCTCGGCTACCAGGGAGTGGACTACGTGCGCTTCATTCGCGACTTCGGCGACCGCATCTTCCATGCTCACATGAAGGATGCCTGGTGGGGCCATGGCGATGGCACCGTGGGCGTCTTCGGCGGCCACACCGACTTCACCAATCCCAGCCGTTATTGGGACTTCCGTAGCGTGGGGCGCGGCGATGTCGACTTCGAGGAAGTCATTGTTGCGCTGAATGATGTTGGTTATCAGGGGCCTCTCTCCGTGGAGTGGGAAGACGGCCGCATGGACCGCATCCACGGAGCGACCGAGAGTTGCCAGTTCACCCGTAGTCTCGATTTCGCTCCTTCCGATGTCGTTTTCGACTCCGCCTTCGATAAGAAAAATCAGTAGAACACTCCAAAGCAATGTCTTTTAGCGAACGAAAAATCCGCATGGGAATGATTGGCGGAGGCCGGGGGGCCTTCATCGGGGGGGTGCACCGCATCGCCGCAGCCATTGATCAGCAGGTTGAACTCGTCTGCGGGGCCTTCAGCTCCACGCCCGAGAAGTCCAAAGCCTCCGGTAAGGATCTGCTCCTCCCCGAGGACCGCTGCTACGGCACCTTCGAGGAGATGATTGAGGCCGAATCCAAGCGGCCGGTTGGTGAGCGCATGGACTTCGTGGCCATCGTCACTCCCAATCACATGCACTTCCCGGCAGCGAAAGCCGCGCTGGAGGGTGGTTTCCATGTCTTGTCCGACAAGCCTGCCACCCTCGATCTTGCCGAGGCCAAGGAGCTGAAGAAAGTCATCGCAGCCAGCGGCAAGCTCTATTGCCTGACCCACAACTACCCCGGCTACCCCATGGTCAAGCAGGCTCGCGAAATGGTCACGGCGGGCGAGTTTGGCAAAATCCGCAAAGTGGTCGTCGAGTATCCCCAGGGCTGGCTGGCCACCCGATTGGAGGCCGACGGGGCCAAGCAGGCCGAGTGGCGCACGGATCCCAAGCGCTCCGGGGCGGCTGGTTGTATGGGCGACATCGGTACTCATGCCGAAAACCTAGCCGAATACGTCTCCGGGCTCACCATTTCCGAACTCGCGGCCGATTTGACCAGCTTTGTCGACGGGCGTCTGCTCGACGATGATGGCAATGTCTTGCTGCGTTTTGAAAACGGAGCCAAGGGGGTGCTTCATGCCTCGCAAATCTCGGTGGGTTGCGAGAACAATCTCAGCCTGCGGGTCTACGGCGAAAAAGGCGGGCTCGAGTGGCATCAGCTTGAGCCCAATACTTTGCAAGTTCACCGCCTCGACAAGCCGACGGAAATCTGGCGCGCGGGTCAGGGTTATCTCGGGGAAGCGGCCACGGCCAATTGCCGCACTCCTGCCGGTCACCCCGAGGGTTACTTGGAAGCCTTCGCCAATCTCTACCGCAACTTTGCGAACCACATTCGCGCGGTGGAAGATGGCAAGGAGCCCGATGCCGTGGCCTTGGATTATCCCCGCATCGACGATGGCATCCGGGGGATGGCCTTTATCGAAGCGGTCGTCGCCTCCAGTGCGAACAACGCGGCCTGGACCGGGCTCGATTTGTGAGAGAGTCCTTTCTTTCGCTTTGACAAACCCGTGCCGGGTCCTTTTTCCCGGGCGGGTTTTTCCCTTCGAGGGGAAAGCTCCCGGCGCGCAGGCTCGTCGTTGACGGGGGACAGGTCACCTTCTAGGACTAGGCATGGCCATTGAGCGCAAGTGTCCGGCGAAGAGAGGGGTCTGCCTCATGCTGGCGGCGGCTGTCATTCTTACTTTGGGGCAGGTCGTGTCCTTCGATTTTATTTCCTATGACGACCCGATTTACGTCACTGGGAATGAGCAGGTGAGACGAGGCTTGAGCGCGGAGAGCTTGGGTTGGGCCCTCACCGGAAGTGGCCAAACCAACCTCTGGCATCCCTTGACGTGGTGGAGCCATATGTTGGATGTGCAGCTTTTTGGACTCGAGAGTGCATCCGGCCACCATGCGGTCAATTTGGTTTGGCACCTACTGGCGAGTATGGGCCTGTTTGCCCTTCTCAAAAAACTGACGGGACAGCCGCTTCTGGCGGGAATTCTGGCGTTACTCTGGGCGGTGCATCCCCTGCGCCTGCAAAGCGTGGCATGGGTGAGCGCGCGGAAGGATGTCCTCAGTGGTGCCTTTTTCTTCTGGTCCTGGTGGTTTTGGGAGGAATGGTTGCAGAGGCGGAAACGGCGTTCCTACGGGCTCTCCCTCGCCGCTTTTGCCGCGGCCGCTTTGGCTAAACCTGCCGTGGTGCCGCTGTCAGTCATTCTCTTTCTAGTCCAGGCCTTGCGGGAAGGCTCCTTATCCCAATCTTTCAAAAAATGGGTCGGGCCCGTCCTCCCCTTCTTTCTCACTGCCCTAGTGGTCTCGGCGTGGACCCTTTTTTTACAGAGAACGGGTGGGCACGCCGGGGTAGCGGATTCCTTACCTGTTGGTCAACGCGTCCTCCTCTTGCCCTATACTTTCTGGTGGTATCTGGAGCATTTTCTTTGGCCGGGAGAACGCATTCTCTGGATTTACCCGCCCGATTCTTTTTTCCAACAGGGGATCAAGCCTCTTCTGGCTTTGGGGCTTCTGGCCGGCTTGGTTTACCGTTGGCGTCTGTATCGAATCGTTTGGTGGGGGGGATTGGCATTTGTTCTCCTCTGGCTCCCGGTAAGCGGTCTCATCCCGGTCAGCTTTTACATGGTTGCTGACCGCTACTCCTATTTGCTTCATGCCGCGCTTGTTCTGGCGCTTGCCCCGCTGGTGGCCAATCTGGCTGGCAAGGGTCGGAACTGGTCGCGGGGAATCCATCTGGGGCTGGGTCTCCTGGTGGTTCTTCTGGCATTGGTCGCTTGTTGGCAAGCTCGTCTCTGGCGCGATAGTGAAACCCTTTTTGTCCACGAGCGGCGGGAAAATCCCCGCAGTTTGCTGGCTCCCATTCACCTGGGAGCGGAGAGGATGAGGGAGGGACGCTGGGAGGACGCATTCAGACTTTTTGAGGAAGCTCAGGAGATAGATCGCAACTCCGGCTTGGCGGCAACGAATGCCGGCGAGGCGCTGTGGAAGCTGGGGCGAAAGGAGGAAGCGAAGAAGTGGCTCGTGGCAGCGGGGCAAAAGAGCATTCTTCACAATGAGCGGCCGTTCCGTATTCTCGCCCAGATTGAGCTGGCAGATGGGGTAGGCCTCAAGGCGCTCAGCGCGCTGGAAGCCGGTTTGCAGCGATTCCCCGGTTCCGTCCCCTTGCTCTTGGATCGTGCTGCTTTGCAGCTGGGCTCCTTGAGGGATGTCCAGAGCGCTTTGCAGAGCTATGAAGCGGTCCTGCGTCGCGAACCCCGGAATGCCGATGCCTTACAGGGTCAAGCGGTCTGCTTGATCGAACTGGGGCAAGTGGAGCGGGGACGAGCACTCTTGCAGCAACTTCTCCACAAGCACCCCGAACGGACGGCCGTCCGGCGCTACTTGCAGGAACAGTAACGAAAAAAGCCTTGGCGAACTTTGGAAAGTCCGCCAAGGCCTACAGAAATGAATTCTTGTTCAAAAAACTAGGACTTGCGTCGGCGACGCATCGCGAGAAGCAGCGGGCTCATCCCGAGAAGCAGGGTGGAGGGTTCGGGAATGGGAGAGAAAGTGTCGTAAGAGGCTCCGGTGTTGCCGACGTTGATGTTATCGTTGATGTCGATACCAAGACCTGCATAGAGGGAGGAGAGAGACTCCAGATTCGAACCTACGGCAGGCGAGCTTCCCGAGGCCACATTCTCCCGACCGGCAAGGTAGGTATACTCCGGCGTGGATTCACTGCCGATATATTGGAAATACTCGTCCGCTGTGAAGTTGGCAGTGACATCGCCAGCAGCATCGAAGGACAGCCCAAGGTCAAAGAGATAATAGGGTTGCACTTCGGTGAGACTGGGGTCGGCATAGCGAAATTGGGCCGCCCCGAAATCATAGAGAACGGTGCCGGCTTCATCTCTCAGCTGGAGATCCACACTCAGCGTCCCACTATCCAACGAGACGGTGCCTGCGGTGGGGAAGGTCAGGTCATAGGTGTCGCCTGACTTGGTCCAGTCGGTTTCGATGCCGGTGAGGTAGAGAGAATCGGTGCTGGTGAAGTAGGTGCCACTTCCCATGGAGGCAGTGTTGATCAAACCAATTTGGAAGACCAGATTCTCGGCGGTATAGGTTCCGGGACCATCAAGTGAGTTTCGTCCTCCATTACCGGGTCCCCAAGCCATCGTGTAATTGTAGGTGCCGCCGGCCGAAAGATCCGCTTGGGATCCGGTAAAGCCCACGAAAGCCTCGTGATTGGAGCCTCCGCCACTCAAAAACTGAGATTGAATGCCCATCGCGAAACCCGCCGCAGCAGTTTCGCCTGCGGAATTGAGTCCGCGACCACCAAAAACCCCGTTGACCGCGCTAGCCTCAGAGTTGGTCGGAGTCGTGCGGTTTCTCACAAAAAAATCCCGGTCGACACTGTCGTCTGAGAAGGCGTAGGTGTAGTCAAAAGTCGTTTGGCCTTGTGCAAGATGACCGAGCGGCAGGGTGGCCAGAGCCAGTAGAGTCAGTTTACCAGCTGTCGGGAAAGGGCGAGTTGTTGTATCCATGGGGAGGAAAAGAATTCATATGATGGGCTGCCCATTAGGGAATGGACTCAAAGAACCACCGGTCTATCTGTCTCAAAATTGCTTTCTAGTTGCAAGCCTTATAATTTGTTGCTTCTTATTTTTTGTTACTGATTTCTCTTTTTGTGTTAGTTGGATTGGGGTGATGTTTTAAATTTCTTGAGCGTTGATTCTATTACGTCTGCTATTCCGATTTCGGGAAAAGCTTCTTCCAAATTTCGAGGGCGCCGCGAATTTGGTCTGCTTTCCGAGTGGGGGAGAGTTCCCAGGTTAGGGGAGACTCCGGAGGGAAAAAGCGCAGAAGATCGCGGTAGTCGAGCTCGCCCAAGAAGGGCACGCGGTGATCGCGGGCCGGCCATTCCACGTCGTGCACGTGGGCTCCGTAGAGATAGGGCTGCATTTTGCGCAGCCAGTCGGCGTGCTCCAAGAGACCGAGGTTGTGCTTCAACTGCACGTGGCCGAAGTCGTGCCAGTAGACAACATGTGGGTGGTCGGCAAAGCGTTCTTGCAGGGCCACCATTTCGCGCTCGGTGGGCATGTCCTCGTATTTGGAGCGGGATTCCACGGCCAGCTTCAGATTCAGCTCCGCCGCCCGTGCGGCGATGGTTTCGAGGGCCCGGCAGGCGCGTTCGAAGTAGAGGGGGCCGTGTTTTTCCCGCTTTTTGATGCACTTGATCTTGTGTTTGACGTAGGCCGGGCTGTCTTGTTGGCCGTCTTTGACGAGGGAGGTGAGTTGGCCGGTCCACTTTTTGTGCGGCATCTGTGGGATGGAGCCCATGTGGAGGACCACGTAGGAGGCTTCGAACTCGGCGGCGATATCGAGGGTCTTGAGCGTCATGTCCATCGCCCGCTGGCGTTCGTGGGGCCGGTGGGAGGTGTATTCGTAGGCGTCGGGGGCGTCGATCATCACCTCGGTGGGGGAGGGGAAGTAGTTGTGGACGCCGACGCAGGTGAATTTGCCTTCCCGGTAGGCCTTTTGCAGGCCGGGGAGCTTGGCGATGGTCATGCCGTGGGAGAGCTCGAGGTGGTCGAAGCCGAGCTCGAGGATTTCATCGACCATGGCTTCTCCGTCACTGTGGCGGGAATTGTTCCAGCAGGTGGAAAACGCTAGCATTGGAGCAGCCTCACCCAGCGGCGGGGGCAGGTCCAGCGGGAAGGGAGGGAAAGCGCGGGGAAAGGTCGTCAGCGGGCATCGACCTCGATGTTGTCGATGAGGCGCACGGGGCCATAGAAGGCGGCGATGGCGAGGAGGGCGGGCTCGTTGACGCTGGCGAGAGGTTGCAGGGTGGCGCGGGAGACGAGTTCCAGATAGTCGAGGCGAAAGCTCGCGGGAGCCTCCTGGAGCTGGGCATGGGCGGCGGCGAGATATTTTTGCGGAGAGCGCTCTCCGGTGACGGCGAGGTTCTCTCCCGCGAGGAGGGCCCGGCGCAGGCGGGGGGCATCCGCTCGGTCGGCGGGGGAGAGGTTGCGGTTGCGGGAAGAGAGCGCGAGACCGTCTTTTTCGCGAAAGGTCTCGGCTCCGATGATCTCGATGGGCACCGAGAGGTCGCGCACCAGTCGGCGGATGATGGCCAGTTGTTGGTAGTCTTTTTTGCCAAAAATGGCGCAGGTGGGTTGCACCAGGTTGAAGAGCTTGAGCACGACCGTGCAGACACCGTCGAAGTGTCCCGGGCGGGTTGCTCCGCACAGGTGGCGGGCGAGGCGGCTTTCCAGCACTTGGATGGAGTGGTCCGGGGCGTAGAAGTCTTCTCCCCGGGGGCAGAAGACGTGATCGACGCCTTCCTTTTGGCAGAGCTCCAGGTCTTCGCTGAGGGTGCGGGGGTAGCTCTGCAAGTCCTCCGGGCGGTCAAATTGCAGGGGATTGACGAAGATGGAGGCGACGACATGCCCCTTCTCGCCCACCGCTGCGCGGGCCTGCTGGAAGAGGCTGAGATGACCTTCGTGCAGGGCCCCCATGGTGGGGACGAAGGCGACTGGACGGCTCCAGTGCGCTCGTTCTGCACGGAGATCGGCGGAGGAAGTGGAGGTAGTCATGACAAAATGGGAAAATTTAGGCAAGCGACGGGCAAGGAGGCGTTAAAAGGGAAGCAGAATCGTTGACGGACGGCAAAAAGCCCGCCAACGTCTGGCGACGAGACAAACGTCTACCCCATCGAGTTTATGAAAACAGGATTTTTCTTTGCCGCATTGTTCGCTCTTCTTTCCTTCGCCCAGCTTGGAGCTCAGGACCTGAAGGTTGCCACCGTGGATATGAAGCGCCTTCTCAAGGATTACTACCGCACCGAAGAGGCCCAGCAGGAGTTGAATGAGAAGCAGGCTCTCCTGACCAAGGCCAACAATGAGAAGCAGCAGGAAATCCAAGAGCTGGAAGAGGAACTCAACACCCTTCGCAAGCAGTTCGAGGACCCTTCTCTCAACGAAGCGAAAAAGAAGGAAATCTACGATGAAATCCAGCGCAAGCAAAACGATGGCATCGCGATGACCCGCTCCTTGAAGGAGTATTTGGACCGCAAGCGCCGTCAGGTGCAGGACGAGATGCAGCGCCAGATGCGAGGCATTTTGGAAGAAATCTCCCAGCTCTTGGAGGAGAAGGCGAAAGCGGAAGGCTATGACTTCGTCTTTGACAAATCCGGCAACAGCACGACCCAGGTGCCGGTCGTTCTCTACTCCAAGGACACTTTCGATATCACCGAATCTCTTCTGACCGAGTTGAACAAGGACGCTCCGGCGGAGTAACTGGAATCCTGAGCTTGTTATTTTTCGTGAAGCTGACCGTTTCCGAAATCGTCGCCCTCTGCGGAGGGCGTCTTCGTGTCGGGGATCCCGAATTTTCTGTGAGTGGCTTTGCTGCTCTCGATGAAGCGGGGCCGACAGACTTGAGCTTTCTGGGCAACGAAAAGTATCTCCCCGCCTACCGAGGCACCGCTGCCGGAGTGGTGTTGGTCGTGGAGCAAGCTCCCGTGCCCCGGGAGGGCATTGTGCTTATCGATGTCGCCAACCCTTCGCTGGCTTTTAGCCAAGTGATGGAAGGGGCCTCTGCCAAGCGCCCTTTTGCGGCGGAGATTCATCCCACGGCCTTTGTCCACCCCACGGCGGAAGTCGCTGGCGTGATGGTGCGGGCCCATGCCGTCATCGAGGAGGGCGTGCGCATCGGCGTGGGTAGTGAAATCGGTCCGGGCACGGTGGTGGAACGAGAGGTTGAAATCGGGAGTGATTGCCTTCTCCATGGCAATGTGGTGATTCGTGAGCGCTGCCAGCTCGGCAACCGGGTGGTCGTGCAACCGGGCGCGGTTATCGGCTCGGAGGGCTACGGTTACGAGACCGTGGACGGGCGCCATCGGGCTATCCCTCAAGTTGGCATCGTGGTTCTGGAAGACGAGGTCGAAGTGGGTGCCAACACCACCATCGACCGGGCTCGCTTCGGCAAAACCTTGATTGGAGAAGGCACAAAAATCGATAACTTGGTGCAGATCGGTCACAATGTGACGATTGGCAAACACTGTCTCATCGTGGCGCAAACGGGGATTGCGGGGAGTTGCCGCATCGGCAACAACGTTACTATCGCGGCCCAATGCGGGATCGCGGGTCATCTGGAAGTCACCGACGGTGTCGTTCTGGCGACGCGGTCAGGGGTTCCTGGCAGTGTCACCAAGCCGGGTGTTTACTGGGGAACGCCTCCCATCCCTTTGCGGGAAGAGAAAAAGCTGGTCGTTCTCCGCAGTCAATTGCCGAGCTTTAAGAAAGAGCTCAAGCAGTTGCGCAAGGAGGTCGATGAGCTGAAAAACTAGCTTGCCAGCGAAACTTCCTTTGGGTTTGCTAGAGGTAATGAAAACCTCTATCGGCTATTTGCTGGGCCTGTCTCTTCTGGGGGCGGGTGTGGCGCAGGCGGTCACCTACGCTATCGACATCGATTCCACCCGTTTGAGTGGCGGCGATACTTCCGGGGTCATTGATACCGCGCCGGGCTTTGCTTCCCTGGATGCCACCAATGGCGGGTCCGCTGCGGTGGAGGTCAACGGCATCAATTTCCAGCTCTTTACCGTGGGCGGGAACGCTTCCCGTTTGCGTCCTGCCTCGTCCACAGGAGCAGGGGGCACCGCGACTGCTCTCACCCGGGATTTTGTCTTTGAAGATGGCGGCTCGGCAGCAGTGGGGATCCTCATTGGAGGGGCTGGCGATTTGCCGGTTGGGATTTATCGCGTCGAAGTTTGGGCCTGGGACGCGGATCCCAATTCCATCTCTCCCGTCATTGTCGCAAGCCGGAGAAACAACGCGGAGACCATCCACACCGAGTCCTTCGGCTCCCACGCAACAGATCCGTTTGTCTTTGAATTGGAGAGCGACGGGGTAAGCGCCTACGATATCTTCGTGCGCGAGAACAGCGATTCGAATCGGGCCCGCCTCAATGCCGTTCGCATCACGACTATTCCCGAGCCCTCCAGCCTCGTGCTGGGTTTGGGCGCTCTGCTGGGAGCCCTGGGGGTGCGGAGACGGCAGGGCTAGCGCAGCGAATACTCGTAGCCGGGTTCCGGGATGATGGCGGTCATTTGCGGAGCCCGTTGTGCAAGCTCCCGCTCGAACCAGCGGGAAGCCTCGAGGTCGCCATGGACGAGAAAGACCTGTTTGGCCCCGGAGGCCAGGATGAAGTCCAGCAAGAGCTCCCGGTCGGCATGGCCGGAGAACTGGTATTCCTCCACCTGGCACCGGAGAGGCACCGGCTCCCGGCGCTCGTCGAGGGAGATGGCGTCTCCGGTGGAAGCTTGCCTGATGGCGTAAGAGGGAGTGGAGGGGTCCGAGTAGCCGACGAAGTGAAGGGAATTGGCCGGATTGGGGAGAAACTGGCGGGCAAATTTGTTGGACACGGTGTTTTCCGACATCATACCGCTGGAGAGCGCATAAATAGCGCCCTCTTGATAACGAATGGGCACTGACTTGCCCCGACGCCGGGTGCCGGCTCGCAGCTCCATGTCGCGCAGGATGCGGAAGTCCGGCCGCTTGCGATTGGCATTGCTGGCATAGCGATCGTAGATGGTGGTCATCTTGGTCGAGAGCCCGCCAATGGTGACCGGGGCGTCCGGAAGCTCACCCGCCTCCTTGGCATTCTGAATCATGGTGAGAACCTCCTGGGTCTTTCCCATCGCAAAGACCGGAATCAAGGCCGAACCCCGGCGATGGATGGTTTCGGTCAAGTCGGCAATCAGGCGGGCCACTTCGGCCTCCCGGTCGAAGGTGGGGTCGGAGGGGGCATTCCCGCGGGTGGTTTCCACGATGAGAGTATCCAGTGGTCCCAGGTCGGAAAAGTCGGCCCCTTTGATGAGGCTTTGATCGGTGAACTGCACGTCCCCGCTGTAGAAAATCCGTTGACCGGCCCCTTCGAAGAGAATGCCAGCGGAGCCAAGCACGTGCCCGGCATCGTAAAAGGTGGCGGTCACTTCTTCATCGGCCAAGGCGGCGAAGGAGCGGCGGTAGGGATAGCCTTGCCAGACTTGGGAGAGGTCGTCGAGGTCCCCGTGGGTGAAGAGAGGGTAGTCGTCGATGGCCAGTTCTTCGGCCTGACTGGTCATGACGTTGACCGAGTTGTGCAGGAGAGCCTCCGCCAGATCGACCACCTCCGGGGTCATGTAGACGCGGGCCCGGGGCTGTTCCTGCTGGAGGACGGGGAGGGTGCCGATGTGGTCGAGATGGGCGTGGGAAATAAAGATGGCATCCACGCTGTCCGGTGCCAGCAAATCATAGCGGGGAAGGGCCTCGGCCCCGTCTTGTTTGGGATGCATCCCCGCGTCGATGACAAGACTCACCCCGCCGATTTGTAATTGATACGAATTGGCTCCAATTTCAGGTGCGCGGCAGAGACTGCGCAGGGTTACGGCATCAGACACGATTGGTTTCTGGCGTTTCCGCAGGGAAAGGGGAAGACAGCTTTGGGTCATGGGGGCGATTTCGGGCTTTTCGAGTTCGCCCGAGAGCGGTAGCAAAGGGCATGGAACCACTTTACGAAGGCAAGGCCAAGCGTCTCTACACCACCGACGATCCGGAAGTTCTCCGCATGGAATACAAGGACGACGCCACCGCGTTCAACGCGGAGAAAAAGGCCGTCTTTGAAAGCAAGGGGCGGCTGAACAAGGCCATCACCCTCCTTCTTTACAACATGTTGGAGAAAAAAGGGGTGCCCACTCACCTTGCGGCCGATGGGGATGAGGTGAATTTGATGGTCAAAAAAGTGGAGATCCTGATGGTGGAGGTCATTGTGCGCAATGTGGCGGCGGGGAGCTTTTGCCGCCGCACGGGGGTGGCCGAGGGCACTCCCTTCCAGCAGCCCATCGTGGAGTTCAGCTACAAGTCCGATGAATTGGGCGACCCCTTGATCAACGACGACTATGCTCGCGAGATGGGCCTGGCTACTGAGGAGGAATGTGCTTTTTTGAAAAAGCAGGCCCTTGTCGTCAATGAAGTCCTCATCGACTTCTTTCAGAAGTGCGGGCTTCGCCTCATTGACTTCAAAATCGAATTTGGCCGTTTGTCGTCGGGAGAAATCGTGCTCGCCGATGAGGTCAGCCCCGATACCTGTCGGCTGTGGGATGCGGAAACCGGCAAGAAGTTGGACAAAGATCGCTTTCGGCAGGACCTCGGTGATGTCATGGAGGGCTATCAGGAAGTCCTCCGTCGGATCACCGAGGCGGAATGAGGGCGGGGAGGTTTAGTCTTCCGCCTTTGCTTGCGTAGGCTCGGGGCCGAGGTCCGTTCGCATGGTGTAGTTGTCCTGGAGGGAGGTCACCTTGTAGGGAACACGGCTCTCGGCGGTGTCTGCCGCATAGACGAAGAATTGCTGGCTGCGGTTGCGGCTCTGTTGGAGCAGAGTTTGCAGACAAGGCCGCACCCCTCCGCCAGCTTGCGAGTAGAGGATGGCAAACTCGGCGGAAGCTCCGCTGGGAAAGGCGAGAGAAACCGGTTTGCCGGGGATGGCGCTCACTTTCTGATCGGCGAAGGCGATGCCCATGGTTTGTCCCGTCAAGTTGAGAACGCGCACG
The DNA here is from genome assembly GCF_016595415.1 of Roseibacillus ishigakijimensis. Classification (GTDB taxonomy): domain Bacteria; phylum Verrucomicrobiota; class Verrucomicrobiia; order Verrucomicrobiales; family Akkermansiaceae; genus Roseibacillus; species Roseibacillus ishigakijimensis. Next base: position 129,059 of record NZ_JAENIO010000005.1, read on the forward strand.
GAGCTGTCGTTGGCATTGTCGGGGAGGAAAAGGTGGCGGGGCTTGAACCAGTCCTCGCCTTTCAAGCGCCACATCACCAGCAGAGTGCGCGGGTAGTCCGGCAGGCGGGAGGAAAACCAGGTTTCGCCCTCCTCATTTTTCAGGGTCAAGACCGGAACTTCGTCCCCGACCTTGAACTGGCGGCTCTCCGACAAGCGGCCGAGCTGGAGGCGAAAGCCCGCCTTCTCATCCGTCGTGTTGAGACCAGTCACCATCACGCTGGCAGGTGGGATGGAACCCTCGGGTGGATCCAGCTCGTAGCGAACGCCATTACGGATTTCCTGCTCAAAGGGGGGCGCATCTCCCAAGCAGAGAACTCGCAGGCTGCGATATTGAACCTCCTCTTCGCCAAGGAGTGAGGTGAGGGTGGCCAGCAGGATTCCTAAAAAAAGAGCTTTTTTCACGGGCCAGAAGTTCCGTTTCCCCTGCGGGAGCGGGAACCAAATTAAAGTGTCAATTTCGACACATGAATAAGGGCTTGTGACGGAATTTGTATCAAAATTGTCACATTTGCGAGCTATGATGAAGTCTTGGCCCGTGCCTTGTTCCCGGCCACATGAGCAAGCACCCCTGTTGTCGCGCCGGACGAGCCGTCTTGGTTCTTTCTTTGTCCCTTCTCCTGAAGGGTCAGGGCCAGGACCTGAAAAATCTGGTCCATCAGCGCCACACTCATCATCACAATGAGAAGCACGCCACGGTTCCCGCGAGTGAAGATCGTTTCTTCACCAATCGCGAGGGAGCCGCTCTCGAGCTCACCAATGAGGAGCCTATGTTCACTTTCGCCGTATTCGGTGACCGCACGGGAGGCCCGGACTCGGGGGTCAATATTCTCGCCGATGCGGTCCGTGATGTGAACTTGCTGGAGCCGGATCTGGTGATGACGGTCGGGGACCTCATCCAGGGTTACAACACGACTGCCGACTGGCTGCCCCAAATGCGGGAATACAAGGGCATCATGAACAATCTGATCTGTCCCTGGTTCCCGGTTGCGGGAAATCATGATGTTTACTGGCGGGGGGACGACGCGCCCCTGGGTCAGCATGATGAGTCCTATGAGACCCATTTTGGGCCTCTCTGGTATGCCTTCGAGCACAAGGATTGCTTTTTCATTGTCCTCTACTCGGATGAGGGGAATCCGGAAACCAACGAGAAGTCCTTCGGCAATCCCGAGAACCAGAAAATGTCTGAAGAGCAGTTCACTTGGTTGCAGGAGATGCTCGCCAAGGCCGGGGACAGCAAGCACGTCTTTCTTTTCCTCCACCACCCCCGGTGGATTGGCAACAACTACGGTGATGACTGGGGGAAAGTTCATCAGGAGCTGGTGAAGGCTGGCAATGTCTCTGCCGTGTTTGCGGGCCATGTGCACTACATGCGCACGGATGCGAAGGATGGAATCGACTATGTGACCCTCGCCACGACAGGGGGCCATCAGTCAGGCGCGCTTCCCTCCGCTGGTGCGTTGCATCACTATCACGTCGTCACGGTGAGGGAAAATCAGGTCGGAATCACGGCCTATCCCGTTGGAGAGGCTCTCGATGTGCGGGAGATTACGCCGGATTTGTTGGCCAAGCTGCGCACCGTCGCGGGAGCCGGAGTCGTGCCAAGCCCGAAAATCACGGTGCAAGCCGACGGGGTGGTGGATCAAGTGGTCGAGGTCGAAATCAGCAATCCCGTGGACCGGGCCCTGCAGGTGAATCTCTTTCCGCAGAGCCGGGACAACCGCTGGCGCTTCTCCCCCGACCACGAGCACCTTTCCATCGCGCCCGGGGAGACTGGTCTTGTTGAGTTCCGGGTCACCCGCTCGGCCGGTATTCTCGACGAAGCCTTTTCTTCCCCCGTCTTGTCGATGGAGGTCGAGTATCTCACTGATTCATCTCGCTACCCGCTGCCTGTTCGCGAGATTCCCCTCCCTTACACTTTGTCCGCCCCTTGGTTGGAGAAAGAGAACCACGCCATCGACCTCAATGGCGTCGACCAATATCTCTCCGTGGCCTCTTCCCAGTTGAACTATCAATCGGAATTGACCGTGGAAGCTTGGTTCCAGGGGCGGAGTTTTGACTCCCGCACGGGTCTGGTTTCCAAAGCGGAGAGCTCGGAATTCGGTCTCTTTGTGAGTGACGGCCGCCCCGTTTTCTCCATTCGCCTCGGTGATTCCTACCTGAGCGCACGGGCTGCCCAGCCGATGTTGCAGGCCAATGAGTGGCACCACTTGGCAGGGGTGTATGACGGGAAGGAGGCCCGGCTTTATCTCGATGGTGTTTTGGTGGAGTCGGCCACAGGTGAGGGAGAAAGGGTGCCCAATAATCTGCCCCTCATCATCGGGGGAGACGTCGATCGTCGCGGACAAGGAGGATCTCTTTTCAATGGGCTCATCGATGCGGTGCGGATTTCAGATTCCGTCCGCTACCAAGGTGCAGAAGTCGCGCTAGGGGAGACTTGGCAGAGCGATGAGAACACTCTTCTCCTCCTCGATATGAATGTCGAGGTCGATGGCTCTCTCTACGATCGGTCCAGTTATTCCGCTCATGCCCGCATTCACGGGACGCCCCGGCAACAAAAGGTGATGCCTGAAGCCGCCGGAAAAACTCAATAAACATCGAACTCATCGAAATATGTCTTTATCTTTAGAAATTGCCGTCTCTCTTTTTATCGTGGCCCATCGCGGCGCTTCCGGTGATGCTCCGGAAAATACCTTGCCTGCCTTCGAGTTGGCCTGGGAGCAAGGAGCGGACGCGGTCGAAGGGGACTTCCATCTCACCAAGGACGGACACATTGTCTGCATCCACGACAAGGATACCGCCCGAGTGGCGGGGAAGAAGCTGGTGGTGGCCGATTCCACTTTGGAAGAATTGCGTGAGCTGGAGGTCGGCTCTTGGAAAAGCCCGAAATATGCCGGTGCCCAGATTCCCACTATTGCAGAGGTGCTGGAAACCGTGCCCAGCGAGAAGGCTATCTATATCGAAGTGAAGTGTGGGCCGGAGATTGTGCCCGCCCTGAGCAAAACCTTCGAGGAAACCGATTTGGAACCCGAGCAATTGGTCGTTATTTCCTTCAACGCGGACTTCGTCAAGCAGTGGAAATTGGCCAAGCCCTCCTGTCGCACAATGCTGTTGGTGGCCTTTGATAAACGTCGTCCCCGCCTGACTCCCTCGGTGAAAACCGTGCACGAAATGCTCGCGGAGACCGGGGCCAACGGGCTCTCCACCAATATCCACCCCGCAATCGACGATAAGTTTGTGCAGGACCTGAAAGAGGGCGGATACGAATATCACAACTGGACCCTGAACGAGGTCTCGAAGGCTGCCAAATACCTCAACCTGGGCTCCCTTTCGATTACCACTGATTTTCCCGCCACCATTCGCCAAGGCTTGCAAAAGCTCACGAAGGAATGAGGGGGAGTCAATTGAGATAACTTGAGTAGAGAGAACCTGAAAGAGTTCTCTCGTTTGATGGCGCAAATCACTTGCTACCGAAATAACAAATGAAAATCGGCAACTACAGGGGAACGAGAAACGAGGAACACGGCTTTGCGATGGTCGTGACCGTGACCATGCTGGTCTTACTCAGCATGCTCGCGATTGGAGTTCTGCAGCTCAGTATGGTGCAGATCAGAACCACGTCTGAATCCCGGAGTCTGCAAGCTGCGCGAGCCAATGCGAGACTGGCACTCTCTCTCGCCCTGGGGGAGCTGCAAGAGACAATGGGGCCTGACCAACGGGTCTCGGCTCCTTCTTCCCTTCTGGACCGTCGACCCGATACCGAGGAGGTGGAAGGGGTGGAGCATCCCCACTGGGTGAGCGTCTGGCGCACGACCCTGGAAGATGGCATGCCCGTCATCCAACGGGATGCTCAGGACGGAGGGCTGAAAGATATGCGGTCCGTCTATGGCTGGGACGCGGAGGACGACCGTCTCTCCGTTCTGGTCAGTGGGAATGAGTCGGATACAAACTATGTGCCCGAGGATCGGGAAGATGGGACAGAGATGATGACTCTGGTGGGACGGGGCACCTTGGGGGCGGACGCCCTCTCCGACGGGCTGGTGAAGGCTCCGGTCGTCCCTTTGAGCGATCCCAATCTGAAGAAGGATGCCCAGGGTTCGGATAAACCGAACGGGGCCTACGCTTGGTGGGTGGGGGATTTGGGAGCCAAGGCCAACATCGGAACGGTTGATCCCTACGAAGATCTGGCGAATCCGGTGAATCAAATGCGCCGTCTGCAATTGGCGCAGGATGCCTCCTTCTCGGGGGCGGAAAACGGGGACGAAATTTCGAACGAGGTGCGGGCCAAGCTCATCACGGACCAACAGTTGGAGCTTCTGGATGGCATGGACAATTATGAAGTCGGCCAGTATTTCCACGATTTCACCACCCAATCCCGGTCCGTGCTGGCCGATGCCCGTGAGGGGGGACTGAAGCAGGATTTGACGGCCTATTTCATCAGCCCGGGAAATATCGCCAGTTTGGACGAGTCGGACTCGGCTTACCTGGGCTTGAACGATGAGGATAATGTCATCGGCCCTCGCAACCAGATGGAAGCGGCCTTGACCTTTGATGGAGGCCAAGCCGAGCGCTTGAAAAACATTTCTCCCAAGTTCGAGCTCATGCGGGAGTGGGTCACGCGGGGAAATCGCTATAACTTGGGAGACATCGAAGTCGCCGCCGAGTCCGGGCAAACGGAAGCGAACCAAAACTTTGGCGGCCATGGTGGACACAATCACTTTCCGGTCAAGTTCCGCAATCGGACGGAGAATGATATTGCCCCAGTTTTGGTGGAAGGTTCGACCTACTACAATATCAGCACCTTCGACACCGGTCAGCAGGGCTTCAAGAAGTGGGGACTGCGGGCCCACATCTATCCCCGGGTCGCTCTGTGGAATCCCTATAACTTTCCCTTGGAGGTTCCGCCTTCGATGATCAACTTGTTCATCAATGGCGGCAAGGTGGCGGAGGTTAGCTTTGACCCTCCCCTCCAATTGGAGATTCGCACCATCCAGGGGATGCATCGCATCGATCTGGCACAGATGCGCTATCGCATGAACTGGGGAAGTTTGCAGAACGAAAACGGTGGCGATGGTTCCGGTTGGCGCCGGGGCACGATGTATTTCCGCCTGGGGGGGGTGACCATTGAGCCCGGGGAGACTGTTCTCTTTTCTCCTGCCAACAATCAGCCTTACAATGAGCACAATCTGGCGGCGAATTACCTTTCCCCCAATGTTCCTCCCGATGCGAAGCGTTCCTTTTACATGGATGAGTTTACATCCAAGGATGATCGGTTCGATGCCCTTTTCCAGTTGGAGGAGGATCCGGTTGCGAACAAGCCGCCGGGGGTCTTCTATGATAATTTCATTCCGGCCCAGCCCTACGAGTGGCGGGAGTATGTTTCGGTGAAGCCGTCTGGTGATGTGCAGGCTGCCAGATACACACAGGCCGATGATTATTATATGTATTGGAAGCCCATTGAGGGGCGTGCCCAAGGAGAAATTTCCTTGTCCGATTTCAGTAATCTGCCTCACGGTCAGTTTGTTTCCTGTGCATTCCAATATGGCGATGAAGATGAATTGCCTGTTTCTTGGAGTGATCGGAATACAGTCTTGATGCCGATTTCGGGGAACAACGGCGTGGTGGAGGTGTTGCCCGATCGGCGGACGAGGGATGGCTTCCGCCTCCGTTGGTTCGATGAACACGCGTCCAACCGCCGTTGGGGTAAGCTGGCCAATACGCCTCATTTGGAATCCGCTGCGATTGCCAACTGGAACTTGCGGGCTTCCTACTCCTTCCGCTCTCCTTACGAGAATGTGAATGATGAAGCTCCTCATTTCTTCGGGATCTACACTCGCGATCTTTTTGACGACCGGGTGAGCTGGCATTCCATGAATCCGGGCTATCGGGATGGGAAAAGTATCTCCGATCCTTTCAATCCGCCTTCTGAGAACGTGGCGCGGAGAATTCTCTTTGATGCTCCCCGTCGCCAGGCTGGAGTGCAGTCGCTCGGTGCCTTGCAGCATGTCAAATTCTCCGAACTGATTTGGCATCCGACTTATGCCTTGGGAAATTCCCTGATCGATCCCCGCATGCCGATTGACCGCACCGAGCCTCGCTTGGATTCGGTGCTGAATAGTCGCCAGGGTGGTTGGAACAAGGATTCCATCGGGCACTCCACTGACGGGCGCTCGGACAGCAACGGGGGCGGAGTCTCCAACGAAGAAAACTGGGCCCACGCGGCACGGAGAATGTTGGCCGACGCCGCTTTTGAAAATACCCTGATCTTCGACCTCAGCTACGAGTTGAACCATAGCCTCTGGGATCGCTATTTCCTCTCCACCGGGGATCGGGGGGACAAGCGGGACTTTGCCACAAGTCCGGACTTGAACCCGCTGCCCAATGGTCGCCTGCGATTGCACAAGACGAGTAAGGAGGACCCCTTGGATCATCTCTTGGACTATCACCGGGCAGCCTCCGTGCTGGTTTCGGATGGTGGCTTCAATGTCAACTCCACCAGCGTCGAGGCTTGGGAAGCCATTTTGCTTTCGACGGTCGATACCGAGCAGGGCGGTCAGGTCTCTTTCCCCCGCATTCTCAATACTCCCCTCGATGGATATGATGGAGGAGAGGCTGATAGTCAGGCGGCGTGGACCGCTACGCGGAAGCTGAGCCGCACCGAGGTGCGTCGTTTGGCTGAGGAGATTGTCTATCAGGTCAAGACCCGGGGGCCGTTCCTCTCGATGTCTGATTTCGTCAATCGCCGTTTGGTGGATGGGCCGGAAGGCTTGAAGGGCTGCCTGCAAGCGGCCATCGACCGCTCGGGGATCAATGGAGACTTCCAGGCGGTCTATCCGCTCGACAATTCCCGTTCCTTGCCGAGCTTCACCCACAGTGACCACATCAAGGAGCCGACTCGCATTGAGCAGACTCATAAGCCCGAGACGACGGCGTGGGGCGCTCTTGGTTTCCTGACCCAGGCCGACATGTTGCAAACCCTCGGGCACAATCTCTTCGTGCGTTCCGATACCTTTGTGGTGCGGGCTTATGGGGAAAGCCGGTCGGCCAGTGGCAAGGTGCAGGCCCGGGCCTGGTGCGAAGCGGTGGTGCAGCGCTCGCCCCAGCCCGTTCGGGCTGATCGCTTTGGCCTCAATCCGGAGAAGGATGACGGACTGCCGGATTTTGGCCGTCGTTTTGAGGTGCGCAGCTTCCGTTGGCTCACTCCTGAAGAAGTGTGAAGGGGCGGCGCTTGTTATTCTTGGGAGTGGGGGAAGAGCTTCGTTTGGAAGAGGCGATTCTCCCGGAACCCGGGCCGGGCGAAGTTCTGGTGGCCCTTCAGCGGGCAGCTCTTTGTGGTTCCGATTTGCACACCTTGTCGGGGCGTCGCGAGGCACCGGTTCCCTGTGTGCTCGGTCACGAGGGGGTTGGGGTGGTTGCGGCTTCCCGGCGGGAGGAGGTCAAAGAGGGTCAGCGAGTGACGTGGAGTCTGGCTGCTTCTTGCGGTGAATGTATTCCCTGCCGCAGTTGGCAGCTGCCGCAGAAGTGCCACCACTTACTGAAATATGGGCATGCCGCCGAGGACGAGCGAGGGTGGCTGGGGACCTATGCCAGTCATATCCTCTTGCGCCCGGGCACGGCTGTCTTTCCGGTGCCGGAGGGGGTGGCCGATAGTCTGGCGGCTTCGCTCAACTGTGGTTTTGCCACGGTGGTGAATGCCCTCGCGGAGGTCCCCGCAGTCTGCCAGCGGGTGGCCGTGCAAGGAGGGGGCTTTCTGGGTCTCTGTGCGGTGGCGCTTCTCCGGGCCCGTGGGGTCAAGGAGGTTTATCTCAGCGAGCCAGTGGAGAGTCGTCTCGCTCTCGGGCGGTCGCTCGGGGCGCTTCCCCTGCCGGAGACTGGTCCTCCTCCGCTTGATTTGGTGGTGGAGACGGCAGGGGTGGCTTCGGTGGTCAGGGAGGGGCTTTCCTGGCTGCGCCCGGGGGGGCATTACGTCACCACGGGCCTGGTCCATGATCATTGTCAGGTGGAGATTGATGGGCAGGTGGTGGTGAAGTCCTGTCTCCACATCCGGGGGGTGCACAACTATGCCCCGGACCACCTGCGGGAGGCTGTCGCTTGGGCGGCGCGAGAGGAGGTGGCGAAGAGTCTCGCCCCCTTATTCTCTCCGCCTTTTGCCTTGGCGGATTTTTCGGCGGCTCTCGCGGCTGCCCGAGGCGGCCAGTGGCCCCGGGTGCTCCTGAGTCCTTGATTTCCCTTCTTTCCCAAAATTACAGCCACGCTTTTTCTGGTTCGAGCTGGCCTTGACGGAAGGGCAAATGATAAGCCTGCCGAAACCTTCCCAACACTATGATTCCATTTGAAAGAAATCGGCAGCAGACCATCCCCTCCTCTTCCCTCAAAGTCGTCGGTCTGGGTGGGGCCGGGGCCAATATGCTGGACCGCGCTGCCTTGGATGGCATGGAGGGAGCCGAGCTGCTCGCCCTCAATACCGATATGCGCACCCTGGCCCAATCGGTGGCCCGCGAGAAGTTGCAGCTGGGGCCGAATCTGACCAAGGGCCTGGGAGCGGGGGGTGACCCGGAGTTGGGGAAACAAGCCATCCAAGAGGTGGAGGCCGAATTCCGCGAAGCTGTGCGCGGCCGCAAAATCGTTTTTCTTTGCGTTGGTCTGGGTGGGGGCACCGGCTCGGGGGCGGCACCGATTGTGACCCGGATCGCCCGCGAGGAGGGCGCCTTTGTGGTGGTCTTTGCCACTATGCCCTTCTCCTTTGAGGGGCAACGTCGTCGCGAACAGGCGGAAACCGCGCTCAACGAGTTGGCCGTTCTTTCCAATGCCCTAGTGACCTTCGACAATGGCCGCATGGGGGAATTGGTGCTCGCCAAGCAGGGCATCCACGAAGCCTTCACGGCGGCCGATCGGATGATTTCCGAGAGCATCAAGGCCGTGACCCGTCTCGTCATTCGTCCGGGTCTCGTCAATGTGGGGCTCGATGATCTGATGACGGCCCTGAAGACCAATCGTTCGCGCTGTCTCTTCGGCTCGGGCATTGCCAAGGGCAAGAACCGGGCCCAGTCCGCGCTCAAGAACGCGCTCTCCAGCCCTCTTCTCGACCGGGGAAGCTTGTTGGAAGATGCGGAGTCCGTGCTGGTGCATGTGAGTGGGGGACCGGACATGACCCTATACGAGGTCGAGCTTCTCATGCAGGGGCTCACCAAGCACGTGCCCGAGTCGGCTCATATCCTTTTCGGTGCTGCCATCGACGAGGGCATGGGCGAGTCCCTCAGCGTCACGGTCATCAGCGCCCTTCCGGAGAACAAGTTGACCGCCACCATGCCGAGCAAAGGCCAGGTGGAGGCCGTAGAGGGGGAGGAAGACGAGGACGAGGATGAGGTGGATCCCGGAGGAACCTTCGTTCCCGCGATCAGCTTTCAAAATGTGAATCCGGGAGAAGAGGAGAAGGCTGAAGAGGAAGAGGTAAAAAAAAATGATTTTCCGCTAGCCGGAGAAGAGGCTGCCGAGCCGGATTCGGCCGTCGCGGAGGATTCTGCGGAGGAAGAAGAATCAGCCGAGGATTCTGTTTCCGGAGAAAAGGAAGAGGACGAGCCCGTGCGGAAACAGCGGGAAGAAGAGACGGCTTCTGCTGAAAAGGCTTCCTCCGGGAGCGCGGAGGACGACAAGGAGGACGATGGGGATGAGCTGGAGGAGGAAAAGCCCGATCCGGCTACCCTCGCCAAGCCCGCGGAGAAGCCTGCCCCAAAGGACGCGACTGAGGTCGACAAGAAGTCATCCGGAAGCGAGCCGGGGGGAGGGGAGTCCTCTCCCAAGCCGGAGGCGCGCAAAGAGAAGCCAGTGGGGGAGAAGTCCGACGACGGGGAGAAAGAGGCGGAAGAGGCTGACTGGAAAGAAGCCCACAAACCGCAGGATTTGCCCGAGCGCAAGCCTGCCACTGGTAAGCCAGCTTCCAGCGGCCAGCCCGAGCTGGAACTCGACGGTGGCCCGCGCGGAAAATTCGAGGGAGAAAGCCCCAATCTGATTGATGGCGAGGATCTCGATATTCCTCCCTATCTGCGCAAGCGGGGGAAGTAGCACCCCCGGCGGGGGAGGTGACGCGCCACCACCGGGCGGTGGCGCGGAAGGCGGGTCCTAGGCGGTCAGATCCTTGATCTCACCAGCGGCGTTTTTCATCGTGGATTGAATGCCGTTTTGCAGGCCGGATTCGGATTTGTATTGTTGGCTCTGGCCAATGATTTGCCCGTTGCCAGCTTTCAAGACGAAGTAGCCCTTGCCATTGGCCGCTTCGCGAATCTCGAAGTTCTCCTCGCTGGTGCCATTTTTCTTCACGGATTCCACCCCCTTGAGGGCACTGGCTTTATCTTTGTAGGCCTGGCTTTGGAGGATGGTTTCACCATTGCCGGCTTTGAGGCGGAAGTAGTATTTCTCGCTGTTTTCGCTTTGGAAGACTTCAAACATGATTCGATGGAAGGTTGGAATGTGTATTTTCAGGGAAACGAAGAGCTCGTCCCTCGCTATCAATGAGCCTCTGCGGGGAGACAAAGTCACGTCCAATCCACCCCGGGCGGGGGAAAAATCGTGATCGTGGTCACCCGAAAGGGGGATGCCCTCGAGGGGTTTGGCTCTTTGCTTGGGGAGGATGGTCATTTATGAAAAGGCTGTGATGGAGAAGAACAAGAGCGGATGGCTGGTCGCAGTGATGCTGATGGCGCTGGCGGGGGCAGCTGGTGCGCGGGAGTGGCTGGTGCGGGGGGCTCCCGGGCCAGTGGAGGCCGATTTCGAGGGCTCGGCGAACGGATTTGTCCTGTTGCGGGGCGAGGATGGGGTGGCGGTGGAAGTGGCTTTGCCGGATTTGAGTGTCTTTGATCGCCGGTATGTTTCTCTGCTCATGCCGCCAGGCGAGGGGCTGGCGGGCCCTCTTAACCAGCCGGGAAAACCTCTGACCCGGGCCAAGGACTACGAGGTGAAAGAACAGAAGCCGAGTCCCCGCCAGGTGATCGAGCCGGAGCCAGGCACGGTGGTGAGTTTTCCGGGCGAGGAAGATGCCTTGCCGGAGAGCTATCTCCATTTCACCGCTTCCGATGGCTGGGCGCTCTTTCCGGACTTGAAGCCTTCGATTGTGGCCAAGCGCTATCTCGAACGTCTGGTGGTGAACCATGAACCTGCGGTGGTGGATAAAAACATCCGCCTTGTGGCCTACGGCACGGGGACGGTGGTCATTCCCCACGGCCCCGACTATCAGGCGCTGACTCTTTTTTCCGACCAGGGCCTGAAGGGAGAACGGGCGGGCTTTGTCTGCTACCAAAACTATGGCAGTGAGGCGATTGGGGCCTTGGCCGGGACGGCTTCCTCATTCGTGCTGAAACGGGGCTACACTGCGACTCTGGCCGAGAATGAGGACGGCACGGGGGTGAGCCGGAACTACGTGGCGCAGGACGCTGATGTGGTCATTGAGGAACTGCCCGCAGGCTTGCAGGACTCGGTGCGCTTCATCCGGGTCTTTCCCTGGCGCTGGACGGCGAAGAAGGGTATTGCGGGCGGCATCACCGGCAATCTCGACGTAGGTTGGTTTTACGACTGGAATATCGGGGCCCGCTCCTCACTGGATGTCGAATACGTGGCCATCAAGCAGAAGAGATACTGGCCGGGGATGAACCAGAATTGGAAGGACAAGGGCATCAATCATCTCTTGGGATACAATGAACCGGATCGCCCTGATCAGGCCAATATGAGTGTGGAGGATGCCATCCGGGGATGGCCCGAGTTGCTGGGGACCGGCTTGCGATTGGGCTCTCCCTCCACTTCCGATGGCGGTCTGAACTGGCTTTACCAATTCATGGATCGCGCGGAGAAAGAGGGTCTGCGGGTCGATTTTGTCGCCGTTCATTACTATCGCGCCATCCCGAATCCTGGCGACGAACGGGCTGCGGCCGATCAATTTTATGGTTTTCTGAAGAGAATCCATGATCGGGTGCAGCGCCCCTTGTGGGTCACGGAATGGAATAATGGGGCGAACTGGACCAATGCGCCTGATCCGGATGCGGAAGAGCAGCGCAAGGCTATTGAGGCCATGATTGAAATGCTGGATGAGACCCCCTTCGTGGAACGCTATGCACCTTTCAATTGGGTGGAGGATTGCCGGCGCTTGGTGTGGGACGACGGCTCCCTGACACCGGCCGGGGTCAGCTATCGCGACCATCGCTCCCCGATTTTTTATCAACAGCCACGCTCTCAAGAAGATTGATGACAGGGGGCGGGAAGGGCGCTCCCCGGGTCCGCGCTTGTTCTGGAGATAAATTTGTGGCCGAATGGCACGATGGCAGAAGGCGGCAAGGGGGCGGAGAGTCCTCGGGAAGAGTATCTCAGGCTCCTGCGGGAGGTCTTTGGTTTTAGCGGGCTGCGCTCCGGTCAAGAGGAGGTCATCGAGGCGCTCTTGGCCGGTCGCTCGTCCTTGGCCATTTTTCCCACGGGGGGAGGGAAGAGTCTTTGCTACCAGCTGCCAGCTCTCTGTTGGGAGGGGCTCACCGTGGTGGTTTCTCCTCTGATGGCTTTGATGCGGGAGCAGGTGGAGGTCTTGCAGAGCCGGGGAGTGGCGGCCGAGCGGCTGGATAGCTCGCTGGACGCCGAGGGCGTGCGAGAGGTCTACCGCAAGCTGCGGGCGGGAGAGATCACCCTCCTCTATGTGGCGCCGGAGCGGTTTGCCAACGAGAGGTTCCGCGCTGCTCTGGGGCAAGTGACTATCGAGCTGCTCGCGGTGGACGAGGCCCACTGCATCTCGGAATGGGGCCACAACTTCCGCCCGGATTATCTCAAGCTAGCGGAGGCTGCCCGCCAATTTGGCATCAAGCGCTGCCTTGCCCTCACCGCCACCGCAACGCCCGCAGTGGCTGCGGATATTGCCCGGGCTTTCCAGATTGCGGAGGAGGATAGGGTGCAGACCGGCTTTCGGCGTGAGAATCTGGCGCTGCACGTGACCCCTTGCGCGCCTGCCACGCGGGACCGCTTGCTGGTGGAAAAGGTGGGCGAGGTGGCCGGAGCCCTCATAGTTTATGTCACTCTGCAGCAGACGGCGGAGACCGTGGCCGGGCTCTTGCAGCGGGCCGGTCATTCCGCCCGGGCCTATCATGCCGGGATGCGGGCGGAGGCGCGTGAGGAGGTGCAGAGTGGCTTCATGAATGATGAGGTGCGTATTGTGGTGGCGACCATCGCCTTTGGCATGGGCATCGACAAAGGCAATATCCGGGGCGTTGTTCACTACAATCTCCCCAAGACTTTGGAGAATTATGTCCAGGAAGTGGGACGGGCCGGGCGAGACGGGGAGGAGTCCCACTGCGAGGTATTGGCTTGTCTCGACGACCTCACGGTGCTTGAGAATTTCATCTATGGCGACACCCCTGATCCGCAGGCCATCAAGAGTGTCTTGGAGCATGTCTTGTTGGTGGGGAGGGACTTTGACCTCAGCCTCTACGAACTCTCCCGCAGCTGCGACGTCAAGCCGGTGGTGATGGAGACCTTGCTAGCTTATCTGGAGCTGCAGGGGTGGATTGAGTCACGGGGTTCTTTTTTCGCCGAGCGCGCGGTCCGCTTCACCCGGGGGGAGAGGGAGGCCTTGGCCGGACACACTCCGGAGCGGCAGGCGTATCTACAAAGGCTCTTTGCGGCAGGCCGTCCCGGGCGCAGCTGGCTTTCTTTCTCCCTAGAGGAAACGGCGGAAAAGCTGGGCGAGCAGGTGGAAAAAGTCCGAAAAACCTTCGATTGGCTCGAAGCTCATGGCGACATCGTGGTGAAGCCATCGAAGGTGCGGAAATCCTTCCGCCGCTTGCGGGCGGCCGATGCCACCGAGGTGCGCGGTCTCGCCGCCATGATGGGTGAGGTCTTCTTGCAGCGGGAAGAACGCGATGTCGAGCGCTTGGACCGGGTGGTGGACTTCTTGGCCGAGCCCCATTGCCTGACCGTGCGTTTGCTCGCCTACTTCGGGGAAGAAGGGGTCGGGCGCTGTGGCAAGTGCAGCGCTTGCCGGGGGCTGCAGAAGCCTCTGCCCGAGCGAGTCAACCGGGAGTTGGGGCTGGAAGAACTGGAGGTCATTCAGGCTGTCAAAGGGGAACGGCAGCCGGCCTTGCGCTCGCCGAGACAGCTGGCCCGCTTTTTCTGTGGCCTTGTCAGTCCGGCCAGTGCGGGAGCCCGGCTCAAGGGGCACCGGGCCTTTGCTCTCTTTGAGGCCGTTCCTTTTCTTGAGGTCTTGGCGGCGGTGGAAGTGCTCGAGGGCCGCCGCTGAGGCGATGAAAAAAGAGAAAATCCCCTCCCTGGTCTTTCGAAATTTGTGGGAAATTTAATAGCACAGAACGCTGGTCATTCTCGACAAACTTCTATAGATTTCAGTTTCCCCTTTCTCCAAAAGGGCAAAGGGGAGGAAAATCGGCAACATCAAGCAACGCGTCAATGAGTGCACAACAGAAGAACGGGGAGAATCACAAGGAGGGAGAAGCGCCAACAAATAACGGTCAAGCCCTTCCGGAGGCAGCCCCCCATGGCGATCCGCAAGTCGCACAAATCCGCCAGCTCATCTTTGGTGAGCAGATGGTGGGCTATGAAGATCGCTTTAGCAAACTGGAGCAAAAGCTGAACGATGAGATCGATCAAATGCGGGCCGCCGTTGACAAAAGTTTGAGCGAGCTTCGGGAAGCGATGCAAAAGCGCTCCGATGAGGTGGAGGCCGCCTCCGTTCCCCGCAGCCAAATCGCGGAATCTCTCGAGCAACTGGCCCGCACCTTGCGCGGCTGAGATTTGTGCCGGGAAACCGGCTGCCCCGCAGAAGCATCTTTTTTGTGATCTGTTAGAGCAGGGGGTTTCCTTTTGATGGCGATGAATGACTCCCACCGGCCCCCTCACCTGGCGACCTCCGAATCCGAGGAGGATTGGGGGGGAGTGCGGCCCGGGGCGGGGGAAGGGGACCCGCCTTCGGGGGAGACCTGGCAGGCTTTGCGCTCTTTGTTGCTCGGGAAGGAAATCACCGAGCTGGAGGCCTTGCGGCAGAAATTGGCGCAGACTCAATCACCGGAATGGCTGGCTCAAAATTTGGCCGAGGCCTTGCGTCGACGCAAAGAGGAGAAAGCGTCTTTTGACGAGTTGGTGGCGGCCCTGCAAGCAGGCACCGAGTCGGCCATCCAGCGCTCGGTCAACCTCGACAAAGAGCCTCTCACCAAGGCTCTCTTCCCCATCATGGGTCCGGCTATCCGGAGCTACGTGCTCGATTTGTTCCGGGGCATGGCGGAGGAGTTGAATCGATCAATTCAGAATGCGACCTCTGCCGAGCGCTTGAAGTGGCGGGTGCAGGCCAAGATGGCAGGCAAGCCCTATTCCGAGTTTGTCCTGCTCAAGACCCGCAGTTTCCGCATTGAGGAAGTTTACCTCATGCAGCGCGATACCGGGCTTCTTCTCTTGCACGCGGCCCTCAATCCCGCCAACGAGGTCGATGGGGAAGCGGATGTGGTCTCGGGCATGTTCACGGCCATCCGCAGTTTCGTCAAAGATTCCTTCGCCCGGGGGAGGACCTCCGAAGACGGGGACGACGAGGAGTTGGGCAGCTTCACTTTTGGCGACCGAGAGGTCCTGATTGAGGTGGGGCCCTCCTTGGTTCTGGCGGCGGTGGTGCATGGGGTGCCGAGTCGTGAAGCCCGCGAAAAGCTGAAGGAGATTCACGAACATTTGCACGGAGAGCTGCAGCCGCTGTTGGAAAATTTCTCTGGAGATACCTCGGAGCTGGAAAGAGCGCGGCCTGTCTTGCGCACTGCTCTCATTGAGCGCCGGGTGGAAAAGGGACAGGAAAAGGGGGGACGCGGCCTTTGGCGGGTCTGGCTTTTTCTTGCCCTGGTGGCAGCCTTCGCCCTTGCCGTCATTGCGGTCAATCTCTGGGAACAGCGTCGCTGGGATCACTACGAGAGTTCCTTGCGGGCGGAACCCGGACTGGCAGTGACGGCGGTGGAGCGAACCGGCTGGTGGCGGCAGCGTCTGGTGCGGGGGGTGCGCGACCCTCTCGCGGCCGACCCGGCGGCCTTGGCGGAAAAAGAGGGGCTGAACCTGACCCGCATCCGCTTCGATTTTGATTCCTTCACCTCGGCAGAAGAGCCCTTTGTCACTCGCAGGGAGGCCACTCTGCAGGAATGGCGTCGCGATTGGCAGGCAGATTTGGCGGAGCTGAAACGGGAATTGGCTTCCAGCCAGGAGGCGCAAGAGGAAGCCCGGCGCCTGAGCGAAAGGAAAAGCAAAGCCCTGCTGGAGAGCTTGTGGCAGGATATTCCCGCCTTGGAAAGCCGCTTGACAGAGGGGACGCTCTTTCTTGCCGGAGACCTGACGGCGGCCGAACTGGCGCTGGTGGAACGGCGAATCATCCCCCTGCAGGAAGGGTGGACGATCGATACCACGGGACTGGGCAATCGCACCCAGGTGCGTATGGATGAGCTGGTGGACCAGATTGAGGGCTCCACCATTCGTTATGTGGGAGGGACTTTGGAGAATGAGGACGTTCGCCATTTTGAGGCCAAGCTGGCTCAGATTGTCGAACTCAGTGAGTTGATGGCCGCCGGGCTGCAGGAACTAACCATTCAGCTGACCGCTCATCCCCTCATCGGGGAGAATCGGGAGCCCAATCGCCTGGTGGAAGAGAAGCGCTTGCAGCATGTGGAGGCGCGACTCCGGGAGGAAGGGTGGAACCACGGCGAAGTGGAGGCCAGCTTGAGTGAAGATCTGTCGCAGGCGGGTGAGGGGATTAGCGTGCGAATCGAGAAGCGAAATGATTAAGAAAAAGATTTGTCTGATAGGAGGCTTTGCGGTGGGGAAGACGAGTCTTGTCCAGCAATACGTGAAGGGGCTGTTTTCCGAAGATTACCTCACTACGGTGGGGGTGAAGATTGATCAGCGGCAGGAGGAAATTCAAGGACAGCAAGTCCTGCTCATGATCTGGGATTTGGCCGGACGGGACCAGTTCGCGGCGGTCAAGAAGTCCTATCTGCGGGGAGCGGATGGCTTTCTTTTCGTTGCCGACGGCACCCGGCGGGAAACCCTCGAGGCGGTGGCGGAGGAGTTGAGCGAGATTTCTCAGGATTTCCCCCAGGCAAAAGCGCGTCTGCTGGTCAACAAATGTGACTTGCGCAGCGAGTGGGAGGTCAGCGAGGATGATCTGCGCCCCTTTGTCGAGCTTGGTCTGACGGTGGACTACACCAGTGCCAAAGCTCGCACGGGGGTGAGTGAGGCGTTCCATGCCTTGGCCGCCTCCTTGATCCAAAAAGGCGGAGGTGACCGCGACGATTGAACTTTATGGCCCATGCGAGAAGACGTCCCCGACCGTAAAATCCTGTCAGCAGTTGTGAGTCGCCTCGATCTGGTGATCCTGATGCGCCCTTCTGCCGAAGCCGACTTCCGGCCGGCCGGCCCGGTCCCGAAGTGGTTTGAGGACGTTTTCGGGTCCGGGGCGCTTTTGGCCGAGCGGTCGCCCTTTCTCTGCGATTTCCTCGCCGGGGCTGCTCGCGATTGCTGGCAGGGGGGGCAGGAAGAAGTGGAGTCCGGCATTTGGGAGGAATCCGGGGTGGAGGGAGAATACCGGTTCTTTGAAGCCCGGGCGCTGAAAGAAGAAGGGCAGGAAGTGCTCGTCCTCTCCCTGGCGAACCAGAAGCATCGCAGCGAGCAACGCTATCTCCAGTATGCTCACGAGGTCTCTCTCCACCAGCGTCGCTTGGCCAAGGAACGGGAGCGGAAGGATATTTTGCTCGATTGCATTGTGCACGATTTGAGCAATCCGCTGTCGATCATCCTCATGAACCTTCAGTTCGTGGAGGGGCAACTGGATCGGGAGGATCTGCGCCAGGCCCTGGCCCGGGCGGGGGTGCAGGCCGAGAGGCAACGCGAGTTGATTCACTTCGTGGCGGAGGCTTTTCACTCCGAATTGACGCAATTTGAGCCTGCCTTGCTGGCCAAGGAGCAGGGAGTGGACTGGTGGGAGGTGGCGGTGGAGAGTCGGGAAAGCCATCGTCTCCTGGCCGAAAAGCAAGGGGTCTCGGTCCGGCTGGAAGCGGTGCCGGGAGGAACGGTGCCGACGGTTCTTGCGGAGCGGACCCATCTGGCCCGGGTGACTCAGAACGTGCTGGAGCGAGCCCTTCGCCGGAGCTCCCGGGGGGACGAAGTGGTGCTCTCGTTGGCTCCCAGCCAGGGAGGAGTGCGCCTGACGGTTCGCGAGGAAACTCCTTTGACGGCAGAGGAAGCGGCCTTTTTCGCGGCGTCTTCTGCTTCCGCATTTGCGGCTACGCCAGCCTCCCCGCAAGGCTTGGGTTTGTATTTTTGTAAAATGGCTGTGGAACTCTGGGGCGGCAAAATCGGCCCCGAAGCTCCCGGTGAAGAGGGGCACCATGGCTTGTGGCTGGAGTTGAAAGAGCAGCCCACCCAGTCTCTCGCTCGCAGAACCTTCGCCAGTTGATGAAAGGACCTTCGTCATCACCTTCTCCCAGCCGCATTCTCCTCGTGGAGTCTGATTCCTCTGTGGCTGAATCCATTGAGATGATTTTGGGCAAGGGCGGAGAGGGGCACGAGGTGGTCATCTGTGCCGATGGGGCTCTCGCCCTGGAGCTGGCGACCCAGAACGGGGCAGGGGCGGAAGGTCGGGATTTCGACCTCGTCCTCACCGCCTTTCGCTTGCCGGGGATGGGGGGGATGGAGCTGCTGCAGAAATTGCGCGCGGAGGCTCCCCATCGACCGGTGATCCTGATGAGCGCCAATGCCAACACCGAATTGGCGATCGAGGCCACCAAGCAGGGAGCCTATGATTACCTCGTGCGCCCCTTCGATGCCAAAGAGCTGGTGGAAGTGGTCAGCCAAGGGCTGCGCGCCAGCCGCACGATGGGCAAACGCATCGAGATGGGTTCGGCGGGAACGGCCTCTGGCCGCGTGGTGATGCTGGGCCGCTGTGCCGCGATGCGGAAAGTTTACAAGGAGATCGGACGCTTTGCTCCCACGACGGCCACCGTGCTGATTCAAGGTGAGACTGGCACTGGCAAGGAGCTGGTGGCGCGGGCCCTCTTTCAGCACAGCGAGCGGGCGGACCGGCCTTTCGTGGCCGTCAACTGTGGCGCCATTCCCGATAATTTGCTGGAAAGCGAACTCTTTGGGCATGTGCGGGGGGCTTTCACAGGGGCCGTGGCCAATCGCGTGGGCCGTTTTCAGCAAGCCGACGGGGGCACTTTGTTTCTGGACGAAATTGGTGACTTGCCCATGCCGGTGCAGGTCAAGCTCTTGCGTGTGCTGCAAGAGGGAGTGTTTCAGCAACTCGGGAGCACGACTGATATTCGGGTCGATGTCAGGGTGCTGGCGGCCACCCACCAGTCGCTCACCCGCCTGATTGGGGAAGGGCAGTTCCGCGAGGACCTCTATTACCGAATCAACACCGCTACCATCCTGTTGCCTCCTTTGCGCGAGCGTGGTGACGATGTCGCCGAGCTGCTGGAGGAGTTTGCCGATGTGGCGGCACGCAAGTATCAGCTGCCGAGGCCCGACTTCTCGCCAGCTGCTTTGGAGAAGTTGCTGGCTCATTCGTGGCCCGGCAATGCCAGGGAGTTGAACAATGTTGTTTCCCAGCTCGTGGTGCGTAGCCGGGGATTTTCGGTCTCCCCGGAGCAAGTGGCCTTCGCTCTGGCCGGGTTGCCCGAAGAGCCTGAAAAGAGCGGGGAGGACTTCGCCCTCGCCATTCTCGCACCCGTCCGCCTCCTCCTGGAAGAAGCCAGGGACGCTGGTGCCGGAAAGGTCCACGAGCAATTGGTCAGTGAGCTGGAAAAACAGCTCATCACGACCGCGCTCGAGCTTTCCGGAGGCCATTTGGGCAAGGTGAGTGCTTGGTTGGGAATCTCTCGTGTGACTTTACGCAAGAAGATCGGCCTCTATGAGATCGAAGCCTGAGCCTGGCTCTCTTGCCAGCAAACCAAGAGCTCGTTCCTTATTGAAACTTTCTTTCCATCGGGGGGAAAGAATCTTTGCAAAAAGGGGTGGTTTGGTCCGGGTGGTTAAAAACTGACAATCCTCATATATCTCTGAATATAATTCGATTGGGTGAGTTTTTGAGGAGTTGGCACGCTGCGAGCGCTAGGGTCTGGTGCCATGTTAAGCCTCAATCATGAATACAACGCAGCCACTCGCTCCGAAACGCGAGTTGCCAAGAGCCATGCTCGCACCGGGGCCGATAATATCATCTCTCTTTCCGGGGCTGAAGCCCGAGCCTCCCGCGACCTGCGCCAATTGTCCGACGAGGAATTGGTCGCCCGTTGCAAAAGCGAGCTGCCCGCTGAACTCGGAAGCTACGAAGAATTGATTCGCCGGCATGAAGGACTCGTCTTCAATTACTGTGTGAAGCTCATCGGAAACCGCTACGACGCCGAAGAAGTTTGCCAAGATGCTTTTCTGCGAGTTTTTCAGAAAATTCACCAGTTCGAGGGTCGCTCTTCTTTCAAGACCTGGCTCTTTCGCATCGTCTCCAACATGGGCTTGAATCGTCGAGGGTCAATGGCTCGCCGACGGGATAAGGAGAGCGAGTTCATGGACGAAGCGGTCACTTTGGAGAAAGCTGACATTTCGGACGTGGGCACTGAGGATTTGGCGGAAGACTTCCGTCAGGCCATGGCCCGGCTCGATGATGACAAGCAACGGATCCTGATGCTGAAGTTCGTCTCCGGATATAGCCTCGAAGAGATTTCCGAGCGGATGAACCTCAAACTGAGCGCCACCAAAATGCGTCTCTACCGGGCGCGTGACGAGTTGAGAGAGGCTTATCTGGCGGTCTCACGCCGCGAGCTCGCCGCCTAACGATTTTCCCCACCGGACTCCCTCCCCGGAACTCCCCCGGGCGTCTTCCTTCCCCTCTGCCAAAGATTCCCCGAAGCGCGCCCGTCCTTCCCCCAAGTGTCCCCACCGCCCCCTGGCCCTTCCACCATCCCTTTCCCCCCGTGGTGCCCCCGAAGGGCCTTCACTTCCCAGCCCCCCAAAAAATACCCCAGTGCTCTTCTTTGCTCCCCCCAGGGCAAATCTCCCCCCAGGGCACTCTCCCTAAATCGGCAAGCCCCCCTTGCCGCCAGCGCTCCCCGGTCCGTGCCCCCACACGGCCCCCCGGGGGAGCGTTTTTTTCTTTTGGCGTCTCCCCAGCAGGGAGACAAAATCTGCAACCGCCTGTTGACAGTCCGTCCCTTCTTCCTATCTTCCGCCGCTTTCTAGCAATCACCCATCTATGAGCGACGTTCAAAAACACGAGTTTCAGGCCGAAGTGCGGCAGCTACTGGATATTGTTATCCATTCACTCTACACCGACCGCGAGATTTTTGTCCGCGAACTCATCTCCAATGCCTCCGATGCTTTGGAGAAGATGCGCCTGCAACAACTCAAGGGCGAGGGAGTCTTCGAGAGTGACAAGGCTCTCGAAATCAATCTCACCACCGACGAGGAGGCCAAAACCCTCACCATCGCCGATTCCGGCATCGGGATGACCCGGGAGGAACTGGTGGCCAATATCGGCACCATCGCCAGATCCGGCACCAAGAAATTCCTCGAAGCCCTCAAGGAAAATGGCAACAGTGCCGACGTCATCGGTCAGTTCGGGGTCGGCTTTTACAGCGCCTTCATGGTGGCTGACAAGGTCGAGGTCTTTTCCCGCTCCTGGCAGGAAAATGGCGAAGACCTCCGCTGGGAGAGCGACGGGGCCACCGGCTATTCCATTGAGGAAAGCGCCGACCTGAGCCGTGGGGTTAAGGTCGTGGTCCACCTCAAGGACGAGTTCGAGGAGTTCGCCAAGCCCGACACCATCAAGGCCATTATCGAACGCTATTCCAACTTTGTGGGCTTCCCGGTGAAGCTCAATGGCGAGGTGGTCAATACCGTGGAGGCCATCTGGCTGAAGCCCAAGAGCGAAGTCAGCGAAGAGCAATACAAGGAGTTCTACAAGTTCGTCGGCAAAGACTTCCAGGACCCCCGCTACACCTTTCACTTCAGCGCCGATGCGCCGCTGATGATTAATTCCATCCTTTTCGTCCCCGACGACAATATGGAGCGCATGGGCATGGGGCAGACCCCTCCCGGCGTGAGCCTCTACTGCAAAAAGGTCCTCATCGATGCTGCTCCGGAGAATCTTCTTCCCGAGTGGTTGCGCTTCCTCAAAGGAGTCATCGACTCCGAAGACCTTCCTCTGAATATCTCCCGCGAGTCCATGCAGGACAGCGCCCTCGTGCGCAAGCTCGGGGACGTGATGACCAAGCGCTTCCTCAAATTCCTTGAAAAAGAGGCCAAGAGCGACCCCGAGAAGTATCAGGAGTTCTACGTGCGCTTCGGCCGCTTCCTCAAGGAGGGCGTGGTGCAGAGCTACGAGCACCAGGAAGCCCTCGCCGGTCTGCTTCGCTTCGAAAGCTCCATGACCGAGCCCGGCAAGAGCACTTCCCTGCAGGAATACATCGATCGCATGAAGGACGGGCAGGAGGAAATCTACTTCCTCGTCGGCCCCAATCGCGAAGGCATCGAAACCGGTCCTTACCTCGAAGCCTTCAAGAAGCGCGGCCTCGAAGTCGCCTTCTTCACCGAGTCCGTCGACGACTATGTGCTCGAGACTCTCGGCACCTATAAAGAGAAGAAGATCGTCTCCGCCAATCGCAGTGATATCGAGCTTGATGACGTGGCCGACGAAGAAGGGGAGGCTCTCGATGAGGAGAGCACCAAGGGTCTCGTTGCCTGGATGGGCGGCGCTTTGGGTGACAAAGTGGCCAAAGTGGAGGCCGGCAAACGCCTCGTCAGCCACGCTGTGGTGGCGATGACGCCCAAGGATGCTCCCAATGCTCACATGCGCGCCATGATGAAGGCCATGGGCACCGATGCTCCTGCCCTGAAGGCCAATCTGGAGGTCAACCCCCGCCACAGCCTCATCAAAAAGCTGGCCACCTTCCGCGAGAGCAAACCCGAGCTGGCGGAAAAAGTCGCCAAGCAGCTCGCTGATAACGCTCTTCTTGCCGCCGGCCTTGTCGAGAACCCCAATCAGGTCGTGGCCGGGATGGGGGATGTGCTCGAAGAGCTCATGAACTAGGCCGTCTACAGGCAAACTTTATCTGAACGCCGTCCCGGGAAACTGGGGCGGCGTTTTTTTTCGGAAGTCGAGCCTAAGGTGTTTTGTTATCAGTTTGGGTCAAAAACAATAGTTGTTTCGATGGTTCTTTTTTAGGGAGTTAGTAGGGAATGGGGGAGGAAAGGAGACGATGGGATTGCGCTTTGCATGATTCCGGGGAAAATCCTGTTTTTTTCGGGGCACTTTGCATTTCATGACTAGCCAAAGTCCATGAGGAGCGTTATCGCTCGCGTGTGAAGATTGGTATCCTCTCCAGAAATTCGAAGCTTTATTCCACCCGCCGTCTCGTCGAAGCGGCCACCGAACGCGGTCACGAGGTGCAGGTCATTGATTACGCCCGCACCCACATGAACATCGCCGCCCACAACCCCAAAATCTTCATTGGAGACAAGGACTTGTCTGGATTCGATGCCGTTATTCCCCGCATTGGAGCGAGCTACACCTTTTTCGGCACCGCCGTGGTGCGCCAATTCGAGATGATGGGCGTGTATTCGGTCAACGAGTCGGTGGCTATTTCCCGCTCGCGGGACAAATTGCGCAGTTTGCAGCTCCTTGCCCGTCGCGGGGTGGGTCTGCCGGTCACTGGCTTTGCGCGCGACCCGAAGGCGACCAAGGATTTGATCAAAGTGGCTGGCGGTGCTCCTCTGGTGGTGAAACTGCTGGAAGGCACCCAAGGTGTCGGCGTGGTCTTGGCGGAAACCGATAAAGCGGCGGAATCCGTGATCGAGGCTTTCCGGGGGGTGAATGTGAACATTCTGGTGCAGGAGTTCATCAAGGAAGCGGGTGGAGCTGATATTCGTTGTTTTGTCATTGGCGACAAGGTGGTGGCTTCCATGAAGCGACAGGGGAAGGAGGGCGAATTCCGCTCCAATTTGCACCGGGGCGGCAATGCCACCTTGGTCAAGATCACTCCCGAGGAGCGCGCGACCGCCGTCCGGGCCGCCAAGGTCATGGGGTTGGGAGTGGCCGGGGTAGACTTGCTGCGAAGCAATCACGGCCCCGTCATTATGGAGGTGAATTCCTCGCCTGGCTTGGAAGGTATTGAGGTGGCGACCAAGAAGAACATCGCCAATTCCATCATCTTGCACATCGAAAAGAACGCGCGGGAAGGCAAGACCAAGACCCGCGGAAAAGGTTAACTCGCCATGGCAAAGAAGCTACCCTCCTATGAGTTCCAGGGAGTCACGGTCAAAGGCGGCCAGCGCGAGATGGTGACTCTGCCCATCGGGCGCTACCTCACCGGGCAAAATCTTGCGCTCCCCGTGCATGTGGTGCAGGGGAAGAAGGAAGGCCCGGTCCTGCTGGTCACTGCCGCCGTCCATGGTGATGAACTCAATGGGGTGGAGATCATTCGGCGGCTTTTGTCCTCGAACTATCTCCGTTCGCTTCGGGGCACCCTGCTCGCGATTCCAGTGGTGAGCGGTCCTGCCTTTGCCGCCCGTTCCCGCTATTTGCCCGATCGGCGGGACCTGAACCGTCTTTTTCCCGGTGGGGAAACGGGTTCGGTGGGGGGGCGCATTGCCCGCGCCTTGACCGAGTGCGTGATTCCCTGTGCGGACTGCGTCATCGACCTCCATACCGGGGCGGTCAATCGGCCGAATTTGCCCCAATTGCGGGTGACGAAAGGGGACAAGCGTTCCCGGGAATTGGCTGAAGTCTTCGCCGCCCCCGCGACTCTGCTGGCGGGTGAGCGAGAGGGCTCATTCCGCACCGAGTGTCGCAAGGCAGGCAAACCTTGTCTGCTTTTCGAAGGAGGGGAAGCCCTGCGCCTTGATGCGGGCTCCATCAAATACGGTCTCCGCGGAGTTATCCGGGTGATGCGCGAGTTGAAGATGCTGCCCAAGACGCGGGGGCTGACGACCCCCGTGGAGACGGTGTTTTGCCGCCGCAGCTGGTGGGAGCGGGCCCCTTCCGGCGGCCTCTTCACTCCCCTGATGGCCTTGGGCCGTGGTGTGCATGAGGGCGATACCCTGGGCTTCGTGGCCGACATCATGGGCCAAGAGGAACAACCGGTGCTGGCAACCCGCAACGGGATTCTCATTGGCCGGACTAATGAGGGCGTGGCCGATGAGGGAGATGCCCTCTTCCACATCGCCGAGGCCGGTGATCCGCACGAGGCCCAAGGGCAAATAGCGGAGGGCAGCGAGATTCTGCCCGAGACCTGGCGGGAGGTGGAAGACGTCCCCGTGCCTTACGATCCGGTTTCCGACACAGTTGTGGGGAGTTGAGAAATCCAATCTTGCGAAAGGAAACGAGCTGTCCAGAGTGCCCCTATGGACGCTCTGCACCTTGCTCGTGAGCTCGAAGCTCTGGCCCAATCAGGCCTTCATTATGGAAAAGATCCTTATGACCGGGAGCGCTATGAGCGTTTGCTGGAGTTGTCTGGCGAACTGATGACGGGGCTAGGGACTCTCACTCGTGAGCAGTTGCATCATTGGCGGGCGGAGGATTTTGGCTATGCCACCCCCAAAATTGATGTGCGGGCCTTTTGCTTGCGTGATGGAAAGGTCATGTTGGTCAGCGAAAAGGCCGACGGCGGCCGTTGGGCTCTCCCGGGAGGCTGGGCCGACGTTAATCAATCCGCCGCCGAATCCGTCGCGCGCGAAGTTCACGAAGAGTCAGGATTTGAGGTCGAGGTTCGTCAGCTTCTCGCCGTCTGGGACCGTGAGAAACAGGGGAATCCGCCTCCCTACCCCTACAGCATTTATAAGATGTTTTTCCTCTGCGAGATCATCGGTGGGGAGGCCCGGGAGACCATGGAGACCGCGGGAGTGGAGTTCTTTGCGCGCGAGGAGCTGCCGGTGCTGTCGGAAGCCCGGGTGATGGCGAGCCAGATCGAACGCTGTTTCGCCAAGGTTGCCCAAGAGGACTTGACGACAGATTTTGACTGAAGAAAAACGACTGCTCTCCCTCTGGCCGGGAAGCAGTCGCCGTGAAAACCCGAAGGTAGGAAGGGGTGTTACTTCAGCAGAGCTCTCACCTCTTCTTGAGAAGCGGCCGAAAGTTTGGCGATGGGGTAGCCCACTGATTTCCCGTTGGGCAAAAGAAAGGTCACCGTTTTTTCGTCCGCCATCAGGACTGCTGCCGTGATGGTGTTGCCCTCGGCATTGGTCCAGCTCTGTTCCTCCGCCAATAGGGTGGAGGAGGTTTTTGCCGAGCCCGAGGGTTCGTCATTGGGTTGAGGACCAGGAGGCGGGCTTGCCCCGGTGACATCACGTCCCTCGATGGTTTTCTTCAGGTCCCGCACCGCACCCCGACAATCGGAGAGATCACTGTAGCTAAAACCCTGCAGGCCTACTTCGGTGTCTGCAGTGGTGACCATGACTACGGGGATAGTATTACCCATGTGGGGCTCGGAGGACAAAGTGCGTACTGCGGGAGGGGCCTGTCCCATCTGGCCCTTCTCCGAGTCGACATAAACCACGGGACCCACTCGGCGGAACGTCTTGAAAGCTTCCGAACTGGAAGCCAAGCAAGGGCCTCACGTCGTGCCTAAATCCGTATAAACAAAAATCAGCGGTTGCTTGTTTTCAGAAGCTTCGGCCTTGGCTTCAGCGAGTTTGTCTAAAGTGAAGACATGACGCGGAAGATCCATTCCGAAGAGGGAGGTGACACTGAAAGCGAGCAAGTAAAATATTTTCATGAACTTGATCTGATAATTTTTTTGGAAAAAAGAAAGCGAAAAAGTCATTTTTGCCTAGGATGGGGCTCTAACTATCGTTCTACCAACTTTTCCGCTCTGCAAGGGCGGTGTCCGCTGGTCGTCTGCCACGGTAGAAAGCATCGCCAAATCATTCCTTCGTCCCACTCACTGGTCGCGATAAATTTTTGGAGTGATGCCGACCGCGCGCTTGAACTGTCGGGTGAGGGCGCTTTGATCGCTGAAGCCGCACTGTAGGGCGATTTCGCTCAGCGGAAGAGAGGTGCTTTTGAGTAGATGGCGGGCGGCCTCGATGCGTGCTCGGGTGATGTATTGCCGGGTGGTCAGCCCGAAGATTCGTTTGATGCGTTGCCCGATTTGAAAGGGCGAAAGCCCGCTGGCAAGAGAGAGCTCCTCCAGCGTGAGGGGCTCCTCGAGGTGGTCTCGAATATGGCGCAAGACTTGAGCCAGTTCGCCCAGTTCCTCTGCCTCGTCGGACGTGCTGGTCAAGTCGCGCGAAATACCGGTCAACCCCACGATTTCCCCTCCTTTGCCAAAAAGGGCTCGCTTCCAAGTGAGGCACCAGCCGCTCTCTCCCCCGGGGTAGAGGTGAAGCTCCAGCTGACTGCGGATTGTCGGGCCTCCGGCCAGTAATTCGAGATCCTGCCGGGTGAAATCCTCTCCCAGGGGTGAGGGGAAAACCTCTTGGGCAGTTTTGCCGATGAGGTCCGCCTTGCCGCGTGCACCACAGCGGCGCACTAGCGTTTCGTTTACCGCCAGGTAGCGTCCGGCTGCATCTTTCACGAAGGCCACGGTATCGCTGACCTCGTCAAAAATTTCGCTTCCCCACAGAGGTTGCGCAAGGTTGGCGAGGAATTCGCCCTGGATATCATCTGGATGCACCACCGCTTGATTCTGTCTCTTGGCAGAAAATGGAAAAGAAGAGATTTGTAGGGAGTTCCCGGTGAGAACGTGATGAATCTCATCAAATCCACTCTGCCTGTGATTTCTCACCACCCGCTTGCGGCGAGCCAAGGGCGTTTGAGGAGGCTGAGGCCGTGGGGAAAAGTTCTGCCAAGGTCAATTTTCCCAAAGGGGTGAAGAGTTTACTTGTTGGTCAGGGTGTCTTCTGCGAGGACGCTCCATTCCCCGTCGATGAGGCCGGAGAGGGTCAAGGTGAGGTCTGTCGTCAAGCCGGCTTGGGGGTAAACTTGCAAGCGGATGGCTCCTAGCCCGTTTCGCAATCGGGTGTCGACCAGGCCATCCTGATTTTGGTCGGAAAAGAGGCCGTCTCCGGCTCCGATCAGATTGCCGTCCCCATTGTTGTCGACGAGGAGGGGTTTGTCTTCCAGGTCGTAAACTTCGATGCGGGCAGGCGCGGAGGACTGGACGCGGAAGGTCATGTCTTCCTCGTCGGTGGCAGCTTGCTTGATCAAGTGGTGATAAACCGGGACTCCGTAGAACTCATTGAGGTGATAGTGACCGGCATCAATAACAGCTTTGTTAAAGCCCTCCTCCGCTGTGCTGAAGGTCCAGGCCGAGCGTTGTGAGCTTTCGCCCTCGGGTTGCCATTCGACAAGAAGTTCGCCTTCCTGATAGGGATTTTCATTATTGAGGGAGAGGAGCAAAAAGGTGCCGGGAGCGAGGGTGAGGGGGCGGTGGGCGCGGGCTTCGCCAGCGCCGATGCTGATGGTGACTTCGCTTTCCAGCGCATTTTCCTGCCAAGAGGAGGGCAAGCCGGAGAGCTCCAGTTGACCGGTGACCGCTTGGTCGGAAAGGTTGGCGAGGGTGAGCTTGCCATAGCCGCCGCTCGCGGCAAGGGGCACCACCACGGCGGCATTCGGTTGCAGATGGGTGCTGGCCTTTGCGTTTTCGTCTCGCGAGGCGAGGCTGATGGGTGGCAATTCTTTCCTGAGGATGCCTTCGATGACTTTTCGGTTGAATGGGGGAATGAGGGTTTTGTTCCGTGCGACTTCACGAGTTGCCCGGGCGAGCTCTTCTGCTTCCGACTCTTGCCCGAAAGCCTGTAAAAGCTGGGAAAGTCGGGCGGCCTGGTGAGCCTCATGCACGGTGAGACCGAATGCTCGGGTCAATCGCAGCGCTTCCCGACGCATTTGGAGTGCTTCCTCCCAGCGTTCTTCCAGGATGAGGAGATCGGCGTAAGCCGCATAGAGTCGCCACTCTTTGATTTTTAGTCCTTGTTCGCGGTAAAGCTTGAGGAGCGCGAGGAGCTTTTTTTCCATGCCTGCGGTGGTGCCTGATTGGATGTGATAGATGACTTGTTGCACCTTGGCGGGGATGTAGCCTTCTTCGTCAGCCAACCGATCAATAATAGCCATGCCGTTTTCTCTTTCTCCGCGGATGAGGTAATGCTTCGCTTCCACCAACTCGGCGTTTTGAAAAGACGCTTTGTTAAGGAAAGGGTTTTTCCGGATTTTCTCTTTAACGTTAGCGATGCGTTCCATTTCACCATCCTCTGCATAGCTAATGGCGGAGCGACAATTGGCCATCCCGATTTTTGCTGATTGATGAGAGCGATATCCGTAGGCGCCTGCTTTTAAACCGTTGCTGTGGATCGTCTTTTGATAGCGATAATAAGAGGCAGCATAGTATCCGAGTTCGTAGAGTTGGGAGGCAATCGAGTTGTTGATTTCCAACCAACGTTCATCGACTTCGTAATCTTCTTTGAAACCTTTCATCCGCTCGAGCAAATTGAGAAGAGAGAGTCGCCATTCCATAGCTGCTTCTTGCTCGCCGGAGAGGTAGAGGTAGTGGGCGTGGTCCTCCAGCGCCGAGACGTGTGTTCTGTCCAGTTGCAGGTCATCCATGATGTAGGGGAAGCCATACTGCCAGACAATAGAAATCGGCGTTGGAGGGTCGAGGGGAATCTCGCGGGTGCGTGTGTTGGGTAGAATTGGAATGCCGGGTCCAGTTTCTGGATAATCCTGGATTTGAAAGCTGTAGCCCATGCGATGCATCTGAAAGTAGAACATGTCCATGTGCTTTCGCCCTTCGGCATGGCGATAGAGGGTGTTATAAGAAGTTGCTAAATTGGAAGCGATGGTCCGTCCCCGCTCATAGGCGTCCCACTTCTTCGCTTGTTTGTAAATATATCCGTAGGCAACGATGCTCCAGTTCTTGTCGTTCTTATGTCGGTATTGGGCTGAATGCCACAAAGCCGAGTGCCAATCCTGATACTTACCACCGCGTTGCTGAAAATGGAGGAAGATTTCATCTAGGAATCGATTGGCTTCTTCTTCTCCCTCTGCGATAAAAATTTGATATGCTTTCTCGACGTGCTCGCTGGCCTTGCCAGGGTCCTCCCCTTCAATGGTGATGAAGTTTGCCCCTGGACCGTAATCGGAGAGGGCGGTGGGAAGTTGTCCCCATTCCCGCAAGCCGCGTTCAGACTCGATGGTGAAGGCAACTTCAGTCTTAGGCAGCTTTTTGCTTTCGTCGTCAAGGATTAAGACGAGAAGAGTGTCCCCGGGGAGGGTTCCCGACCGCTCGTCTTGCCGAAAAATTGTTTGGGCTACAAACTGCTCACGGTCGGGATAAAAAGATTGGAAGACCTTATATCTCTTCGCTGTAGGGTTGCTGAAGAACTTTCTCTTGAAGTAAAAAGTTCTTTTGGAATCCTCTAAAAGGACGACCCTAAAGTGAAAGGAGTCGGTTTTAAAGAAGACTCCGGATTCGGCAATGGGCGGAGCGGTCAACATCAATGCGAGGTTCTCATCGGTCCAATCGGGCAGAGTGATACGAAGGCCGGAAATGGCTTTTCCCTGATGGTTGAGGTCGAGCTCAGGAAAAGTAGTGAGGGGGGCGAAAGGGCTTCCGTTCTTTCGTCCGGTCTCTGCGAAAGGAAATTTTTCCTGATTCTCCAAGGCCCACTTTTTCAGTTCGGGAAAGGAGAACTCGTCCTCAGCTTGAATAGAAAGGGGGAAAATGAAGGCTAACAAGAGAAGGAGCCCCAAGGGAAATTTCATAAGATAGCATCTACCATGTGCGTGGGACCCTCTGGAAGCTAAAAGGTCATCTTAGATGATAAGTGCGCCGCCTTTTCTTTTTTCGCGGTGAAATCGTGCATTTTGCCTGAACTGAGTGGCTCTTTTCGCACGGAATGAGAGGGAGCGTTTTCCGGATCGCGATGATCTTCTGCATTCGGATGCCTGATTTTCTGAGCTTTATTGAGAGGGAGGCTCGGTTGGCTTGGAGGATGCGATAGGAGATTTATGGAAACACAAGTCACCACTCGCCGTCCGGAAACCTTTAGTATTGCGTCCATCGTAGCCGTCATTTCGGCGATATTGAGTTTCGCCACCGGAGCCGTTCTCGGCTTTGTCTTTGCCGGTCTAGCTATCGTGGCGGGACTTTTTGGTGTGGTTGTCGCCCTTTCGCCTGCGAAGCGCGGAGGCTTTGCCAGTGTCCTCGCCATCCTGGGTGGCCTCGTCGGTATCGTGGCTGCGGTGGTGAAGCTTCTCATGTGGATCTTCTAACCTTTCCCCACGGGTCCCCCTGAAATCCCCGGCTCCGCTTCCCTCTTGAACAAAAAGCCAACATTCGTTGCCTTTTCCATCAAGACGGGGGGCGGGGTCTTTCGTTATCTTGGGTGGCGAGATGACGAACGCTCCGATTTTTCAAGGATGTATTCCGGCCCTGATGACGCCCTGCAATGAGGCGGGGGAAGTAAATTATGAGGCTCTGGTCGCGACTGCCAGGGACCTGATCGCCCAAGGTATGCGGGCAGTGGTCTACTGTGGTTCGATGGGAGACTGGCCGCTTTTGACCGATGAGCAACGGCAGGAAGGAGTGCGGCGTCTCGTCGAGGCCGGAGTGCCCGTGGTGGTGGGCACCGGGGCGCAAAATACGCGACTGGCGGCCGAACATGCCGCCCATGCTCGCGAAGTGGGAGCCCAGGGACTGATGGTGATCCCGCGTGTGCTCTCGCGGGGGGCTTCTCCGGCGGCGCAGAAGGAACACTTTCGCGCGATTCTTCAGGCCGGCGGTGAGCTGCCAGCAGTGATCTATAACAGTCCTTACTATGGCTTCGAGACCAAAGCGGATCTTTTCTTCGCCTTGCGCGCGGAGTTTCCGAGTTTGGTGGGCTTCAAGGAGTTCGGAGGCGCCAAGTCTCTCAGTTATGCGGCGGAATTCATCACGAGCGGGGACCCGGAACTCACTCTAATGGCAGGGGTCGATACGCAGGTTTACCATGGTTTTGTGAACTGTGGGGCCAAGGGAGCGATTACCGGAGTGGGCAATGCTTTGCCCAAGGAGATTCTGCGTTTTGTGGAGTTATGCGAAGCCGCGGCTGCCGGGGATGGTCAGGCTCGCAAATGGGCGCAGGAGCTTTCCGAAGCTCTCACCGTTTTGTCGACTTTCGATGAGCAGCCGGACCTGGTTTTGCATTACAAGGAGTTAATGGTGCTGGAAGGGCACGAGGAGTATCGTCATCAGCTCTATGCCAGCGATTCCCTGAGTGACAGTCAGCGGCAGTTCTTGCACACCCAGTGGAAGCTCTTTCGCGATTGGTGGAGCGCTTGGGAGGGGAAAGGGCACTGAAAACGACCGTGAGCCAGGGAACGAAAGAGGAGGCGAGCGGTCTACGCTTGCAGGTGGTGGACTCGCATACGGCGGGGGAACCTACGAGGGTGGTCGTAGCGGGAGGGCCGGAGGCTCCTGTTGCGGGGGCGGCGGCGGCCCGCGATTATCTGCGTCAAGAGGCGGACTGGATGCGCTGTGCTCTGATTCACGAGCCCCGCGGTTTCGAGGCCGTGGTGGGCGCTTATCTTTGCGAACCGACCGACGAGAGCTGTGTGTCGGGCGTGGTTTTTTTCAACAATACTGGCTATCTCAATGGCTGTCTGCATGGCACCATCGGGGTGATGGAGACTTTGAGGCACCTGGGGCGGATCGAGGCGGGAGTTCATCGCTTGGAAACGCCCATCGGGGTAGTCACTGCCGAGATCGCGGCGGATGGCCGAGTCACGGTGAGCAATGTTCCCAGCTATCGTTACTTGGAAAATGTGGCCGTGATGGTGCCGGAGTATGGCGAGGTGGTGGGAGATGTCGCCTGGGGGGGGAACTGGTTTTTTCTCATTGAGGGACAGGGACCGCCCGTTCGCCAGAGTGCCATTGAGGAGTTGACTCGCTTCACCTGGGCGGTGCGGCAGGCGCTCGATGCTTCGGCGCTGCGGGGTGAAGATGGCGGGTTGATCGATCACGTGGAACTGTTTGCGACCCCTGCTCCGGGAGTGGCGGCGGATAGTCAGAATTTTGTCCTTTGTCCGGGGAAAGCCTATGATCGATCGCCTTGTGGCACGGGCACCAGTGCCAAGCTGGCTTGTCTGGCGGCGTCCGGAAAGTTGGCGGAGGGAGAGGTCTTTCGCCAAGCGGGGATATTGGGCACCTGCTTCGAGGGGCGCTACCAGCGTCTTGACGCCCGCACTATCACCCCCATTGTCACCGGGCAGGCCTTTGTGACGGCCGAGACGAACTTCATTATGCGGACCGACGATCCTTATCGTTTCGGGGTAGAATTTCCGCAGGGACTCGATACAAAAAGATAACTTTATGAAATTAGAAGGATATTCTCTCATTGGTCAGCAGCAGGGTGCGGGCAAAGGTGGCAGTTGGCAGGCGAAGAACCCGGCCACAGGTGAGGACTTGGAAACTGTTTTTCATGCCGAGGACCTGGCAGGAGTGGAGCAAGCGGTTGCTTTGGCCGTAGAGGCCTTTGCGAGCTACGGAGAGATTGGGGGAAAAGAGCGCGCGACTTTCTTGCGGGCTATTGCGGAAGAGATTGACGCTCTGGAAGAGGAAATCGTGCCTCGGATGATGGCGGAGAGCGCTTTGCCCGAGCCCCGTTGTCGCGGGGAGAAAGGGCGCACTGTGGGTCAGCTTCGTCTTTTCGCCGATTTGGTGGAAGAGGGCTCTTGGGTGGATGCGCGTATCGACTTGGCGCAACCGGAGCGAGCGCCCGTGCCCAAGCCCGACCTTCGTTCCATGCAGCGGCCGCGGGGCCCGGTAGCGGTATTTTGCGCGAGTAATTTCCCGTTGGCTTTCTCGGTGGCCGGTGGTGATACCGCTTCGGCTCTTGCGGCGGGTTGTCCGGTGGTGGTGCGGGCTCATGCCGCTCATCCTGGGGTGGCCGAGATGGTGGGTCGGGCCGTGCAAGCGGCGGTGGCCAAGTGCGGATTGCCCGAGGGGGTCTTTTCTCTGATTTTCGATGATGGCATTGAGCTTGGCTCGGCCTTGGCCCGGCATCCGGGGATTCAGGCCATTGGCTTCACGGGGTCGCGGACGGGGGGGCGCGCTCTGATGGATCTGGCCGCTGCCCGCAAGGAGCCGATTCCGGTCTTCGCGGAGATGAGTTCGGTGAACCCGGTTTTCATCCTGCCAGGAGCCTTGGCCGAGCGGGGCCAAGCCATTGCGGAAGGTTTGGTGGGGTCGGTGACCTTGGGGGTGGGGCAATTTTGCACCAGTCCGGGGCTCGTCTTTACGGCGGGCACGGGGCAGGAGGATTTTGCCAAAACGGTCAGTGCGGGGATGGCGGGTGCAGCGGCCGCGACCATGCTGCATGAGGGTATTGCCAAAAATTACGAGCGTGCGGCGGGTGAGCTGGGCGCTCAGCCCGGGGTGACCCAGACGGCCGCGGTGGAGGCCTCCGGCTGTCAAGCGGGACCGGCGGTGTTCCAGACCGGGGTTGCCGATTTTTTACAAAACGAGAAACTCAGCGCAGAGGTCTTCGGTCCGGCGACCTTGCTCATCGACTGTGAATCGACAGACGATTTTCTGTCGGCGGCGGCGGCCCTGGAGGGGCAGCTGACGGCGAGCGTGCATGGCACGGAGGAGGACCTAGCTGAGGCCGGTCCGTTGCTGTCTTTGCTCTCGCGCCGGGCAGGGAGGTTGATTGTGAACGGGTTTCCCACGGGGGTGGATGTTTGTCCTTCCATGGTGCATGGCGGCCCTTATCCCGCCACCTCCGATGGGGGGAGTAGCTCGGTGGGCACCCGGGCCATTGGGCGCTTCACTCGTTCAGTGGCGTGGCAGGCCGTGCCCGAAAGCCTGCTGCCACCGGAGTTGCAATCGGCCAATCCACTGGGGATCTGGCGCTTGGTTGATGGTTCATTGAGCCGGGAAGCCGTCTAATTGCTCGAAGAAAAGTAGGATGCAAAAAGAGGGAAAATCGGTGGTTGTGATCGGGGGCGGAGTGGTCGGCCTGGCCAGTGCCTATTATCTGACGAAGGCAGGCCGACGGGTGACCGTGGTGGAGCGCGATGCTTCCTTAGCCTCGGGGTGCTCGGAGGGCAATGCGGGCATGATCGTGCCCAGTCACTTCATTCCCCTCGCCGCTCCCGGAGTGATTGGCCAGGGCTTGAAGTGGATGCTGAATCCGAAGAGCCCGTTTTTTTTGCGTCCGCGTCTCGACCCCGCGCTGGCTCGCTGGCTGTGGCTTTTTGCCCGTCATGCCAACGCGGGCCACGTCAAGCGGAGCGAGGAACTCTTGCGCGATTTGGGCTTGGAGAGCCGCCGCTTGCACGTTGAGTTGGCTCGGGCGAGTGGTTTCTCTCTTCAGGAGCGCGGCTTGCTCATGCTTTGTCAGAGCGAGGCCGGTTTGGCGGAAGAAGCTGAGGTCGCGGAGGAGGCCAAGCGACTGGGTTTGCAGGTGGAGGTTTTTGGAAAAGAGCGTCTGCGAGATTTTGAGCCGGATGCGCGGGTGGAGGCTCTCGGCGGGGTTTGGTTCGAGCAAGATTGCCATCTCCGTCCCCTTGATTTTGTGGAGGCTCTGCGGCAGGAGATCGCAGCGGCAGGGGGAGTCTTTCTCGCGGAAGAGGGGACGGATTTTGTGGAGAAAAACGGACGCGTGGTTGCTTTGCGCACGACCAAGGGGAGTGAGGTTGCGGGCGATCAGTTTGTGCTGGCGGGCGGGATTGCGTCGCTTTCGCTGGCCAAGCGTTTGGGGCTCAAGTTGCCCATGCAAGGGGGAAAGGGCTACAGTCTGACTCTCAAGAAGCCGCGCAAAGCGGTGCAGATTTGCAGCCTCCTGAAAGAAGGTCGGGTGGCGGTGACGCCGATGGGAGATTCTCTGCGAGTGGCGGGCACGATGGAGATTTGTGGTTCCGACACTTCGTTGAACCGGACTCGCTTGCAAGGGGTGATTGAATCCTTCTGTCGCTTTTACCCCGACTTTTCACCGGAGGATTTTGTCGGTATTGAGCCCTGGGTGGGGTTGCGGCCTTGCTCCCCGGATGGCTTGCCCTATCTCGGGCGCGTTCCGGGACGGGAGAATGTCATCATCGCCACCGGGCACGCCATGATGGGGCTGAGTTTGGCCCCGGTGACGGGAAGTCTGGTGGAAAAAATCGTGGCCGGAGATGCGCCGGGAATCGAGATTGCGGGTCTGAACCCCACGCGCTTCGGCTAGCCGAGGTTGAGAGCTCCGCCTTGGCTCAGTTGGGCGTCGCCGAAGGTCTCGAGTTGATGGCCGAAGGACTGGGCCAAGCTGAGGTGGAGTCGGTTAAGGGGCTGGCGCTCGGGGAGGGTGATCAAGCGATTGCGCTGGAAACCCGCTCCGCCACCGATGAGGACGATGGGGATATCGTCGAGGGTGTGGTTGTTGCCTTTGCCCAGCTCGTTGACCCAAACGATGGTGGTGTTGTCCAGCATGTTGCCCTCGCCATGGGTCTCCGGGGTATCGCGGAGTTTTTGAGCGAGATAGGCCACTTGTTCGGCGAACCAGGTGTTGATTTTGACCAGCTTTTCGCGCGCTTGCTCGTTGCCATCGGGTTCGTGGGAAAGGGAGTGGTGGCCGTCCTCGATGCCGAGCCAGTTCATGCGGGCTTGGCCGACTGAGCGCATGAATTGTAAGGAACCGATGCGGGCCATGTCATTGGCGAGAGCGTTGACGAGGAGGTCCATTTGCATGCGGGCAATCTCGGGCGTGTTGTCATTGACCAGCTCGATATTGGGGTCGATTTCGGGCTCGGGGTGGACCAGCTCGCCACTGGCAGCAGCGGCTTTCATTTCCTCCTCCATCTGGCGCACTAGGGTGAGGTGTTGATCGAGGAGGGCACGGTCTTCGGGAGGGAGCCCTTTGGCCACTTTCTTGAAGTCGGCCCCCAATTCGTCGAGCAAAGAGGCGTAGGTGGCGCTGTCCTGGGAGTGACCGTAGAGCTTGGCCAGCATTTCCTCCGGATCATTGAGCGGGGCCATGGGGCGGTTGGCGCCGGCGTAGGACATGCGCGTCCAGGGATCGGCGCGATTGGGGACCGCGACGCCGACTTCCAGGGAGCCGAAGCGGGTGCGGGTGTTGTCCCGGGATTGCAGGAAATTGCGGATTTCCTGGTCGATGGAGAGAGAGGAAGCCCAGCCTGCGGGATTGCCTCCGCCCCCGCGAATGTTCCCTTTCAGCAAGGGTGCCCCCGTCAACAGGCAGGACATCCCGCGCATGTGGCTGTCGCCATCACCGCGCACTTTGTTGGCGAGTCCTTTGATGACGAGGGTGTCTTTTTTGAAGGGTTCCAGCGGCTTGAGAATGGGGGAGAGCTGCAGTTGACCGCCCTCATCGTTGCTGGGCCAGAAGAGATCGGGAATGGTCCCGTTGGGGGAAAAGACGATGAGCAGGCGCTGCTTGCGTTGGCCGACCGTAGCTGTCTCGGCAAAGCTGGGCAAACTGCTGAGAAAGGGCAGAGCGGCAGAGGAAATGCCCAAATCGCGCAAGAAATGTCGGCGGTTCATAGTGCTCTTTTACGAAAGAGGCCTTTTCGCTTTTTCATCGAGATGGAAAAGCTATTTTCGGCCCAGTGATGAAGTCCGAACCGAAACTTCTCGGCAAATCCGAGAACGCGCTCCCTACCAGTCCTTCCCGTGAAATCCTCGACCGTTTCGAAAATTGCCGCCCCGGGCGCAATTATTGGATCCACCTCGATGCCCCGGAGTTTTCCTCTCTTTGTCCGGTGACGGGCCAGCCTGATTCGGCTCATGTCGTGATTCGCTATCGGCCGGGCAAGTGGTGCGTAGAGACCAAGTCGCTTAAATTCTACCTCGCCAGTTGGCGCAACACGGCCTCGTTTAATGAGGAAGTGATCAATACCATTCTGGATGATCTGGTCGCCGTTTGCGAGCCGGCCGAGATGGAAATCAAGGGAGCCTTCGGCGCGCGCGGAGGAATTTCCCTCACCGTGGAGGTGCGTCACGAAGGAGAGACCGCGTGAAGAGGGATGAACCCGGAAATTTCCCTGCATGTTTGGCGGGGAAGTTGCGTAGAGATTTCAAGATGATGAAAAATGCAATAATGGGGGCGCTTGCGCTCTGTGGCACGATGGTAGCCGGGGCGGAGGAAGCTTCTGGAGAGTGGAAAAGCCTGTTCAATGGCAAGGACCTCACTGGCTGGACGCCCAAGTTCAAGGGCTACGAGTTGGGGGAAAATGCTAAGGACACCTTTCGCGTGGAGGATGGTTTGCTCAAGGTGTGCTATGACAACTACGAGAAATGGGGCTCACTTTTCGGTCACCTTTTTTACGAAAAGGAGCTCTCTCACTACAAGCTACGGGTGGAATATCGCTTTGTGGGTGAGCAGGTGGCAGAGGGGCCGGGCTGGGCTTGGCGAAACAATGGAGTGATGATTCATGGTCAATCCGCCGAGAGCATGGGGAAGGATCAGGATTTTCCCAACAGCATTGAAGTGCAGCTGCTTGGTGGCCGCGAAAACGGGGAGCGCCCCACGGCCAATGTGTGTTCGCCGGGCACGCAGATTTTCTACGAAGGCAAGGTGGACAAGCGCCATTGCATCAATTCTCAATCCAAGACCTTCCCCGGTGATCAGTGGGTGACCTTGGAAATCGAGGCTCATGGCAGTGAGAAGATCATCCATCGCGTCAACGGCGAGGTGGTCTTTGAGTATGAGCACCCTCAGCTCGATGATGGCACTTTGCTGGAAGGGGGCACCATTTCCCTTCAAGCGGAGAGCGCGCCTATCGAATTCCGCAAGATCGAGCTGCTTGAACTCCCGGTTCCGGAGTAAGTTGGCTTGCGATCAATTTTCCCGTCAGGTCGCTTTGTGATCTCCCGTAGAGTGGGGGATGATGAAGCGACTTTTTACGGTGGGGGCGGCTCTTTTTCTTTCCGGGCCGATTTTTGGCAAGAATGAGAAAATCATTACCGCCATGGAAGAGCAGATGGCGGCGGGAGAAATGGCCGGGGTGGTGACTCTGGTGGGGGGTCGTGAGGGCACCCGGCATCTGGCGGCGCAAGGCTGGGCGAATCGCGAAGAGCAGCGCGAGATGAAGCCCGATGACTTGTTCTGGATCGCCTCTATGACCAAGCCCGTCACGGGAGTGGCGGTGATGATGTTGGTGGAAGACGGTCAGGTCAGTCTCGACGATCCCATCAGCAAGTATTGCCCCGAGTTTGCGGAGCTGAAGAATGCGGAAGGGGAAAAACGGGAGGTGACCCTGCGGCAATGTCTCAATCACACCGCCGGACTCTCGGAGCTGAACGGTCAGGAGCAAGGGCGCATCAGCAAGCTTCATGAATTGACCGCGCTGGTGGCGCAGAAGCCCCTGCAATTCGAGCCCGGCTCGCGCTGGCAGTATTCCCAAACGGGTATCAATACCGCCGGCCGGGTGGTGGAGGTCGTCAGTGGGGTGGAGCTGCCGGAGTTTTTTGAAAAACGAATTTTCGCGCCGCTGGGTATGGGGGACACCACGTTTTACCCCAGCCAGGAGCAGCAGAAGCGTCTCGCCACCAGTTACCGCAAAGAGGGTGAGGAGTTGCTTGCAAGTGAGATTCATTTTCTGCGCGGCAAGCCCTTGGAGGACGAGTCCCGGCTACCTCTCGCCAATGGCGGGCTCTTTTCCACGGCGGAGGATTACGGTCAGTTCGCGCGCTGTCTCTTGCGTGGCGGCGAGCTGGATGGCGAGCGTTTGTTGAAGGAGGAGTCCGTCGAGACCTTGCGCACGGTCAATACCGGTGATTTGGCGGTGGGATTCACTCCCGGCAATGGCTGGGCCGTGGGCTGCTGTGTCATTCGCGAGCCCCAAGGGGTATCGGAGTCGCTTTCGCCGGGCACCTATGGTCACGGCGGGGCCTATGGCACGCAGGCGTGGTTCGATCCTGTTGCGGGGAATTACCAGTTGCTCTTCGTGCAGCGGGCGAACTTCCCGAATTCGGACGACTCTCCCGTGCGCAAGGCGCTTCATGCCGCTGCCGCGCAGTAAGGGGTTTTTCTACCCAATCCGGCTTTGCTGTGGTTGATTGGCCGCGATGGAGCCGGGCAAAGAATTGGATGAGCTGTTGGCGCGCGGGTTGCGCCAATTCGTGGTGTGTGGCGGGGCGCGCAATGCCCCGTTGCTGGAGTGGATTGCTCGCATTGAAGGAGCCGAGGTTTACTCTCATTTTGAAGAGCGCGGGGCGGGGTTCTTCGCTCTAGGGCGGACCATGGTCACGGACGAACCTTGTGCGGTGGTGGTGACCAGTGGCACCGCGGTGGCCGAGCTGCTGCCCGCAGTGGTGGAGGCTTATTATCAACAGCGCCCGCTGGTAGTCATTTCGGCGGATCGACCGGAGAGTTTTCGAGGCACGGGGGCTCCCCAGGCAATTGAGCAAGAAGGTATCTTCGGGCTTTATGCGGCGGATCGAGTGACCTTTTGGGAGGGCCGTGGGCCGCTTCATCTCAATATCCCTTTGGAAGAAGAGGACGACTTGGGGCAGCCGGGCCCGGTAGAGGAAGGCGTGCGGGAGCGCACCTCCTTCAATGTCGCGCCGCTGGCCCAGTGGTTGCGGAAAGGAATTTTCAAAGGGCTGGTTGTCCTAGTGGGCGGGCTGGATGAGCAGGACCGGGAAGAGGTGTTCTACTTTTGCCAGAATCTGGGAGCGCCCGTGCTGGCCGATGCCACCAGTGGCTTGCGCGAGGCCTTGGGCGAGCAACAACTGGTCGATGGCGATCGGCTGCTGCGGGACAATCCCCCCGGCAAGGTTTTGCGCATTGGGGAAGTGCCGGTGGGGCGTTTTTGGCGGGATTTGGAAAAAAGACCGGAAATCGAGGTCTACTCCATCACGCGCTCGGGATTTCCGGGTTTGGCGCGGGCCAGCGAGGTGATTCAAGGCGAGCCGGCCCGGGTGGTGAAGGGCCTGGGTGAAGTGGACGAGGTTGGAGATGTCCTCGAGCACCTGTCCGCCAGCCGGGGGCGGGCCAATTCGAGTGACGAATTGCTGGAGGCCCATCCGGATTCCGAGCCTGCCCTCCTGCGCGAGCTGTCGCTCTACGCCACCCGCGCCGATTCCCTTTTCCTGGGCAATAGCCTGCCCATTCGCGAGTGGAACGATTTCGCGCAGCGGGACTTCCCCCTCACCTTGGTGCGGGCTTGTCGCGGGGCCAATGGCATTGACGGCCAGCTCTCCGCGTGGCTGGGGACCTCGGTGGAAGAAGGGGCCGCGTGGGCGATTTTCGGTGATTTGACAGTGCTCTATGACTTGGCCGCGCCGCATCTTTTGGCCGGGGTGGCGCAGGAAGAGCGCGTGCTCGTCGTCTTGAACAATGACGGGGGGCGAATCTTCGATCGCTTGCCCCGCTTGCAAGGGATGGACCCCCGGGCCCGCGAATGGTTGACCGCTTCCCATGGGCGGAATTTGCAGGAATGGGCCGCGATGTGGGGGCTAGCTTACCGGCGGGTGACCTCGCGCGAGGAGATGGAATGCCTGGAGGAGCTGCCCCCGGGGACGACTGTGGTCGAGGTCATCCCTTCTGCTGAGCAAACGGAGGAGTTCTGGCAAGCCTGGCAGCGGTGACGAAATTTTTTTCGGCGAGCCGTGAATACCTCGTCCCCGGGCCCCGTTGAAGAGGGTATGCAAGCAAAAGTCCTCAAATCGACCGCGCTGGCCAGCATCGCCCTCCTTTTCGCCTCCTGTGCTAGCGATCCCTATTATGCAAACAGCGGCTATGGCGGCAGTTACGGAGGTCAGGCTGGCGGCATTGATGTTCCCAAGACCGCGGCTCTCGTGGCTGCAGGCGTTGCAGGCCTTTCTCTTTACCACTACGGCAAGGAGAAGGACAAACGCAAGGAAGCCGAGCGCAAACTCGACCGTCACAACCGCTATCACCACGACTATCGCCGGGGCTACGACCGTTACAACCGCTATGATCGCTACGATCGCGGTCGCCGCTGGTAAGTGAAAATCTGAAATTTTGCCAAAATGCCGTCGGGGTCTTTCCTCGGCGGCTTTTTTCGTTAGGGTGTCGGCAATGATGAAAGCTGTCGCCTACCAGAATCCCGGACCGATTGACCGCGAGGACGCCCTTCAGGATGTCACTTTGGAGAAGCCCGTGGTTACGGGGCGGGATCTGCTGGTGGAAGTGCGGGCGGTCTCGGTCAATCCCGTCGATGCCAAGGTGCGCCAACGCCTGGGCGCGGAGGATGGCGGTTGGAAGGTGCTGGGCTACGATGCCGCGGGTGTGGTCAGTGCGGTGGGGCCGCAGGTGGAGGGCTTCCAAGTGGGCGACGAGGTTTACTATGCCGGCAGCATTGCTCGCCCGGGCACCAATGCCGAGTTCCATCTCGTCGATGAGCGCA
This sequence comes from Roseibacillus ishigakijimensis, assembly GCF_016595415.1. GTDB lineage: Bacteria > Verrucomicrobiota > Verrucomicrobiia > Verrucomicrobiales > Akkermansiaceae > Roseibacillus > Roseibacillus ishigakijimensis. The sequence continues at coordinate 171,428 of NZ_JAENIO010000005.1, forward strand.
TCGTGGGTCGCAAGCCCGCCAACCTGAGTTTTGCGGAAGCCGCTGCTCTGCCTCTCACTGCCATCACCGCTTGGGAAATGCTCTTTGACCGGCTGGATGTCCGGCGTCCCACGCCCGAGGGAGGGGACCTCATTCTCGTCATTGGTGGGGCGGGGGGAGTGGGCTCCATCACTTTGCAGCTCCTGGCCGCGCTCACCGACCTCACCATTGTGGCCACCGCCTCGCGACCCGAGACCAAGGCCTGGGTGCAGGAATGCGGGGCCCATCACGTTCTCGATCATCGCGAGCCCCTCGCGGCCCAGTTCGCGGCGCTTTCGCCCTTGGGGCAGCCCGGTTTTGTCTTTGCCACCACGCAGACGGATCGGCACTGGGAGGCTATCGCAGAGCTGATTGCACCCCAGGGGCGCGTCGGGCTCATCGATGATCCGGCGGAGATCGATTTGAAAGTGATGAAGCGCAAGGCCCTCTCCATCCACTGGGAATTCATGTTCGCGCGCCCGGTTTTTGCCACTGCCGACCAGGCCAGGCAGGGGCAGTTGCTCAACGAACTCGCCACCCTGGTGGATGCGGGTAAGGTTCGGAGCACGCTCACCGAGGTCGCCGGGCCCATCACCGCCGCCAATCTGCGCGCGCAGCATGCCCGTATCGAGAGCGGCACCGCTCGGGGCAAGATCGTCCTCGAGGGCTTCGGGGGCTGAATCCACCGTAGCAAGGTCTGCGAGGGGCGGCTGGCGGGGGCAAAGCGCTGTGCGACAGGGTGAGCACGCTCGGTGAAAGGGGAGAGGGGGTCGCGCGTAGCTAAGTCCCTCATTCTATGTTTTCGAAAATCCCATTCCTCTCTTCGCTCGCTGGTCTTGTGGGTCTTGTCGCAGGTCCGGTGGCCCTTGCCGGGGAGCGACCTAACTTCCTGTTCATCCTCGTCGACGACCAATCGCCCTATGACCTCACCATTTACGATCCCCAGTCCCCGCTGGAGACCCCGCACCTTTCCCGCCTCGCCGAGCAAGGCGTGGTCTTTGAGGGAGCTTACCAAATGGGCTCTTGGTCGGGGGCGGTCTGCACTCCCTCCCGCACCATGATCATGACCGGGCGCGGCGTTTGGAACATCCCCGGCGCCTGGAAGGAGACCCGCCAGGAAGACACCGCCGGGGTGCTCGCCGAGACCTTGCCCGCTCTCTTCAATGCCCACGGATACGACACCATGCGCACCTGCAAGAAGGGGAACAGCTTCGAGGCGGCCAACAAGCAGTTCACCGTCCGGCGCGATGCCACCAAGCGCGGCGGCACGGCGGAATCCGGCAGTGCCTGGCATGGCCAGCAGGTCCTCGACTACCTCGCCACGCGGGAGGAGAGCCAGGACGAGGATCCCTTTCTCATCTACTTCGGCTTTTCCCATCCCCACGATGTCCGCGACGGTACCCCGCCATTGTTGGAAAAATACGGGGCCAGCAATCACACCGACCCCGCGAACCCGCCCCAGCCCGGCGAGGCCGCTCCTTCCTTGCAAACCAACTACCTGCCCGCCCACCCCTTCCCCCACGGTCACCCGGGCTTGCGTGATGAGGAAAAAGTCTCCGGCGTGTGGAAGCGACGCGACGAGGCCACCGTGCGCAATGAGCTGGGCCGGGAGTATGCCTGCTCCGAAAACATCGATATCCAGATTGGAAAAGTCCTTGCCCGCCTGGAAGAGATGGGCGAGCTGGACAATACCTACATCATCTACACCTCCGACCACGGCATGAGCATCGGGCGCCATGGCTTGATGGGTAAGCAGAATCTCTACGAGCACACCTGGCGCGTGCCCTACATCGTGAGCGGGCCCGGTCTCCCGGCCGGCAAGCGTGTGCCGGGCAATATCTACCTCATGGATACCCTTCCCACCTTGTTGGACCTGGCCGGCATCGCCGCGCCCGAGGCCCTGGATGGAGTCAGCTTCCGCCCGGTCTTGCAGGGGGAAAAGAGCACTGTGCGCGAGGTCCTCTACGGCGTCTATACTGGTGGCACCAAGCCCGGCATGCGCTCTGTGCGCCGGGGCGACTGGAAGCTCATCAAATACGACACTCTCGATGGCCAAGTGCGCCAGACCCAGCTCTTCAACCTTGCGGAAAATCCCCAGGAGCTCCTTGCCGAGCACCACGATCCCGCTGTCGTCGCCCTCACGGGCAATAAACCCGGCAAGAACCAGCGGAACCTCGCCTATGACCCGGACTTTGCCGACAAACGCAAGGAAATGGAGGCCCTTTTGCTCCGTGAACAAGAGCGTTGGGGGGACCCCTACCGCCTCTGGGACCAGCCCCAACCCTAGGCTTCCGCTCTTTCTCCGCTCTTTCGGTGGCCAATCGCGCGCTCCGGCGACCGTTATTGGCCATCGCCTCCTACCCGGGGCCGATTCTCTTAAACTATGAACACCACACATTCTTCCCGCCGTCGGTTTTTCCGCCAAGCAGCCCTTGGCACCGCCGGCCTTGTCCTCGCGCCTTCTGTGGGCGCCGTCAGCCAGCCCTTCGCCCGCAGTGGCGATAGCCGCATCCGTCTGGCCCTCGCCGCATACTCCTTCCGTGATTATTTCCCCTACAGCAAAGAGCGGAAAGTGGCCGAAGTGCCGGAGGAGGTCCGCATGAATATGCCGAAATTCATTCGCTATTGCGCCCAGCACGGCCTCGATGGGGCTGAGCTGACCAGCTATCACTTCAATCCCGACGATACTGCGGAGGACTTCCTCGCCTGTCGCCATCAAGCCCACATCAATGGGGTCTCCATAGCGGGAACCGCCATTGGCAATAACTTTTCCCACCCCAAAGACTCTTCCGAGCGCGCCCGCCAGATGGAGTATGTGCGCACTTGGATCGACCGCGCCGCCCTCATGGGCGCTCCCCACATTCGCGTCTTTGCGGGTGTGCCTCCCAAGGGCGTCAGCGAGGAAGAGCTGGAGGCCAACGCCATCTCCGCCCTCGCTGAGGCGGCCGAATACGCGGGCTCCAAGGGCATATTCCTCGGTATCGAGAACCACGATTCCATCAGCACCCCCGAGCGCCTCCTGCGCATCACCCGGGGGGTCGATTCCCCCTGGGTCGGCATCAATCTCGATACCGGCAACTTCCGGGGCGGGGACCCCTACGCCGCCATTGCGGAGTGCGCGCCCTACGCCGTGAATGTCCAATTGAAGGTCCGGCTCGATATTGAGGGCAAGAAGGTGGAAGCAGACATTCCTCGCATTGTGAGGCTCCTGCGCGAGGCCAACTATCAGGGATTCCTCGTCTTGGAGTATGAAGAGACCGCCAATCCCTACGAAGCCATCCCGCCGCTCCTGGAGACCCTCCGCAAGGAGCTGGCCTGAGCCTCTCCCCGGCGCTTGGGTCAAGCTCTTGTCTCAAGCGTCTTTTCTGATTTTTTCCTTGGCGGGGGAAGAGCCACCCTTTCTCTTCTTGCCATGATTCTTCGCGTGGCTCTCTTCTCCCTCCTCACCTTTCTCTGTGGCTTTGTGACCCCGGGAACTGCCGGGGAGCAGGAGAAGGCTGCCCCTTCCGGGGAGCCTCAACTGCGGGTAACGGCCTACAATATCCGCCATGGGGCAGGCCGGGACGGCAAAGTCGACCTCGACCGCACCGCAGCCGTCCTCCGGGCCCTCGATGCCGACCTCATCGCCCTGCAAGAGGTCGACAAGAACTGCCGCCGCAGTGGGCAGCGCGACCTTGCGGCCGAGCTGGCACAACGCCTCGGCATGACGCACCGCTTTGGCAAGTTCATGGACTATCAGGGCGGCGAATACGGTATGGCCATTCTCTCCCGCCTGCCCATCACCGCCACCACGCGCCACCCCTTGCCCCGGGGTGCCGAGCCCCGTTGTGCTCTCGAGGTGCAAGTCACCGTGCCCGGCCTGGCCCAGCCCCTCTCTTTCCTCAGCATCCACAATGACTGGACGGATGGGGAGATCCGCACCCGTCAGGTGACAGCCCTCCTCACGGCTTTGGCCGAGCATCGCCATCCCGTCATCTTGGCCGGCGACTTCAATGGCCCGCGCGACGATGCCTCCTTGCAGCTGCTGGAGAAGAGGCAGTGGCAGATTCTTCCGAAGAATGACAGCCCCGCGCCCACCTTTCCGGCCCATCAGCCCGAGGTCGAGATTGACTTCCTGGTGGTGAAAAACCTCCCGCCGTTCACCTGCCGACACTGGGTGGAGGAGGAAGAGGACGCTTCCGACCACCGCCCCCTGGCGGCGAGCTTCTCCTGGACCGCTCGCTAGCAGCGGCGCGCGCCTCTCTCTTCCTGAGCGCTGCCAAGGGAGAAATAAAAGCGGCTAATGTCGCAATCCTACCACGCTACAAGAGGCTGAAAGTGACCCGTAGGGGCCCTAAAACTAGCGTGTTTCCTGATAAAACCAGCAAATGGAGCCTTGTCAGAGGGGAATCAGAGCCTGAAAGCGGATTTTCATGGGTCAAATTGCACATTCAAAGAATAATTTGTCACTTATAGAGCAATAGATCCTCCTTTCAAAGCAATAGATCTTACTTTCAAAGCAATATTTCCTGCTTTCAGAGCAATAGTTCCTCCATTCATGGCATCATTGGCAGCTTTAAAGGCTCTCTTTGTTGGCGGAAAACTACCATGGACTGGCTACAGGGAAGAAGGGGGCTCAGGCAAGGAGTGACAAGCCCCTGGCCGATCCGGGTTGCGCTTCCTCAGAGGGCCATCTCTTCGCTCCGGGGGCGGGTGGCTCGGCGAATCGTCCCTACCCAGCGCACCCGGCGAGCGGACCTGGCCCGCAGGGGTAAAAAAAGCACCTCCGGGTCGACCGGAGGTGCTTGCAGAGGAAAGACGGCGGCCTGGTGCGGTCGCCTTACTCTTGCTCGATGCGGAGGAACTGCCGCGAGCTCGTGCCGAGAGGGATTGTGCGGGTGGTGGTCTCCCCGTCGGCGGCAATTTCCGAGGCCAATTCGGTGGGGAAGTCAGCCAGATTGTCCCCCGCCACCACGCGATAGCTCAGCCCGGGCCCGGAGGTCCAGGTCAGGGTGACGGATTCATTACCGGGAGTGAAGTCGAAGCTGTAATCCAGGAGCTCAAGGCTGCTGGGGTAGACAGGCTCGCCCTCGGTGTAGCACCAGCTGGTGACGTCGTGGAGCTCGATGGCACCGCCGGTGCGACCGCTGAAGCCTACGTAGCCCTTGCCCTCGGCATTGACCGCCCCGATGGCGGCGAGGTCCACCGACAGGTCGGTGATGATGGCTTGCTCATTGAGATAGACGCTCAGGAGGCCGCCGGAAGTGTAGCCGACCTGCACCCGGTAGGGGGAGGAGGTGATGGCTTGGGTGAGGTCGGTGAGGCCGAGCTCGTTGATCGTCGTCAGGTCGCGCTCGGCGAGGACGGCACCACTGGCCCGCACCCGGATGACCGCCGGGCTGGCCTCCCCCCCATTGAGCCAGGTATCGAAGACCACCGAGAGGTCGTTTTGGCCCAGCCCCAATTCCCCGGTAGCGGAGGCGACATTACCCTGCGGGTGATTCTGCAGGATGAAAGACGCGCCATCGGCCCCACCCGTGCTATTGGTCGGGATGTGGAGGTCGAAGGTAGTGCTGAAGCCGCTCTCGGTGCCGACGCGGGCCCGGAACCAGGCCGTGCCCACCTGACCTCCGGAGAGGGGATGGAGGCGTAGGCGGGCAAAGTCCCCGGGCTCCACGAGGAAGGGGTAGGCATTCACAATGGAGGCTGCTCCGAGGAGGGAGAGTTCCTCGCCGGCCTCGTCGAAGTTCTCATAACAAATCTCGGTAATGGCCGGGGTGATCACGGTGACGGGGAACTCGCGCGTCGTGGAGCCCGCCGGGGAGGTGACGGTGAGGACCACGGTGGTATCACCGCTGGGAGTGAAGGTGTAGCTGCCATTGACTGGCACGGGCACCGGTCCCGCACCCACGTCGATGGTGGCGCTTTCTCCCAATTGGGAAAGATACTCGATGACGACCGGCTCACCGCTGAGGGCGGTCGGGGCATCGGCGCGGAGACGGGTGACGACTGGAGGAGCCAGCGGGACGGTGGCTGGATCCGGCAGGGGCACGATGGGCAATGCCGCCCCGCGTGGGTAATTGTAGAAGAAGGCGAGCTCTTCCCCGGTGGTGCGATGTTTGTCCACCATATCAATGACCGTCCACGTCGACCCGTCGTTACTGCCGTCGAGCCGCCAGGCCACCACATCACGCTCGGGAGCATCTCCTCCCGTGGTCCATTGGTAGGCATCGAAGGTTTGCGCTGTCTGGAAGTCGAAGACGAGGGGGGATTTATTGAAATCCAGCCACTTGGTATTGACGTCGCCATCGATGATCATGCCCGGCCCCTGGGTACCGGGGTTGTTGCCAAGAGGATTGCTCACCACCGTGCCGAGGGAGGCGTGGTCAAGGGCAAGGCCGTTGTGATAGAAGACCATTTCCGCAATCTGCACGCTGTTGGCTCCCCCGTATTGCGGGAGGCTCTCCGCCAGCCGGGTGGGGGAGAAGCGCAGGTAGCGGTAGGTGCCCTCGCCTGGGGTGACCGTGCGCACGGTGGCCTTTGCGGTGGCCGGTCTTGCCAAGGCATTGTCCACCGTCAGGGTGTAGTCGGTGTCGCTATTGTCCGGTGGAGTGGTCGTCGTTGTGTTGGGGTTTGCCGAGACGGCTCCCACGCCATTGTCGATGTTCAGGCTGCTGGCCAAGGCCGTGTCCCAGCTCAGTGTGATTTCCTCTCCGTCGGTGAGGATGACGGGGTCGGCCTCAAAGTTGTTGATGCTGGCAGGCACCAGATTGATGACGGCCGGAAGAGGGATGTCAGGAGAATCGGCGTTGCGACTATCCGGGAGGAGGTAGTTGAACTCGACCTCGGGGTCGTAGCTGGCGCTGACAATGGCATCAATGACTTGCCAGGAGCTCTGGTCATCACTGCCCTCCAGCAGCCAGGCAATGGGGTCGCGCTCGGGGGCATCCCCTCCGGTCGAGAGCACGTAGCCATCGATGGCAGTGGGGCTGCCCATGTCGAAGATGACGGGCCCTTTATTGAAATCCAGCCACTTGTTGGTGAGATTGCCGTCGATCAGGTTGCCCACTTGCTGGGTCTCGGGGTTGTTCCCCCCGGGATTGGTTGCTCCCACCGGCGTGACGAATTCTCCTTCATGGAGAAAGGAGAATTCGGCAATCTGAATGCTATTGGCAGCAGGCTGGCCGGGGAGAGTTTCCCGCAGCCGCAGGGGGGTGAAGCGGATGTATTGGAAGGTGCGCTCGGTCTGCTCGACCGCCCGGACGGTGGTGGTCGCGGTCACCGAGCCGTTGGCATTGGTCGCCGTCAGGGTGTAGACGGTATCACTATCGTCGGGGGGAGTGACCTCCGCCATTCCAAGGTCGTTGGTGGCGAGCGAGCCGACTCCATTGTTGATGCTCAAGCTGTCCGCCTTGCGCACCTCATAATTAATTAAGGCGGGATCGCCATTGAGCACGATTTGATCAAAACGCTCGAACTGGAGGATCTGGGGAGTATCGGCCAGGAGAAATTCGCGCTCGTAGGTCTGCCGGGCAGTGGTCGTGGGGAAGTCGATCTCCTCCACCAGCAAGGTCCAGCTGCTGTTGTCGTTACTCCCTTCCAAGGTCCAGGAGATGGGATCGCGGTCGTTGGCGTCATTGGCGGTGGCAAAGCGGTAAGCATCCGCAGTGACGGGTGCGCCAAAGTCGAGCACGAGGGGCCCCTTGTTGCGATCTAGCCACTTGGTAGTGACGTCGCCGTCATTCGCTGAGGCTGGAGGTTCGCCGATGGGGAAGTCGCCGCCGGGGTTGCTGGCGGTGGCTCCCGTAAGCCGCTGTCCCTCCAAGCGCATCTCGAATTCTGAGATTTGCACGCTGTTCTCGGTGCCACCTCCTCGCAATGCGTTGGTAGTAAAGCGGTAGTATTGATAAGTCTCGGTTTGTCCCGAGAGACTCCCGAAGAGCAGGGGAAGCAATGACCCCCTGAGGATTATGGTGTGGAATGTTGGTTTCATCTCGCAGATGGCCATTACAGGCCAACCGAGGAGAACGGGGAAAAGAGAGGGGACTTTACAGGGAATGCAGGGTGGAACTCGCTTTGGCGAAAGAGTCAAGAGGAGGGGATGTTGCGCCCTTTGGCTAATTGGCCGGGGTGGGCACTCGGCGAACCCGGGGCTGGCGGGGCGCGCCCGGGGTCGTCTGTCCAGGAGAGGGGGTGGGAGTGGTCTGGGGCGGGGCGGGGGCGAGCTTGGGCTGGGGAGCGGGCTTTTTTTCCGGTGGCGCAGGGGTCTGGTGGGCGTCGAGCGGCACGGTCGCAATCGCGTAGGTGGCATCCAGCTCGGCCACCGCCTTTTGCAGCTCGGCAAAGATCAGGGGGTCGGAGTAGAAGGGGCCGCTGCCGGGGCCACCACCAGTGTGGGTCTCGATGAGCACGGGCTCGCCCCCGACCAGAAGGAAGGAGGGATGGCCGGAATCGCCTACGATGAGGCTTTTGTAGAGTTCGGCGGGCTGGTTCTCGTTTTTTCCGAAGGAGATGCCTTTCCCGAAGAGGCGGCGCACTTTGTGGATGTAGACGTGCCGTTTTTGCTCGGTGACGAGGACGGGGGCTTCGGGCAGAGTGTGGGCGTAGTCGCTGCGGGGGGGGAGCAGGCGGTAGACCTTGATGCCCTCGGGCAGGGGCCGGTCGAGGAGGGCCACCGCGATGTCCGAGGCCGTCCCGTCCTTGCGCCCGCGAAAGGAAATCTTGCGCACGATCTGCCGGCTATGGGGCTGCCCGGAGCGGTCGTGGAAGGTCAGCTTGGCTCCAACCGGATGCTGGTAGTGCCCGGCGAAGACGATGTGACGGGGGGTGATGGCGGCTCCTGCTTTGCGGTGGCTCCAGACGACGCCGGTGAAGTCGATGCGGCGCGTCCAGCCGCTGTTCCATTGCGAGCGGCCGTTTTTATTGTAGCTGGTGAAGAGGGCGTTGTTGGCGAGCGGGGTCTGCGCGGCCAGGGTCGCCAGGCGTTGCTCGGCATCGCCCTTGAGCTCGGTCGTGCGCAGGGCTTTGCCGGGGGGCGGGCCCAGAGTGAGCCCCTCCGGGCTGGGATTGCAGGAGGTGACGAGGCTGAGGGTGAGGAGGCAAAGCGTTTGGCGAAACATCAGGTCCACTCTAGTCCGGATGGGCCAGTTTTGCGAGGGCGGCGATGGTGCGATCGGTGGCGCCGCGATGACTCTCGAGCACGGCGAGGGCTTCTGCAGCTTGTTGGCGGGCCGCGCGGGGGTCGGAGAGGAGGCTGCGCAGGCCCCGGGCAAGTTCTTCCTCGTTGGTGACGGAGAGCAGACCTCCGCGGGCGCGCAGTTCGCTGGCGAGGGGTTCGAAGTTTTCCAGATGGGGCCCTGCAAGGACGGGGATTTTTTCGGCAATGGCTTCGCAGGGGTTTTGCCCGCCGGTCGCGGTGAGGGTCTTTCCCACAAAGGCGATGGTGGCGTGGCGGGTGAAGGCCGGCATCTCTCCAGTGGAATCCACCACGAGTATAAGAGTCTGTCCATCGGTGGTCGGGGTGGGGGTATTGGCCCCGGCGTCCGCCGAGCGCAGCCGCACCGCAAAACCCGCGGCCCGCAGTTCCCGGCAAATCTCGTCCCGCCGTTCCATGTGGCGGGGGATGATTACGAGGCGAGCCTCTCCCACCGTGGCAGCCGCCCGTGCGAAAAGGAGTTCTTCCCCGCCATGGGTCGAAAGGGCCATGAGAATGGGGCTCTCATCAGGGCCGAGACTCGTGAGCAAGGGCCGGGGATCGAAGTTCGTGCTGGCCGGGGTGCTGCGGGCGGGATCGAATTTGATGGAACCGGTGACATGGATGACTTCTTCCCGGATGCCGATCGCCGCCAGTCGGGGCCGGTCATCCTCGCTCTGCGCTCCTACCCAGGTGAGGCCGCGATACATGGACTCCACCAGCGGGCGGGCCTTGGCCAGTCGCGCACCGGATCGCTCCGAGAGGCGGGCATTAACTAAAGCTACTGGAATGCGACGTCGGCTGGCTTCGTGCATGAGATTGGGCCAGACCTCGTGCTCGATGAGAACGATCAAGCCCGGCTGGAAGCGATCGAGCATCCTTCTTATCAAGGAAGGCACGTCCAGGGGGGCATAGAGGACTTCGGTGCCGGGGGGAGGGGATTGACGCACGAGGTCGAATCCCGTCGAGGTGCCGACGGCGAGGAGGAAGCGCGCCTCTGGCGAGTGCTCGGCCCAAGCGACGATGAGTTTACGGGCGATATTGGCCTCCCCCACACTGGCCGCGTGCAGATAGATGGGGCGGCTGGCCCTTTCTGGAGTGGGTCGGGGGCTTTCTGGACCATACTGAGCGAGCTTCTCGCCTAGACGGGGGCCGAGACCGCCTCGTTTGCGCGTTTTCAGGAGCCAAAAGGGAGCCGAAAAGGCGGCAAAGGGAGGGTAAAGGAGGTTGTAGATCGTCCGAATCACAGTTTTCGCAGTGATTCTGCCTGCAGAGAGGAATGATTTCGAGAAAGGATCGTGGCAGAATCCGGTAGAGCGTTAATTATCACAATCTGCTGATTTTAGGTCGGTATTGGCCATCTTAGAGTGAGTGATTCTTCGGCTGTAGAACCGTAATCTGTCTTTTGTTCCTCAGGGAAAGGGACGAAAGGGTGATTTTTGAGCGGAATGATGTTGACGTCTGCCGGGTTCGTGACTAGCTTCGCGCCCCGCCGCGAGATGCGGCTCACGAGAAACCAA
>NZ_JAENIO010000060.1 GCF_016595415.1 Roseibacillus ishigakijimensis
GCGCACCCGGGCTAGACGGAACAGCAGTGTCACCACCACCGCTCCCAAAAGCATGGGCAGCCAAAAGTCCGAGAAGATTGTTCCAGCCAGCGCGATCAGCGAGAGCCAGGCAAATCCTTTGAGGTAGGGAAGGGGGTTCACGAGTCGTTGTGGGTAAATATTTAGTCGAGCATCTTGCCCAGCACGCAAACTACCGCCGCCCCTAGCATGGCATAGCCAATCACCTTCAAGCCTGAGCCCACAGGCTCAGTATCGGTGACGGGGGGCGGAGGAGTCACCGGCTTCGGTGGCGGCTCCTTTTCACAAGAAGCCAGCAACAGGAACACCGGTCCCACAAGCGTCGGAAGCCAGCGGCGAAAGGCACGGGGCGAGCCAGCAGCCCACCCGGTAGTCATTAATTGAGAAGTCATAAGTTATTTACTAGGTTAAATGATAGGTCTTCTTCAAAAGAACAACCCTCAAAGTTCTCTATAGAAAAGAGGTTCACTCTTTCTCAATTTATTATGACACGTAGCAGTGGGAAGTTGCGTCTCTTGACTCGACGAGATTCTCCCACAATTCCGCATAGATCATCTCCGATCTGTTTCTCACAAATTGGCTGAAAAACACCCTCCCTAGAAATCTAGTCCCCGAGGCCTATCCACACTGCAACATTTTTTCACCTGATCAGAACGGCTTTGCCAGGATAGACATAATGCACTCATAACGAGCTTTTTATAAAAAAACCACCGAAAGCGGATAAACCAACTTTATCCGATACACAGTTGCCGTCGAAGGTTGGTTACTTGTTGCAACCATCATCTTCCTGACGACAACTATCTCCATGTCCACGACAGAACCCAAACAAGCCACCACGGTCAATAGCGACCCGGTCTACATCCGTATTCCTGAAGCCGTAAGACTTTTTGGCATCGGTAGAACCACCCTCTACGCACTCATCGGCAACCGTAAAATCAAGACGGTTCTTCTGAAGCAGAAAGGGCACAAAACTGGGCGCAGACTTGTGTGCTTCGAGAGCCTGAAAGCCTACCTCGACGGTCAGGCCGAAGGTGGAGACGCGTGACAAAACCACGGGCCAGAGTGCCCGCTGAATGAGCAACCCTCTTCAGTCCCTGCTCTTTGACATATCCTGCAATTTCTATTTTCACTCAAGCGACGAGATCAGCTCTAGGAGCCTTTCCTACTTTATGTAGTAGAGGAAGAAGGAGCTGGGAGTATCGGTCCAACCCCGATCTCCATTTCCTTGGGGTGTGCTGCTGTGCCAACTTTGCAAGAAGGGTGCTGGTAGCCACCGAACGGAAGGTGAAGGAAAGCCCCTCCCGGGTATCGCACTAGAAGCGACCCCGGGGGCAGCGGGCCGCCCTGTAGCCGAGGGAGTTAAACGAATAGTGAACGACTCTAGTGAGCACCGTAAAGACCATTGACGAATTCCGGTCGGACTCCAAGTCCGGCCAGCCTGCAACTGCTGTTGTGTGAGGCAGTTGACCGTCAGGCTTTCCACCATTGGTGGGAGGGAATCGCGGTGTGGAGAGCGTAACAACTTCGGCGATATACAAACCCCAAAGAAAACTCGGAAACCGTGAATGGCTTCTCCCCATCATCCGGGGAGATGGGATCTAGCCTTATGCCACCACGGGTAGGTCGGCGACCAAGCAAACGCCTCCCTGTAATCGGGAGAATACGCTGAATTCGCCCAGAGGACCAATGAACGCACGTCTTTTATTCTCATGAAACACAAAAGAGTAACGCGGCCAAACACCGCCCAAGATTGGAAGAAAATTGATTGGGGAAGAGTCCAGAGGAATATCTTCGCCATCCAATGTGCGATCTACCATGCAACAAAGAGTGACAATAGTGAAAGAATACACCAACTCCAACGGAAACTCACCCGCTCCTTCAATGCACGTGCATTGGCGGTCCGGAAAGTGAGTATCCAAAGTTCCGGCAAGAAGACTGCCGGTCCTGACGGACTCAAGAATCCCTCCCCTGCTGCCTGTTACGATATGGCATCCAGGCTGAGGCTGAGTCATCAACCCTCCCCGCCTCGACACATCGAGATACCTAAGCCGGGGACAGACGAGATGCGCAAGCTCAGCATCCCCAACCTCACCGATAGAGCTCACCAAGAGCTCATCCGGATGGCCCTCGACCCCCAATGGGAAGCCCGCTTCCCCACAAGAATGTTCGGCTTCCGCAGAGGACGGGGACAGCAGGACGCGAGACGTCAAATCGAGCTAACGTTAGGTAAGAACCCTGCTTGGGTTCTCGACGCAGACATCTCAAAGTTCTTTGACTGCATAAACCGGAACGCACTCATGGATCTCATCGACTCCACCAGCGCAATCCGAAAAGCCATCGTAAGAACGCTAAACACGCTAGGCGAGCCCGCCGATGACGGCATCCCTCAGGGAGGCCCCCTCTGCCCTCTCCTAGCCAACATAGTGATGACCGGACTTCCGGCACACATAGAAGAGTCCCTCCGATCCTCTGGGATCGCACACTCACCTAAGAGCATTCTCTATGCGGATGATCTTCTAATCATCCACAAAGACAGACCCACCGTCGAACAAGCTGAGGTGGCCCTCGTGACCTACCTTGATAAGTTCGACCTTAAGCTCAACACCAAAAAGACCAAATTACGGCACACGCTTGCGAAGACCGTTGACGGAGAAAAAGCTGGATTTAACTTTATCGGCTTCCGCTTTCAACACTTCGACAAGCCTAGATACAACGAACCTGATAAAGCTCTGGGGGATCCTCCCTACCTGATAGTGAGGCCGTCTGACAAAAGTGTCGCAAACCTCCTGAATGAAATCAGAGCCCTCATCAAAGGAACTCTCATCATAATGAAGCACCGGGGAGCGTCCCGCTGTCGTAGAGACAGAAAGGGAACCGACCAGGTCTCAATCATGATACTCCGCCTCAACAAGAGGTTAAAGGGATGGACCAACTATTACCGCCACTGCAATGCCAAGCGGACCTTCAGTAAGATCGATCACCGAACCTTCCAAGCTCTACTCCATTGGGGACAGAGAAGGTTCAAGCACAAGTCCGCCACCTGGCGGAAGGAGCATCTTTTCAGCGGGGTGGAAACCGATTCCTACGGCAAACCCCTTCGCCGAAGAGACGGAGAACTCCGGGAAAGGGACTGGGCCTTCAAAAGCCCCTTCGCTCCCCGTGATAGAGAGCACGTCACGGTCATCAAGGCCAGCGACACCCCTACAGGTTGGTCTCCTCCCATGGTAAAAATCACCCGTTCATACTACGACGGCGACTGGCATTACTGGGGAGGAAGATCAGACTCCTATCCAAATATCCCTAAAGGGATCAATAAGGCAGCACTCAAGCGACAACTTGGAAAGTGCGATGCCTGTAAAGCCCGCTTCGAGCGTGGCGACCAGTTGGTAGAGGTCACCTGCACTAAGAATGGTGCTCCGGTCCGTGTCCTCGTTCATTCACATTGTCACCCCAGCGTATAGTCCTGGAGTAAGCCCATTGCATCGAGAGGTGCCCGATGGGTTTCTGTGGAGGGTATGCCGCGAGGCATGCCTGAAACGTCCAACCTCGGAGCAACGCCTCCAATCGGACAGTCTGTCCAAAGGGTTCTTACTGGAGAACTCTCAAAAACAACCTGGCTCCTTGCCAGTTTCAAGGAGCCTTCATTCTCGATTTTTCAACCCCTATATAAACTATGAACATAAACAAAAACGAACAAGAGTCCCCGGACTCGCAAACCACTGAATGGATCGATTGTAAAGCCGCCGCCGAACAATTCGACTGCTCAGTCAACACCATAAAGAAGTGGGCCCGTGAAAAGAAAATCCAAGCCCGGCAGGATGCAGAGCGAAAACCTTATTTTGTCAACGTTGAAGCACTTGCCGAAAAGTTGAAAAACTCTCCCTCAGTCGAAAGCTGTTACAAGGCCTCCGCCGTGGAAGCCGAGCCTAGTCCGGTTACCCATCATGACCCACCTAAGAGCACACCCGAAACACAGCCTGACTCTCCTGCAACAAAACCAGAGCAGGCACCAAGCCCTCGGAAGCAAGGTCCACAGGCCCGACAATCGGTTGCCAAGGAGAAAGAGCAAAGAAGAACCAAAAAAACTCGAAAGCCACAGCTGAATAGCGTCTTGTTCCAAGCACGTCAACTCCCTCTGGCCGACAAAGTCCGACTGCGTAACGAGATTACCCGGCTCATTGATGCCGCCTAGAAATACGACAAATGGGGCGTGGGATTTGATTCCCACGCCCTATTTTCTTCAAATAATGATACGAAATTTATGCACAACAATAGAGCATTAATCACACTTAGGACCACCTTTTCCATTCCGCATCTGGCCCAGACATTTTTGCGAATACAGAACAGGAAACGAAGCAAAACTCTGAATCTTGCATGTCACTTAGGCAAAGTTCTTGCTTGGCCCAATTGTTACCGGCCCTATTCGCATACCCGCCCCCTCGGGCTTAAAAGCACTCCCATCCCCACTGAAACAAATCGCCCTTCACCCTTCCCTTTCTCTGCCTACCCTTGTTAGCGTATCGAGCGACGTCCTCCAATCCCAGCCGGAAAAGAGAGCTTCCTACTACCGCAACGAGGCCAATTCTATCCTAGCGAACTCGTATGTCACTCACCGACCACCAAGCCAAATACTTCGCCCATTCCCTCTCCCTACGAGACCCCGAAGGCATTGGCCGACTCTCGCAATCCCTCTTCGATGCGCAGGTCGACCTGAACCCCCATCAAATCGAGGCCGCTCTCTTTGCCCTCCAGTCACCGTTGTCCAAGGGCGTTATTTTGGCCGACGAGGTTGGGCTGGGAAAGACCATCGAGGCCGGGCTCATTCTCTGCCAGCTCTGGGCGGAAAAGAAGCGGCGCATTCTCATCATCTGTCCGGCCTCCATTCGCAAGCAGTGGGCCCTGGAACTACAGGAGAAGTTTCACCTCTCTTGCCGGGTTCTCGACACTCCCGCCTATCGCAAACTGAAGAAAGGAGGCCACCCCCGCCCCTTCGATGCCAAGGAAGTCCTCATTTGCTCCTACGCCTTCGCCAATCGTCACCAAGACGAAATCAGGAGCATCCCATTCGATCTCGCCGTCATCGACGAGGCCCACAAGCTCCGCAACTGCTACCGGCCCAGTAACCGGACCGGCCAAGGCATTCGCTACGCCCTTGAAGAACGAAAGAAAATCCTCCTCACCGCCACGCCCTTGCAGAACTCCCTGCTGGAAATTTACGGGCTCTCCATCCTCATCGACGAGAACCTCTTTGGAGATCGCACCACCTTTGCCACTCAATACATGCGCGCCGGGGGCGATCTATCGCACCTCCGGCACCGTCTGCGCCACTTTTGCAAGCGCACCCTGCGCCGCGATGTCACCGAATACATCAACTACACCGAGCGCAAGGCCCTCACCCACCCCTTCGAACCCACCGACGAAGAACAGACCTTCTACGACGAAGTCTCCACCTTCATCCAACGCGAGGATCTCTACTGTCTTCCCGAGGGCCAGCGCCACCTCCTCGTGCTCATTCTGCGCAAGCTGCTTGCTTCCTCGACCGAAGCCATTCTGGGAACCCTGCAATCCCTCCTCCGCGGCCTGCACGACTTGCGCGACGGCAAGAACCAGAATGTCAGACTGATCGACGACCTCACCACCGATAGCGAATCCGGCAGCGACCTGCTTGACGAGCTGCTCGACCAAATTGGCGAGGCCGAGCCCCTGGACAACGAGCAACCCGATCTTCCCCCCATCAGCA
Source organism: Roseibacillus ishigakijimensis (assembly GCF_016595415.1). GTDB lineage: Bacteria > Verrucomicrobiota > Verrucomicrobiia > Verrucomicrobiales > Akkermansiaceae > Roseibacillus > Roseibacillus ishigakijimensis. The sequence goes on from NZ_JAENIO010000060.1 coordinate 5,759, forward strand.
TCACCGCCCTGACCGAAGAAATCGCGGACTTGGAGAAACTCATCGCGCAAGGTCTCCGCATATCCCTCGAAACAAAAACCAAGGAACTACTCACTGCCCTGCGTCTCGGCTTCGACAAAATGGCGGAGACCGGAGCCAACGAGCGCGCCCTCATCTTCACCGAGTCGCGCCGCACTCAGGACGCTCTCGCCCTTTACTTGGAAGAAAACGGCTACCGGGGAAAGGTCATCCTCTTCAACGGCTCCAACAACGACCCCGCTGCCAAGGCCATCTATGAGCAATGGTTGGCAAAGAACGCCGACACTGATCGCATCTCCGGCTCCCGTCCCATCGACATCCGCACTGCTCTCGTCGAGCACTTCCGCGACCACGGCACCATCCTGATCGCCACCGAGGCTGCCGCCGAGGGCGTCAACATGCAGTTCTGCTCGTTGGTGATCAACTTCGACCTGCCGTGGAACCCCCAACGGGTTGAACAGCGCATCGGCCGCTGCCACCGCTACGGCCAAAAGCACGACGTCGTCGTCATCAACTTCCTCAACACCCGCAATCAGGCCGACCGCCGGGTTCACCAGCTCCTCGCCGAGAAGTTTCGCCTCTTCGACGAGGTCTTTGGGGCCTCCGATGAAGTGCTCGGTGCCATCGAGAGTGGGGTCGACTTTGAGAAACGCGTCCTCGCCATCTACCAGACCTGCCGCAATCCAGAGCAGATCGAAGCCGCCTTCAATCAACTCCAGGACGAGCTGAAGGAGCAAATCGAGAACCGCCTCTCCGACACCCGGGAGGCCCTCCTCGAGCATTTCGACGAAGACGTCCACCAGCGCCTCAAGCTCGAACTCGCCGAAGCCGAACTACGCCTCGACCGCATCGCCCGCCAGTTCTGGCAGCTCAGCCGCCACATCATCGCCGATTCCGCCGATTGGCACGAGGACCAGCTCGCCTTCACCCTCAGACAAGTTCTCACCGCCCAAGCCCCGCGCGGCACCTACCACCTCATCTCCCGGCAACGCCCCGACGCGGTGAAGAACACCTCCCTGCCTGCCTCCCACTTCCTCTTTCGCCTGACCCATCCCCTCGGCGAATACGTGCTCGCGCAAGGCCAGGCCCTCGCCACCCCGGCTGCGGCTCTCACCTTCGACCTCGACGCTCATCCGACGAAGATTTCCCAGCTCGACCCCCTGCGGGGAAAATCCGGCTACCTCCGCCTCCACCAACTCACCGTCCAGTCCTACGAAACCGAGCACTTCCTCCTCGTCACCGCCCATCTCGAGGAGGACGGCCAGCCCGGGCCCACCCTCGACCCCGAGACCGCCGAGCGCCTCCTCACCTGCACCTGCACCGCCAGCGAGCCCGCCACCCTCCCGCCCCTCCACCGCGAGCGCCTCGACGAGGCCGCCCGTCGCCACCGCGAGGCCACCCTCAGCCAGTCCATCGAGCGCAACAACCGCCACTTCCGCCTAGCCACCGAACAAATCGACCGCTGGGCCGACGACAAAATCCGCGCCGCCGAAGCCCAACTCGTTCAAGTCAAAGCCGAGATCCGCGCCCTCCGCAACCAAGCCCGCCAGGCCGAAACCCTCGAAGACCAACACCGCCTTCAGGAAGACATCCGCCGCGCCGAGAAACGCAAACGCCGCGCCCGCCGCGAGATCGACGACATCGAGGACGACATCGAGAATCAACGCGACCAGCTCATCAGCGAGCTTGAAGGCCGCCTCAGCCAAGGACAGAGTGAGCAGGAACACTTCAGCATCCACTTCCACATTCGCTAATTTCGTCCATTTCTAGCAAAGTTACCCCATTTTATCTTTTTCTTGTAAACTCGGGTAACTTCATTAGAACGTCCACATGGATCCGATTCGCAATCCCTATTCACCTGGCGCGGGCTCTCCCCCGCCTGCATTTGCCGGGCGAGACAGATTGCGGGAACAGGTTCACATCGCCATTGAGCGCATCAGACTCGGTCGCACGAGCAAGAGCGTCCTCATGATAGGATTGCGGGGCGTGGGGAAGACCGTCCTGCTCGACCACATGCGCAATCGGGCCGAAGCCGACGGGCACTACACCATCCGCATCGAGGCCCCCGAGCACCGGTCCCTCCCCGGCATCCTAGCCCCACAGCTTAGACAGACCCTCATCAAGCTGTCCCGTCTGGAGAAGGCAAAATCCCTTGCCCAACGCGCCCTGCGTGCGCTCGCAGGCTTTGCGAAACTGAAAGTCAAATACGACGATCTTGAAGTGGGTCTCGATTTCGACCCCGAGCCCGGTCTCGCTGACAATGGAGACCTCGAAAGCGACCTCCAGGATCTCCTCGTAGCCGTGGGGCAGGCTGCCCAAGCCGCCGAGTCCTCCTTCATTCTCTTCATCGACGAGCTCCAATACGTGCCCGAGGAACAACTCTCCCACCTCATCTCGGCCCTGCACAAAATCGCCCAACTCAGCCTCCCGGTCACCCTTGTTGGCGCCGGCCTCCCGCAGCTCACCGGGCAAATGGGCAAGGCCAAATCCTATGCCGAACGCCTCTTCGACTTCCCCTTCATCGGAGCTTTGGAGCCTGAACAAGCCCGCGAAGCTCTCGTCCTCCCAGCAGAGGAGGAAGGCGTCGCCTTTCAGCCCGAAGCTCTCGACTACCTCATCAGCCAGACTCAGGGCTATCCTTACTTCCTGCAGGAATGGGGCAAGCACTCCTGGGACATCGCCACCGCCTCGCCCATCACCCTCGCCGACTGCCAGCAGGCCACCGCCAGTGCCACCGCCGCCCTCGACGCCAGCTTCTTCCGCGTCCGCTTCGACCGCCTCACCCCTTTGGAAAAAAAATACCTCCGCGCCATGGCCGAACTCGGTTCCGGCCCCCACCGCAGCGGGGACATCGCCGACATCCTCGACCGCACTTCCCAGTCCCTTGCCCCCACTCGGGCCAAGCTCATAGCCAAGGGAATGGTCTGGAGCCCCAGCCACGGCGACACTGCCTTCACCGTCCCCCTCTTCGACCAATACATGAAGCGCATCATGCCTCAATTCGAGCTCAACTAAACCGATCTTTTCCCAATGTCAGAACCCTACGACAAACTCGCCGCCCAGCTCTCCGAACTCTTCGAGCTCGAGAAAGCCGACCTCGACTTCGGCATCCACCGCATCATCAAGGCCCGCCAGAAGCACATCCGCGTCTTCCTCGGCCTCGAAGAACCACCTGAGAACGACCCCGACGCCCCCACCCTCAAGAAAATCGTCCAGCGCGAGATGGGCGAGCTCAATACCGTGGAGCTGGAACGCCAGCTGGAGGCCACCGCCGGAAAAATCAAAACCAACTACGGCCAGCTCGCCTTCGCCAACGGCAAGCTCACCGACGGCCCGGCCAAGGAATCCGCTGACGGACAACTGTGGATGGAATTACGCGAAGAACTGGAATCCGGCGGAGAACAGGCCAATGCCCAGCTTGAGGCCGAGATCTACTCCCACCTCACCGAGTTCTTCTCCCGCTACTACGACGAGGCCGACTTCCTCTCCAAGCGCCGCATCAAGGCCGGCGACGCCCCCTATGCGGTGCCCTATTCCGGCGAGGAGGTGATGCTCCATTGGGCCAACAAGGACCAATATTACATCAAGTCCTCCAAGGACTTGAAGGACTACACCTTCACCCTGCCCGAGAGTGCCCCCGGCGGGCTCGGCGGCAGCCGCGTGCAGTTCAAGTGCCAGCGCCAGGACCCGGTGCTGAACAACAACAACGCCAAGCGCGAGTTCCACCTCGACCTCGCCGAGGACGGCACGCCCCGCATCGAGACCAGCCAAGACGCCGACGGCCGGGAGGCCCTCGTCATCGGCTTCCACTTCAAGATCGTCGACAAGACCCGCACCAAGAAGGAGAGCGAAGCTTGGATCGAGCACCTCCTCCAGCTCCTCCCCGGCCAGAAGTGGCAGGAAGCCCTCGCCCACACCCCGGAGGGGGCCAAGAACAACCTCCTCACCCGCCACCTCAGCAACTACACCCGCAAGAACGAGGCCGACTTCTTCATCCACAAGCAGCTCGGCCACTTCCTGCGCGGCGAGCTGGATTTCTACATCAAGAACGAGGTCATGCACCTCGACGACATCGACGAGAAGTCCACCGACTACCTCACCACCCGCGTCCGCCTCATCAAGGCCCTGCGCACCATCGCCCACCACCTCATCCGCTTCCTCGCCCAGCTCGAGAACTTCCAGAAAAAGCTCTGGCTAAAGAAGAAATACGTCACCGAGACCCACTACTGCTTCACCCTCGACCGCGTCTTCGCCCTGGAGAAAGAGGGCGAGGCCCTCATCGCGACCCTGCTGAAACACGTCGACGACAAGATCCGCCGCCCCGATGGCGAGATGCGCAGCCAAAAGGACGAGTGGATCCGGCTCTACGCCCTCGACGAGCTGGCGGACTACCCCGCCGACGGCAAGCTCACCACCGAGTTCCTACGCGCCCACGACAAGCTCATGCTCGACACCGTATTCTACCCGGCGGCATTCAAGTGGCAGTTGCTCGGCGCGATGGAGGATCTGGAGGAGCAGTTGGATGGCTTGTTGATTCATTCGGAGAATTTCCAAGCGCTGAATCTCTTGCAGGAACGGTATCGGGAGAAAGTGAAGTGCGTGTATATCGACCCGCCTTATAATACGGGTAACGATGAATTTCCCTACAAAGATGCATATCAGCACTCAAGCTGGATGACCATGCTTTTCGAGCGAATCGTTCTTGCTAAAAATCTAATTACATCGACAGGATTAAATCTTTTTAGCATCGACGACTGGGAGTCAGAAAAGTTAGTGATTTTAGGGAAACTCGTATTCGGAAAGCAGTCCCATTTGGAACAAATCATTTGGAAGAAGCGAAGCAGTCCTCCAAATGACCAAATTATTGGCACACAACACGAATACATCGAACTTTTTGCTAAGAACCCCAGCGAATCAACCCTTCGTCTACGGCCTCGGAGCAACGATCAAAAGTCAAGATTTCGGAACCCAGACAATCACCCTAAAGGGCCATGGTCAGCGGGTGATTTAATGGCAAATGTCAAAGGAGGTCGCTATGTCGAATCCCTCTACTATCCGATAACGAATCCTAACACTGGAGAAGACCACTACCCCTCATCTAACGGAAACTGGAGATTCAACAGAGAAAAAATAAAAGAACTCTTAGAATCTGATGAGATTTATTTCGGTGAATCAGGAACCGGTCGGCCGAAGTTGAAACGATTTCTAAAAGACTTAAGGGATGGTGTCACTTATAGCTCGATTTGGGATTTTGTCCCCTTGAATACAAAAGGTTCAGCCGAGATGGGCGCCTTGTTCAATTTGAACACCGCATTCGAAAGCCCGAAGCCATCTGGACTGATTAAGGAATTGGTTAGCCTCTGTTGTTTCTCTCAGGATCTCACCCTCGACTACTTTGCCGGATCGGGCACCACTGGTCACGCCGTCATCAACCTCAACCGCGAAGACGGGGGCAGCCGCCGCTACATCCTCGTCGAGATGGGCGATCACTTCGACACCGTGCTGAAACCGCGTCTCCAGAAAGTGGTCTATTCCGCCGAATGGAAAGACGGCAAACCGGTGAGAATTGAGAATAGAGAATTAGGAGTTCAAAATGGGAAAGAGGGCCTTTCCCACGGCTTCAAATACCTGCGCCTGGAGTCCTACGAGGACGCGCTCAACAACCTCGACCTCGGCGCGGACCGTACGCCGGACTTGCTGGGGCTCGGCGAGGGGGTGCGGGAGGATTACCTCTTCTCCTACCTGCTCGATCTCGAGACGCGCGGGCACCTCATGAATTTGGAGCACTTCCGCGATCCCTGGGGTTGCCAGCTCAAGATCCACGATCCCCACACCGGGCGCGGGGAGGCACGGGTGGTCGATCTGGTGGAGACCTTCCACTACCTCCTCGGGGTCACCGTGCGCGAGGTGCGCGTGCAGGGGACCAAGGACAAGCCCGGCGCCTTTCTCACCATCGAGGGCGAGAACCCCGAGGGCCAACCCATCCTCATCATCTGGCGCCGCCTCGAAGCCAATCCCGACGTCGCCGAGCGCCACCGCCTCGACTGGCCGGTGAGCGACAACGAGGACCTGCGGGCCTTTGCGCAAGCCATCCGCCTGAACCCCGCCGACACCGAGTTCCACGCCCTCTACCTCAACGGCGACCACACCCTGGCCGACCCCAACTCCAAGATCCACAGCATCGAGGAAGTTTTCTACGAACGCATGTTTGCCAACACCGGGAACCCGGAGGATTAACACTACTCACATCAGAACACGCATGGACGCTTCACCCGTCAAAATATTCGAATACTTCAACGGCGAAAAACAGAGCCTGATTCCGCTCTTTCAACGGCCCTACTCCTGGGAGCAGAAGCATTGGAAAGCACTCTGGGAAGACATTCTCCAACAGTATGATCCCAATGATCGCTCGCAGCATTTCATGGGGGCCGTTGTCAGCGTTCCCGCAGTCTCGAAACCGGTGGGGGTGACGAAGCACTTCGTCATTGATGGCCAGCAGCGCCTCACCACCCTGTCAATTCTGCTTGCCGCGATTCGTGAGAAATGCGTCAGCGACGGGTACGAGAAAACCGTCGCAAAGATCGATGGCTATCTCACCAACCCCCATGAAGAGGAACCTGATGATCTGAAACTCGTCCCGACCCAGGTTGACCGGGAGGCTTTCAAAGCTCTGGTGAGATCAAAAGAGAGCGACGAATTCGCCGAGTCCCGTGTTTTTCAGGCATACAACTACTTCAAGAGGGCTCTCGAGGGATCGGATGAGGAGGGAGAGCCTCTCGACGCCCGAATCGTTCTCGATGTCATTTGTCAGGCCCTCCTGGTCGTGATGATCAATCTCTCGGAATCTGACGATCCCTACCTGATTTTCGAGAGCCTGAACCACAAGGGCGAGCCCCTGACGCAGTCGGATCTGGTCAGGAACTACATCCTCATGCGTTTCCCCCACACGACCTCCTCCGGGGGAGTCCAGCAGCAGATCTATGACTCGATGTGGAAGCCGATGGAGGACGCCCTCGGCACCGAAGTCAGTGAATTTATGCGCCACTATCTCATGCGGTTGGGGAAGAACGTGCGCAAGAGCGAGATTTACACCGCCATGAAAGCGCATTTCCAGCCGCTGGAAGACAGTGAAGCGGTGAAGGCGGGGCTTGGGGAGATGAAACGGGCAGCGTTCGCCTATGAGAAGTTCCTCCAACCCGACAAGCTGGACAACCCCCGGGCCTCGGCAAAGCTCCATGCTCTGGCGGCACTCGACACCAAGGTGTTTTACCCCCTGCTGTTGCGTCTCTACGACAGTTACGCGGTTGAGGCACTTTCGACGGACGAGTTTGTTCATTGCCTCACCCTCATCGAAAGTTTCTATGTCCGGAGGGCGGTCTGCGGGGTTCCCACCAACGCCCTCAACAAGGTTAGCCTCGAGCTCTGTGGCCAATATCCGGACGACGGAATTGTGGCCTGGTTGCGGGATAGGCTGAAGACCGGCAATGGCGGACGCCGCTGGCCAACAGACGAAGAGTTCGAGGAATCCCTCACCAGAGATCGGGTGTATCAGCGCAAGAAAGTCGTGCGTTTTCTGCTGGTCGAGTTGGAAATCGCGCAAAAACACAAGGAACCGGTCGATCCGAACTCGGCGACGATTGAGCACATTCTTCCGCAAACCCTTACGCAGGAATGGAAGGTTGAGCTCGGGAACGACTGGGAGCTGACCTTTGAACGGTGGCTCGACACCCTGGGGAATCTCACTCTTACCGGATACAACGCCTCTCTCGGCAACCTTCCCTTTGCGGAGAAAAAGGCGAAGCTGGAGAATACTCATTTCGAGATCACAAGGTGGCTCCTGTCCCGCGATGCATGGAACGAGGAGTCCATCCTTGAGCGGGCCAAGTGGCTTTCCAAGACAGCATTGGAGAGGTGGCCGAGACCCTAGTTTGGAGTGCCCCGACTAAAACCGACTGTTCCAAGGAATCCGACCGACCATGAAAAAGAAGAAGCTCCGTCCCTCCGGAGGCTACCGCAAGCTGGCCTCCTTCCAGACGAGCACGCTCATCTACGATGCCACGGTTTCTTTCTGCAAGGCCTTCATCGATCCCTACTCCCGCACCACCGACCAGATGGTGCAGGCCGCCCGCAGTGGTCGCCAGAATATCGCGGAGGGCAACCGCGCCGCCTCCACCAGCACCCACTCCGAACTCAAGCTCACCAACGTCGCCCGCGCCTCGCTGGAGGAGCTGCTCCTCGATTTCGAGGACTACCTCCGCCAGAACGCGCTTCCTCTTTGGGAAAAGGACGACCCCCGCGCCAGCGGGGTGCGTGCTTTGGCACAGCAGTGCCAAAGAAGAGATCGGTCCGATCGGACGGATCCGACCGATCCGTCGGCTCTTCATCTGGCCTCGCCAGATGACAAAGGCGACCGCGCCCGCTACGCCCTCTACCGCTCACACCTCGAGCACGAGGACCCCGCCCACCGCGCCAACGCGGTGATCTGCCTGATCCACCAGGCGAACTACCTGCTCGACCAGCAGCTCATCGCCATGGAACAGGCCTTCCTTGAGGAAGGCGGCTACAAGGAACAGCTCTTCGCCGAAAGAATCGCCCGTAGGGCGAACAAGCCAGATCGACCGGATCCGTCTGATCGGCAAGATCTGAAGAATCCCAGCTGCCCCGATTGCGACAAGCCCATGGCGGTCCGCACCGCCAGAGCCGGTGCGAACCAAGGTTCCCAATTCTGGGGCTGCACCGGCTACCCTGACTGCAAGAAAACCCTCCCCATCTGAAAAGATCCGACCGATCAGAAGAATCTGACCGTTCTAAAGAAATCTCCTCCCAGCATGAACTCGAATATCAAACAACGCCTCGTCCTCGCCCACTGGATGATCCACCAGCTCGGATTCTCCGACTACGAACAGGGCTTCACCGCCCTCAACGAAGCCCTCAAAAAATGCGAGCTCGGCTGGGACGAACAAAACGTCTTTCACTACCGCCGCGCCTTGGAAGCCGTCCTTGCCGAGAATTCCGACTGCCGCCTCACCACCGATGAGCTCATTGCCTACGACCTGAACCTCGTCACCCACTGGCAGACCATCACCCGCTTGCGCAACCAGCGCGAGAGCCGGGAGATCTATCCCCTGCCCTTCCAATACCTGATCCTTCTCTTCAGCGAATTCTACCTCGACTACTGGACGCGGGCGCAACGCGACGAATCGAGCGAGTTGCTCAACCGGCTCAACAACTACCGACAGGAATTCAACGAGCGCTTTGACGATTTGCCAGCGGCGCAGCGCAAGAAGTTGGCAATTCCCAAGTTCCAGCCCGACGACCTACACAAGCTGGCCATTTGGGCCGCTACGGGATCAGGCAAGACCCTCTTGATGCACTGCCAGCACCTCCAACTGCGCCACTATCTGCGCGAACGCAAGCTGGAAAAAGAGTTCAACAAGACCTTCCTCATCACGCCCAACGAAGGCCTCTCCGCCCAGCACCTCGAAGACCTGCACCTCTCCGGCATCCCGGCCCGGCGTTTTTCCAAGGACAATCAAGGCACCTTGCCCGGCTTCGACGAACGCGGTCTGGTGGAAGTCATCGAGATCACCAAGCTCAAGGAAAAAACCGGCCTCACCACTGTGGACATCGCGGAACTGGGAACGAACAACATCGTCCTCATCGACGAAGGCCATCGTGGTCTCGCTGGAGATACGGAATTCAAGAATCGGCAGGCGCTCTGCGCGGAGGGCTTCTCGCTGGAGTTCTCCGCCACCTTTGGCCAATCGCTCAATTCCCTTTCGGCCACCAAGGCGCAAGAGATGGGCGATCTCTATGCGCGGAGCATCCTCTTCGACTATTCCTACAAACGCTTCTACCACGACGGCTACGGCAAGGAGTTCGAGATTCTCAACTACGACCGTAAGCCCGGCACCCACGCGGCGGAAATCCAACACAGCTACCTCGTCGCCTGCCTGGCGCGCTTTTTCCAACAATGCAAACTCCACGAGGACAAGGGCCCGGCCTTCGCGCCTTACCTGCTGGAAAGCCCCCTCATGATTCTCGTCGGCGGCTCGGTTACAGGGAAAAAGAAATACGACGAGGAGGGCAAGAACGAGAACAACCGCGAGGAGACCGACGTCATTCAAGCCATCCGCTTCTTTGCCCGCTTCTGCTCGCAAGAGAATGAGGCCGTCACCATCCTCGACCAACTGTTGCGCGACCAACTCAACTTCGGAGATGGAGGTGCGGTTTTCGCCCGAGCCTTCCACTACCTGCGGGCGCAGTATCCGGTCACGGAAGAGGACGCAGCCTCACGCCTTTACAGCGACATCCTACGGCTTTGCTTCCACAGCTCCCATGCCGCCCCCCTGCACGCGGACTACTTCACGGGATCGATCAGCGAGATTGGCCTCCGTGTTGGTCAGTCGCCGGATTACTTCGGGGTCATCAAAGTGGGCGAGGGCAAGAAGCTCTGGGATCGGATCGACGAGGACAGCAGGCAAGAGGAAGGTTCACGATCCTTGGTGGCGAGCGAACGCGAGTTCGGGGTCTCGCTCTTTGACGGCATCAAGGACGCGCGTAGCAAAACGCGGGTGCTCATCGGGGCCAAGATGTTCACCGAAGGCTGGAGCTGCTGGCGCGTCTCCGCGATGGGTCTGATCAATGTCGGCCGCAACGAGGGCTCGCAAATCATTCAGCTCTTCGGACGTGGGGTGCGCTTGAAGGGCAAGAACTTCGGCCTCAAGCGCTCCAACGCTCTGCGCAACGAGGAACACCCCGACCACCTCATTGAGCTCGAGACCCTCAATGTCTTTGGCATCCGCGCCGACTACATGGACACCTTCCGCGAATACATCGACGAGGAAGGGGTGGTCAAAGAAAGCGACAAGGTCGAAATCGCCCTGCCCACCATCGAAAACCTCGCCCGCACCGACCTAAAGGTCATCCTACCGAAGAAGGACAAGCCTGAATTCAAGGAAACCACCGTTTTGCCTCTGAAAAAGAAGCGCCTGCGCGGCCTCGTCACCGCCGACTGGTTCGGCCGCTTGAGCAGCCTGCATTCGCGCTACAAGCTGACCGACAAGTACAATGATGGCATCCAACCCCAGCCACAGACGCTGAGCGCAGAGAACCGCAAGTTCCTCGACTACGATGCCATCTACCTCGCCGCCCTGCGCTACAAACGGAAGAACGCCCTTTATAACTTGGAAATCGACCGGGAACAGGTGCGAGAGTTATTGGCCCAGACCGACTGGTATCAGCTCTACCTACCACCGGGAATTCTCGCGTTTCGCAGTTTCGCCGATGTCGCACTTTGGCAGGAAATTGCCACCGATCTGGTATTGAAATACATCCGCAAGTTCTACGACTACCACCGGGACGAGCACGACGCTCCCTTCCAAGAATACCGGACCATCCAACAGATTCTCGAAGCCCCTGGGGAGACCTACAACGCCCAGTTCCTGCGCAACCTGCGCACCGAGTATCTGGCTACGATCGACAAAAGCCGCGACCAACTGATCACCGACTTGGGAGTCATCAAAGGAAAACTGGAGAACGGGAACCTGCAGCCCTACAACGCCCACAACGTCGAGCTCTTCAACTTCGCCAATCACCTCTACCAGCCGCTCATCCACGTCGCCGACGGCGAACTGAAGGTCTCGATCAAACCCACCGCTCTCAACAAACACGAGACGCAATTCTGCCACGACTTGAAAGCTTGGGTCGCACGCGAGAAAGGTGGATTCCTCGCCGACAAGGAACTCTACCTCCTCCGCAATCAGAGCCGAGGAAAAGGGATTTCCTTTTTCGCGGAGGGCGGATTCTATCCCGACTTCATCCTTTGGATGATGGAAGGCAACCAGCAGCACATCTTCTTCCTCGATCCGCATGGTCTCCGCCACGCCCGGGCCTTCCAAGACGCCAAGATTCAGTTTCATCACACGATCAAAGAGATTGAGAAGGAGCGCTTGAACGATCCACTGGTGACGCTGGATTCCTGGATCATTTCCCCCACGCGCCGCAGCGCGATTGAGCACTGGTCCGACGAGAACGAACCGCAGGACTTCCTCGATAATCATGTCGTCTTCATGTATGACGATCCGGAAGACTACCTCGATCAGATTCTACGCCACGCCGGGCTGCCAGTAAACTCCGAGCAAATTCTCTTCAGCTGATTCAACCAAAAGGAATTTTCCCTCAATCTAGAGCTTGTCGAACCTCTTCTAAGAGCTTTGTCCTGTATGGCGTTAGAACATTCTTGATCAGACGAATACCCGGGTCTTCTTGTTTTTTTGGATAATTTCCCTGCTTCTTTCTGGCTCGAGCACGCTTTCTAGCAGCCTCCTGCGCAGACTCTATTATCTTCACCCACTCCGGCTCACCGGCCTCTTCGAAAATAAAGGACTCTAACATCTTCGGCTTCAAATTTGAAATCTTCTTAATCGAGTGCTGCTTAACCCACTTATCTATAGCAAGATGGAGAACTTGAGTATGAGCGGCAGTTTTCTCTCCTTTCTTATTCTGACCAGTCAATTGCCCTTGTCGTTTCTTAGTCTTCTCACGCAAGATATTTCTTTGGCACTCTTGACCAGCCAAAAATGCGTGATACAGCAAATCCTGCATATTTTTCCTCAACAACAATAAAGCCTTACTATTGATATCTTTTAACCAAATTTTCCTAGGGTCATATTTATCCAGCTCATCTGGATTATCATACAATAGAGATCTTCGCTCACAATCACAACTAGAATATATCGAGGGGGGACAGTAGACTGAAACATAGTCAATGTAATGACGATCCTCATCCATCATACCTCACACTACACGACAAAAATCGAGCACGTAACGCACTGAAAATAAGGAAAAAATACGCAAAAAAGGCTTGCAATGTCGGTGGCCGCCCAAAATT
>NZ_JAENIO010000061.1 GCF_016595415.1 Roseibacillus ishigakijimensis
ATTTCAGTCCTGATCCGCGGCACCTCAAAAGAGACCAACGAACCCGCAAATCCCCCATAGAATCAGGCCTCACAGCCTTAACCTGACGCGAATGGGAAGGAGGCTTGTGCGTGGGATGGCGCGTTGTTTTCTCATTGGCGGGACTGCTTCCCTGACCCAGACTTTGCCTGTGCAAGCTCTTCCCGTTATTGAGAATCCGCGTGGCATTCTGGCTTTTGACTTCGATGGCACCTTGCATTGGCCTGCCCACGATCCTCCGGTGGATCCTCGTCTGTGCCGCCGCATTGAGGAGTTGCGCGAGCGCGAGGGCATGATTTGGGGTATCTGCACCGGGCGATCGCTCATGCATCTGGTGGAGGGGATGACGGGGCAGCTTCCTTTTTTGCCGGACTTTGTGGTGGCTCGCGAGCGGGAGATTTATTTCCCCGGTCGTTTTGGCCGCTTCGTGCCCGATCCGGATTGGAACAAGCGCTGTGAGAAGGATCACAAGAGGCTTTTCAAGAAGGTGCGCAAGCAGCTCAAGGAGGTGCGGCGTTATGTGGAAGAGACGGCTCTAGGTCGCTGGGTGGAGGTGGAGGGTGACCTTGCGGGGGTGGTCCTGCCGCATGAGGATGAGATGGAGGGGCTTCTCGCGGAGGTGGGCCGGGTTTGTGGCACCAGTCCTCTCCTCGCCTACGAGCGCAATGGGGTCTATCTGCGCTTCAGCCACCGTGCTTACAGCAAGGGGAGCGCCTTGCAGGAGATTGCCCGACGGGTTTCTCTGGGGGCGGAGGCTGTTTTTCCGGCGGGGGATAATTTCAATGACCTCAGTATGCTTTCTTCCGAGGTGACGGCGCGTCCGCTTTGCCCGCAGAATGCGGTGGAGGAGGTCAAGGCCTTTGTTCTTCAGCAGGGCGGGGTGGTGGGCGAGGGGGAGGCCAGCCGGGGCGTGCTCGCGGCCTTGGAAGAGGTCTTTGCCCCGGTCGAGCGGCCCGTCCCTCACCCGGTCAAGTGAGGGTCCGGCCCGGCGAGGCCTCAAGGATTGACCACCTCGAAGTTATAGGTGCCTGATTGGGCGATGATTTCCTTGCGGCCCTCGAGGTCGCGCATGAACTGGCAGGCCAGGGACTCCTCCAGAGGCTTGCCGCTCTCGGTGAGGGTGGCTTTTTCGTCCGCCGGAAGGGCGATCACGCCAGTGGTGTTGGGGGGAATGGTGACCTGGGCGGAAAGGCCTTTTTCCGTTGTTTTCCAATGAATGGCCAGTCGTCCGTAGGGGGTGTCGTGATGGGCCTTGACCTCGGTGATGGATCCATCGGCGGGGATGAAAGGGGCGACCCGCAAGGTCTTGAACCCCGGGGCCTGATGGATGAAGCCGGCCAGAAAGCTCATCATCCATTCTGCGGTGCTGGCGAGGGCCACTGGAGAGGGTTCGGCTTCTTCTTGGCCAAAGCTGCGCGCCAGAGTCACCGCCTGTTCGTGGTGGTTGGTCCAGCTCAGCACGGGCAGGATGGCGGCGGTGCCAAAGGGGTCGGCCTGCAGGCCTTCCTGTTGCAAGCGGGCGGAGAGGGCTTTCGCCATCTTTTCCTTGCCTTCCGGGGGCAGGAGGGAAAAGCGCAGGGCCAGGATCTGCGCGCTTTGTGAGGACTCGGTCAGATTTTGCTCCTCGTCGAGAAATCGTTTTTCAAAGCCTTTGCGCAGATTGTCGAACCAGACCTTGTGCTGCATGATGTAGGGCAAATGGCTCTTGGCGGTGGCCATTTCGCTTGCGATGCGGGCATCGAGGGAGAAGTAGCAAAGGGCGAGAAAATCGGGGGAGGGGCTGTTTTCTGCCGCCTCGCTTTCCCCGTAGGCCTGGCCCGCGAAGTCGGCGTCCAGCCTCTGCTGGGCCGCGAGATGGGCGATGGCTGGCTCGAAGGCGATGTCGACGAAGGAGGGGTCGCCGGTGAGCTGCCAGAGGGCGAAGGGGATGACGAGAGCGGCATCGGAGTGTCCTGGTGCGGGCGGGGCCTTCTCCTCTCCGCCCAGTCGAGCGGGGAAGAGCCCTTTTCCTCCTTGCTCCGCCACGATCTCTTGCAGCCAAACGCGGTAGTAGTCGGCGAGGTCGGCTTGGAAAGCGAAGCCGCGGGCGCTCAAGTGCAGGGGGGCTCCCCAGGCTTTGTCCCCGGGTGCAAAGCGGGCGGGTGGCCCGAGCACCGTCTTTGCGGATTCCTGCGCAGCGACAAAGAGTTGGTTCAAGTCCTCATCGGAGCTCTCGAAGCTTGAGAGAAGGCGGGCTTCAGCCGCAGGAGGAGTCTTTTCTTCCGCCAAATAGGTGAAACTGGCAGGCGCGCTCCATTCGCTAGCGGTCAACTCCTCGCCAGTCTGGCTCCAGAGCCGGACCTGCCAGTGGTAGTCCTGACCCTTTGTCAGTTCCGGTCCCTCGTAGGGGAGAAAAATTGATTGGCCGGACTCCACTTGGCCGGAGTCCCAGACCAGTTCTTTGTCGGGGGCCAGGTTCTCTTCGTTGGCGGCCACCAGGATCTGGTAACCGTTTTGAATTTGTCCCCGGCCTTCCGCCTTGATTTGCCAGGAGAAACGGAGGGAGTTTTCCCCGTTGACTGTGATGGCGGAGTTTTGCAGGGCCGTCGGATGCACAGGCCCGATTTCTTGTCCGGCAAGGGGGAGGCTCACGGCCAGCGCGAGAGGGAGGAGGGTTGCAAAAGTCATCCCCCAGTTGTTCGCTGGCCGGGTGGCCTTCGTCAAGGCTGGAGCGCCCGCTGGCGGGGGGTGAGAAATTCCACGATGCGCCCGGGGTCGTGGGCCAGCCAGCCCTCCAGACGGCTGCGCTGGTGGGCGGTGAGAGTGGGGAGGGCGTTCCACGGCGAGCGCGCCAGGCGGAACTTTTGGTCGGCCTCCTTGGCCGGGCGGGTGCCTTTGAGAGCCCGCCCATGGAATATCTCGACTTCCCCCAGGGTGTCGTGGATTTGTTGGCTCAGCGCGGAAATGCCTCCCAGCGAAGGGTTGGAGGAAAGGAGGGTGGCCTCTCTTCCCTGATGCCAGGCTGCCTGGCTTTGGATGACGGGCGGGAGGTGGCCCAGAGGCAATTCTCCCTGCCAGGGGCCGCTTTGGCGCACGGCCAGGAGCTCCGGGCGAATGGTTTCCGGGCGCACGAGGGGAAGAATAGCAGAAGGCTTGCCCATCAGCATCAAGGCCATTTCCAAGCGGGGAAAGAGGTCCGGGAGGGAGAAAAGGCGGTCGCGGCGGGGAAGGAGTTCCTGCCCTTCGCCCGAAAAAAAGCGGGCCACGGGAAAGTTCCAGCCCGGTTCGTGGTAATGGGCCAGCCAAGAGGCCTCCTCCCCGGGATGGTTGTTGCGGATGAGGAGGGGGACAAACTCGTCTTCCAAGCATTCCACCAAGAGGGGATGACTGAGGATCTCGGACCCGAAATCCTGACAGGGGCCTCAGCCGGGGACCTCTTGAAAAAGGAGAAAAACGGGACGCTGGCTGCTGCGGGCCAGGGTAAAGGCCGCCTCGTGGTCGCGCTGCCAGCGGACCAATCCAAGTTCGCTAGGGGGAGGTGTCATTCAGCGGTATGGGGTGGTTGCGGAGCGCGCAGGGTGCGGGGGTCGATGTGGTGGTAGTCGTCCTCGATACGGGTGAAAAGCTTGGGACAAGGAGGCTTGTGGACGGTGCGGACGGCCAGGGAAGGGAACTGGCTGCGAGGCATGGTGCCCCCTCCCGTTGCTCCGGAGGTAGCCACAATCTCGGATTCCCCCTCCAGTTTTTTCTGCAGGGCCCGGGCTTTCTCGCGCAGTTCCTCCTCGCTTTCCCGCAGCATGTCGAGGACGGGGATCAGCCCCACTCGCGAGGGGTCGTCACGCAGGGTGAGGTAGTCGAGGATGACCTCTTGCAAGGCGGTGAGAATGAGTTTGTCCGGTCGCACCGCGCGGTAGAAGGGCTCCTTCTTGATTCGGGCCACGAGGTCCGCGCGCCCGGCGATGATTCCGGCCTGGGGGCCGCCGAGGAGTTTGTCTCCCGAGAAAAGGACGAGCTCGATGCCGCGCGCCAATTGCTCTTGCGGGCGGGGCTCGTGCTCAATGGGGGCCAGCTCGTCGGTATTCATCAGGGCTCCCGAGCCGAGGTCTTCCACGAGGGGGATGCCCTGCTGCCGGGAGAGGGCGGAAAGTTCTCCCAAGTCCGCTTCCCCGATGAATCCCTCTTGATAGAAGTTCGAACGATGGACCTTGAGGATGAGAGCGGTGCGTTCGCTGAGAGCGTTTTCGTAGTCCCGGAGGTGGGTTTTGTTGGTGGCTCCCACTTCCACCAACTTGGCTCCGGAGGTCTCCAGGATATCCGGGATGCGAAAGCCGCCTCCGATTTCGACCAGCTCTCCGCGGGAGACGATCACTTCGTTGCGGCCCTCAGCGATGAGAGCCCGGAGGGTCAGGACCAGGGCGGCGGCACAATTGTTCACCACCGTCGCGGCTTCGGCTTCGACCAGGATGGAGAGGGATTCTTCCAGAAAGGCCCCCCGTTTGCCGCGTTTGCCGGTAGCCAGGTCGACCTCCAGATTGCAGTAATTGGTCGCCACATCGTAAACGGCTTGGGCCGCCCGGGTTCCCAGCGGAGCCCGCCCCAGATTGGTGTGGATCAGGATGCCCGTGCCATTGAGGACTGGCTGCAGGCGGGAGCCCTCGAACTCCTCCAGGGCTTGGCCGATTTCCGCTTCGATCTCGTTCCGGCTCAGCTTTTCGCCCTGTTGCAGTCGCTCCCGGAATCGCCCTACCTGTCTCTTGATGAAACCAATAATCAGTGACTTGGGGAGCCCGGAGTCGGCCGCGAGGCGTTGGGCCAGGGTCTCCACCGAGGGTAAAGCGGCAAGATTCATGCTCCCAAGGTGCCAAAGCTGGCGAAAAAATCCAACCGGGAAGGGGGATAAACTGCAAAAGAGGTCTGTTCCACCCTCCTCGGCTCCGCTGGGTTCCGGGGGGAGGAAGGGCGGAGGTCAAATCGGTGGCCGATGGTCTGAGGTCACGTTTTGTGCTCATTTTATGTGGGTTGCGACGATGTTGCTGTTGGTTGTCGAGAGAGGGGCGCCTCCCAGGCGAAAAAAAAACGAAGAAAACCAAAATAGATTTTGACAGGGGCGGTCTCGTTGCTAACGTCCCGCCCGCTTTTCGCGGGGCGGACTTCGCTAAAACACTTGCAAGTTTCTATTGCATTTCGTTTCAAACTAAGTCACAGCCACTCGTCAGGCGACCGGACAATGCTTATGTAGCTCAGGGGTAGAGCACATCCTTGGTAAGGATGAGGTCGGGGGTTCAATTCCCCCCATAAGCTCCAGGTCCCGGGAGAAAAATCCGCAAAACACTAAAGGAAATGGCGAAAGAACAATTCGAAAGGAACAAGCCCCACGTCAACATTGGCACCATCGGGCACGTTGACCACGGTAAGACAACTTTGACAGCAGCAATCACAACTGTCCTTGCAGAGCAGGGCGGTGGTGTTGCCAAGGCATACGACCAGATTGACGCAGCTCCCGAGGAGAAGGCTCGTGGTATCACTATCTCGACTGCGCACGTGGAATACGAGACCGCAAATCGTCACTACGCGCACGTTGATTGCCCCGGTCACGCCGACTACGTTAAGAACATGATCACCGGTGCCGCTCAGATGGACGGTGGTGTTCTCGTTGTTTCCGCTGCTGACGGCCCCATGCCTCAGACTCGTGAGCACATCCTGCTCGCTCGTCAGGTGGGTGTTCCCGCTTTGGTTGTTTTCTTGAACAAGACTGACCAGGTCGACGACGAAGAGCTTCTTGAGCTCGTCGAAATGGAAGTCCGCGAACTTCTCAGCCAGTACGAATTCCCCGGCGACGACATCCCGATCGTGAAGGGTTCCGCTCTCAAGGCTCTCGAAGGTGACGCTGCTCACAAAGAGGCTATTCTCAAGTTGATGGAAGCTGTCGACAGCTACGTGCCCGAGCCCGAGCGCCCCGTTGACCAGGACTTCCTCATGCCCATCGAGGACGTGTTCTCGATTGAAGGTCGTGGAACAGTGGCTACCGGTCGTGTCGAGCGTGGTATCATCAAGAAGATGGCTGAAGTTGAGATCGTCGGTATCCGCGACACTCAGAAGACCACCATCACTGACATCGAGATGTTCCGTAAGCTTCTTGACGAAGGTCGTGCCGGTGACAACGTCGGTCTCCTCGTCCGTGGTCTCAAGAAAGACGACCTCGAGCGTGGCCAGGTTATCGTGAAGCCCGGTTCCGTGACTCCTCACAAGAAGTTCAAGGCTGAGGTTTACGTTCTTTCCAAGGATGAAGGTGGTCGTCACACTCCCTTCTTCTCCAACTACCGTCCCCAGTTCTACTTCCGCACAACTGACGTGACTGGCAGCATCAAGCTCCCCGACGGTGTGGAAATGGTGATGCCTGGTGACAACGTCGAGTTGGAAATCGAGCTCATCACTCCTATCGCCATGGAGAAGACCATGCGCTTCGCTATCCGCGAAGGTGGCCGCACTGTGGGTGCTGGCCGGGTGGGTGACATCCTTGACTAATTCTTAAAAATCTCTGGACGAACTCCCGTCCAGATGGCACAGGACTTTACGGGGCATTCCGGTCTAGGCTGGAGTGCCCCAAGTCGCCTCTAAAATAGGACAGTAGCTCAATTGGTAGAGCATCGGTTTCCAAAACCGAGGGTTGCAGGTTCGAGTCCTGTCTGTCCTGCCACTTTTTATTTTCTCAAGTCACACTCATGCGCAAAGCGTTCACATTCATCAACGAAGTCAAGGGAGAGCTCCGGAAAGCAGCTTGGCCTTGGGATCCGGACCCGAAAGTCAAAGGGTTCAAGAAGTTCAAGGAACTCATCGATTCCACTGTAGTTGTGATTGTGGCCATGCTGCTTTTGGCAGGGTTCGTGGCCTTTTGGGACTTCATCCACCGCAACGTGGTGGACTTCCTCACCGCTCTCGGTGTGGGGTAGGGAAGGCAACTTTCCGACTAACAATTTTTTACGAGATACGAATCAAGCGATGCCGAATATTCCCCAGGCGAAAGACCAGTGGTATGTGGTGCACGTGCTCTCCGGACAGGAGAATAGCGTGGCCAAGCGGATCCGCCGTGAGGTGGAGCGCGAGGAGTTGGGAGACTACATCTTCGAGGTGCTGGTCCCCACTGAGATGGTGGAAGAGAATCGCAAGGGTAAGAAAGTCGAGATGAAGAAGAAGTTCTTCCCCGGCTACATCATCGTCAACATGTATCTCTTTGATGAAAACAAGGACTTGGTTGACCAATCCTGGTATTTCATCAAGGAAATGGACGGAGTGATCGGCTTCGCGGGCACCAAGGACAAGCCCATCCCCATGCGTCCGCGCGAGGTGGAGAGCATGCTGGCCCAGATCAAGGAGCGCGAAGAATCCGTCCGTCCTTCCATCTCTTATGAAGTGGGCGATACCGTGCTGGTCGCGGATGGTCCTTTCGAAAGTCAGAACGGCGTGGTCGAAGAAATCGATCACGAGCGCGGCAAGCTGCGCGTGTCGGTGACAATTTTCGGTCGCTCAACTCCGGTCGAGTTGGAGACCTGGCAGGTGGAAAGCGCCTAATCAACATTAAGTAACACTCAGATGGCTAAGGAAGTAAAACAAATCTTGAAGCTGCAGATCCAGGCAGGACAGGCGAACCCTTCACCACCCGTCGGTCCCGCACTCGGTCAGGCAGGGGTGAATATCATGCAGTTCTGCAAAGATTTCAATGCAGCAACCCAGCAGCAAGCGGGCGACCTCCTCCCGACCGTGATCACGGTCTTCAAGGACAGCTCTTTCACCTTCATCACCAAGCAACCCCCGGCAGCGGTTCTTCTCAAGAAAGCCGCCAACATCGCCTCCGGTTCCGGTGAGCCCCACACCACCAAAGTGGGTAAGATTTCCAAGGAGAAACTCCTGGAAGTGGTGAAAGTCAAGTTGCCTGACCTCAACACCAACGACCTCGAACAAGGGGCCAAAATTCTCGCGGGCACCGCTCGTCAGATGGGTCTCGAAGTGGAAGGAATGTAAGCTTCGTAACCCGGCAGGGCGGCACACCGCTGCCACTCTGGGTTTCTCTCCGCAAACCGTAGGAGAATGTCGCAATACGGTGACATTCGCCCGCACTACAAAGCAAAATAATGGCTAGCAAAAAAAGCAAACGATATCGTGAAGCCGCCTCCAAGATTGAGGCTGGCAAAGGTTACCCCCTCGCTGAGGCGGTGACCGTTCTCAAGAGTCTTCCCGCGCCTAAGTTCGATGGCACGGTCACTCTCTCCTTCAAACTGGGCATCGACCCCCGCAAGAGCGACCAGATGGTCCGCGGTAGCGTCTCCCTCCCGCACGGCACCGGTAAGACTGTCCGCGTGATTGTCTTCGCCACCGGTGATGCCGCCAAGGCTGCTCAAGAAGCAGGTGCCGACGAAGTGGGTATGGACGATCTCATCAAAAAGGTGCAGGACGGCTTCCTCGACTTCGATGCCGCCATCGCCACTCCCGACGCGATGAAGGAAGTGCGTAAGATCGCCCGGGTTCTCGGACCACGCGGTCTCATGCCCAACCCCAAGACTGGCACCGTCACCGAAGACACCGCTAAAGCAGTCAACGCCACCAAGGCGGGTAAAATCGATTACAAGGTCGACAAGAATGGCTGTGTCGCAGCTGCCGTCGGTAAGATTTCCTTCGACGAAACCAAACTGGTGGAGAACGCTTCTTCCCTCATTGAGAGCTTGGTCAAGGCCAAGCCCGCTTCCGCGAAGGGCGACTACATCCAGTCCGTCACTCTCGCTTCCTCCATGCAGCCCGGTCTGCCTTTGGAAGCTTCCCTCTACGCCATCAACTAATCCGAGAAGAAAGAACCGATTATGAACCCAGATAAGAAAATCATCGTCGACGAGCTTCTCGAAAGAGTGAATAGCTCGCCCTTCCTGATCGTGGTGGACTACAACACCATGACCGTGCCTCAGTTCAGCGAGCTGCGCAATCGCCTCGCCGAAGCTGGTTCCGAGTGCCACGTGGGTAAAAACCGCTACATGCGCATCGCCCTCGAGCAAGCGGAACTGCCCAGCCTGGGCGACGACCTCAAGGGACAGACGGCCTTCATCACTGGTGAGAGCGACGTCTGTGCCGCCGCCAAGGTGGTGAAGAATTTCCAGAAGGAATTCAAGAAGCCGGAAGTGAAGAGCGCCATTCTTGATGGCAACGTGCTTGATGCCAAGCAAGTGGAAGCTCTTGCCGACCTGCCTTCCCGCGAAGTTCTCCTCGCCCAGCTCCTCGGTGTTATCAATGCTCCCGCTTCCAAGCTGGTGCGCACCATCAACGAGCCGGCTGCTTCTTTGGCCCGCGTCATCAAGGCCAAGTTCCCCGACGGCGACGAGTAAGGCTTGCCCTCTCGCAGAGAAATTTTTCAAAAGCCCTCCGGTTCGGCCGGTGGGCTTTTTTCGTCTCCCCTCGGAAGGTTTTCTTCGCCAGCGAGCAGGTATTCCTCTTCAGCAGCGCGTGGGGCCGTTTTTCAACAAACGGTTCAGCCTGCCGCGGAGATGGCGTTGCGCGATGAGGCAGGGGAGATTGGAAAGGAGGGCGTAGGCGATGATGATGAGGCTGGCGGGAAAGGGGGTCCAGGCGACGAAGAGAAAGAGAACGGCCATTTGCAGCCAATGGGACCATTCGCCCCGGCAGGTTTCCAATCGGAACTCGTGCAGATAGGTCTTTTCGCGGGACTGCAGGGTGCGTTTGGTGAAGCCGGACAACCAGCCAGCCCCGTCGGGGAGGTGCTTTTTCCACGATCGGACCCGGAAACAGGTTTGGTAGCGCTCTCCCTCCCGTTCCCACTCTCTGATTCGATACAAAGGGGAAGACGGCGAGAAGCAGGACGCAGGTAGCCGCAGGCTGAGCCAAGCGAGCGCGAGATGCACCACGGGAATGCCCAGCGCATTCAGGATCACGATCCAATGGTTGGGGAGTTCAATGAACATCGCGTCCTTTCCATGGGGTGGTTTTTCCCTTTTTCTGATCCCGGAGGGCGGTGAAGAAAAGGACCTGATAGAATGTGAGAGCGATGGGAAAGAGGAGGGCCGTAAGGGGCGAAAAGCGCCCGACGAGCCGGAATGCCCAGCCGCATTGGGCGGCGTAGAAGAGGTAGCCCGCAGCGAGGAGGGGGACGAAAGCCGGGTCGGCATGGGGGTAGAAAAGGGCAAAGGGCAGGCTGACGAGAATCGTCATGGCCCCGGTCAGCCAGAGGGAGATCAGGAGCAAGGCCTGGCGATTGGTTTGCTTGGCCCCGGTGGTGAAGCCTTTTTTCCAGCTGTTCCAAATTTGCCCCAATCCTTGGTCGAACATGCGCATGGCGAGAACTCCGCGGCCCAGGAAGACTTGGCAGTGGCCACCCTTCTCCCGTATCAAGCCGGCGAGATGGAAGTTTTCCAGAACTTGGTTTCGAACGGAGTGGTGGCCCTCCGCTTCTTGGTAGAGGGCCCGGGAAATGAGGAGGCTTTGCCCAAAGAGGGCGGACTCGCTTTGGGCAGAGGGGCGGAGCCTGAAGGCATTCGAGCCCGCGACCATGACGAGATTGAAAAAGGCGGAAAGCTCCTCGATGGCGGAGCCAGGACAATGATGGGGGCAGAGTGAGGACACCGATCTGTCGTCCCCGGTGAGGTGGCTGATTTTATCGAAACCGCCTGGCTCGAACCAAGTGTCGGCATCCAGAAAGAGAAGCCAGTCGCCGGTGGCAGCCCGGGCTCCGGTCTCGCAGGCCCACGGCTTGCCCTGCCACTCTGCGGGCCGGGGAGGAGTGCTGATCACGGTGGCTCCCAGATCGCCGGCCACGCGAGCGGTGCCATCGGTGGACTCATCGTCTACGACGAGAATCTCGTGGGGCGGGTGCTGGTTTTCTGCGAGGGAAGAGAGAAGCCGACCCAGGCGGTGCTCCTCGTTTCGGGCTGGAATAATGATGGAAATGCGGCCTTCCTTCGCCGACCGGGGTGGCGGGGAGAGAAACCGGGGTCGCCCCAGAATCAGCCACAGGCTGGGACCGAGCAGCAAGGCGATGAGGGGGGCGAGGGAGAGCATGAGCGGAGGGAAGCGGCTTCACGAAGACGAGCGGTCCGAAACAATGCGATCGGCGACTTTTTGCCCGGAGAGGATCACCATGGGCATTCCGCCCCCGGGATTGATACTGCCCCCGCAGAAATAGAGGTTCTTGTATTTGGAACTCGTCTTGGGAGCCTTGAAACCACGGTTCAGTTTCCAGTCGCTGACCACTCCGTAGATGGAGCCTCGATTCGAGCGGTAGAGGCGCTCGATGTCCACGGGGGTGAGAAAATCTTCGGTCACGATGTGCTTTCGCAACTCCGGGGTGCAGGTTTTCTCCATTTTGTCCAAGACCCGCTCCCGCAGGGCGAGGTAGTCCTCCTGGGACGGGCTTTGGCCCTCTGCGAGCGGCGGAATGTGGGGGAGAATCTTGATGTTGTCGCAGCCTGGAGGGGCCTTGCTGGTATCTGTCCGGGTGGGTGCCACGACGTAGAGGGTGGGATCGTCCGGCAGTTCTTTCTTCTGAAAGACGGTGTCAAAGTGTTTATGCTGATCCCGGGAGTAGACGAAATTGTGGTGGGCCAGTTCGGGATAGATCCGGTCGGTGCCCAGATGGATGACGAGTCCGGAGCAGGCCGGTTGAAATTTTTTGTATTTTCGCAAAAAGCGATCGGATTCGCCGAGGAGCTTTTCGTAAGTGGGGATGACTTCCATGTTGCTCACGATAAGGTCGAATTCGCGCTGGCTGCCATCGGCCAGCTCCAGGCCGGTGACCCGATTGTTGCTCTTGGTGATGCTGGTGACATCGGCTTCCAAGTGAATGGGGATTTCCATCTCGGCCATTAACTTCTCTAATCCTTCGGCCAGGCGATACATGCCCCCTTCGACATACCAGAGGCCATGGTCGAATTGGATAATAGGCATCATGTTCATATATCCCGGTGCATCCAGGGCGGAGGAACCGACATATTTGATAAAATATTCGAAGATGCTGCGCAGAGCCGGGCTGCTGAGTCGCTCCGCAACCGATTCGGACATGTTCTTGCGGTAGTCGATCTCTCTCCCGATTTTTTTGAGGCCGTAATGTTTGAGGAATTCCCAAAGGCCGTCGATGCCTTCTTGCAGGTATCCGGTGTTGAGGACCTCGTATTGTTTGCGGGCATAGGAGAGAAAGTCCTGTAGTTCGCGCCAGTGGGCCTCAGCGTCGCCGGGAAGCTTCGCCAGCTCGCGTCTCATCAGCTCATCTTCTTGGAAGAGGTCTAGGACAAGGCCGTCGTCAAAAAAATTACGCCAATGGGGAGTCACCGCCTGCAAGCTCACATAGTCCGCCATATCTTTGCCCGCGCGGCGGAAGAGGTCTCCGAAGAGGGCCGGGAGGGTAAAAATGGAGGGACCGAGATCGAAAGTGAAGCCCTCTTGCGCCAGCACATTGAGTTTGCCCCCGAGGTGCTTGTTTTTCTCGAAGATCTCGACGGCATATCCTTCCGCGCGCAGCGAGATGGCGGCAGACATTCCTCCCAGGCCGGCTCCGATGACCGCCACGCGATTTCCTTGCATGGCGGACGGTTGGGCGGGAATATCACCTTGTCAACGATGCGGCCGCCCTTAGTTTGCGACACCCTGCCGCAAGTAATGACCGAGACTCCACCAGCCCAGCAAGAGCAACTGATCGCGGAACAGCAGGCCTTTTTCCGGGCCGGACGCACCCGCTCCCTCGATGATCGTCTGGCGATTCTGACCCGCTTCGAGACCGTGTTGCGCGACCATCAAGAAGAGCTGTTGCGCGTGCTCGCTGCGGATCTGGGCAAGCCCACGCTGGAGGCTTTTCTTTCGGAGTATCACTTTGTGCTGCAGGAGATTCGTTTGATGAGGAAGTGTTTGCGGCGCTGGTTGCAGCCCCGTTCTTTTTCCAGCCCGCTTTACTTTTGGCCCTGTCGGAATGAAGTGCGCCGCGAGCCTCATGGGAACACGCTCCTCATCGCCCCTTGGAATTACCCCGTGCAGCTCGCGCTCGGGCCCCTGCTCGGGGCGGTGGCTGCTGGAAATACCGTTATCTTGAAGCCCTCGGAGGAGGCTCCCGCAACGGCCGCCTTTTTGGAAAGGGTTCTCGCCGAGATCTTCCCTCCCGGCTGGGTAGCGGTCGTGCAAGGAGGTAAAGAGGTGACTCACTCGCTTTTGCAACATCGCTTTGATTTTCTGTTTTTCACCGGAAGCAGCCGGGTGGGGAGGATTGTCGCCGGGCAGGCCGCGCGGCACCTGACTCCGCATGTGCTGGAACTGGGCGGGAAGTGCCCTTGTGTGGTGGATGGCTCGGCTGACCTGACAATGGCCGCTAAACGGATTTTGACAGGGAAACTCTTCAATGCCGGCCAGACTTGTTTCGCCCCCGATTTCGTCGCGGTGGAAGAAGCGGTCGCCGGGGAGCTGCAGGATGAGCTGACAGAATGGTTGACTCGCCTGCCTTGGGAAAAAGAGCTCGCCCGCATCGTCAACCGGAAGCATTATGAGCGGTTGCAGGGGCTGCTGAAGGGGAATGAGATTGGCAAGGGTTGCGATCAGCCCGATGAGCTTGGGATGGCTCCACGGCTTGTTCCCGGTGCCCAATGGGGCGATGACTGCATGAAAGAAGAGATCTTCGGTCCCATCCTTCCACTCGTCAGTTATCGCGATGAAAGTGAACTCTATGCCCGCCTTTCCTCTTATCCGGAGCCTCTCGCGCTCTACTGCTTTTCCAAGGACAAGGGTTTCGTGGAGCGCTTGGTGCGGGAGGTTCCTTCCGGCGGGGTGTGCGTGAACGATGTGGGTAAGCAAGCGAGTAATCCCAATGGGTCCTTTGGTGGCAAGGGCGAAAGTGGCTATGGCCGCTACCGGGGGGAGGCCAGCGTGCGCGCCTTCACCTACGAGAGAACCTACAGCCGACGCTATTTCTTTCCCGATCCGTTTGCGAGCCTTCCTCCTCGGGACAAACAAACCCGTCTGCTGCGCAAATGGCTTAAGTGAGGCCGGTCCACTTATTGCGCGAGTTTTCCATATGAGGAATCGGGATCGAGAGCCCGACATTGTGCCATCAGCTCTCCGGCCCCCGCTATATTTTCGTCGCGATAGGCGAGAGCGGCATAATAAAGAATGGCCTGGCGCTCACTGCGGGTGAAGGGTTTCTTTTTTTGCGCGGCCGGAACCAGAAGGTTGAAGTCGGCAAGAGAGGTCTCGCGCACGCCGAAGCGCTTGGGGATGCGGTAATAAGCGATTGCGCGCACCATGCGCACGCGACCGTCATGGGGAGCTTCCACGATGGCTTCGTTCATGAGCTCGCGCCCGCGTTTCAGGTTCGCGAGCTTGGATGGCGGCCATTTGCCGAACTTGGCGCGCAAAGCATAAGCGCTTCCGAGAAAGGCCTTGGCGAGGGAGTCCCCGGGATGCGCAGCCAGTTGTTGCTGGAAGTTGGCGATTTGTTGATCGATCTGGTCAACGTTTCCCTGCAGGCAGACTTCGTGCCAGGCCCGGTATTGCTGCAGGGCCTCCGGGGTGGCTTGCGCGGCGAGCTTCGCCAAGCCCCCCCAGGTGCAGGCCAGAATCACAAAGAGAAATTTGCCACTTATCATGACCGCACTCTAGGCCCGGGCGCTGGTGGCAGCAAGGAGTTCGGAGGCAAAATCGATGCGGTCGCGCTTGGTGCCGTAAGCTTCGTCGATGAGATTGGCCGAGATGCGGGCGCTTTCGAAGATCGTTGGCAGCCCGCTGCCCGGGTGGGTTCCGCCTCCCACCAGATAGATATTCTCAAATCCCTGCAGTTTGTTGCGGGGCCGGAGGTAGAGCATTTGGTCCAGGGTGTGGGCCAAGTTGAAGGTGGCGCCCAAGAAGATGTCGGCGCTCTCCCAATCGGTCGGGGTGATGCATCGTTCTTCGACAATGTGCTCCCGGAGATCCTTCATCCCGGTTTTCGCAATCACCCGGTCGAGAACCTTTTCCCGATACTGTTCGCGCATTTCTTCCGTCCATTGGTCTCCTTCGCGATTATTAATCGTTGGGACGAGGAAGTAGAGCTGGGAGTGACCTTCCGGAGCAACGGTTTTGTCGTTGATGCTGGAATTGCGAACATAGATCGACATGTCATCCGAGATGGTTTTTTCGCTCTGGATATCGGCAACGTTTTGGGCGTAGTTGTCGGCAAAGATGATGTGATGGTGCGGCTCCTCTTGATAAATTTTATCAAGACCGAGATAGAGCATGTAAGTCGAGCAAGAGAACTTTTTCTTGGCGAGGGTTTCCGGTTCGGTTTTTCTCTCGCCGAAAATAAGCGAACGAGCGTGGGCGTAGTCGGCATTGACGATTAAATCGTCACAAGAAAGGACCTGGCCATCGGCAAGGACGACCCCCGAGACGCGATCTCCCTGATATTGAAAGGAAGTCACTTCGCTCTCCAGCATCAGTTGACCCCCTTCTTCCTGGAAAATGTCCGCCATGATTTCGGACATTTTGGAAAGGCCGCCTTCCACATGATAGATGCCATACTCGTATTCGATGTAAGAGAGGATGCTAAACAAGCCGGGACAATTCCAGGGCGACATCCCCAGATATTTGGCTTGGAAGGTGAAGGCGAGTTTCAGTCTCTCGTCGTCGAAGTAGCCGTCCAAGACATCCATGACCGTCTTATTCGTGGCCACGTGGGGCAGGGCTTTGAGCAGGTGGGAGGCGAACAGGGAAGAAAGTTGGTGATAGGGCTTGAGCAGGCAAGGGAAGATGGCCTGCAGCTTGTGGGCGTGGTCCCTCATGAAGCGGCGGTAGTTTTCCGCTTCGCCGGGAAAGGCCTTTTCGATGGCGGCGGCCATCTTTTCCCGATCGGAGCTGGTCTCCAGCGATACTCCCTCCCAGGTGAGTTTGGTCATCGGGTCCAGTTTTTGGAAAGGGATGTGCTCGTCTGCTTTGCGCCCGATTTCGGCGAAGATTTCGTCGAGAGTGAACTTCTGGTGAAGAAAGGTCGGTCCGGTATCGAAGCGGTAGTCTCCGGCGACGAGGGGGGCATTGCGCCCGCCCACGGTGGCTCCTTTTTCGAGGAGCGTGACCTGATATCCCCGATGGGCCAGCAACATGCCGCTGACCAGCCCGCCTGGTCCGGCTCCTACGATAATGATCTTCTTCCTCATGCCTCCTTGGGTCTATTCTTTGCCGGGCCGGGAGAATTGCAAACCCGGAGGAGAGGAATCTGTCGGGGCCGCTATGCGGTTCCCCCGTGAAAAATGGCAGAGGGAGAGGGATTCGAACCCTCGGTGACATTCCTGCCACGCACGATTTCGAATCGTGTTGCCCCCTTTATTTTTCAATAAAAAATTCAGGTGTTGCCCGTTTGTTGCCCTTTTGGCTGGAGTTTGGCTCTGTTTTGCTCTTTTATCTGCGAGTAGATGCAAGCAGAGGAAAAGGTGACCATCAAGGAGCTGTCAGCCGAGAACGTCATGCGCAAAAAGCGCGGTTATCGCTGGGTGGTCGAGTCTCGGATCGGCGGTAAGAGGAGCCGGAAGTTTTTTCGGCATGGCGAACAGGATAAAGCCAAAGCCCTCAAATCTGAACTGGAGCGCCAGCGGGACACAATCAGCAAGAGCAATCGCGAACTACTGGACGAAACCCTTCTGACCGAGGCCACCGAGGCCACCAAGCAATTGAAGCCCCACGGGAAGAGTCTCAGCGATGCGGTTGCCTTCTATCTTGCGCACTTGAAAGAAAAGGCCAGACAAGACGGGGCGACGATAGAGGAGGGGATTGGCCTCTACCTCGATGCCATGGAAGCGCGGGAACTCGACGTGAAGACGATTAGGCGAGCGAGGCAAACCCTGAACCGTTTCAGCGCCGCACACCCTCGCCGAACCCTTGCCAGCCTCAAGGGCCCCGAGATTCGCGCTTGGTGGGAAACTTTCGGGGGAGTGGTCAACCAGCGGGCGAACCGCACAGACGTGAACACCTTCCTAAACTGGATTGTGAAGAGCGAGCGATTCCCCAACTTCACCGAAAACCCAACCCCGCCCGCTCCCGAGCTTCCCAAGAAGCGGAAAGCGAAAGTCATTCTCACCCCGCCTGACGTGCGGAGGCTGCTTGAATGCGCGGACAGGGAGCTTCTCCCCGCCATCGTGGCTCAAGTCTTCATTGGCGTGCGCAAGGAGGAAGCCCTTCGTCTACGCTGGGAACATTTCGACTGGGAGGAGGAAGAACTTTCCGTTCCCGAGGACGTGACCAAGGGGCGAGAAAATCACGTTCGAATCAATCGCATTCCGCCCAATGCGCTTCAATGGTTGAAGCCCTACTTCGACCAAGAAGGCGGTCCCGTTCTCCCCGCTTACAAGACTGTTGACACTTACGAGAAGGCATTGAGTCGGATTCGGAAAAAGGCCGGATGGA
The DNA here is from genome assembly GCF_016595415.1 of Roseibacillus ishigakijimensis. GTDB lineage: Bacteria > Verrucomicrobiota > Verrucomicrobiia > Verrucomicrobiales > Akkermansiaceae > Roseibacillus > Roseibacillus ishigakijimensis. The sequence continues at coordinate 17,401 of NZ_JAENIO010000061.1, forward strand.
ACCAAGAGAATCCTTGGCCGCGCAATGCCCTGCGCAAGACCTTCATCAGTTGCCATGTCGCCAGCTATTCCGACATAGGCAAGACCGCCGCCATTGCAGGAACAAGTGAAGCGGTCATCTTCCGCAATTATCGGGCCTTGGTGAAAAAGTCTCTCGCTAAGAAGCTCTGGGAAATCTATCCGCCGCAAGAGGAAGGGAAGATTGTTGAACTCTCCAACAACAAACGAAAGAGCGCATGACTGAAATGGAGAGCGAAAGAAGGGAAAAACTCGTGAGTTCAGAAGAGAAACAAAAACTTGGTGAGGATGTTGAAAAACCAGAGAAAGCAATGATTTCCGAAGACCTCAACTTCACAATCCCCCCAGAATTAATAGAGGGGTTTAGAGCCGATATGGCCGACTTTCGCTTTCGGATAAATCAAACGAACGGAATAGCAAAGAAGAGGGGGCGGGCCGTATGTGTCGCCTACTTGGAGGCTTTGGACATTAGAGAAGGTGTGAACGATTTGGTAGGGGCTGAACACCTGCGTAAACTGATGGAGCGGGAATTAAAGAGAGATCATGAGGCTAGCGAGATATTGCGAGAAGTCCGCGAACTACTTGCCAGCACGGAGACCCGAAGGCTACGCGCCGGAAATGCGCGGGCAGTTAAACTTTTCGAGTTGTGGCGAGAGTTAAGGCCAATCGGACAGGATAAGCTCTGGATTGAGTTTCAGAAACGTTTTCCAGAGTTGATCGGTGAAGTTCAGAATGATTTTGAAGTGCGCAAGAATGCCTTCTATGCCGCGAACCTAGATTGGCTGGAAAAGTGACTAGATTCTAGGGCTCAAATAAGAGCCTTAGAATCCGAGCGCGATTGCGGGAGTTTGCAGACACTGCACCCCGTATGAAGCAAGCTGCGACAGAAAGTAAACCGTCCGCCCTCGTCGGAGAGTTGGAATGTCTTGGGGCAATCTTCCCCAGTTATCAGCAAACCGGGCCAAGTCTGCGAACCTTCCGAGAATGGCGGGCGAAAGGTTGGATCCCGTATCTCAAGATTTCGCGTCGTGTTTTCTTCGACGTGGAGAAAGTGCGAGCCGTCCTCGATGAACGTTTTCAGGTAGAGGGAGGGAGCGCACAATGAGCCCAAAAGAAAACCCTCGACCCGAGGGCCAAGGGATTCTCAAAAGTCGTTTGCGGGCGACAAGGGAAGAGTCTC
>NZ_JAENIO010000062.1 GCF_016595415.1 Roseibacillus ishigakijimensis
CAAGTGGCTGCGGGATAGCCCACGAAAATCCTAAGCACGCCATTTTTCCTTGAAAAGGTGCTGGTCTGGCAAATCATCAACCATATAATCTCTGCTAAAAAATGAAGCTTACCCTATCTCTACTCTTAGCCTGCGTGACGATAGCAACTGGTATCCCGATGGTGCCTAATTCCCTATCGCCAGACGGGAAGATTTATGCGGTAATGGATATTGATCGAGACCCAGAGATTTCACCCGAATGGAAGGGGGACAGTTTTCCTCGGATCGAGATCACACAGAAAAGCACAGGGCGGATTCTAGCCTCAATCGAATATTTTGGTTCTCCTGGGGATGATGCTCGTCCACTTCGAGAACATGTGCGTGTGAGTTGGCGACCAGACTCTAAAGCGTTTGGAATTACCATCGACGATAGGTTCTACTCCTCATGTGTGGTATATGTAACGAACCTCGAAGGGCAGTTTGTTAAAGCACCATCACTGCCCTCCGATTACGAGAAGATGACTGGATTTCCAGCCCCTAATGCAGAAGATCTGCGACCGCGAGGACGAGAACAAGTCATTGGGTGGGATAAAGAAGGGCTATTGATTTACAGCATTTTTCTCTCGCCTTTACCCAGCTTCAATGGGAAAGATCCGCTGCAACATACTGTGTATCTGAATATAACCCCTGATTCCGTACGGGTCGTGCGGGTTGAACACGAGGAGGGCGAGTGGAAGAACGGCGACTGGATACCAACAAAGGCAGAACAAACCACTGAGGCCGACTGAGCAGTGATTTTTCTTTTCCTTGAGGGAGGGGGATGGTGAGGCTGGAGAAGTGATGTTGGTTTGTCTTCGAGGCCCCGGGGCTGGAAGGGAGTCTGATACGAACGCATGAAAGCCGATTCGCGGAGGCCTCGGCGAGGCTCCCCCCCGGGGAAGGAGCGTCGGGGCTCTTTGCCGGGGAATTTTCGCCCGAGCCTAGGGAGAAACTCGTCTTTGCGCAGGAGATCAGACCATGGTGTTGAGGAGGTCGATGGCTTCTTCGATTTGGCGTTCGGCGGATTTGGCTTTGAGGCGGGGGAAGGTGTTGCCGGAGAGGTAGCCGCCGTTTTTCTGCACGATAAGGCGCTTTTCTTTGATTTCCAGGAGGTCGGCACCGAGGGCGGCCCCGGCGAGGCGGAGCCGGGTGGCGAGGAGGAGGTTTTTGGCAGGCTTGGGGAGGCGGCCATAGCGGTCGCGCCATTGGTCGCCGAGGGCGGTGAGTTCGGCGGGATTGCCGAGGGTGGCGAGGGCGCGGTAGGCCGCGACGCGTTCCTTGGCCTCGGGGATGTAGGCGGCGGGGAGGTAGGCAGGGAGCTGGCCTTTCTCGTAGCGGCCCTCGGTGAAGGAGAGGATATCGGCGCGGAGGACGAGATCGGCGGGGCGGGTCTGCTTTTTGCCCTGCAATTCTTCCACCGATTGCTTGAGCAGTTGGCAATAGAGATCGAAGCCGATGGCGGCCATGTGTCCGGATTGCTTGGTGCCGAGGAGGGAGCCCGCGCCGCGAATCTCGAGGTCGCGCATGGCGATGCGAAAGCCGCTGCCGAGGGCGGTGTATTGGCGGATGGCGTTGAGTCGTTTGCGGGAATCTCCTCCGGCCACGGCTTCGCGGGGAAGGAAGAGGAAGGCGTAGGCCTGGCGGTCGGAGCGGCCCACCCGGCCCCGCAATTGATAGAGGTCGGCGAGGCCGAAGCGGTCCGCGCGATCGATGAGGATGGTGTTGGCGTTGGGGATGTCGATCCCGCTCTCGATGATGGTGGTAGCGAGGAGGATGTCCGCCTGGCCATCCACGAACTTGTGCATCACGACCTCCAGCTCGTCCTTGTCCATTTGGCCGTGGCCGATGACGATTTTGGCCTTAGGGACGAGTTCCTGGATGCGGTCGCGCATGTGCTCGATGGTGCCGACGCGGTTGTGGAGAAAGTAGACCTGGCCGCCCCGGGCGAGTTCGTTTTCGATGGCTTTCTTGATGATGCGCTCGTCGTAGGCGTGGATTTCGGTTTTGACGGGATTGCGGTTGGGCGGGGCGGTGTCGATGGTGGACATGTCGCGCACGCCCATGAGGGAAAAGTAGAGGGTGCGGGGAATGGGGGTGGCGGAGAGGGTGAGGACATCGATTTGGCGGAAGCGCTCCTTGAGAGCTTCCTTGTGCTTGACGCCGAAGCGTTGCTCCTCGTCGACCACCACTAGGCCGAGGTTTTTGTATTGGAGGTCGGGGGAAAGGAGGCGGTGGGTGCCGATGACGATGTCCACCGAACCGTTGGCGAGGCCCTGGAGGGTCTCCCGGACTTCGGCGGGCTTGCGGAAGCGGTTGAGGAGGTGGATGGTGATGGGAAACTCCGACATGCGCGCGCAGAAGTTGCGGTGATGTTGCTCGGCGAGGACGGTGGTGGGACAGAGCATGACGGCCTGGGAGCCGCCGGTGACGGCCTTGAAGGCGGCGCGAATGGCGACCTCGGTTTTGCCAAAGCCGACATCCCCGCAGATGAGCCGGTCCATGGGCTGGGGAGCTTCCATATCGGCCTTGGTGGCGGAAATGGCGCTGAGCTGATCGGGGGTCTCGGTGTAGGGAAAGGCATTTTCGAAGTCCCACATCCACTTCGAATCCGGCGGGTGGGCGTGCCCGGGGACGGTCTCGCGCTCGGCCTGCACCTTCAGCAGGCGGGCGGCGTAGTCGCGGATGGCTTTCTCGGCCTCGGCCTTGGTCTTTTTCCACTTGGCGGAGCCCAGTTTGGAGAGCTCGGGGGTGGCCCCGCCGGTGCCGATGTAGCGGGCCACGAGGTGGGCGTGGGAGAGGGGAACGTGGACGGCGGCCTCGTCGCGGTAGCGGAGGATGAGCTCCTCGCGGCCCTCCTCGTCATATTCGATGCCCTCGAAGCGGCCGAGACCATATTCGGCATGGATGACGAGGTCTTCCTCACGCAGTTCCTCGACTTCGAGGCGGGTACTCTGGGCGCGTTGCTTGTCGAGCTCGCTGAGGCGGGCGGGTTTGTTATAGCGACCAAAAAGCTCTGAGAGTGAGAGGAAGGCGACCTTTTTTTCCGGTAAAATAAAACCGCGGGGAAGCCAGCGGCGCCAGCTGACGAGTTCGTCGTCTTTGGCAAATTGCTGTTGGGAAAGCTCGTGGAAGCGGTGGTGCTCGCCCTCGTTGGCGGAGGCCACCACGAGGTCCCAGCCCTCGTCCAGCCAGTGGCGCATCTGGCGCAGAACGGCATCGCGCTGGAAGTCGTGCATCACGAAATCCCCGGAATCGAGGGCGGCGAAGGGGAGAGCGAGAGCGGGCAGGGTGAGGTCATGTCCAGTGGGGGCATCGCTGAGGAGAAGGGCGGGAGGGTGCTCGGGGGGCTCCTCTTCCGAGTCCTCGCAGCGGAGCACGAGGTCGCCGGGAGCGAGCCAGTCGACGAGCAGGGAGGCGCTGTCGGGAGTCTCGAGCTGCAGGCGCACGTGGTCGAGGCGCTTGATGGTGGTCTGGCTGTGGAGGTCGAACTCGCGCAGGGATTCGAGGGTGTCGTCGAAGAACTCGAGGCGGATGGGGTGGGTGGTATTGGGGGGAAAGAGGTCGAGGATGCCACCCCGGCGCGCGAACTGGAGGCGGGCATGGACCTGGGGGACTTTCTCGAAATCGAGGGCGAGCAGGCGGGCCTCCAGATCGGCGGGGTCGAGGGTCAGGTCGGGCGAGAGCTCAAGGGCGGCCTCGCGCAGGGTGTCGGGGCGGGGGGCGGAGGACTGCCAGGCGGAGGGCGGGAGGAGCACCGGGGCTTGCGCGTGGTCGGCGGCCAATTGGTGGAGAGCGAGCTGCCAATCTCCGCCGGGGCCGAGCGTGGTGTCGTTTTGCAGTTCTGGGGCGGGGAGGGAGAGCGGTTTCGGGCCCGGGAAGGAGCTGAGTTCCTCTTCCAGACGGTTGCGATGGCGGGGATTGGCCACCTCGAGCCAGAGGCGTCGCCCTTCTTTTTGCAAGGAGCGGGCGAGGCTGGCGATGACGACCGGGCGCGCGGCTTCTTCGATTGGGCCCCACCTTTGTCCTGGCTGTGGCGAGGCCGGAGAGAGGAGCGAATCGAGGAGCTGGGAGACGTAGGGGTCGCCGTCAGGCATGGGAAAGCGACTATCGCGGAAGGAAATAATCGCGCAATCGAAACTTCACATCTCCGAAAATTCGCTTAATGTGGAGTCTTCTCCGACCAATTATTTCGTGATGAAAAAATTTCTTTCCCTTCTCACCCTCCCCCTGCTTGGTCTCTCTTTCAGTGGTTGTAGCACGAGCGAACCCGAGCTGAGGGCGTATCAATACCGGGGTTCGACGACCTACGTCAGCTCTGGCTCCAATGCCCGCAGTGCCCGGGCCCTTCTTTCCGAGGTGCGCCTGCGGCGTGACATCATTTCCCGGGGGGCGCGGGGTCGCACGAACAAGCACATGTCGCCTCGTTACATCACCATTCACAGCACGCAGAATTGGTCGCGGGGAGCGGATTCCAGCCGCCACGCTTTGGCCCTCAAGAATAGCAAGCTGGGCCGCATCTCCTGGCACTACACCACCGACGATCGGCAAGCGGTGCAGCATCTGCCGACAAGTGAACAGGGCAATCATGCCGATCATGACGGACCCGGGAACAAATACAGCATTGGTATTGAGATGTGCGAGCACCCCGGGTGCAGTCGGGCGGCCACCATGGATCGCACCGCCAAGCTGGCGGCCTATCTGATGGTGGAGCACAATATCCCGCTTTCCCGGGTGGTGCCGCATTATCATTGGCCGCGTTGGGGGAAAAACCCACCCAATAAGAATTGCCCCCATTTCCTCATGACCAATGGGCGTCCGGGAGCGAAGTGGCAGGCCTTTTTAGCCAAAGTGAACCGTTACCATCGCCAGATCAGCGGCGGTTCCTCCTACGCCCGTCGCTAAGCGAGTCCGTTTCTTTTTCCCGAAATTTTCATGGCTGCTGCCACCCACAAGGGCGTCTACTACGTTTGTCAGCGCTGCACGGCTTGTTGCCGCTGGCCCGGTGATGTGGTCTTGGAGGAAGGAGAGGCGGAAAAGATTGCCGCTTATCTAGAGTTGCCATTGGACGCTTTTATTCAGGAGCACACCCAGCTGAGTGCGAATCGGCGCCATCTTTCGCTGAAGGAAAATCCCGATCATTCCTGTGTCTGGCTGGAGGGCAACGACTGCACCCTGCAAGCGGTCAAGCCCAGCCAATGCGCGGGTTTTCCCAACAAGTGGAACTTCAAGGGATGGAAATCCTACTGCGAAGCGATTCCGGTGCCACTTGACGAGCTGCCGGCTGAGAGCGGGGATTAATCCTCTTCGGCAAACTCGATGTCGATGCCCTTGGAGCGCCAGCCATCGGAAATATCCTGAGCGAGTTCGGCGTAGGTGCGGCCTTGGAGGAGGGCTTGCAAGGCTTCTTCGCCCTCTTTCCCTTCGCGCAGGGCCTTGAGGAAGGCTGTGATTGCCACCCGGTCGCCGCCTCCCTCCATTTCAAAGAAATAAGCGGTAACGAGGAGTCCGAGGCCGTAGTTGAAATTGGCATTGGCGGTGAAGGAACCGTAGGATTGCAACATGTAGTCCTTCAAGGCGGGAGCGGAAATCTCGTCGCCCAGAGCGCGTCCCCCTTCACCCTTGCGCCCATATTCCGTGGCGTAGTCGCGGGCGGCATTCAAGGTCTTGGTGACCATGAAGTTCCCGGAGCGGTAGGGAGTCACTCCCACGTATTCGGCCAGACCTTCGGAGAACCAGCCACGTGCGCCCGATTTGTAATATTCGTGGTCAGTGAGCTGGTGGGCCAGTTCGTGGGGGAGGGTCTTGTTGCTTTCCCCATAGTCCACGGAATAGGAGGAACCCACCTTTTTCACGCCCAGGGAAGTCAGGGGAACCATGACCACGTCGGAGCCGCCCATGTAGACGCCAGCGGAGCCGGGAGGACCTCCGTTGCGGAAGTAGGTTTCTTCCGACTCGCAGAGAATGATGCGGTTGCGGTGGGTTTTGCCCGCGACGTGCGCTTTTTTGCTGGAAATCGGCAGTTGGCGCATCATCTCGCGGGTGCCCTCGAAGAGGATGGCAAAGCGTTCGACGAGATGGCTTTTCAGCTCGACATCGCAGACGAATTCGTAGTGGTCGCTATGGTAGACCCATTCTTTTTTTTCGGGGTCCTGGCGCACGAGATCGACACTGACTCCCTCGGGGGTTTTGATGAGTTTGGGCCATTCGTGGTCAAAGTTGTCCGGGATTTCCGCCGTGAGCCGTTCCAAGCTTCGCAAGCGCTCTCCATAGCCGGCGTCGGGATTGTAATCTTCTCCACTGGTGCTCCCTTTGCTCGTGACTTCGCCATCGTTGCGAATCCATTCCTTCACGTAGTCCTGATCGGCCTCGCTGAGGGTGTTCAAGGCGACTGCGGTGGAAGCGCTGCGACCTGAGAACTGGATGATGGCCTCGCTCTCGGTGGCGGTGATGAGCTCGCCCTCGGCAGTTTGATTTTTCGTGTTGGTCCAGGTGCGGACCTCCGCTTGGAGCGTGGCCACGGAAAGGAGGAGGGCAGCGGTGAGAGTCGAAGAGGGCATGGGCATGGATTCGGGTCGGAAGGGAGAGGAGGGTGAAATTCCTCTACATAACGTCGGGCGGAGCCATTTTTTATAAGAAATCTTCTCTTTTTCGTGGGGGCCATTCCGTCCGCCGAGTTAGGAGGTTTGGCCCGAGAGACCTGCCAAGATGTCAGCAATCAGTTGGGGACCCCGGTAGATGAAGCCAGTGTAAAGTTGCAAGAGGGTGGCTCCCGCAGCCAGCTTGGCGAGGGCATCTTCTGCGGTCATGATGCCGCCCACTCCGATGATGGGCACTTCTTTGCCGAGGGCGGAGTGGAATTGTCCGATGACCCGGGTGGACAGGTCGCTTTCGGGGGCACCGGAGAGCCCGCCCGCTTCTTCGGCATGGCGATGGCCTGCGATGGCGCTGCGGTCGATGGTGGTATTGGTGGCGATGAGGGCGTCGAGACCGCCCTCGCGAAAGACGCCCGCCAGCTCCGTGATGTGCTCGTCGGTGAGGTCGGGGGCGACCTTGAAGGCGATGGGGACGCGCTTGCCGTGTTCCCGGGCCAGGGTTTCGCGTTCCTCCTGCAGGGCGGCCAGCAGGCGGGCGGTGGGCTCGGCTGCCTGCAGGTCCCGCAAGCCCGGGGTGTTGGGCGAGGAGAGATTGACCGTGATGTAGTCGGCGACCTCGTAGGCGGCGCGGAAGGCGATGAGGTAGTCGGAGAGGGCCTCCTCATTGGGGGTGACCTTGTTTTTGCCGACATTGAAGCCCACCGGGCCGGTGAAGGAGCGGCGGGATTTCACGTTGGCCACGCCTGCCTCGATGCCGGGATTATTGAATCCCATGCGGTTGATGAGGGCCTCGTGCTCGGGGAGGCGGAAGAGACGGGGCTTGGGGTTGCCGGCCTGGGCCTTGGGGGTGATGGTGCCGATCTCGATGAAGGAGAAACCGAGGCGACCGAGGGCGTCGATGGTGTTGCCTTCCTTGTCCAGGCCCGCCGCCAGCCCCACGGGATGAGCAAAGGTCAGGCCCATACAGGTCACTTCCTGACTGGCGGGCAGGCGGGGGGCCATTTTTGCCAGCAAGCCCGCCTTTTCGGCAGTGCGGAGGGAGGCGAGGGACAGGTGGTGGGCCTTTTCGGCATCGAGCTTGAAAAGGAGATTTTTGAGCGTGGGGTAGGTGGAAGCGAGCACGGCGGCGGATGCTGTCGCAAGAGCGCGGAAAGGTCAAATCACGGCCGTGTCTCCCTAGCTGCCGGGCAGTTCATCATGCTCGAGGTGGAATTTGAGCTGGGGGACATAGAGGTGGGGTTCGAGAAGGAAGGAATCGTGGCCCTTGTCCGAGTGCACGGTGAGATGGGTCACTGGAATGCCGGATTTTTCCAAATCAGAGACCAGCTCGGCCTGCTCCTCGGGATAGAAGCAGAAGTCGGAGTCGATGGAAAAGACGAGGAAATGGTGGCCCTCCCGCTTGGAGCCAGCAAAGAGTTCTTCCGCTGTTTCCAGCCCGGCCTCTCGCAGGGCATTGTAGGAGGACCACATGTCGACGATGCGGAGGTAGGTATTGGCATCGAAGCGTTTGGTGAACTTTTTGCCCTGGTGCAGCATGTAGGACTGGAAGGGGTCGGTGACGCCATACCACGAGAGCATTTCCTTTTCGGGCACGATTTCGCGCTTGGCCCGGCGCTCGAAGGCGTCGATGTGGACAAAGGTTTTGTGGGAAATCATGCGGGCGAGAGCGAGTCCCAGATTGGGCGTGCCGCAGTCGTAGTAATCGCCTCCGTTGAAATAGGGATCATTCTCGATGGCCAGAATTTGCTCGAAGAGGAGCAGGCGGTTGAGAATGGTGTTTTTGTAGGAAGAAGCGACCGAAACGACCTTGTGGGTGCGCTCGGGAAAGAGGTTGGCAAAGGTCAGGGCACAGAGGCCACCCACGGAGGGACCGACCACGGCGTGCAGGCGGTCGATGCCGAAGTGATCGAGGAGTCGGGCGGCGAAGCGGGCCTGATCGCCCACCGTGACGTGGGGAAAACGCGAGCCGTAGGGCTGGCCCGTGGCGGGATCGGGGGAAGAGGGCCCCGTCGAGCCGTAACAGCCGCCCAAGTAGTTGGGGGCGATGACGCAGAAGCGGTCGGTATCAATGCCTTTGCCCGGGCCGATGAAGTCGTTCCACCAGCCTTCGTGCAGTTCCTCGGTCCAGAACTCGTTGCCTGCGATGCCGCGATTGATGCCCATGGCGTGGTGCGAGCCGGAGAGGGCATGGAAGAGGAGGATGGCGTTGGAGCGATCCTCGTTCAGTTCGCCGTAGACTTCGTAGGCGACTTGGGGCGATTGCAGGGTGATTCCCTCCGCGACTTCGAATTGGTCGAGGGTCAGGAATTCGGTGATGACGGCTTGTTCAGACACAGTGATTTCTTTCGTGGCGGGAGGGTGGGCCGAGAGAAGCCGTTCGGAGCCCCTCTGGCAAAGGGAAAATGAGGGGCTTCCTCCTCCTCACTTCAAAGGATCGAAATTGGAGTCTTCCTCCCGATTGTCGGAGTCGGAGGAATTGCCCTTCGCTTGATTCGGCTCTTTGTCCGGCTCCTCATCCGGTTCGATGGGGGCTTGCGAGTAGAGATCTTCGGCTTCGGGATCCGGGCCGGCATAGTCGTCTTCGTCAGCGATGATTTCTTCCGGGGGAGCCATGGTCTCGGGCTCTTCCGTGACGGGTTGTTCTTCGTCGAGATCGTCCTCTTCGTTGCGGCTGGCCGCTCCCGGGGCGGCGAGGAGGCGGGCCATGCGTTCTTCTTCCTCCGCGGCTTCCTTGGCCTTTTCTTTCTTATCGATGAAGTAGGCCAGCCAGATGCAGATTTCGTAGAGAATATACATGGGCACGGCGAGGAGCCCGAGGGTGAGAGCGTCGGGGGTGGGGGTGATGATGGCCGCGATCACCACGATGGCCAGGATGGCGTAAGAACGGGTGGTGCGCATCATCTCGTAGGACAGGATGCCCAACTTGACCAGGGTCATGACCACGACGGGAAGCTCGAAGGCGAGGCCGAAGATGAGCACGAACTGGGTGGCGAAGGAAATGTAGTAGCCGATGCGCCAATCGTTCTGGATGCCCATCTCCAGGGAGTATTGGTAAAAGAAATCGAGGACGTTGGGCAGGATGATGAAGTAGGCGAAGAGCACGCCGGTGAGGAAAAGGCAGAAGCCGATGCCGAGGGCGGGGAAGAGAGCCCGCTGTTCGGCCTTGTGCAGCCCGGGGAGGACAAATTGCAGGAGGAAAAAGAGGAGCAAGGGGAAGGAAACGACCAGGGCGGCGAAGAAGGCGAGCTTGACGGAGAGCATAAAGCCCTCGGTCGGATTGAGCGATTGCATCAGCACCATGCGTCCTTTGGCATCGAGCTGGGCATTGGGGTTGCCCCGCACGAGTTTCTTGAGCTGGACGTGCATTTCCGGGGACAAGCCGGGGATGGTGGCGACATACTTCTCGCGCGCTTTTTCATCCTCAATGGCCAACGCGATGCGGAAGTGGTAGGCGGCCTCGACGTGGAAGGCAAAGTTCTCATCCTCGGTGCCGGCGAACTTCTGGAAATGGTTCCGCTGCCCGGGAGTGAGCCCGATGGCGTCATTGGAAACGCGCACCGCTTTTTCCCAAGTGGCGAGGCTGGGCTTGGGATCGAGTTCGTCGAGGGCGCTCTTCTGCGAAAGGGTCCAGACTTGCTCCACCGGATGGCGGATGATGTCCATCAGCTGATTCCGAAAGACGTAGCACACCAGGGTGGCGAGGACGAGGGTGAGGATGATACGGGTGAGGGTGACCCGCAGATCGTCCAAGTGGGCCAGGAATGGCTTTTCGGCCTCGGGATTCGACTGGTCGCGAATTTCAAAAAGCTTGGTGAGAAAAAACATGGGTAGGAAAGCCCGCGCGGCGGCGAGGAAGCTAGGAGGTCTTACGCGGAGTGGCCAGCGACTTTTCCGACAAGCTCGCTCTCTGCCCTCCCGCCGTCTGCGGAGGGCGCCTGTTTCTTCGTTGGGAGGCGGTCACGGGCGGATCTGGTCGCGGCTGCGAATCAGTTGGGCCAGCTGATCGTGCAAGTCCGTTTGTTGCAGAATCTCATTGTGTCCGGGAGCGGTGATGACGCGATTGTCGGCATTGGAGAGCTCGGAGCTGATGTTGGGGATGATGACCAAATCGCGTGTGGAGCGGAAGGTTGTCACGGGAAATGAGGGGGGCCGGGCGTGGAGGTTTCTCAGGAAAAGGGAACCGGGGGTCATCTCGCGACCGGCTGGTCCCCCGTGCAAATTGGCCAGAACCGTGCCCTGGTGGGGAGTGGCGATGGTGGCGAGGCCGCGGCATCGCCGGGCCCAGACCGGGTCTTGCAGGAGTTGCAAGGAGACGAGACCTCCCATGCTGTGGCCGACGAATTGTAAGGGGTCCTCCGCCGCGGTGTTTTCCGTCACGAATTGCCCCAGTTGCCGGGCGAGGGTTTCGATGGAGACACTTCCGTTGGCCGGTTGGAGATTGGGCGTCAGGCAGTGGAAGCCCCTTGCGGTGAGCGCTTCCTGCAGGGGGCGGACGTGGCCCGAGCCGGCGTAGAGGCCATGCACCACAATGACGGTCGAGGGGCGGGGAGGTGTGCTTGCTCCCGGCGGGGGTGGCACGGTGCAGCTGCCGAGGACCAAGGATAGGAGGAGGGCAAAGAGGACTGGGGGAAAGAACTTCATTCGAGGAGGGCGCGAGCTTCCTCATTTTCCGGGTCCAGGGTCAAGGCGCGTTGCAGCAGGGCCTTGGCGGGGGCCTCGTTTTTTCCCTCCGCCAGCCAGAGAGCGGCCAAGGCGGTGATCGCCCGGGCGTATTTCGCCGGTTCGGCATCGAGATTGATACCCTGGGCGGCTTGTCGCAGTCGCGTTTCCGCCGCTGCGTGGTCGCCCGCTGCCCGGAGACTGTGGGCGAACTCCAGCTGGAAGTCGGTATCCAGATAGCGGGCGTCCGCCGGATCGCCCGATTCTTCCGCCAGCTTTTCGGCCTGGCGGAATTGGCGGGCCGCCTCGCGAGTCAGCCCATCCCGCAGAGTGGCAATGGCGAGGCGGGCCTGCAGACCGGCGTGGTCGGGATGATGGAAGCGGAATTTCTCCAGCAGCAGGCGGGCCTCATGGGCTTGTCCTCTCTCGAGATACTCATCTGCCAGCTCCAGGGCCTCTTCTGGACGTCCTCCCCGGATGCGGAGGGTTTCGGCGCGGTGAAAGAGCGCTTTTCCGGGATCGCCTTCTTGTTGAAACAATCTGCCGAGGGACTGGTGGGCGAGGGCTTGATCGGGGTCAATGGCCACGACGGTGAGCAGGGTGTCCCGGCCCGCCATGCGGTCTCCTGCGGACAGTTGCAGCAGTCCCAGGCGGATGCGTAGGGAGTGGGAGGTTGGCCTTAGGGCGAGATGTTTTTGCAAAACTGCGATGGCTGCGGGCAAGCGATCGGCCTGGCGATGATACTCCGAGACCCGGCGGGCGAGGTCGGGGCGGGCGAGGCCCGAGAGCTCGAGCTGGGTCATCACGCGGGCCTGGCCTTGGGCGAATTCTTCACTATCTGCCGGGTAAAGGGTTTCCACCAGGGGGGCGAGCGCCAGCCAGTGGTCGGGATCGGCCCGTTCTGCCGCCAGCTCCTGCGCCAGCAGAGTCAGTGATTTCTCCCGATCACCCAGGTTTTCGTAAAGATTGATGAGAGCGGGAAAGACTGCGGGGTGATGCGGGAAGCGCGCGTGGGCCAGCTCCAGGGTCTGCAGGGCGGAGCGGCGGGCGAGTTCGTCATGGGGAGCGTGTTGGCGGAGGTAGGCGGCATAGTCCACCTGGGCGGTCAGATTGTCGCGGTGAGCTTCCGCGTAGTTCCGCAGGGTCGCAGTGGCGGAGGGGAAGTCGGTGGTCACTTGCGCGGCCACCACCTTGCGGACGAGGAAGTAGTTCCCGCTATCCCGGGAGAGCGCCTGGGAATAGATGTCGCGGGCTTCCTCCGCGCGTCCGGCTGTTTCCGCCAGCACGCCCCGGGCAAAGTGGGTCAGGTTTTCCTGCGGGCTGCCGGACAGCAGGTTGTTGACGAGGAGGAGAATGAGGACGGCGCGCATGGGGCGAAGGGCGTTAGATGAACCACATGGGCTCATTGCTGGGTTGGGCCAGTTGTTCCAAAGTCGTTTGCTGGAGGCTGGTGGTCAATTCCTGGGACAGCTTTTGCCAAATCTGGTGCAGCGCGACCGCAGACTCTCCCTCCCCGGGGGAAGGCTCTTCGAGCAGTTGGGGGTCGACAGCTTCAATGATGCGGGCGAGCGTGATTTCGGTCGGAGGGGCTCCCAGCAGGTAGCCTCCGCTTTTTCCCCGTTTGGAAATGACGAGATTGGCTTGCTTGAGGTCAGAGAGGATTTGCACGAGGAAGGTTGCGGGCACATGCTCGCGGGACGCGAGGTCCTCGAGACGAAGAGGGGACTTGCCATCATGGTGTTTGGCCAATTGGATGGCCGCGCGGCAGGCATATTCAAGTTTTTGGGAAATCCTCACTGATGAAAGAAGAGCACGTAGAAACGATCGAGACCAGCGGGAAGAGTGCCCGCTTGTGCAAACACCAGTCCGTGGTGGTGAGCGAATTGTGGGAGAGCCTGCGCTGCGCGGCGACCCGCATCGCGGAGGATGAGCCCCGGCTGAGCGCCCTGGTGCGCGATGTCATCCTCGATCAAGACTGCTTGGGCGAGGCTCTGGCGGCCCGTCTTTCCCGCAAATTAGCCCGCGAGGATATGGGCCGCGAGGAGGTGGAATCCCTTTTGGTGGAGGTCTTTGCCGAGCATCCCGAACTGGTCCATAGCGCGGGGGAGGACTTGCAAGCGATCCATGACCGCGATCCGGCCTGTGATTGCCTGAGCGAGCCCCTGCTCTACTACAAGGGCTTCGCGGCCATCTCCACTTATCGCGTTTCCCACCAGTTGTGGAGCAATGGGCGCCGCCAGTTGGCTTACTATTTCCAGAGTCTCGCCAGCGAAGTCTTCGGGGTGGATATTCACCCGGCGGCTCGGATTGGGTGTGGGATTCTGCTCGACCATGCCACCAGCTTCGTGGTGGGGGAGACCGCCATCATCGAGGACAACGTCTCCATTTTGCACGAAGTGACCCTGGGGGGGACGGGGAAAGAGACCGGGGCCCGTCACCCCATCGTGCGCTCGGGCGTCCTCATCGGCGCGGGAGCCAAGATTCTCGGTCGGGTGGAGATCTGCGAAGGGGCCAAGATTGGCGCCGGGAGTGTGGTGCTCAATGATGTGGAAGCCCACACCACGGTGGCGGGGGTGCCGGCCCAGGTCGTTGGCCGCACTTTGGAGGAAAATCCCGCCATGGGCATGGATCAGGGACTGGGCTGCCGCAGCTCCCGGGCCTGAGGGCGCCCCTTTGCTGTCCCGATCCCCGAAACTTTGCTTTGATGTTTGGTCTTCTTTTGCAGAAGGTCCTCCCTGTCTTTCACAGATGAGCGACGAACGATACGAGATCAGAGGCAAGATTGGCCAAGGGGGAGTGGGTGCGGTTTACCGGGCCTTCGACCGGAATTTGAGCCGCGAGGTCGCCATCAAGAGAGTGCTCACCGAGGAGGGCTACGATCCACAGAATGCCGAGGACGGTGCCACCCGGGCCCTTCTGAAGGAAGCCACGGCCCTGTGCTCCATCCAGCATCCCCACATTGTCACTGTCTACGATGCCGGGGTCGATCAGGATGGCCCCTTCGTCATCATGGAGTTGCTCTCCGGGCGCACCCTTGATGAGGTGGCTGAGGACGGGCCCATGAGCTGGCCGGACTTTCGCGAAACGGCGGTGCAGAGTCTGGAGGCCCTCATCGCAGCCCAGGACCTCGACCTCGTCCACCGCGACCTGAAGCCCTCCAATGTGATGGTCACCCGGCTCCCTTCGGGGAAAATCCAGATCAAGCTCGTGGACTTCGGCCTCGCCAAGTTCTCTGCCAAGCCCTCTCTGCAAACCATCGATCACGGGGATGCGGTCTTTGGCTCCATCCACTTCATGGCTCCCGAGCAATTCGAGCGCGTGCCCCTCGACCGCCGCACCGACATGTATTCGCTGGGCTGTGTCTTCTACTACTGCCTGACGGGGAAATTCCCTTTCGATGCCGAAACCGCGCCCATGGTGATGGTCGCGCATTTGCACAATACCTTCACTCCTCTGCGCGAGCACCGGCCTGATTTGCCGGATTGGGTTTGCCAATGGGTGGAATGGCACATCGCGCGGCAGCCTGATGACCGCCCTGATTCGGCACGGGAGGCTCTTGAGCGTTTTTGGGCCTTCGAGCAACCCCAGCACCAGACGGCCCCGGTCGCGGAAGTGGTTCCGGCCACGCAGATTCAGTCCGCCGTCCCCTACAAGGAAGGGGAAAAACCCAATCGCCTGACCGGGCCCGTGCCTCTGCATGTGGCTGCTACCCTGCAAAATCAAAGTCAGGACCAAGCAACGGAAGAACCGGCGGAAAATGAGCCGGCCGAAGAGGCTGGAGAGGTCTCCCATGGTCAGGAAGTCCGCGCCGCCGCCGATCCTGCGGTTGCGGCCGAGAAACCCACCGCTCTCCCGGAGGCAGGGAAAACGGCTCCCGATGCTCCCGGAACGACTCCCGATGCTTCCGGAACGGCTCCCGATGCTTCCGGAACGGCTCCCGAAGCTTCCGGAACGGCTCCCGAAGCTTCCGGAACGACTCCCGATGCTTCCGGAACGGCTCCCGATGCTCCCGGAACGACTCCCGAAGCTTCCGGAACGGCTCCCGATGCTTCCGGAACGGCTCCCGATGCTTCCGGAACGGCTCCCGATGCTTCCGGAATGGCTCCCGATGCTTCCGGAACGGCTCCCGATGCTCAGGAAGTTCCGCCGAAGACTGAGAAAGTTTCGCCAAAGGCCCAGGATGCTGGGGAGAAAAAGTCGCCCCGGCCCGTCAAAAAAGCGGCCCAGAAGAAAGCCGCTCCGGCTCCTCCGGCCGAGAAGGGACCGCAAGTTCCGGCGGGCCAGAGTGCTCCGCCCGCTCCCGCCCCTCCCGCAGCCAAGCCCCAGCCTCCCGTGGCACCCATTGCGGCGAAGAAGAGATCAGCCCCGGTAGCTCCGCGAAGGGCCGCTCCGGCGAGTCCGTCCGCGCCTGTAGGTGGTGCGCCGCCCCGGACCCTTCCTCCGGCAGGGGGCCCGGTGCGAACAGCTCCAGCCCCGGCGAGCCCTCCGGCGGCTTCCCCCGTAAAGTTGCCCCCTCTGCAGCCGGCTGCAACCCCGGCGCCCAAGCCTTCCCTTTCCTCGCTGCCCACCCCAGCTTCGGGGCTTGCCGCGAGCCCTCAATCCATTCAACCTCAAGTTCCGATGTCCGATAATTCACCAGCCGATGCCCAGCTTCTCCTTGCCAAAAAGAAATCCAACAACGCCGTCAAGGTGACCGTGGCGGTCATGCTGGGCATTCTCATCCTCGTGGCCGGGGTCTTCGTCTACGATGCTATGGGCAAGTCGAAGGTGCGGGAGGAATTGAATCAGTTGATGAAGGAGGCCGCCAATCCCGCCACCAAGGAGGTCGCTCTCACCGGCGAGCAGGTAGAGGCCTTCCTGGCTGAAGCGGCGACTATTGACACCGCCACTGACAAGGGGGCGATTTACCAAACCCTCTATCTTGGCAAGGCCGCCGATGGCACGGATATCGACCAACGGGTGGCGGAGTTTGCCACCGAGGAAGCCATCCCCGAGCAGGTGCGCGACAAGCTCTTCCAAATCGTGGAGCGGCGGGGTGGCGAGGCGGGGATTCCCTATTTGCTCAAATTTGCTGAAGACAGTGCGGACGAGGCTGCGGTGGAGGCGGCCCTCGATGCCACGGGGGAAAATCTCCAGCCCCGGCATCTTCCCACTCTCTACGACCTGATCGCTGCGGCGGACTCGCCCCAGGTGCGGGGAGCCGCTGAACGGGCGGTGCGGCGCAATCTGCTCGTGCGCAAAAACAACTCGGTAGCCGCGAAGGATTTGTTGGCCGCCTACGAGGGGTCCTCTTCCGCGCCGGCCAAGGAGACCTTTCTGCGTCTTCTCGGCACCACCGCCCGGCCCGAGGCGGAGAAGGCGATTGAAAGCGCCCTGGCTTCGGAAGAGAACAGTCTGGTGGTGGCCGCCTACAGTGCGCTGGCCAACTGGCGGGATGATTCCCAGTTTGCGCGGCACCTTGAGGCCCTGCAGGGGGAGGAGACCACTTTCCGTCGCTCGCATGCTTTCGACTCCGTCATCACCCTCCTGACCGGGGACGCGGAGATTGCGGAGGACGATTTGCAGGCCCATTGGACGAGTCTGGCATCCGATCTGCGGGATGTGCGGGAGAAGAGAGCATTCATCACCAAGCTGGCAGTGCGCTCGGACCCCTGGGCCATCGCGCTCATCGAGCCCCTGACGGACGATCCCGACGACGACACCTCCTTCCTGGCAGAAAAGGCGGTGGAGAAAATGACCGCTCGTAGCAAGTAAGCATCACCAACCCCCTTTATCATGACAGGACTCCTCGGCATCATTCTTCTCCTCGGCCTGGGCGTCCTACTCTCCCGGGAGCGTTCCGCCATTAGCTGGCGGGCAGTGGGCGGAGCCTTCGCTTGCCAGTTCCTCGTCGCGGTAGTGGTGTTGGTCGTCCCTTGGGGGAAGACCGTGCTCCTGGCGCTGAGCAACTTTGTGGGAGCTATCATTGCGGCGGGGGAAGAGGGAATCACCTTCATTTTCGGCGGTTTGGGGGACAAGTCCTTCGGTTTTTTCTTCGCCTTCAATGTCCTGCCCATCATCATTTTCTTCAGCTCTCTGATCGCCGTGCTCTATTATCTGGGGGTGATGCATTGGGTGATCGCCATTCTTGGAGGATTGGTGAAAAAAGCGCTGGGGACCAGTCATGCCGAATCCCTCTCGGCGGTGGCCAATATCTTCGTGGGGCAGACCGAGGCCCCCCTGGTGGTGCGGCCCTATTTGGCCGGGATGACGCGCTCCGAGCTCTTCGCGGTCATGGTGGGAGGATTGGCCAGCATCGCGGGTTCAGTGATGGCGGGCTATGCCAGCATGGGAGTGGAATTGCGCTACCTCATCGCGGCTTCCTTCATGGCTGCGCCCGGAGGCCTTCTCTTTGCCAAGCTGCTGGTCCCGGAGACGGGCAAGCCCAACCGCCACGCCGAGGTCTACGGGCAGGAGGAAAAACCGGCCAATGTCTTCGACGCCGCCGCGCAGGGAGCCTCCAGTGGGCTGACCCTGGCTCTCAATGTAGGGGCCATGCTGTTGGCCT